>JAZSRO010000087.1:0-3252 GCA_045538515.1 Acutalibacteraceae bacterium | reverse complement strand
ATTGAAGACAACTGCCTGAAAACAGAACTTTCAGCAGGAGAAACAATAGAACTCAGTAACTGTATATGACCAAGTTAGAAAAGATTTTTGATAGGTGATTTTATGAGTAAGGTAAAATACGTTGATACAATGATCGGTACCGTTGCGGACGGTCAGGCAGAAAGTTATCACGGCGGCGGTAAAACATATCCGGGAGCCGCTGTTCCCGGCGGTATGGTGCAGCTATCACCGGAGAGAGTAACGGGCGGTGACAACGGTAATGGCTACAACTATTGCGATAACACGATAGAGGGCTTCAGCTTCAACCATATGAGCGGTATAGGCTGGTACGGTGATTTGGGAAATATCCAGATTATGCCTGTTACGGGCGAACCGGATTTAAGAAGCGGAAGTAACAGTCACGTTGATTTTAAAAAGGGTAAAAAAGGCTGGAAATCGGAATTTTCTCACGACAGCGAAAAAACAGAAGCAGGCTATTACTCTGTGAAATTAGACCGTTACAATATTTTAGCGGAAGCTACTGCAAATGTTCACAGCGGTATATTAAGATTTACATATCCTCAAAACGAGAATGCTAAAATCATAATGAATTTTTCAAGAAGAATAGGTGGTAAAGCAGATTTTGAGGAAATTAAAATAGTTAATGAGAATACTGTTGAAGGTAAAATAATCTGCACCCCAAAGGGTGGCGGTTTCGGTCATGGTCATGCCGGAATTTCTTATGATTTGTATTTTACCTGCGAGTTTTCCGAAACACCTGCAAAAATGCAATTCTTTTCAAATGAAGAAATGCAGAGTGAACATATAAAAGAATTTTGTCACGAAGATGTCGGACTGCTTTTGGAATTCGGTGAAAATCTCACAGATTCGCTTAAAATAAAATGCGGTATTTCTTATACAAGTCTTGCCGGTGCAAGAATGAATTTAAACGCTGAAATTCCTGACTTTGATTTTGATGCTCAAAGAAAAAATGCTCAATTTTTATGGGAACAAGCATTCAGCATTGCAGAGGTTGAAGGCAGTAACGAAACAGATTTAAAACTCTTTTACACTTGTCTTTACCATACTCTTTTAGACCCGAGAGTTTCTGCTGATATTGACGGCAGTTTTTCTTTGGACGGAAAAGCGATGAAAGATGACAGTTACATTCACCGCACGGTATTCAGCGGCTGGGATGTTTACAGAAGCGAATTTCCGCTTCTGGCAATTATCCGTCCGGATATTGTTAATGATGAGGTCAATTCACTTTTAAAAATAGCAGAGACTAAAAATACATCATTTCCGCAATGGGAGCTTTTGGGCATTGACACGCACTCTATGGTCGGAGACCCCGGACTTCTTGTTGTTGCCGATGCATACCTCAAAAACATCAGGAATTACGATACGGAAAAAGCATACAAAATAGGTCTTGCTTCAAGCAAATGTGAAAAAGAATTATTTGGTAAGCCGTTTCGTTCCGTAAGACCCGATTGCGAACAGTATCTTAAAAATGCTTTTGTTCCCGAAGAACTGAGTGATACCTTAGAATTTTTACTTGCGGATTACACAATGTATCTTTTCGCAAAAGAAAAAGGCGATAAAGAAAACGAAGAATTCTTTTTGAACCGTGTAAATAAATATTCCGAAAACTATAATGAAAAGCTTGGCTTTTTAGCACCCCGAAAAGATAACGGTGAATTTATGTTTGAAGAAAATGAATATGACGATGACGGATGTGTTGAGAGCATCATTTTTCAACAGTCGTGGTTTGTACCTTACGATGTTATCGGTTTAAGCAAGCTCTTTGGTGAAGAAAGAACAATTGAGCTTTTAGAAAGATTTTTTAAAAATGCCGATTTTTCTAAACTCTGGAATGAAGATTACAACCATTCAAATGAACCTTGCCATAACATCACTCATTATTTTAACATTCTGGGTCTCGCTCACCGTACACAGTACTGGACCCGTAAAGTTCAGAAAGAAGCATACAGAACAGGTGCATACGGTTTCTGCGGCAATGAAGATGTAGGTCAGCTTTCTGCGTGGTATGTTCTGTCAAGCCTGGGATTTGCTCAGGTTTGCATCGGTCAACAGAATTATCATATTAATACCCCCTTATTTAAGAAAGCGACTGTTAAATTAAATAAAAATTATCATTCTTGTATAAATGCCGATACCTTTACCGTGGTTTGTGACAAAGACCCTCTTGAATACCCTTATATCAAAAAAATCGAGTTTAACGGGAATTTGATAAAAAGACCGTATTTGTCGTATTTTGAAATTACATCCGGCGGCACTTTAAAGGTTGAGCTTTCAAAAGAGCCTGTTACGGATTGTTTTTAAGAGCAAAAAAATTGCAGAGAATAAACTATAAATAAGAATTTGGTGGTGTATATAATGAAACTCAACTTCAACGAATCCAACGGAAACTATGAAATTATTCATAACGGGTTTTCGTGGATAAGTGACGGCAGAAAAGCATATATAACCGTTCGTCAAAAGAACAATAAGGGAAAATATATCAGCAAGGATTGTTCTTTGCGGTCTGCACAAAAAAAAGAAACAGAAACATCCAAAAATAAAACAGTTACCGTTTATTCGGATTTTGTTGCGTTCGGCAAGAAGCTTCCGTTTCGTCTTATATGTACCGCTGAAATTATAAATGAAAATACGGTTGAGTTTTCTTTGAAGGCTGAAAATGAAACAGGTTATGATATTGAGGCTGTGTATTTCCCTGCACCTTTCAATTCAAAACGCAAAGGTAAGAATTCATATCACGTTGACCCGATGCGTCAGGGATTTATTCTGCCTGACGGTCAGATAAAACACATCATACCTATGATTGGCTATACACATATGAAACGTCAGATAAATACCGGAGACGTGTATATGCCTGTTTGGGGCAGAGTGTGCGATTCTCATTCTTTTACCGCCATTGTTGAAACGCCTTTTGATGCTTCAATGTATTCTTCTTTCGGAAAACACGGTGCGTTCATCAACTCCGTTTATTGGCTTTCGTCTCTCGGAAAGCTGTCCTACGAAAGAAAAATCCGTTTTATATTCCACGAAAACGGTGATTACAACACCATTGCAAAGGATTATCGCAATTATCTGATTGAAAACAATCAGCTTGTTACCATTGATGAGAAAATCTCAAAGAATCCCAATATAAAAAACATTATCGGTGCACCTGTTCTTCATCACAAAATTTTCTCTAAAATAAATGAGAAATCCCAGTTTTATGATAAAAATGGCTCTAACGAAATTCTTTGT
>JAZSRO010000101.1:0-6623 GCA_045538515.1 Acutalibacteraceae bacterium | reverse complement strand
TTGATTTTTTATAAAAGAAAAAGATCCAAAGACGAAATTTATATTTACGTGAACAATAGCGGGAAACCGTATCAATTCGAATTACCCAAAAAATATAAAAACGTTTTGACAAATGAATTTTACGAAAATTCAATGCAAATCGAACCGTATTCTTACGGAATTTTCATTCAAGAACAACCGTCAAAAATTTAAAATTTTATAAACAACCCCCACATTTCGCTAAATTTAGACATAAGATTTCGTAAAAGCTGCATTTTACGAAATCTTTTCTCTATTCCCTACCGCGTTCGTTTTTGTCCGCTTTGTCAGATTTTTCAAGGTTTTTAGCCGTTCTTCTTTCGTCAATCTTGAATATATACCACATACGATGCGCAATACGTTCCGTTTTTCCATCGCCGAAATACTGATACTCTTTTGTATCCATATTCGTATAAGTAACGTGCCAATAATGGCGCGAAGTCTGCACTATCACGAAGCAGTCATAGAGCTTCTTTCCGTGCATTCGGTAAAACGTATAGTTATGTCTTGCATAACTTTCGCCGTCTTGCTTGGAAGCGTGGAACTCGTAAAGATACGCGCCTTTGAATTCTCGGGGCAAGCTCCATAGGAGCCAATGCACCCAACCGCCTTTCGGCGCTCCCCTTTTTCTTTCCGTCATTTCTTCTTACCTATCAAAGCACCAACCGTTTCGGGCAATTCTTCGTCCGTTGTTTTCTTTTGTACGCGAACTTTCGGCATAGTCAAAAGCAAACACTTTTTCAAACGACTATACGTCCGTTCTTTCCAACCTTTTACCGTGCGGTAACGTTCGGAATAGCAATACGTATCATAACGTTTAAACCACGGCATAAAGCCCCAAAGAAGCGTCATATTATCTTCCGTATCCTGTTCTTCCACCGTCTTGATTTCTTCTGAAATGGATATGTTACGCACTTTCACGGTGTAGACAAAACCAAACCACTTTTTAAAGTGCATAAGGTTAAACACGGTGTTAATACGCCTACGGATTTGAAGCACGATATTTTCCGAGCATTGATCGTTTACGACCAAATAACCGCCTTTTGTATAGTGGCGATAAAAACGGATAAATTCGTCGAAATTATCGCGTATATTCGGGTTATCGAAGTCAAATTGACTTGCCCAAGAGCCGACTTCGTCGATAAATACCACCGAACGCGGTACAAGACGTTTCGTCAAAAGCAAATGTTCGGGCATAAGTTGAATGCTCCACTCTTTCTTGGAGATACGCACAGGAATCGAAGCATAAAGCAACGGCATTTCCCACAAATCAAGCTTACGTTTCGTATTAAACACACGCTTGATTTTTTCAAATCGATTATGCCAACGCACCTTGCGACGATTTCGGCGAAGCAGTTTAACGGACTTTCCAACGCTCAAAAAGCTTTTACCGCTTCCAAGTCCACCTGTAAACGCTATGATTGTATCGTATTTGATTTTATAGCACTTCCAAAGGAACAGAAGAACCGCTACGAGCGCGACAATAAGTAGTATTTCCATTATCTACCACCCCCACCGCCACCGCCGAAGCCACCACCGCCAAAATCGCCGAACTGACCACCACCGCCGCTTTGACCGGGAATATTCAACCAAGTAACAGGAAACAAGCCATAAAGCAAAACGCCAATATTTCCTATTAAACAATCGCCAAGCCTAAAAACATACGTAAAAATTTGTGACAAATCGGAAAGAACGTCACCGTCAAAATTTACCGTGGGGAAAGGCTTAATATTTTCCGTTACGTACCGAAAGTATCCACGGAACGTAAAGGCATTATCAGGATCGGACCCCGTCAATTCAAACATAATCGCGAATAAGCACGTAATAAACAAAAACGTTATGCATATCTTTTTCATACTTTCTTCTTCCGTCCACCTGACAACAAATACCTGATCCACTTATACGGCAAGATTATAAGTAAGGATACCGCGCAACAAGTTACGACAAGCGCGAATATCGTGCGAATGTCAAGCAAAGTCGCTTCATCCAACAATGCAACGTCGCAAAACAACGGTAATACATACCCAATAAACCACTCACAAACACTCATTAGATTAACCCCCTTTTACCTTTTTAACGACAAATACGACAAGTAAAGCCGTAATCACAAATAAGACCAATTTTGACACGTCATAACCCAAAAATTCAAAGCTCAACGCTTCACGGATAACACGAAAAGGCGCGTCTATAATCGAGAATAAAAAATCGCCTAAATCGTATGGATCATTCGATTGACCTTTGATAACGCCATCGTCAAAGCCTTTCTTTTCGCCAAGTTCAAAGCCTTTATCATAACCTACTTGATACGCGTTATCGTCATTCAAGCCTGCCTGATAACCTGCGGTATAATTCGTACTCGCCATAGTATCAGCCGAATAAAAACGTAAATTATTAAACTGCGAAATATCCTGAATAGAGAACTGCCCCATATTCATTAACTGTTTACCATACAATAATTCTTCAGTATCAACGGCCAATATATTCAATCCAATTACTTTATTAGACCCTTCAATGACACTAAATCGAGCTTCAAGACTTCCATATTCATTCCTAACGGGATTACACATTTCCACATAGAAACCATCTTCCACAAAAGACGAAAAATCACCGATACAACGTATCTTTAAATTATCAAAAAACACATAGGAATTAAACCGCAAAGCAAATGAACAAGAAGTTAAAATAAGATTGGGGTATCTAGCACTAATTTCGTGATAAACCATTTTTAAATCAACACCATTGCTAATAACCAAAGGCTTAATAAAAAGAGTTGTACCAACCTTATTACCATCGTTTGTGCCTTGCAAGTTTACAGATACCATACAATCATTCCAATATCCCGCACGGGCAAGATCCAATCCGTCCGTTTTTCCTTGATCATATCCATCCGTTTCCCCTGCTCCATAACCTGCATTATAGCCGTCATAATAAATCATATCTAAAGGCGGAATAAAAGGATAAACCGTTTCGCCTGCGTTGCACATTAGACCAAACGATAAATCAACAACACGATCTGCAGAAATAACGATTTGAAGCCAAGTTGCCGTACCGCCTATAGTACGCGTATAATTCGAGCTTCTATCATTATATATCTCCACTCGTTCAGATGTACCATTGAAATACAAGAAGCAAACAAACGGCGTTTTTTCTGAAGCAAAAGAATAAGTACCTGCCGACAACGGTTGAAGCAACAACAACCAAATAGAAACCGTAGAAGTTGCCGTGCCTTTCACCGTCAGAACATTGTTAACAACACTATAAGTAACACCGTTTAAAGTCTCGTTATATTCATTAAAATAAAATAAATTCGCGCTTGGATATTGCGTTAAATCAATGCCACTTTCAACGTCGGCAACCGTGGAAGCTTCTTCCGCGCTTGCCGAAAGCGTGTTCACCTGCTTGGATTGACTAAACACGTATAAGCTCAATATAAATATGCCGACAATCAAACACGACACAAGCAACGGCAGTATATTTTTAAGTTTTTTCAAAAAAATCTTTATTTTCTCTTTCATTTTTTTTTCTCTTTTCTATATGGGGATAAGAATTGAAGCACACCGCGACCTTGTGATGTGCTTCAAACTCTTTCTTACGTTGCCTTACGCCTTATTTCTAATCCAATTAAAAATGCCGTAAAGCAAACCACTTGCCAACGCTACACCGCCAAAAATAAGCGCAAATTGAACGGGAGCGGAAAGCACTTTTTCGGAAGCGGCGGGATCTTCATAAATAATATTCGTGAACGCCGTTTTAATACCGGTGGACAATCCCGTGATCACGTCCGAAAACGAGCTAAAAATATGGCTTACCATTTCGCCCATAGACTATATTTCCTCCTTTAATTTATTTTTTCCTTTTTTTGCCTTAATCTTCGTTCACGTCAATGCCTAAACGCAGAAGCGCGTTTTCGGTATAAACGTTCACAATGCCGATATTTACTTCTTTGCCTTTGATCGTGAGCACGAGCGATTTATACGGATTTCCGTTTTTGCTCGTCTTTTCCACGACCGACAACGTACAAGGTAAATTCTTAACCATTGCTTTCTACCCCCTTTTCATTTTCTCCAAGCTCGGGAACGGCTTCGACCGTTTCCGCGCTTTCTTTTTGCCGTTCTTTGCGCTTCCGTTCAACCTTGGTATAAATCCAAGCGAACAGGTAAACGCCTAACACACCGCAAATAAAGCCACCAAGAAACATTATTTATTCTCCTTTCCCTTTCGGGGTTTTATTTATACGCGATACGCGTATCTTTACTTATATTATACTACGCGTATCGCGTAATGTCAACGCTTTTTGCGTAGTTTATGGTATAATTTTTATATGAAAAACAAAAATTTTGGACAAAAGTTAAAAGAATTAAGAAAAATAAGCCAAAAAACCCAAAAAGAAATAGCCGACATATTAGAAATTTCGCCAACATGTTATGCCGGTTATGAACAAGGCTACCGTGAACCTGATTTAGAAACGTTAAAAAAGATTTGTATCTTATTCGAAGTAGATGCAAACGAACTTATAGGCATATCAGAAGAAAAAGATTTTAAAATTAATCTTTTTCAATACACCCAAAAGGGCAACATAAACAATTTTATAAGGGGCAACAAATGAAAATTTTAGGATACATTTTTGCAGTAGTAATGGGTTTTTGCTTATTTTTCGGATTGATACGCGGTTTCTTTTTTTAAGGAGATACACCAATGAACACCTTTATTTTAATATACATAGCAATTTTATTTTCACTTTATACGATAGCAGGAAAGATATTTTTATTATCAAGCACGTTACCTGGAACCGCCTTAATTATAACAGTTATATGTTACCTTATATATATCGCTATATGCAAAGTAATCGAACGCAACAACAAGATACATAATGACACTGTAAATATAATGAGAGAAAAGCACGGACACACGTTCAACTATCAGCCAAACGAAACAGAAGAAGAACGTAAAGCGCGTGTCAATGCCGAAGTGGATAAAATTATAGAAGAACAACGTAACAACAAAAAGCAGTCGTAAACCGACTGCTTTTTCCTTTTTCTATGCAATAGGCACTAACTTATAATTGCAATAAATATAACCCAAAGCAACACCTATCACAAGCCCTAATAGAAACGCTAAATTAAAGCATAGAGAAAGAAAACCATCCACGCGCCTATTCTTTTCCAAACACGCACCAACTTCGCGCCATTCTCGCTTGAATTTAGCAAAACTCTTTTTAAACCAATTCGTTTTCTTTTTCATTATGTTTTCTCCTTTTCTTTTTTAAACGGGTTTTCCATTTCTAATTGTCTTTCCGTCCGTTCGTTCAATTTCCTGTCCGCTTCCATTGACTTACGCACACTTTCGTTATAATCAAAAAACTTTATAGCCTGCACGCATTCTTCATACTGCTTCATATGGATCACAAAATCTCGCCCATATCTTGATACCATTATTCGGGGAGATATACCACGCAATAAATCGTTTATAATCATTTCCGCTTTGTTATCACCGTCGATTTTATCACCGGTGATACATAGCTTCTCGTAGTAGTTTATATCGTCCGCGATAATATCACTATCCGGATATTGATATTTTTCGGGGTTATCCTTATGGGTTAAGTATCGGAACTGTGCTACCCTATCGCCGATCACTTCCACTCTTGGCTTGTCAAGCTCCGTTGTAAACATCCGCTTCACTGCCGTTATTGTATGCGCATTAAAGAAATCCACAAGGATATGTATATGCACCTTTTCTATTTCGCCTTTTTTATGTACGTATTCATTCGTTTTTTCGTCTATTAGATCTTCTTCGTAAACGTCCTTATCATGGATTATAAACGCATAATGCGCTATCGTTTCACGATACGTACGGATAATCTGCATTAGCTCTTGTTGCGAACCATAAAATATAATCGCAAACGGTCTAAATCTTCCACTTTTTCCCATTGTCTTAATCTCCAAATCTTATTAAAATTGCACTGCACAAGCAAACGCATTTGACGCGGGTATGCGTTTGCCCTGTGCAATCCCTTTATTTTCAAGGGTTTGAGCTTACACACAAAATTGCACAACACAAAAAACCCTTGTGCAATTTTTCCTACGTTCTATCCTGCCTTGTCGGGGGCGGGGCACTCCTGCCACCGCCCACCGTGCCGCGCTCACGCGCGGCGGACGGCTCACGCCGTCCTTTTCTTTCTTCCGTACTGTTGGCAACCGTCCGCAACGGCTTTTACAAAGCCTGCTACACGGCAACAAACTAACCGTCTTTATCTTTCACGGCTCTGCCTACGCTTAACGCATAACGCCTTACGGCGTGGCTAATTAAAGCGAAATGGGCTTGCGATGGGGTAATACCCTATCGCTTCGGAGCGGCTAACCATTCCAACCACAATGACCGTAATTGACAAAGCTGCATTTTACGAAATCTTTTCTCTATTCCCTACCGCGCTTGTTTTTGTCCGCTTCATTAGATTTTTCAAGGCTTTCAGCGATTTTTTTAACCCTTTTAACCAGATTTTAGCTTCGGTTTTAGAAAAATTTTCATAACTTTTCGGAAAAACACGATATTTATTTGACTTTCTTCCCCTTTTCGCGTTACAATATGAATATGAAAACGGAAAACTA
>JAZSRO010000013.1:0-15871 GCA_045538515.1 Acutalibacteraceae bacterium | reverse complement strand
CCAGGGTATCTAATCCTGTTTGCTCCCCACGCTTTCGCGCCTCAGCGTCAGTTACCGTCCAGAAAGCCGCCTTCGCCACTGGTGTTCCTCCTAATATCTACGCATTTCACCGCTACACTAGGAATTCCGCTTTCCTCTCCGACACTCAAGAATGACAGTTTTGAATGCAGCCCCACGGTTGAGCCGTGATATTTCACATCCAACTTGTCTTCCCGTCTACACGCCCTTTACACCCAGTAAATCCGGACAACGCTCGCCACCTACGTATTACCGCGGCTGCTGGCACGTAGTTAGCCGTGGCTTCCTCCTCAGGTACCGTCCTTTCTCGTCCCTGAAGACAAAAGTTTACAATCCGAAGACCTTCATCCTTCACGCGGCGTCGCTGCGTCAGGGTTTCCCCCATTGCGCAATATTCCCCACTGCTGCCTCCCGTAGGAGTCTGGGCCGTGTCTCAGTCCCAATGTGGCCGTTCAACCTCTCAGTCCGGCTACTGATCGTCGACTTGGTGGGCCGTTACCCCGCCAACTATCTAATCAGACGCGAGTCCATCTTCAAGCGATAAATCTTTGGTATATCTCCCATGCGGAAAACATACATTATGCGGTATTAGTGTCCCTTTCGGTACGTTATCCCCCTCTTGAAGGCAGGTTACTCACGTGTTACTCACCCGTCCGCCACTAAACATTCCAAAAAATCAACCGAAGTCTCAATTCCGGGTGCTCCGTTCGACTTGCATGTGTTAAGCACGCCGCCAGCGTTCGTCCTGAGCCAGGATCAAACTCTCAATAAAAATATTATTGAGCTTTTGTTGGCTCATAATTTACGTTTTGTACTGGTTTGTACATTTTAAAACTTTTTTAAAAGTCTTTGTTTACTCAAGTTTTCTTGAGCCCTTTTACGCTATTTAATTTTCAAGGTCCGATGTGCCCTTTCTTTCGAGGGCATTGCCTATTATACCAAACCACAGCCCTCTTGTCAAGAGAAATTTTTAATTTTTTTAAAATTTTTTTGTTTTTTAAATTGTATCCAAAAATGCACTTAATATACTATGTTTTTTAATATAAATTGACAAAAGCCATTCTTTTGTTATACAATATAAAAAAACGTAAGGAGATTTTATAAATGAACTTTTCAGACGGTGCCGCTATGTTCGGCGTATATAATATAAAGGAAGAAAAATTTTCGCAGTACACAAAGCTGCTTTTGGAATGGAACGAAAAAATAAATCTTACGGCAATTACTGACCCTGACGAGATAATATCAAAGCACTATGTTGATTCAATTTCGTGCCAGCAGTTTATACCCGAGAATGCATCTTTGATAGATGTTGGAACGGGTGCGGGTTTTCCGGGAATTCCGCTTAAGATTGTAAGAGATGATTTGAAGGTAACTCTTTTAGACTCGCTTGAAAAGCGTGTTAAGTTTTTAAATGAAGTTATTTCTTCTCTTTCTCTTGAAGGTATTGACACAATACACTCCCGTGCGGAGGATGGAGGAATGAACCCGCTGCTCCGCGAAAAGTTTGATGTTGCGGTATCAAGGGCGGTGGCATCTCTGCCCGTGCTTTGCGAGTATTGTCTGCCCTTTGTTCGTGTTGGGGGCAAATTTATTGCATTAAAAGGACCCGATGCAGAGCAGGAAATAAGCATTTCAAAAAATGCTCTTGGAGTTTTAGGCGGGGAAATTCTTGACGTACACGATACTTCTTTCGACGGTATGAACCATAAAATTGTTATAATCGGCAAAAAGAAAGAAACCCCTGCAAAATACCCCCGCAAAGCGGGAAAAGTGTCAAAGGCTCCCCTTTGATGCACGAAATGTGACGAACGATTTTTCTTTACAAAATTGGAAATATATGGTATTATCATCTTAGCAAGACCACAATATGTTGCGGAGGTGTTTTAATGCCAAAGAAAAAAAATCAGGGTGATGAAGCCATCGCCCAAATACCTCTTTTTTTGATAAAACCCAGCCCCTATAATCCGAGAAAAAAGTTTGAAACATCATCAATTGCCGAGCTTGCCGACTCGATGCGGGAGCACGGACTTTTACAGCCTGTAACGGTCAGGAGAATGTCGGGAGGAACCTATGAACTGATTTTCGGGGAACGAAGATTCCGTGCCGCACATCTTTTAGGATGGAAAAAGATACCTGCCATTGTTCGTAAAATGGACGATACAAATGCGGCAGCGGTTTCGCTGACAGAAAATCTGCAAAGACTTTCTTTAAGCGTTTTTGAAGAGTCGGATGCATTTTTCAGTCTTTGTGACGAGCACTCGCTTTCAAGAGAAGATATTTCAAGAAGGACAGGCTCCAGAAAAAAAAGAATTTCGGAAAACTTAAAAATACAAAAGCTTTCTCCTTCTGTGAGATATGAAATTGAAAAGAACGGATTTGACCGTCAGTATGCACTTTCGGTTGTTCCTATGCCTGATGACGATTTAAAGGTTGGTCTTTTAAAGAAAGCTGCTCAAAATGATATGTCTGCCGAAGCAACCACTAAATGCACCCTGGAAACCATAAGCAAGCTAAGCTCCAAGGGTGCGTTAAAATCAAAAAGCGATATGAAGGTTATTCTTAATACCATTGACAAAGCCGTGGGTATGATACAAAATACAGGCATAAGTGCACAAAAAGCAAAAACAGAGTACCCCGACAGATACGAGTATATTATTACAATAAAAAAATAATTATTCGTAGCTTAAACCTATACTTTTAAAGAAAACCGCAATAAGATTTATTGTGCTTGGAAAAGATATTTCATAATATATAAGGAAAGAAAAAATAAGTGTAAGCACAAAAATCACGGCAAAAACTATAAAGCCCGACACATCTTTTGCTTTTATGATGGCAGGAACATCAAGTCCTGCTATGATGCCGAGTGCGACAAGTGGCAGAAACATTTTTTCACCTGCCTTTGCAAATCTGATTTTTTCTTCCTTTTATATATGCAATAAACAGAGTTATCGAAGGAAGTAAAATTTCGAAAATACTGCTGAAAAACGGTGATGCACCTTTTCGCCAGTTTCCAAGCTCAACGCCCGACGAAAATACAGTAAGCGCATAACAAACTATAAATGCCCCCAGAATAAACACAATATTCCGGGGCTTTTTTATTGCAAAAAGCTCTTTTATACTTATGTTTGATGCATAGTAGCATATACTTACCTTAAAGAACTGCATTATCACTATAAAAAAGGCAAAAATTATTTCAATTCTTGTAAAGACGTCAAAAATATTTATAAACCTTACAAGCTCGTAAATGGGCTGTGCAAGAATTTCCTGTGCGTTACCCAAAACTCCCGCAACAACCAAAGAAAGAGCGAGCATTGTTATCATAGCGATAGTAAGCCCGAAGAAAAAAGCTTTCATACTTTTCTGGGGCTTTGAAAATTTGGGAGCAAGCATTAAAAAGGTTACCGTTTCACAAAAAGGACTTATTAAGAGCATGTGAGTACTGTGCACATATCTTTCAAAGGGCAGGGAAAATAGGGGCAGAAAATTGTCTTTTCTTATACTGCTTATAAGAAAAGAAACAGTTAATGCTATTATAATAAACGACGCCACAAGCATTATAAAAGAAATGCTTGTAATTTTTTCTATCCCCTTTTTTACTGCATACCCTGTAACAACCATAAAGGATATCATTATGGCGTAAAGAGGAGTATCCGTCATAATCCACGTTGCCAGAAAATCGCTTATATGGCGAAGATTCAATGCAGTAAGCGACAAAAGGAAAAAAATATATAAGCCCGATATTATTCCTCCTGCCGTTTTTCCATACACCTCTTTGTTTATTTGCACCAAAGACTTACCGGGATATTTTTTTATAAGTCCTGCATAAAGCCAGATAACTCCTATGCTTATAAGATATGCCAGAATTAAAGTTATAAAGTTTTCCTGCCTTGAAATTTCTATTGAATATGAATTTAAAAGTATTGACCCCTGTATAAAGCAGGCTACACTGAAACACACCTCTTTTGGGGTGATTTTATTCTCCATATTCTTCCTCCCATATTCCTCGAATTCCTGTACTTACAACCTGTGTTTCAACAATTATTTCAACCTCGAGTTCAGATAGCATATCAACCTCTTTTTCATTAAGCTTTTGCCAGGTTTTGGGGCTTTTTCGGTATACTGCCGATTCAAAGCCTAAAACATCTGCCTTTAAATTACGGCTTTTTTTGATGCAGGCTCTTATTTCGTTTTTAATACCGTCGGCAAAGGCTTTTTCAACATCAGCTATTATTTTGTCAAGATTTTCGGCATTTTGTACCTCGGTAACTGTTCCCGCTGCCGAAACGTATATTTTTATCTTTACTTTGTCGTCTTTTATCTCGGCACCTATTCTTCCCTTTGATGCGGTTATTTCTATGTTTGCCTTGGCACCGTCTGCTTCTATCTTCATAATACTGCCCGACGGGTCCTCTGCAATCCATATATAGCCTCTTGTTTCCTCTTTTGTTAGCTCGCCAACCATTTTATCTCCCGAAAAAACAGCCGTTCCCGAAAGACGGGGAGTTTCTTTATCTCCAGCCTTTTCAATTTCTATCATCGGAGCTATTGCCGCTTGCCTTTTTGAGGCAAGTCTTGAAACAAAATCAAGTATTGTAATGCACACCTCCGCCCCATCTTTTTTCTGCGATTCAACAAGCTTTGTTATTTGTATCGCAGGAATTTCCTGAAACGCTGTGCTTGCATTATAAATATCCGACGCCTTTTCCTTTGATATTAAAACAAACATATTTGTGCGAAGCTCTGTGTTTAAAATAAGGTAGTTAAAATAATCCCGAAGGCCCTCTTGTGCAACCTCTTTGCCAAAGATTACAAGAAGATTGTGCGACATATATAAATCTTCGCCCACCATTTCAACCGACTTTCTTATAGCAGATGAAATATACTCTCCGCTTGTAGTAATATTCACATAGGGTTCGGTGTTCCCTGTTTCGTTTCCCTTTTCCCCCTTTTTGCTTGCAGGATACACTACCTGCGAGGTTGCAAGCACTCCACTCTCGCCCTTGTCAACCCCTATTCCCATAACTATGGGCAAAGTATTTATTTCACGTCTGTTCCAGCAACCGCAAAGTATAAAAAGAAAAGAAATAACTGTAAGGCATAAAAATTTTTTCTTTTTCAAAAAATCATTCCCTTCAATCTTTATATGTCTGCCTTCGGGGATTGTTTTTTGCAATTCCTTCAGGTCTTGTAAGCAAAAATCTCATGGGTGCTCTTATAACGCTGTCTTTTAAATCGTACATTCTTACAGGGGCAAACGGTGCAAGATATGGTGTGCCGAAAGATTTTAAGGATGCTAAATGAACCAGAATAAACATAATCCCTAAAAGTATTCCAAAGCCTCCCAGAGTCCCCGCTAAAATCAAAAGGAATAGTCTTAAAACAAACGCCACGTTTGACTGTGAGGGATTAGCGTAGGTAGACACAGCCGTTATTGCAACGGCTATAGACATAGGTGCGCTTATAAGACCTGCTGAAACAGCTGTTTCTCCTATTACAAGTGCACCAACCATACTTATTGCCTGTCCTACAGGTTTTGGAAGTCTTACTCCTGCCTCTTTTAAAATCTCGAAGGTTATAATCATAATAAGAGCTTCTATTACAACAGGAAAGGGTGTTCCCGCGGCGGCTTTTGCTATGCTAAAAAGAAGGGCTGTGGGAATAAGCTCCTGATGAAAAGACGTGAATGCAACATATATAGGAAGCACAAGGATACTTATTAAAAATGCCAAAGTTCTTACCATACGCAAAAGAGAAGAAAACAGAGGTGAAATATAGTAATCCTCTGCCGACTGAAAGCTCTCTGCAAAAATTGCAGGAGCCGTTAAAACGCTTGGCGAGCCGTCAACTATTATGCATACTCTTCCCTCTAAAATTTTTGCTGCTGCAACATCGGGCTTTTCGGTGTTTGCTATAAGTGAAAAAACAGGCGAGCCTTTATCTTGTATAAACTGCTCGATATATCCTGAATCCAAAATTGCATCGGTATCAATTTTTTGTATCCGTTTTTTTACTTCGTCTACAAGCTCTTTTTGTGCAACATCGGCAAGATATGCAACTGCAACATAAGTTTTTGTTTTTCTGCCCACAGTCATACTTTCTATTGTAAAAGAAGGTGTTTTTATTTTTCGTCTTAAAAGAGCCGTGTTTGTACGCAGATTTTCTATAAACCCTTCTCTCGGGCCTCTTATAACAGAGTCGGTTTCGGGGTCTGTGACAGACCTTCTCTCAAAGCCTTTTGTGTTTATTATTACGGCACCCTCTATTGTGTCCGCCATAAAAAGGGTGTTCCCCGACAGTATTTCAAAAATGCATTTGTCTATGTTATTTTCGGTTTTTACTTCCCCTGAAATCACAAATTTTTCTTCAAGCTCTTTTATGGTTTTGGGGACTTGTTCCTCTCTTTCAAAATCAAGATAGATAAGCGGATTTAAAACGTGTTTTGCCACCATATCTGTCCCTGCAAGCCCGTCAACAAAAAATATTGCACCAAAAAGACCTGTTTTCCCGAGGTTAAATTTTCTTACTGCAACATCGCTGCTTTCTCCAAAAATTTCTTTCAGGCGTTTTATGTTCTTATCAAGGTCTTTTCCTAACGTTTCGTCTTCTGCAGTATATTTTGAGGATATATTTTTATAACCGAATCGGTTAAACCATCCGTTTACAAATTTAGCAAATTTTTCGAGCATATTAAATCACCGAAAATATTTTGCCCCATAATTTTCTTTGTATGCAAAATCATAGTAAAAATACTGTTTTAAACAACAAATAAACGGTCTACCAAAATGGTAACCCGTTTTTTCTTTTTGCGGAAAAATATTTTTTAAACTATGAGAAATTGAGAAACAAAAAAATATATGAATATGAGAAGGATTTTCCGCAAAAAGGCTGGCTGGTTTATTCTTCGGTAACAAGACCGTTTCCGATGTTTTCGAGAAGGTTATTTGTGTTTTCTCCATCATCAAGGCTTGTAAGACTTATAGTCATTGATACACGGTTTATATCAAACAATACGGTTTCTGCCGAAGGTGTTAAATATTTTTCTTTCATGTCTTTATACCTCCTAAACCTTACTTAACTTCATCTAAATTTACAAGCTCATTGTAGCTTATAGCTTTGCTCTTACCGTATACGCGTGTGCCGTCTGTCTTTTGAACATAAGGTGTTGCGTAATATGTTATACCTTCATTGCCTGCAGGAATTACAATGTTTGCATAAACGATACCTGTAGGAACCATAGAAGCGTCTTTTGTGAATTTTGATGTAAATGTTGCTTCTGTAACATCAAATACATTTTCAGCATACTTAATCTTATTAAAGATTTCGTTAAAGCCGTAGGGCTTGTAGCCTGCTTCAATTGTAGGATTCTGTCCTAATGTTGAAAATACAAAGCCTGCTTCTGCATAGTCAGCATAGCTTGCATCCACAAGTGCAAGGAAACGGATTACGTTCTTTTGAACGCCTTCATCATTTATAACAGCTCTTTGAGCCTGTGCACTTGAAATAACTTTATTTTCTACTGTGTAATATTCAGGTTTTGCTGTAATCATACCGCTTACATAGGGGAGCTCAATTCCTTTTAAGTTGCCCTCTACATCATATTTTACACCCTTGATTTCCCAGGATTTAAAGTAACCATCTTCTGTAGCTACCTTTACACTTTCTACTTCTGCAGAACGTAAGTCTACTTTTACAGCACCTGCCTGGCTTGTATAAGCAACATTATTACCTTCGTAGTTTACAGTAAATGTATTCGCTGCAATGTTGTTTACAAGTAAATTCTCTTTTGCAACACCTTCTGCACATACAAATACTGTTGTAACATCGCCTGTTACACTCTGCAATGGCTTAAATACAAATTTGAAGTTGCCGTTTGCATCAGGAGTTGCCTGGTCGATGTATGCTACCTGTCCGTTTGCCATTGAAAGTAATGATTCCGAGTCAGCATTTGCTGCCTGTTTAGATAACAACAATGTAACCTTTCCGGTTGAATTTGTTGTGCCTGCTACAGTAACAACACCTGCTGAAGTAATGGTTGCTTCTGTTACAGTGATTGTATTGCCTGCTGCTGCTACGCTAAAGCCTGCTACTACAGAAAACAACATTACCATTGCCAATAACACTCTAATAATCTTGTTCATCTTTTTACCTCCACACATTTATTTTTTATTTTTATAATAAACAACTTATTTACATTTTAAATTATTTTAAGCCCGTCGCCTATTTCTCCGATAATGTGCAACTGACCGTCTTCATCAATATCCAGAAGAGCAATTTCCATACTTACTTCATTTTTCGGACGTAAAAACTCGTCCCAGCGAAGGAAGCTGAAAGTTTCTGCCGCCTCGGGTATTATGTCCTGATTTTTATATATTCCCAATAATTCTTTATATCCTTCTTCAAGATTATAAAGAGCAAGTACTGTATCTTCTTCCATTTGTACCCGGCTTCCCACGGTGGGATAGAAATATATAATCTGTCCTGACAAAAAGCCTCTTCGAACTGCCGAAGCTCCTGCAACTATGAAAAACGTATTTTGCGGAACCTTTGCCTTCAGAACTCCATCCGAAACAGTTACTTCATCCTTGCCCTGAAGTATGCTTACAGTGGAAGTGCCAATATTTTTTGAAAATTCGTATAAAGAATAACCTCCGTTGTATATAACTGATATATCTCCGTTTACTTTATTGAATATTTCGCTTGTAAAAGTTACTTTACCCATTAAAATTTTGGCAACTTTTCTTGATGCGTCTGCTGTAAGATTTGAAAATTCTGAACTCTTATCAAACATAAGCTTTCGTACCTTTTCAATAACTACTGCTGCTTCAGCCCGGCTTAAGGTGTCGTCGAATAAGTTTGTTCCTTCTTTTTTTGCCAAAAACCTGGTTTCAAGCATGGTGGCTGCCAAAGCCGGAGCAAAAGTCATACCAAGCAAATCGTCTGTTGTAAGGGCTGCCAGTATCTTTTTACTAATAGACGTGCCTTTTTTATATCGCAAGCCGCGAAGACAAATATCAACAGCCTCTTGTCTTGTAATGCTTTCATCAGGTCTGAACGAATTGTTTTCTTCGGGTAGCAAGACGCCTATAGCCTTTCCGTTTGAAAGCGCTTGAGCATAATATTTACTGCCCAGCGCATCCGAAAATTTATCTCCGAATTTATCTCTTGGGAAATTCAATGCTTTATTCAGCATATATGCAAATTCCCCTCGGGAAATTTTTTCGTAGGGCGAAAACATTATCGGGTTTGGTTTATATAAAACGCCTGCTTTGTCGAGTGATGCTATGCTTTCCTGTGCAAAAGAAAATCCGTATAAATCGGTAAAGCCTGTTTGTTCGGGCTTTACAATGCCTGCCAGGTCATCAACATTTTCGGGCGTAATTTTATAAATCGCCACGCTGCTTAAAGGGAGTGTGATTGAAAGCGATTCGCTTCCCGAAATTGTATCCTGCGAGCCTAGAAGAGTTGCCGAATATTCTTTGATTTTATTTTTTCCGTTGCTTGCAAGAAGCGGGATGGTTATTTCCTGCGCCGCATCAGTACGGTTTGCAACTACCATGTGTACCACATTATCTTTTACAAAAGATTGCATCCAGTAGTTTTCATTTTTTATAGACCTGAAAAGCGGATAATCATCTTTTATAAAAGCAGCATACGCATCGTCCCACTCGTTGTGAGCAAAATCGGTAAGCATAGGCCAGAGGTTTGTTTCGTCTAAATCTTTACCGTCGATGGCGCTTGTGAACCTGTAAAAACCAATACCGGATGCACCTGCCATTAAAGACTGGTAAATCATATTTTTCATTTCGTCAGCTGTTGGCCAGTAGTTATCCCAGTCAAGAGCCTGTAAAACAGAGTAAACAGGTTTTCTTCCTTTAACTGATTCTACCGCCTCTCTGACACGGTCACCCGGATATTTTTCGGGTTCCCGTTTAGAGCCGGGGTATGGGTCTACCCCTAAAATATCAACATATTGTCCCGATTCCAAAGAGCCTTGCTCTGTAGTATATACGGGGTGATATGGGTCGTAATTTCTTATAGAAATATATGTCTGTCTTAAATCGTCCCTTGGGTCGTCAAGGTGTAAAAAGGGTTCATCCATGTTCATCCATCCAAACAAACCGGGATGGTCGTAAAGATTCTGTGCCAAAAGCTCTGTACGGGCACGATTATCGGGATGTCCGCCCGGCTTCATATCGGAATATGTGGCTATCATACACATAATACCTTTTTCGTAAGCCTTGTCAAGAGTTTCTCTGACACTTGCAACAAGCGCAGCACCCTCTAAATTAGTGGGTACGGCTATGGTGGTTAAGTTAAGTGATGCATCTTTAAGACCATATACATACTGTCGCTCTACATAGTTATAAGCGTAAAACGGCTGAATTACTTTTCCGTTTTTACGATAAACACCATCTTTACCAATGTATAAGGGACGATCGTATTTATATATTTTCCAGCTGTTTGTATGTTCACCAACAGTAGCCGTCATAAGATATTCGGTCTTTTTTTCTGTTAAAAGACCAACATCAAAGTTACAGGTAAACTTACCGTCAGTTGTTTTTGTGGCGGGCATTGTTGCAAGTACCTCGTCACCTTTTTTAAGAGCAAATGTTACATTTTCCCCTTCAAGCTCTGGGTATATTGCCGTATGTACCTTTGATGTGGCAACACCTGAATCTGTGTGGTCGCTGTAGTAAAATACTTCGTCGGTAGTAACAGAAAGTGCCGGCGGTTTTACAAGACAGCTTACTTCAACATCATCTATCCACGCAGTACCTATTCCGTAAAAACGTGGGAATATTGACATTCTTTCAGTTCTTGCAGGTGGAGTGAATGTGTATACAAACTGTTGCCAGTTACCGTCAGTACCACCGCAAAGATACTTTGTATCCTCGTTTAAAAATCCGTCTGCAGTATAGTATTCGTGCTTTATGCCGAACCTACCCAGGTATGCCGAGTCAGCAAGACCTGATTTAGGTTCCATACAAACCCAGATACTAACCTGGTAAGTACCGCCGCCGTAAACGGGGATAAACTGGTTAGTGTAAGGATAAGCCGAAGATTTTCTGCTTGTAAGCATCAGACATTTTGAGCTTTCGTGTCCAAAGCCTGAAACCGATTTTGTGTATTGACTGCCGAAATTTGACCACGGTTTTGGGTAACCGTATTGCAATGTTTCAAACCCACTGTTTGGTACTATATTCCCAAGGCCTGAAACATATAAGCTATTCGGAATATTTTTTACTTCGCCCTCGGGGGGAGTTGTATCCTGCTCGGGAACTTCTTCTTCAGGAAGGCTTGTTATAAGCCTTAATCCTGTAAGTGACACATCGTCAACCAAAAATTCCCCTGAATACACACGAAGATACATCCAGCACGAGGTAACACCCTCAGGTGCTACAAAGCTTTCGGAAAACTTCTGATATCCTTCCGAGAAAGTGTTGTATGTGTAGTTGAAGAGTCTTGCTGATCCAAATTCAAACTGAAAAGATATACTGCCACTTTCGCTGATTGGCTTTATAAAAGCTTCAAAATTGTAGGTTTCGCCTGCAACAAATCCTTCAAGACGTTGAAGAAGTGTATTTCGTTTTCCTGTGGCCTGGTCTACTGCCATTTGTACGGCATAGTTACCACTAACCTTGTCGGTTGATAATATAACCTTGCCCTGGTCATTAGCATTGCTGAGTAACGACCAGTTGTAAAGTGTAGCCCCGTCGGATTTTATTGATTCAAAATCTCCGTTAGCAATAAAGTTACTTTGTATTGCTGCTTCCTGCGCTGCAGGTACAAGAGCAAAACAGAACATCAGTATAAGTAAAAGAGAAGTTATCTTTTTAATCATAATCGGGTTCACCACACTTTCTTTTTTAAGGGAGTCGGGGCGTTTTACACGCCCCTATCCTTGGTTAAATTTTATTTCATCCAGTTTGCAATTCTGTTCATAATAACAGCGGCTTCTGCTCTTGTAGCATTGCCAAGGGGATTTATGTTTCCTTCTTCGTTACCCTTTACAATACCTGCGCCTGCCATTGCTGCTACATCAGCATTTGCGTAGTCTGCAATAAGATTTGCATCGGGGTAAGCCGAAACGTTACCGCCTGCAAGCTCTTTTACAAGACGCATACCTCTTGCACAAATAACCATGAGGTCCTGTCTTGAAATTTCAGCTTCGGGATTAAATTTGCCGTTACCTGTTCCCTTTAAGATGCCTAAAGCTTCGCCAATTGCAACAGCTTTAGCGTAATCGGTACTGTCGTATACATCGGTAAAGGATGATTTTTCTACATCAGCAGTAAGACCTAATGTTTTAATAAGGAACATAGCAAAGTCGCCTCTTGTTATGTTCTTTTCGGGCTGATAGTAGTGATAATCTATAGAGTTTGCAATACCCTTTTCGTCAAGAGTAAGAATTTCGTTAAATGCCCAGTCGTAACCTGTTAAGTCACGGAAACGGGTTGCGGGTGTGTTTTCTATTTCGCTTGCAATTTTGGGCGTTATTTCAAAATGCATTGCTGCACTGCCGGGTAAAGTAATGTTTAATGTACCATTGCCCGAAACAGTTTCGCCGTTGCCGCCGTAGAGACAAACAGCATCAAACTCGCTTATCTTAAGATTACCGCCACGGCTTTCAAGAGCTAACGAAAGTTCCTGTGCTTCTTTGGTTCTGTTTAAGATAATCATACGAAGCTTTTTATCCTTTACATAGGATACAGCCCAGAAATCATCTTCCTTAACGTCGCTGAAAATGGGATACTCGTCAAATACAAATGCTTTGTAGGTATCTTCCATTTCGTTGTGAGCCCATTGGCAAATAGGTTCATACATTGTAGTTTCGTCAAGGTTTGTACCGTTTGACAGTGAGCTTACAAATCTGAACCAACCAAGACCTGTACCGCCTGCTAAAAAGGACTGGTAAATCATATTACGCAAATCGTCGCCCGAGGGGATATAACCTCTCCATTCAAAGCCCTGCAGGACTGCATATACGGGTCTTGTACCATATACTGCATCAAGAGCATTGCCTATGTTTGTAGCGGGATATGTAAGCGGGTCACGGCTGTCGCCCGGATAGGGGTCAACGCCAAAAATATCTACATATTTACCTGAATCCTTTAATGGTCCCTGTTCTGTTGTTATAACAGGGTGGTATGGGTCGTTGTTTCTTACAGCGATATAAGTATTTCTTAAATCGTCGTGCGGGTCAGCCGCATGTAAGAAGGGTTCATCCATATTAAGATATGCAAATACTGCGGGATGGTCTTTAATATTGCGTGCCACATACTCTGTACGTGCACGGTTTGCGGGGTTACCGCCCGGGAGCATATTTGTATATGTTGCAACAATTACATACACACCTTTTTCCCACGCATCATCAAGAAATTTACGTACAGATGCGAGAGCTTCTGCATTTGTTGTGTCGGGAATGGAGGTAATTGACACATTAAATTTTGCATCTTTAAGACCATAGGCAAAGTTTTCGGGACGGTAGTAGTATGGATAATGGGGCATAATCTCTTCGCCGTTTTTACGATATACTCCGTCTGCACCGAGATATGCGGGACGGTCGTACTTGTAAACACGCCAGAAGTGGCTGTAATCGCCAACTTTTCCCTCAATTCTGTATTCCGCCTGCTTTTCGGTAAGCCATGCCATATCGAAGTACCATTCAGCCTTGTTATCTATAGTCTGAACATTCTTTTCTTCAGCAATAACTTCGCCGTTTAAGGTCAAAGCAAAGTCAACAGGCTGATTTGCAAGCTCGGGGAATGCACGAACATTAAGTTCAAGCTGTGCACGGCCGGGCTTTGTCTGGTCGGAGTAATAGAAGACCTGGTCAGTTTCAATACTCATGGGGTTAGGCTTCTTTGTACTGTACAAAGTCATATCGTCAATCCATATAGTACCCTGACGGAGTCTACGTCCGTAAATAGTTGCCTTTTTAGCTCCGGGAGGTGCTGTAAAGGTTTCAACATATTGCACCCATTTACCCTCTGTGCAATCGGGGACATCAAAAAGAGTATTTTCACCAAGATATGAAGCTCCTGAAGGCTCGTCATTATAAAACTCAAGCTTTATAACTGTGTCGCCACCATTTTTCTTCATATCATCGGTATTATTTGTATATACCCAGATACCAACTTGATATTCGGCACCGCCGTCTACATCAACTATCTGACGGGTCCAGGGCATTAAGCTTTTGTCACCATTTGTTATTTTAATGGAACGGCTGCTTTCGTGGCCAAAGGTTGTATCGTATATAATATAATCCTCGTTTCCCCAACCTTTCCACGATTCCCAGTGCCAGGGACCAATGTGGTTTGAGTCATCTTCAAACCCACCATTTTGGAAAAGATTTTCTGCACCTTCAATTACGCCCTGGGCAGGAACGCTTTCGGGAGTTCCTGTAGGTTGCTTGCGGTTTTCGGCTACGTCAAGAATAACCTTGGTTTCGCTGGTGCCGCTTGTCTGGGAAGCATTGGGATTTTCAGGCAAGTCATTTTCCCCTGCCTTGGGGCCAACAAATGACATTCCGTCAAAAAGTACGTCCATACCGTTGAAGGCACCAACGTAAATGTAACCCGAGTTTGAAGTTTTAGGAACTGTAAAGGTCATTGTTGATTTTGCCCAGCGGTTTGTTTTTGTAGGAATATTTAAGTTTGAACGGTTGCTTCCTATTTCAATAGAAACCTGTGCATAACCGTCACGGTTTAACATATTTGTATAAACTGTAAACTGGTATGTACCGCCCGGCATTAAATCTGCTACTCTCTGAATCATACGCACACGGGTTTTTCCTGTGGAGTTTATATGTGCTGAATATTCCCCGTCAGCTGCATCGTCGGAATAAGCTGTAACAAGGTCGTATGCTTCTTCAAGTGCAGACCAGTACTTTATGCTTTTGCCGTCAGACTTTACTTCTTCAATGTTACCATTTTTAAGATAGTCTACAGTTTCTGCGGCATTAAGCGCTAAAGGCGAGCATGTAAGTATAAGTAAGCATACTAAAATTATGCTTAAAATGCGTGTTTTCATAAATGTTTCTCCTTAAGGTTATGAAAGCTCAAGTACGGTTGTTGGAATAAGTGTGCTCAAATCGCTAAACGCAAATACCTTTGCCGTACTGCCTGCGGGGATTGTAAATTCAAGTTTATCTCTTAAATAACCAACACTGGTTGATTGTCCAGTTGTGCTGATTGTTGCTGCTGTATTAACTATATCCTTCAGGCTTAATGCAGAAACTTCTGTTATTTCGCCATTCTTATTATAGATAGCATATATAACCTTGTGTGATGAAATTACATTATCTTTATTTGCACCGCTTAAATAAACTTTTACCTTGTTTTCCTTTGTGGTGTCAAGCTTTGTAATTTTTTTACCTGCACTGTCAACAGCTTTAAGGTCAATGCTGGATACTTTTTCTAAAGTGATATCATCAAAGTAAGCTGTGAACGGACTATTATCGCCACAAACTATACTAAGACATATAGTGCTGCCACCCGGTACAAAATAGCTGCGGCTGAGTACCCATTCTCCGTCTGTTTTAGTCTTCATTTTTTCAAAGGCCTGCGCATTCAATGCGTTTCCTTCGCTACCGTCATGATCCCATGAACGTGTTGCATATACGTTAGCACCTGCTGCGTATGTATATACAACATTTTGTTCAACACATGTCCAGAACGACAGCATATAAAGTGCGCCTACTTCAAGGTTTGTAACCTGACGGTATACACGGTAACCTGCATTGTTCTTATTACTTCGTATCTTTAAGGAATAATTACCGCTTCTTGCTTTTTCGTTTGTTACTACTGCATAAGCATCAGTATCAGTGCCATTTTTCAAAGAAGACCCAACT
>JAZSRO010000099.1:0-3136 GCA_045538515.1 Acutalibacteraceae bacterium | reverse complement strand
GCTTTTGCAACAATTTATCGGTGCGTGCGTATGTCGGCAAGCCAAGGACGGAAAGCAGCATTGTCGGGGAATATTTATGACGACGTCGCGCTTTACTCCCGAAGCGAAGAAAATTTTAGACGACACGTCGGATAAATTCGTTGGCTACGACGGCGCGGATATATACGAAACGGCGAAAGAATGTGAATTCGGCGTGATTAAAAAGAACGGCGAATGGGTGCTGGACGAACAGCTTTTATCAGGCACGAAAGCATTTTTCAATATGATATAAAAAACTAAAAAACGACAAAAAATCGCTTGAAAAGAGAAAATTTCGAGCGATTTTTATTATATAAAAATATTTACCTAAAAACGCTTGACAAAGCCTGAGAATTAGGCGTATAATAAATTTAATAATTTATTTATTGTCTTAAAAGGAGGCAAATATTATGAAGAAAATTGGTTTATGGATGGCTGCTTTAACGGCAGTAACGGTCGGTGGCGTGTATGCAACGTTCAACTACGCAGGTAATTTCAAGGACGTGTCTAAAACAGAAGCTCGTATGGTTTCCGTTACGGAAGCTAGTACGACTACGGCTGCGGGTTCTTATGCGATAACGGTAACGTCTCTCGATATTGTAATCGATTCAGCAAAAACTTTGGGTAAAGTGACGGAGGAAAAACCCGAAGAAAATAGAGCTTATATGCAAGTGAGCGGTGAGATCTTGGTTACATTTACACCTCATGCGAATATCGATCCGATATATGCGGATAATGGTATTCCATCCAAATTCTCGTTCAGTACAGCAGATACTGCTAATAACTGGACTTATAAGGCTACGAACCCAGAAGGACAAGAAGAGACTTCCGAAACGTGGATGTTTACAGTGGCTGATGATAAAGAGTTTGTTATCGGTATGGCATCTTCAGAAGAAAATCTGAAATGGACACCTAGCTCTGATGGGAAATCGTTTACGTGCGCAATTCCCTATCGGCTTATCAATGACAATGATGATGATGATTCAGATGGCGATGTGTTGAAGTTTAATTCCGATATCATTTTGGAAACGAAAAAAGAACACGACGACTTCTACGCCGCAGTTCTTAAAAACAGCTTGAAAATCACGGTAAAAGCAGACATTCCTACGGTATAAGAGTAACAATAAACAGATCATAAATTCATAACAAGTACACTTTATCCCCATAAACCTTTTATGGGGGTAAAGCGTTTGTTAGAAAAAAAACAAAAAGGCAGTTTATGACGTACGAAACTTACGTCTTAATTCTTTGCACGATCGTTTACGTTGCATTAACGTTGGTGACGATTGCGGTGATTACGGCGCTCACCAAAATGACGATAAGGTTGATTCGTCACGGTGCAGAGGATAAAGAGATTGTAAAAGATTATATCAAAGCCCGAAAAAAAGGGTGCAAGAAAAAAGGGAAAGTGGTGGATATGCTCTTTTCCATCTTTTTGTGCACTGCTTTTGCCGTTATTTTCGGCTTCTCCTTGTACGTCAATATCAATGAAGATCAGTATTTTGATAATATTCCCACGCTCAAAGTCGTGCAGTCGGCATCTATGTCAAAAAAGCACGAAAAAAATAAATATTTAACGGAAAATAATTTAAACAATCAATTTGACACGTTCGATATTATTTTGGTGTATAAAGCACCCGCCGAAGAAGATTTGAAATTATACGATATTGTCGTATATGAAATTGAATTTGAAGGGGAAGTGGGCTACGTCGTGCACCGTATCGTCGGCATTGAAGAAGCGAATGAAAAACATGGTCGCCTTTTCAAAACACAAGGCGACGCAGTGGAATCCGCGGACGGAAAGAGAGTGGATTATTCGCAAATCAAAGCAATTTACCGCGACGAGCGCGTGCCGTTTATTGGTAGCTTCGTGCTCTTTATGCAATCGCCTGCCGGTTGGATGTGTATGATTTTGATGCTCGCAGCAACGATCGCCACACCGATCATTGATAAAATATTGGAAAAAGCAAGGGCGAAACGTCTTGCGGAACTTTTAGCAAAAAAGCAAACGGAACGCGCTGCACCTGCATGCGCGCCTGCATGTGCACCTACGTTTGCGCCGCCCGTATATTTATATCCCGTGTATTACGATCCTACAAAGCTTTCGTGTCCTGTTCAACCGCCTATGCAAGGGAAGAAAAAGGGGGATAAACAATGAAATCCGTTTCAAAAATTTCTTTGTTTTTAAGCTCCCTTTTAATGGTAGGGACGATTGCGGGTGTATCGGCGGCATTTATCTATGTGACTAACCCTGAAAACGTGATGGCAAATCAACATTTAGGCGTTGCGCAATTTGAATATGAGCCCGAAGAAGTATTGCCCGACACTCCAGAAGATACGGTCCATCAAACCAATCATAACGCCGTCGTCTACGAATTGCTGTTCAACAACAACATGGGGTTAAACGACGGTGGAAAGTTTTTGCCGGATGAAGTGGAAGAACACGGATTGTTGCCCTATTTGCAAAAAGTTCAGGGCGGCAACTTAAAACACCTGATCGACGCATCGGAAGGGGGAAAAAATTTAGGCTTTGATTTGGAATATATCAACGACGACAGTTTTTATGCCTATTCCTATTATCGCTACGACCATACGCACGAGGAAATCATTGTAGCCTACCGCACCTTGATAGAAAGAAACACCGATTCGAGTGTCGATCAAGACGGAGATGGTAGAATGGATAAATGGAAAGCAAGCGCTTCCGTAAAAGGCTGGGCTCCTGCGCTGGAATATGCATACGACAAAGAAGGTAAAATGCAATTCCACATTGACGTAGAGAAGTGGACAAATTATGAAGGTATTCTATAAAACGCCCTAAAAGTAGGGTGTTTTATTTTTTATGGTTTTCCCTAAAAACAAAAAAAATACGAAAAAAAATGAAAAACGGCAGTGAAAGACTTGCTATTTTTTTATATTTATATTAAAATATAGGAAGCAAAAAGAAGTTTCACGCCTAAAAGATAAGGGGCGCGAAAGTTTTTTGCGGTTAAAAAGGAAAAAATCAATTTTGGAGGAAATACAAATTATGGCAAAGAAGTATTGCTATCTCTTTACCGAGGGTAACGCGAAAATGCGTGAAATTCTCGGCGGCAAAGGCGCGAACCTTGCGGAAATGACG
>JAZSRO010000039.1:0-175335 GCA_045538515.1 Acutalibacteraceae bacterium | reverse complement strand
ACCCAAACCCTTTCACAACAGAAAAGGTATACAAGTGATATTCTTTGCTGCGCAAAGAGTGATATTTTCACTTCGTGAAAGTGATATTACTCCTCCCGTCGTAGTGATATTTTATTCGCCCTAAAACTGTCCGCAGGACAATATCACGATGCGTAAGCATCATATAACTGCGAAGCAATACAACTCGCCTTTGGCGAATAAAACTGCGAGACTTCCCTTAGAGAAGTCTCGCAAAGCCGTATTTTTTTAAGTATTTTTGATTTTGCCTTTTTTAAGTGTGAGCACCGTGTCACAAATCTCGAGTGCGGCGCGGCGGTGGGTAATTAGAATTACCGTTTTGTCGCGGTTTTCTTTAAGGTTTTCCAAAAGTTTAAGTTCGGTCTCAATATCGAGTGCTGATGTACATTCATCAAGCAAAAGTATTGGCGCGTCATTAAGTAGCGCTCGGGCTATTGCAATGCGCTGAAGTTGTCCCTCAGAAAGACCGAGTCCGCGTTCGCCGATTTTCGTGTCAAATCCATCGGGAAGTGACATAATAAAATCGTAAATAACGGCTTGTTTTGCCGCGTTTTCAAGCCTGTTTTCCGATACATCTCCCGAAAGAAAAGTTATGTTTTCGCGAATGGTGCCCGATAAAATCATATCGCCTTGCGGCACATAAGAAAACAGTCTGCGAAGCGTGGAATCAAGCGGGATTTGCTCTGTTTCGGTTTCGATAAAAAGTTCTCCGCTTGACTGTTTATAAAGCCCTAAAAGCAGCCTGAAAAGCGTACTTTTTCCTGTGCCCGATTCACCCATAAGCGCACAAATACTGCCCTTTTTTACAGTGAAATCGGAGTGGTCAATAATGGGCTTTTTATCATACGAAAAGGTGAGACCTTTTGCGGTTATGGAGAGCATATTTTCGTATACTTTTGCGCTGTCAATTTCGGCGTCAAGAGGCTCGTTTTCTATGCTTTCGAGTTCAATAAGTCGTTCTGCCGATGCCAAAGTTGCATAGTACTGCGGCAGTATTCCCGAAATGCTTTGAAGCGGATTGCGAAGAATTCCAACGAGTTCCAAAAACGCAAAGAATGTGCCGTATTCAAGCGTTCCCGCGGCAATCCCGAAAGCGCCCCAAATAAGCACACCGTAATAGCCGAGAGTAAAAGAGCCGTAAAGACCTGTGTGCATAAAAAGCGAAAGCCAGGTGCGCTTCATCTTAACCTTAAGATTTTCGTTAAGATAACCCGAAAGTTTGCGTCTTACAGGGTTGTTTGCCGAAAAGGTTTTTATAACGATAATGTTTTGTATGCTCTCTTGTAAAAATGAGCGAACAGCACCTTCAGTTTCTTGCGCTTTTTTATGTAAATGCTTGTATTTTTTGCTTATAACTCTGCCGATTAGCGGGAATAAAAAACCAATAGCAATAATTACTACCGCAACCAAAGGGTCAAGCGCCATAAATACCGCAACACCCGCAATCAACTTGGCAAGAGTGGAAATAACGCTTGGGATAATACTCGCCATACCCCTTACGATTACATCAACATCGCTTGAAAGACGGGTTACAAGTTCGCCCGAATGGAGTTTTGAAATATCCCCGTAATTTTTGGCGATTATCTCGCGGAAAAGCCTGTCTTTAAGGTGAATGTCCATCTTAAAAATAGTCTTGTTTTTTAAGAACCCGTCAATGAGGTTGAGCACAATTTGTGCTATGAGCACCACAACAAGCCAAATAATATTTACCCTAAGTTCATTCCCCGTAATTCCCGCCTGTGCATCGTTGAGAATTTGTCGGGTGATGAGTATAAGGGCGATGCCGCTAAGCGAAACAATTACGCTTAGCAACGAAATCAGTACAACGGCGGGGATGAATTTTTTAAGTCTTGAAAAAATCCATTTTACCGCGTGTTTATTTTCTATCATTATTCGGAAATTCCCGCCTCAATAATACTGTTAACGAATTTTTTTATGTCGGCGGCGGCAATCTCTGTGCTAACATCATATTCTGCTGTTAAAGCCGCAACCAAATCTTCTTCGCTCATATCTTTTTCCTGTAATTTAGCAAAAAGAAAAGCGCCTGTTTCGTTTAATGTGATAATTGCGTTGAAATCAAGTGTTGCTTTGCCAACGGGTACAACAATTGTTTTTCCTGCAACCTCTTTAAGCAAAAAATTATCTTTGATTTTCAAAACAATCCCTCCAATCAATACACAAAATTTATTATACAATAAATTTTTGTTTCTTTCAAGTAAAACTCTTTACTTTTTGTGCGGTTGTGTGTTACAATATTAAAAACTATATTACTAGGAGAAAATAAATGGATACATTTAACGAACAAATTGTAAAAATAAAGCACGGCGCAAAAAACATTTTTCTTAAAATACTTTTGTGGGCAGTGGCGCTTTTTCTCACATTTGTTACTTTTATGTTTATAAAATATCTTAATACAATTGCAGTAATAATTGTGGGCGCACTCTTTTACGGCGCATATAAAATTTCAACCCGTCTTAATGTGGAATATGAGTATATTCTGACAAACGGTGAACTTGATGTCGACAAAATTGTTGCCCAAAGCACCCGTCGCCGTATGGTTACATTAAAATGCAGTGATATCGAAAAGGTCGGTAAATATAGCGATGGACTTAAAGTGCACGGTAAATTTTTAATGTGCGCTAACCCAAGTGATAAAGCGTTTTATGTTTTAGCGCGTGATACAAAAAACGAGGCAGTTTGTCTTGTTATGGAACCCAATGATAAAATGAAGAATGGTATAAAAGGATATTTACCAAGAATTATACAAAAAGGTGCATTTGAAGATTAGAATAAATCGGTATCGTAAGCACATAAATATTATTAAGCCGCAGTTTTTGTTGCTGCGGCTTAATTTTTTGTTTGGTGTGGTAAAAATGAAAAAAATATTTTGTTTAATTTTAATCCTTTGCACACTTGCGGGTTGCGGCGGCGGGGAAGAGATAGATACAAAACTTGTCGGCATAACCTTTGATGCGGATGTAGAGTATGAAGATTATGAGTGCGAGTGCAGCGTGAAAGCCTACGGCGGCGGAGTTTTCAGTTGTACCGTCAATAAACCGGAAACCATATCCGGCACCGAGGTTAAATATGACGGTGAGGAAACAACCATAACTTATATGGGAATTACTTATAAACCCGATGCGCCTATTCCAACCGAAAACATAGCGGCAATGCTTTCCGATGTTGTAAAAAACACATCCCCCGCGCAAAAAAACGGTGAACAATATGAGGTTTACGGGAAAACGGGAATATATAGTTACACTCTGACGGTTACAGAGGCGGGGTTGCCGCTTTATCTTAAATGTCCCAGTGCAGATTTAACGGTGGAGTTCACAAATGTAAAAATCATAAATGAAAAATAAAAAAGGCTTCTGAACGAAGCCTTTTTTGTTACTCTAAAATATAAATTTCAACATTTCGTCTGCCGAAACTTTTGCACTGCGCGCTTGTCGGGAATGCAAGGTCAACCTTTGTGGGATTGTTTCTTGCAAATCCGCCGGTATCGGCTGCAACGGCGTAACCGTATGTGTATTTTCCGTCACTTGATTTAATATACATCTTGGTTCCGTAGGGTATATAGTTGGGGTTAACCGCAATATATCCGGGAACACAGTTAACGCCTGTAGCACACTTGCCTTCGGCAAGGTATGCCGTTGCCTGAACTGTCAGATGCTTTTTATACTTAACGGGGTTGCCGTTTTTATCAAGTTCAATCGTACTTGCGGGTTTAAGTGTAGAAACACAGGAAACATTTGCGCTCGTGGTAACCGCAGGGTTGGTGGTTGTATTTTGCGCAGGTTTTGTCGTTGCGGGTACTTTATTAGCACTTGCCGTTTTCTTGGTTCCGATAATAACCTGTCTGTCAACCGCCTCAAAAAGCACAACCTCGCTTAAGACCTCTTCGCTTGTTACAACACCGTTTACGATGGTCTTTTTGCAGGTTATCTGTTTTTGTCCCTCTGTTCCGTCCTTTACAATGCGTGTTCCCTTGGGATAATCAGCGGAATAAACCGTCTTTTCCTGATAGTAAATACGCTTTGTATAGGTTTCGGTGACATAGTCAATATCAACTACATCAATGTATGCCGTAGCATCAATTTTTGTGTCAAGGTCGTAGTTAATAATATCGTGTTCGCTTACAAGAATGTTGGCTAAATCTAAAAGTTCACCAACGGTAGCACCCGTTGTTACCACCTTGCTTGTGGTGTCGCCAACGGTAATGTAAACAGGGAACGAGTAACGCACCGCGATGTTCATATCGTGGCTTGAAAGTTTTTTAACTTCAACCTTGTCGTCTTTGCCGTATGAAATATTAACCGACTCTAAGATGCTGTCCGTATTGGAAAGCATAGTCTTTAGTGTAACAACATCTTGTCCGTCTGTAGTAATCGAAACATTGTTGACCGATAACATAAGAACAGAAAGCAAAATTGCTGTTGTCAGAGCAAGAGCATAAAGACTGTTGGCACGGCGCTGTAAAACAGTGGGTACTTTAGTCAGCACGGCTCTTAACTTTTCTATCATTGAATTTCCCCTTTATATATAATAGGTAGATTGAAAACCAATCTGCCCGGAGCATAAAAATATAATGCTCCTTTGAAAAAAACACAATGCAACAGGATTATATCCATAAAAATAGTTATTGTCAAACCGAAAAACGCATCTTGTTTTATGAAAATTGCACAAAAACGGCGGGAGGGTTCAAATTGTTACAAAATTGTAACCTTGAAAAAACGGTCGAAATTTGGCAATTTTTGGTAAAATGGTTGTGCAAATTGATAATTTTACAAACCTAAAGTGCAAAACTATGCCAAAAATACCCATTCACACTAATAAATAGTATATGCAAGGGGCAAGAAAAATAATCAAAAAATTAAAATCAACTTTACAAAGCGGAGGTGTTGTGGTAGAATAATTTCTGGAAATAAATCTTTAAGATGGTACCGCGATGCCGACAAGATTATATATGTATAGGGCGCTATGCGCCGTGGTATAACCTTGTCATGCGGCAAAGGTTATTTTTTTGGTGATTAAGTAATGGTTTTTAAGTATCGCATTATGGATAAGCAGGGTGTGGAACGCGCCCTCAGACGAATGTCACACGAAATTATTGAGCGCACAGGCGGCTGCAGGGATGTTTTGCTAATGGGAATTCGCCGTAGGGGCGTACCCCTTGCAAACATAATTTCTGCTAACATCAAAACTTTTGAGGGGATTGATGTGCCCGTATATACGCTTGATATTACCCTCTACCGCGATGATATTGCCGTATCGGACGAGCCTTTGGTACATATAGAAAACGAGGGGTACGATGTAACGGGCAAACGGGTTATACTTGTTGACGATGTGCTTTACACGGGCCGCACGGTCCGCGCCGCGCTTGACGCTATTATGCGAATGGGGCGTCCGTCTGCAATTCAACTTGCGGTGTTAATTGATAGGGGCCACCGCGAACTTCCCATAAGGGGGGACTATGTGGGAAAGAATGTTCCCACATCAAAAACAGAACTTATAAGTGTTTCGGTGCCGGAATTTGACGGTGACACATCGGTCTGTTTATATGAGAAATAACCGGAGGGGTTTTCCAAAACCGGATATTTTATAGCAAGAAACAAAAATATGGAGGATGAAAAAATGAAAATGATTTACAACGTAAACGATAAGCCGAAATTTTTACAACTTATCGTTTTCGCAATCCAGCAACTCCTCGCAATTATGGCGGCAACACTCGTAGTACCCGTAATCGTAGGTAACGGAATGCAGCCGTCAGCAGCCCTTTTCGGCGCAGGTGTAGGAACAATTGTATATGTTCTCTTCACCAAGGCTAAGAGTCCTGTTTTCCTTGGCTCGTCATTCGCATTCTTAGGTTCAATGGCAGCAGCATTTGCAGGTGCTGTGTCGGTACAACTCGGTTATCTCGGTCTTATAATCGGTGCCGTTTGCGCAGGTCTTGTTTATGTTATCATCGCAATAGTTGTAAAACTTGTAGGTGTTAACTGGATAAACAAACTTATGCCCGCAGTTGTTATCGGCCCCACAGTTGCAATCATCGGTCTTTCTCTTGCAGGTAACGCAGTAGGCGACCTTATGAAAACTAAGGTTGCAGATGCAGAAGGTAATGTTCTCACTTCTCCCTTTGTAGCACTCGTTTGCGGACTTGTAACACTCGCAGTTACAATGCTTTGCTCTACATACGGCAAGAGAATGATGAAACTCATACCTTTCGTTTTGGGTATCCTTGCAGGTTACGCTGTTGGCGCAATCTTCACAGTTATCGGAACACTCACAAACAACGATGCTCTTAAGGTTATTGATTTCTCAATCTTTGCATCGATGAACAGCGTCTTTACAATTCCCGAGTTCACATTCCTCACCGCAATTAAGGGCGTTAAGGATTTCGACCTTGCATATCTTGCAACCGTTGCAGTAGCATATGTTCCTGTTGCATTCGTTGTATTTGCAGAGCATATTGCAGACCACAAAAACCTTTCTACTATTATTGAAACAGATTTACTTGAAGAACCCGGCCTTCACAGAACACTTCTCGGTGACGGCGTTGGCTCAATAGCAGGTGCCATCTTCGGCGGCTGCCCCAACACCACATACGGCGAGTCGGTTGGTTGTGTTGCTATCACACGCAACTGCTCAGTTATAACCATTATAACTGCCGCAATCGGCGCTATCCTTATTGCGTTTATCAATCCCTTCGTTGTTTTCGTAAACTCCATTCCTTCCTGTGTAATGGGCGGCGTTTGTATTGCGCTTTACGGATTCATCGCAGTTAGCGGTCTTAAGATGATTCAAAAGGTTGACCTTGAAAAGAATCGCAATCTCTTTGTTGTATCTGTAATCCTTATTGCAGGTATAGGCGGTCTTACACTTACATTCGGCAAGGTAACCTTAACATCAATTGCTTGTGCTCTTATCCTAGGCATACTTACAAATGTAATGCTCAGCGGTAAGAAAGCAGACGCAGAATAATATTTGTTAAAAAAGCAGGGTGGTTTTCCGCCCTGTTTTTTTATGCAGTTATTAAACTTTTGCCGTACGCATACCTTTATATAACGGAGGTGTGCTAAGTGAAAAAAATAATCAGCATATTATTAACCCTTACAATAATTTGTGTATCGAGCCTTACGGTGTCGGCAAAAACCCTCTCAACAGAATGTTATTCAGATGATATGTATGAGCCGTTGCCCGAGATAACAGAGACCATAACACTTGTAGACGGAAATCTGGATATAAACGCAAAATCCTGTGTGCTTATTGAACCCGAAACGCAGACGGTTTTGTATGAAAACAACGGCAACGAGCGTTTAGCCCCCGCATCGATAACCAAAATAATGTCGTTATTACTCATAATGGAGGCAATAGACGAGGGGAAACTTGCGCTTGACAGCAAAATAACCGCAAGTGAACACGCCTGTAGTATGGGCGGTTCACAAATTTGGCTGGAGCCGGGAGAAACTATGACGCTTGACGAAATGTTAAAAGCAATAGTAATCGCTTCCGCCAACGATGCAACGGTTGCAGTGGGCGAGGCAATAGCGGGTAGTGAAGAGGGATTTGTCGCGCTTATGAATTCCCGCGCAAAAGAACTCGGTCTTACGGGTACGCATTTTGTTAACTGTACGGGACTTGATGCAGACGGGCATTTAACCACCGCATACGATGTTGCCATTATGTCTTCGGAACTTGTAAAACATAAACTTATAACTAATTATTCAACCGTCTGGATGGACAGTCTGCGCGGCGGCGAATCGGAACTTGTTAATACAAATAAACTTGTGCGGTTTTATAAAGGTTGCATAGGTCTTAAAACAGGTACCACAAGCAAGGCGGGAAGTTGTCTTTCGGCGGCTGCAACCCGCGACAATATGACTCTTGTAGCGGTAGTTATGGGTGGTGCCGATAGCAATTCTCGCTTTATGGGTGCCAGAAAAATGCTTGATTTCGGTTTTGCAAATTACGGAGTTGTCAATGTAGAGGCAGAAATAGGCGATAACACCCGACTGAAAATCAAGGGCGGAGAAAGGGAAAGCGTGGCGGTTGTGGCTGACGAAAAACTGTCTTTGCTTACAAAAAAAGGCAACCCCGAGGTAGAGAGAAGACTGGAACTTTCGAAAACGGTTAAAGCCCCTATAAAAAAAGGCGATGTTGTCGGTAAAGTGTATGTAAGTTTAGATGGTGAAGAGGTTGGCGTTATAAATATAAAGGCGGCGGAAACGGTTAAAAAGAGAACAATTTTTATGATGTACCGTTGGTTGCTTTCGGCTATAGTTTGTAAAATATAACAAAAATGTAAAATTATTAGATTTCAGTTGAAATACGGACAAAAATATAGTAAAATGATAAAAAAGAAAGGGTGTTCAAATGGCAATTCGTTTTATAGACAGTTACGCAAAAGATTTTTTAAGGGAAAGCGACCTTGCAGGTTTAGCACCGCAAATCAAAGCGGCGCACGAAATGCTTCACGAAGGCACAGGTCTTGGCAGTGATTTTCTGGGTTGGCTTGACCTTCCCGTGAATTACGATAAAGAGGAATTTTCCCGTATTAAAGCCGCCGCTAAAAAAATCTGCGGCGATACAGATATACTGATAGTTATCGGCATTGGCGGTTCATACCTCGGCGCCCGTGCGGCTATTGAGTTTTTGAAATCTCCAAATTACAATGCGCTCAGAAAAGACACACCCGAAATATATTTTGCGGGTAACTCTATATCGGGCAGTGCCCTTTCGGAAATTTTGGAACTTTGCGAAAACAAGCGTGTTTCAATTAATATAATTTCAAAATCGGGCACAACTACAGAACCCGCAGTGGCTTTCCGCGTATTGCGTGAAATGCTTGAAACCCGCTACGGCAAGGAAGAGGCGGCAAAACGCATCTACTGCACAACCGACAAAGCGCGTGGCACACTCAAGAAGTTGGCTGATGAAAATGGTTATGAATGTTTCGTAATACCCGATGATGTCGGAGGTCGTTTCTCGGTACTGACGGCTGTCGGACTTTTACCGATTGCGGTTTCGGGCGCGGATATTGACGCACTTATGGCAGGTGCCGCTAAGGCGAGAGAAGAATATAAAGATTCGGACCTTGCAAAGAATGACTGCTATCGTTATGCGGCGCTTCGCAATGCACTTTACCGCAGAGGCAGAGATATTGAATTACTTGTAAGTTACGAACCCCGTTTCACTATGATGTCGGAATGGTGGAAACAACTCTACGGTGAGAGTGAGGGTAAGGACAACAAAGGTCTTTTCCCCGCATCCGTAACATTCTCCACCGACCTTCATTCAATGGGACAGTATATTCAGGACGGAAAGCGTATGCTTTTCGAAACGGTTGTGACAATTGATGACTGCGGCGCCGATGTTATTATTAAAGAGGACGAAGACAACGGTGACGGACTCAACTTCCTCTCGGGCAAGACAATGTCATTTGTCAACCGCAAGGCGTTTGAGGGTACGGTGTTGGCACACGCAGACGGAGGTACTCCCAGCCTACTTATAAATATGGATAAAGCGGATGAAGAAAACCTTGGCAGACTTATTTATTTCTTCGAAAAGGCTTGTGCAATTTCGGGTTATGTTCTTGGTGTAAATCCGTTTGACCAACCCGGCGTTGAAGCATATAAGAAGAATATGTTTGCGCTTTTAGGCAAACCGGGATATGAAGCAGAAAAAGCGGCGCTTGAAGCCCGTTTGCAAAAATAATGTAAATTTACCGCTTCGGCGGTTGTAAATAAAAAGGAGTGGACAGTATGATAAAACTTATCATCGGAAACAAAGGTTCAGGAAAAACCAAGAAACTTATCGACATGGTAAACAACACCGCAGCAGAATCAAAGGGCAGCGTTGTTTGTGTTGAATTGGGTGATACTCTCACATTCAGCATCAGTCATAAGGTTCGTCTTATAGATGTGAAGGAATACAGTATATCTGGTTACGGCGAATATTACGCATTACTTAGCGGAATTTGCGCAGGAAACCACGATGTTACACATGTTTTCGGCGATGCAACACTTCGTATCGGCACACGCGATTATGAAGAACTTGCAGATTTCCTTGCAAGAGTCAAAGAACTTTCAGACAAAAATAATGCAGAGTTTATTTTCACCATTTCCTGTGATGAAAGCGACCTTCCTGCAAGAATTTTTGAAACTGCAGAAAAAATCTAACATAAAAAGCAGAGGGTGCAGTCAAGCACCCTCGTTTTTTTTGAAAATAAAGCCTTGACAAATGCACTTTTCGCATATATAATGTTTGGTGTGACAAAATGGGGTGGGAATGTGATTCTTGATTTGAAATCGGTATTTATTTCAGAGGGCGCAACCCTTCCCGTAGAATTTGAGTTAGATATGAGCGATGTGGTTTTTTCCGGTATATACCCAATAGAAAAACCAGTAGCCGTAAGCGGCAGCGTTTATAATCGTGCCGGGATTGTCACCGCCGATGTGTCTTGTGGGGTAGAATTTACCGCCCCGTGTGACCGTTGCGGAAAACAGACAACTAAACACCACGATGTTAAAATTAAGCGTGTGCTCGTATCAAAACTCGCAGACAGAACCGATGATGAAATCATTGAGGTGCCTGATTTACAACTTGACATAAGCGAACTCGCGGTTACAGAAATTGTGCTTTCGTTGCCTATGAAACATCTGTGTAAAGAGGATTGCATGGGAATATGTCAAATCTGTGGAAAAGACCTTAATGACGGGACTTGCGATTGCAACCATGCGCAGGTCGACCCAAGGCTTGAGGTTCTGGCACAATTATTAAAAGATTGATTTCATCCATTTAAGGAGGGTATAAAAATGGCAGTACCGAAGAGAAAGACTTCTAAAGCAAGAAGAGATAAAAGACGTTCAAATGTATGGAAGATTGCGGCTCCGACTCTTGTAAAGTGCGCTCGCTGCGGTGAGTATACAAGACCGCACAGACTTTGCAAGGCTTGTGGTTACTACGGTGACCGTCAGGTTGTAAAAGTCGAGGAATAATTTCACGATTTGAGAAGGGGAAGGATGGTAATCCTTCCCTATTTTTTTAGTATAGGGTAACAAGGGGGGATTTTGTGTCGGTTGTTATAAAATCAGTTTTGAAGGGTAGCGCCGCATATAAAACGGGCGCCAAGGAAAACGATGTTCTGGTATCCTTAAACGGTAACGAAATTATGGATGTACTGGACTATCGTTTTTATCAGAACGACAAAAGAATAGAGGTCTGTTTTATTGATAAACGCGGAAAACAGAGGACAAAAACCGTAAAGAAAAGGGAAGATGACGAATTAGGTTTTATATTTGACACCTACCTTATGGATAAACAACGCGCCTGTAAAAACAGGTGTATATTCTGCTTTATTGACCAGTTGCCAAAGGGGATGCGAAAAAGCCTTTATTTTAAGGATGACGATTCGCGCCTGTCGTTTTTGTTTGGAAACTATATAACGCTTACGAATATAACCGAACACGAAATCGAGCGCATTATAAAAATGCATATAAGCCCCATAAATATATCGGTTCATACGACCAATCCCGAACTGCGCGTTAAAATGATGCGTAATGAAACCGCGGGAGAGGTGCTGTCTATCATAAAACGCTTCTCGGATGCGGGTATTAGCATCAATTGTCAACTTGTGCTATGCCCCGGAATTAACGATGGAGAGGAACTGCACAAAAGTTTATCCGACCTGACAGCACTTAAAGGCGTTGAAAGCATCGCTGCTGTGCCTGTGGGACTTACCCGTCATAGAGATGGGCTGACTCCGCTTAAAAAGTTTACAAAGGAAACGGCATCGGCGGTTATTGATGTTATGAACGAGTTCGGAAAATACCGCAATGTCTGTGCCGCGGACGAGTTCTTTTTAATAGCCGACCGTCCCATACCGGAAGCGGAGTATTACGGCGACTTTTCACAACTTGAGAACGGCGTTGGAATGTGGCGACTTATGTTGGAAGACAGTGTAGCCGCCATTGATGAAATAAAAGGGCCGAGTGAAGCAAAAGATGTAACCGTCATAACGGGCGTTTCTGCATACCCGCTTATACGGAATATTGTTGACACGGCTGTAAATAAATGGCATAATCTTAATTGTAGGGTGTACGAAATTAAGAATGATTTTTTCGGTCACGATATTACCGTTGCGGGACTTATAACGGGCGGCGATATTATAAAACAGTTAAAGGGAAAAGAACTTGGAAAAACCTTGTTTATACCCGATGTTATGCTCCGCCACGAAAACGATATGTTTTTGGATGATGTAACACCTGAAGATGTTGAGAGAGAACTGTCGGTTGAGGTTAAAATTGTCAGCGCAGACGGTTATGAATTTATAAAATGTTTAGGAGAGTAAAATGGCAAAGCCTGTTATTGCAGTTGTGGGCTGCCCCAATGTTGGAAAATCCACGCTATTTAATAAGTTAGTCGGCAAACGCGTTGCCATTGTAGACGATACACCGGGTGTAACGCGCGACCGCATCTATGCCGATACAGAGTGGCAAGGCCGTACCGTTATGCTCATTGATACGGGTGGTATAGAGCCGAAAACAGACGATATTATACTATCTAAAATGCGCGACCAGGCAAACTTGGCAATTGATACGGCAAATGTAATAATTTTTGTTACCAATCTTGAAAGCGGCGTAACCGCTGCCGATAACGAGGTTGCCGCAATGCTAAGAAGAAGCGGAAAACCCGTTGTACTGTGCGTTAATAAGTGCGATAGCATAGGCGGTGTTCCTGCAGAGTTTTATGAGTTTTATAATTTAGGACTCGGAGAGCCTATTGCCGTTTCGGCTGTGCACGGTCACGGCACCGGCGATTTGCTTGACGCTGCGTTCCAGTATCTTCCCCCGAATGACGAGGAAGAAACCGAAAGCGACATTATAAATGTTGCGGTTATAGGCAAACCAAATGCGGGTAAATCTTCGCTTGTTAATAATGTCTCGGGCGAGGAACGCTCTATAGTTTCTTCGGTTGCGGGTACAACGCGTGATGCGATTGATACCGTTGTTGAGAATAAATACGGCAGATTTAATTTTATAGATACCGCGGGACTGAGAAGAAAAAGCCGTGTTGAAGACCAAATTGAAAAATATAGCGTACTTCGTGCAAAAATGGCAATTGAACGCGCCGATGTGTGCGTTATAATGCTTGACGGCGTTGACGGTTTCACAGAACAGGATTCAAAGGTTGCAGGTCTTGCAATAGAACAGGGTAAGGCTTGTATAATTGCAGTCAATAAATGGGATATTGTGGAAAAAGACGGACAGACAATGGACGCTTACCGCAAACGCCTTATGAACGACTTTTCGTTTATGACCTATGCGCCCATAATATTCATATCGGCAAAAACAGGTCAACGCGTTGAAAGGCTTTTTGAACTTATAAAATATGTAAATGACCAGAACGCAATGCGTATATCAACGGGCAAACTCAACGATGTTTTGGCAGATGCAACGGCAAGAGTGCACCCGCCGACAGATAAGGGCAAACGCCTTAAAATATATTATATGACACAGGCGTCAACCCGTCCGCCAACATTTGTTTGCTTCTGCAACAGGGCAGATTTGTTCCATTTTTCATATCAGCGTTATTTAGAAAATCAAATCCGTTCCACTTTTGGACTGGAGGGCACACCCGTTCGTTTTGTAATACGCGAACGCGGAGATAAATAAGGAGATTATTATGACAGCATTATGGATAGCGGCGGCAATAGTTTTTTCGTATGCCGTTGGCAGTATAAGTTTTGCGGTGATTTTTTCAAAAGCATTCGCAAATAAGGATGTAAGAAATTTTGGCAGCGGAAGCGCGGGTATGACCAATGTTATACGCGCGGTTGGTGTTTTGCCGGGCGCACTGACATTCGTCTGTGACGCGCTTAAGGGTTTTGTTGCATGTTATGCCGCAAAAAATCTGTTTTTCCCACTTGCATTTTCGGAAAACAGCGCTTTTTGTGTATACGGCGCATATATCTGCGGTGCTGTGTGTATGCTTGGCCATATGTATCCGCTGTTTTTTGGTTTCAAAGGCGGAAAAGGCGTTGCCACAAGTGTTGGCATTTTCGCGGTTTGTTGCCCATTTGCCATAATAGCGGGACTCTTGGTGTTCATTGTTTGCGTTTTAATCTCAAAAATAGTTTCTTTGAGTTCGCTTATCGCAACCGTAACGGTTTTCGTGGGTGTTTTACTTTCGCACAATGATAGCGTTTTGCTTTGGCCACAACTTTTGCTGACATTGTTTATGTGTGCTTTGGTGTTCTTAAAGCACAAGGATAATATTATTCGTCTCTCACGCGGAGAGGAAAAGAAACTCAAGGCAAAGAAATAAAGGAGATAAAAATGGCTAAGGTTACAATTTTAGGTGCAGGTGGTTGGGGACTTGCGCTTTCTCTTGCGGCACACCGCTCGGGAAATCAGGTGTCGGTTTGGTCGCCCTTTATGGCAGAAGTGGATGAACTGAATACCTATCGCGAAAGCCGTCGTTTGTTGCCCGGTGTTAAAATACCCGAAGACATCGCCGTTACAACCGATATTTCGGTTGTGAATGGTGCCGATGTTACCATTATTGCAACACCGTCACTTGCTGTGCGCGAAACGGCTGCGCGTCTTAAGAAAATAGGTGACTGTGGTGTAATCGTAAGCGTTGCCAAGGGAATTGAATACGATACCCTTATGCGCTTGTCACAGGTTATTGAAAACGAATTACCCGGCAGAGATATTGTTGTGCTTTCGGGTCCCTCCCACGCAGAAGAGGTTGCAAGAGGTATTGAAACCTCGCTTGTTTCTTCTTCAAAAAGCAAAAGCGCCTGCGAATTGGTGCAAAATGTGTTTTCGGATAGCAAACTCAGGGTATATACCAACGATGATACCGCGGGTGCAGAACTCGGCGGTGCGCTTAAAAATGTTATTGCAATCGCATCGGGCTTTTGTGACGGTATGGGCCTTGGCGATAATACCCGCGCCGCACTTATAACAAGAGGTCTTACGGAAATTGCGCGTCTCGGTGTTTATATGGGCGCAAAAGAAAATACCTTTGCGGGACTTACGGGAGTCGGTGATTTGATTGTTACCTGTATGTCAGAACACAGTCGTAACCGCCGTTTTGGCAGACTTGTAGGCTCGGGCGCTTCGGTAGAGGAAGCGCTGAAACAGGTTGGCACGGTTGAAGGATACTATGCCGCAAAAACCGCCCACAAACTTTGCGCGGTGTACGGCGTTAATATGCCGATAATCGAGCAGTGTTATAATGTTATGTATAACGGTGCCGATGTAAAGGATGCGTTGAAAGAACTTATGTCGCGGCCACAGTGCGCCGAAACAGACGCGAGTTGGATAAAATAAAAAAGCAAGGCGAAAGCCTTGCTTTTAATTTTTTGGAGATAAAACAAAAACGGTGGACAAAATCCACCGTAGTTTGTTATATAGCTCTTTCCACCTTGCCTGAACGGAGGCAACGGGTGCAAACGTTAATGTGACGCGGTGTGCCATTTACAATAGCCTTAACGCGCTTAACGTTGGGCTTCCAAACTCTGTTTGTGCGTCTGTGAGAGTGAGAAACCTTAATACCAAATGCAACTTCTTTGCTGCAGATTTCACATTTTGCCATGTGTCTGCACCTCCTTTTAATCTCGATAGCCGTAATATAATATCACAAACTGAGAAATAATGCAAGTGTTTTTTGAAAAAAGTATATTTTTCTTGAATAGACGGCAGATATATTATATAATAAAGAATATTATAATTGGGGTGATATGCGTGATAAAGGCTGTTATATTTGACCTTGATGGGACACTTGCAAATACGCTTTACGATTTACAGGATGCGGTGAACAGGGCACTTTCTAAATATGGTTTTCCCGAACACACCACAGAAGAATACAGAAGATTTGTCGGCAACGGAATGGACAACCTCGTTTTCCGCGCCTCAGGCGAATGTGAAGATAAGGAAATGCTTTCTAAAATCAAGAAAGATTTTTTGGATTACTATGCGGTCCACAGTTGTGATAAAACGGTTGTCTATGACGGTGTTAAAGAACTTTTGGCAGAAGTTAAGTCTATGGGGCTTAAAACCGCCGTTGTAACAAACAAAGATGACGCCGCCGCAAAAGATGTTGTTAAATTTCTTATGGGCGATGTGTTCGATATTGTTGCAGGGCACACACCGCAGTTTCCGCATAAACCCGACCCCGCGTTAACTCTTTCGGTTATGGAAAAACTCGGTGTAAAACCTTGTGAATGTGTCTTTTTAGGCGATTCGGGCGTTGATATCAAAACGGGCGTAAACAGTGGCGCAACCCCCGTGGGTGAAACCTGGGGCTATAGAGATGAAGATGAACTCGTTGCCGCAGGCGCAAAATACATCATACATAAACCGATGGAACTGATTGCGTTAATTAAGGAACTGTCCATATGAACTACCGCCTTACAAGAATAGCCTGCTATGTATCCTACATAGTAGGCGCAACCGTATGCAATTTTTTGCCGTTGCTTTTTGTAATGTTCAACACAAAATACGGCATAAGTTATCAAAAACTTGGGTTTTTAATACTTCTCAACTTTGCAACTCAACTACTTACCGACATTGTGTCGATAAAACTTTTCTCCCGCGTTGGTTCACGCGTAATGGCGATGGCATCAAATGCATTTTCTTTTATAGGCTTTGTGCTACTTGCACTGCTTCCGAATGTAATGAGTAATGTGTTTTTTGCGCTTTGTATTGCAACCGTTATTTTTTCTATAGGCGGCGGTCTGGTTGAGGTAGTGATAAGTCCGATTATCGACCGTCTTCCGCAACCAAACAGCAGAGGATATATGTCATTTTTACATTCGTTTTTCTGTTGGGGACAGATACTTGTTGTTTTGGTGACTACCACGATAATAAAATTAGCGGGTGGCGACTTTTGGCCGTATATTTCGCTTATGTGGGCGGTAATACCGTTCCTTAACACCTTTTTACTTGCCCGTGTACCGATAGTAGAGGATGTGCGCGAAGAAGAACGCACACCACTTAAAACACTTTTTAGCAACAAACTTTTTATAATTGTTGTAATCTTGATGTTTGCCGCGGGAGCGTCTGAACTTGCAATGTCCCAGTGGGCATCTACCTTTGCAGAACAAGGACTGGGACTTCCCAAAATGTTGGGCGATATTTTAGGCCCCTGTGCATTTGCGCTGTTTATGGGTGTGGGCAGAATATCTTATTCCCACATAGCAGACAGATTTGGTGCAAAAAAAACACTCACTGCATATAGTGCGGTTGCGGTTATATGTTATCTTGTAACGGCGCTGTCACAAAACGGAATTGTATCGGTACTCGGTTGTGCGTTGTGCGGACTTGGCGTAAGCGCTCTGTGGCCGGGGATATATTCTCTCACAAGTGAGTGTTTCAAAACGGGCGGCAACGCAATGTTCAGCACACTTGCAATGGCGGGGGATATTGGATGTTCTGTGGGACCTTGGCTTGTCGGTATGCTTGCGGGCGGTGCCGATTTCAAAATCGCAATACTTATTGCAACCGTTTTCCCGCTTACCGCTTTAATAGGATTCTTTTCAATGAAAATAAAGAAATAAAACAAAGGGGATAAATTATGAAACGCGAAGATTATATTTCCTGGGACCAGTATTTTATGGGTATCGCCATTTTCTCGGCACAACGCAGCAAAGACCCATCAACACAGGTTGGCGCCTGTATCGTAAGTGAGGATAATAAAATTCTCTCTGTAGGATATAACGGAATGCCGCAACGCTGCAACGATGATGTCTTCCCGTGGGAGAGAAATGGCTCTGCGCTTGAGACAAAATATATGTTCGTCTGCCACGCAGAACTCAACGCTATACTAAACTATAGAGGTGCGCGTTTGGACGGAAGCCGTCTTTATGTAACGCTTTTCCCGTGTAACGAATGTGCGAAAGCCATTATTCAAAGCGGAATAAAAGAGGTTATATACGGCGACAACAAGTATGACGGTACCGACAGCGTAGAGGCATCAAAAAAGATGCTCGCCGCGGCGGGTGTTAAAATTCGCCGTTACGAACATCTTGGTAGAAAGATTGAGTTTTCGCTTTAGAATAATTCATCCTTGAACCAAACCTTTTTAACAGTAAAGGTTTTGCCGTTAAGATAGTTTAGTATTCCTGCATCGGTTGTGAAATTAAATCGCAGTTTGTAGGAATAAAGCGCCTGGTGTTTGAACCCTTTTTTGCGGTCTTCCGCCGTCTTGCCGTACTTTCCGTCACCCAAAAGGGGATGACCGATAGAGGCCAAATGTGCGCGGATTTGGTGGGTGCGCCCTGTCAAGAGTTCCACCTCCAAAAGAGAAAGACCGTTCTTTTCTTTGAGTACGCGGTAATGGGTTTTAATGGTACGGGCGTTATCGGTCTTGCGGTTTTCTATAAATACGCGGTTGCGGCTTTCGTCTTTGGTTAAAAATCCATCAAGTACGGCTTCCTTTTCTTTTGGACTGCCGTGTACAACCGCTAAATAAAACTTGTCAAGTTCGCGGTATTTGATTTTGTCACACAAAATTCTTAACGCCTCTGCGTTTTTTGCCGCAATAACTATACCGCCTGTGTTGCGGTCGATTCGGTTGGCAAGTGCGGGTGAGAAGGAATTTTCGGCGCGCGGGTCATATTCACCCTTTTCATAAAGATAACGCTGTATGCGTGAAATAAGCGTGTCTACATACTGGTTGTCGTCAGGATGAACAAGCACACCCTGCTTTTTGTCTATAAGCAAGATGTTTTCATCCTCGTAAACGATATCTATGTTGCGAGAAGCCGACATAAAATCAAACTTCTCTTCGCCTTTTTCAAAAAATTCATCATTTATGTAGGCGTCAACGACCGAGCCTTCTTCTAATCTTGTGCTTATCTCGGCGCGCTTGCCGTCAACCTTAATACGCTTTAGGCGAATGTATTTATACATAAGCGATTTAGGAAGCGTGGGCATTGTTTTATTTATGAATTTGTCAAGTCTTTGCCCTGCATCGTTAGGGCCTATTATAAAACTCTTCATTTAATACTCCTATGTTTAATTTATATCATTATACTAAATTTTGAAAGGTTGTGCAATACATTGGCAAAAACAAAAAATAAATCTAAAAACAATGTGCACAACGGGCACAGAAAACGCGTTAAAGCCCAACTGCTTTCGGGCGGTTTCGGCTCGCATACGCCAAGCCATCTTTTGCTCGAAACGCTGCTTTATTTTTCGGTTCCGCGCCGCGATACCAATGAAATAGCACACGAACTTATAAACAGTTTCGGCAGTCTTTCAAATGTCTTATATGCACCAAAAGAGCAACTCACAAAAATAGACGGTGTAACAGAAAACACAGCGGCACTTTTTGAAATTATACGACAGGTTAATATGCGTGTCGATGACGAGTTTTCCGAAAAGCGACAATTTCTGCGTAGCCGCGATGATATGGGCAACTATCTGATAAGGAAGTTCAGAGGCTATAAAGAAGAGGCGTTCGGATTGCTTTTCCTGAAACCGACAGGCGAAATTATGGGGTTTGAGATTATTTCAACCGGTGATATTGTTTCGGTAGGAATAAGCACAAGGAAAATCGTTGAATCGGTTATAAAACACGGTGCAAATATTGTTGTAATGTGCCACAATCATCCGAGCGGCACTGCCTTGCCGTCAGAGCGCGATTTAGAGGTCACAACAGGTGTCAAAGATGCGCTCAGACAAATAGAAGTTAATCTTTACGACCACATAATAGTCACACATAACGATTTTGTATCAATGGCATCATCGCCAATGTATAAAAGTCTTTTTTAGGGTGTTAAAATATGAATTATAATAAAATTGAGTTTGAAGCCGCGTTTGGTACGGCAAATCAGTTGCCACAGTCTACGGTGTCGGAAATTTGTTTTGCAGGTCGTTCAAATGTCGGAAAATCTTCACTTATAAACCGGGTAATCGGCAGAAAAAGCCTTGCACGAGTCAGTACAAAACCCGGCAAAACCGTCACAATAAATTTTTATAGCACAGACGGTGTTCGTCTTGTGGATTTACCTGGTTACGGCTATGCTAAGGTTGCAAATTCAGAGCGTCTTCGGTGGGCGGATTTGATGGAAACTTATTTTGGCAGCGGCAGAAATATCAAGATGACTTTTCAACTGATAGATATGCGCCATACGCCGAGCGATTTTGACCTTGATATGATAAACTATCTTCGCGAGATGGAAATCCCGTTTACCGTTGTGCTCACAAAAAGCGATAAACTAAATAAAAGTGAATATGCGGCGGCGTGTGAGCGAATGAAGTGTATTTTAGGCGATGATAATTTCATACCATTCTCGGCACAAAACGGTGACGGCGCTGAAAAAATAAGGCAAGTAATTGAAAAGGCGGCGATGTAAATGTCCGACTTCGGTATATGTAACCGCTTGGTAGTAAAAAGCAACGCAAAAATAAATCTTACACTTTCGGTCTACGGAGCGAATGATGACGGCTACCATAATCTGTTTTCGGTTATGCAGACGATAGGTCTTTATGATACCATTACGGTGCAAGAGCACGATTTGATAAGCGTAACCTCGGATAACGCACCTTGCGGAGAGGAAAATATCTGTTATAAAGCGGCTAAAGCATTTTCTCGCTTTGGCGGTGCGCGGATACACATAGAAAAAAGAATACCCTTGGCGGCAGGGCTCGGCGGCGGCAGCAGTAATGCGGCTGCAGTGCTTTTAGCGCTTAACCGCATATATGGAAAACCTTTTAGCGATGAAAGGCTTATAAAAATTGCCCTGTCACTCGGCTCCGATGTACCGCTTTTCTTAAAGGGTGGCACAATGCTTGTTGACGGTGTTGGCGAAAAACTCTCGCCGATAAAACCGCTTTCTTGTGGGATTGTTATTATAAAAGACGGAATTAAATCGTCAACGGGTGAGATGTATAAAAACCTTGATAAAATCGGGCTTGTGGACCGCCGCGCAGATGTAAAAGAGTTTATAAAAAATATAGAAGACGGAAATCTTTCGGCGGTGGGAAAATCGCTTTTTAACGATTTTGAAAGGGTGTACCCCTGCGATGAAATAAAGGCGGATTTGATAGCGTGTGGTGCGTACGGCGCCTGTCTTTCGGGAAGCGGCCCGTCTGTTTTCGGCATATTTGAAAATATAGAAAAAGCAGAGTCTGCCGCACTGGCACTTAAAGATAAGTATAAAAATGTTTTTGCCTGTAATACGGAAAATTATGGAATAAGATTTGAATAAAAATTTTTTCTTTTGTCCATCATCACTATGAAAGGACGGAAGATATTATGAAATCCAAAATCAAACTTTTCAATATTTCACTAATTTTTGCACTAATCTTTTCGGTGCTTTTATCAATGGTAAGTTTTGATGCCTCGTGCGAAGAGTTGCGCGATAATGTGTTGCGACTTCACATACTTGCAAACTCAGACTGTGATTATGACCAGTCGCTGAAACTTTCGGTGAGAGATGCTCTGCTTCGTGAGGGCGAGGGGCTTTTTTCGGGAGCCGATACTTTAGAGGATGCAAAAGCATTGGCGAACGCCAACGCCGAAACGATTAAAAGTATTGCCGAGAAAACATTAAAAGAACAAGGATGCGATTACCCCGTAAATGTAAAGGTTGATAAAACCTTTTTTGACACAAGGGTGTATGATGATTTTACTCTTCCTGCGGGTGTTTACGATGCGCTTAACGTGGAAATCGGCAAAGCCGAGGGGAGAAATTGGTGGTGCGTAATATTTCCAAGTATATGCGTTGGCGCTGCGGGTGATCTTTCGGATACGGCGCCCGATGCGGCTGTAAATATTGCCAAGAACAGTAAGAAGTTTGTTATAAAATTCAAAATTGTTGAAGTGTACGAAAAAATTAAAAATAAAATTATTGGTTTCATATAAATTTTTTCTTGCATTTTCTATTCAGTTGTGTTATTATCTGTATGTTATCGAGATTTGAAAGGGGTGACGGTATGAAAGAAGGTATTCATCCACAGTACGATAAAGTAGTTGTTAAGTGTGCTTGTGGTGCAGAATTTGAGACACGCTCGACCAAGCAGAATATTCGTTTGGATATCTGCTCAAAATGTCATCCGTTTTTCACCGGCAGACAAAAGCTGGTAGACACAGGTGGCCGAGTTGACCGTTTCAAGAAGCGTTTCGGCATGGAAGAAAACTAACGCTGCAAAGACCGCATCCTAGGATGCGGTTTTATTTTTATTATGGAGGTGTCGGTGTGGAAAACTATATAACCGTCAATGGACTTTGCGAACGAGAAATAACGGTAGAGCGTTCTCGTTTTATCGCCGTAACAGCACATGTCGAAACAGAGGAACAGGCAGCAGAGTTTATAGCAAAAAAACGCGCACAGTTTCACGATGCGCGGCACAATGTTTTCGCCTATAGTCTAAAGGATGGCGTAACGCGCTTTTCGGATGACGGTGAACCGCACGGCACCGCGGGTAAACCGATTTTAGATGTGATTACAGGCAGCGGCGTCACCGATGTTTGCGTAGTTGTAACGCGCTATTTTGGCGGAGTTCTGCTTGGTACAGGGGGCTTGGTTCGCGCATATTCTTCATCGGCAAAAATGTCGCTTGAGGGCGCAGAAAAGGTAACGGTTGTGCCGTCTACAAAATATGTGCTTACCTGTGCATATTCGGATTACGAGTATCTTAATAAAACGGTTGTCCGATTCGGCGAGATTTTAGATACCGATTTTACATCTGCTGTTACCGTTACAATAGCTGTAAGAGATAGCGAAGAAAAGGTGTTTTTAGAAACACTTGAGAAACTTTTTTTCGGTAAATTGCAGATAGATAGACAAAAAGAAAAAATTTTTTTGAAAAATAAAGTCTTTTGATGAAAAAAATCTAATAATAAAGTAGAAGGGGTGATAATGTGGAAAACATCAGACAAACGACCGAGCGTATCGAACGCGAAACTCTTTCAGAATATGCAGTGTTAAGCGAAAATTCAAAGGGAAGAGAAGTTTTTGAAGAACCGTGCGAAATGCGCACATCTTTTCAGCGTGACCGCGATAGAATTATTCATTGTAAAGCGTTCCGCCGATTGAAACATAAAACACAGGTCTTTTTGTCGCCCGAGTCTGACCATTACCGCACCCGTCTCACCCATACATTAGAGGTGGCACAGATTGCGCGTACAATCGCGCGGTCGCTGCGCCTTAACGAAGACTTGACCGAGGCTATAGCACTCGGTCACGATTTAGGACATACCCCGTTCGGCCATGCGGGAGAACGCGCACTGGATAAATGTGTGCCTTTCTGTTTTACACATTATGAGCAAAGTGTGCGCGTTTGTCGTCTGCTCGAACGCGAGGGACGCGGACTTAATTTAACAAGCGAAGTGCTTGACGGTATTAAAAACCATACAAAAGGCGAACTGCCAAAAACCCTTGAGGGACGCGTTGTTCGCATATCTGACCGCATTGCTTACATAAATCACGACATTGACGATGCCGTTCGCGGCGGAATTATATTGGCAGAGGATATACCGAAAGATATCGTTTCGGCGCTCGGTAATACCAAAAGTCAGCGCATAAACACATTGGTAACATCGGTTGTGCGCAATAGCAAGGAAGATATTTTGATGGATAATAGCACCACAAAATATTTTGATGATTTGCACGAATTCCTTTTTTCGAATGTATATAGAAACCCCAAAGCGAAAAACGAAGAAACCAAGGTAGACGGAATTATAACGGGCATATTCGAATATATGCTCAAAAATCCCGAAAAACTGACGGGTGAGTACGCCAAGGTGCGCGATAGCGAGGGTGTAATCCGCGCCGCCGCCGACTATGTTTCGGGAATGACCGACCATTACGCAGTAACGGTATATTCGGATATCTTTATACCGAAATTCTGGGAGGTGTGAGTTTGGCAGCACTGACAGAGGATTTGAAACTTGAAATAAAATACCGCAACGATATTGAATCGGTGATTTCGCAGTATGTGAATCTTCGCCGTAGAGGCAAAAATTTGGTAGGACTGTGCCCGTTTCATAACGAGAAAACACCGTCTTTTACGGTTTATCCCGAAAACGGCTCTTTTTACTGTTTTGGTTGCGGCGCGGGTGGAGATGTCATAACCTTCATAAGTCTTATAGAAAACCTTGACTATATGGAGGCTGTAAAACTCCTTGCCGACCGTTCGGGTATTACAATACCCGAAGACAGCGGTTATGACAACTCAATGCAGGAACTTAAAAACAGAATATATGAAATAAACAGGGAAACCGCCCGTTTTTACTATTCGTATTTAATGTCAGAGGGCGGCAAATGGGCGCTTGATTACCTAAAGGACAGAGGACTTACAGAGGCAACAATAAAGCGTTTCGGTCTCGGAGCCGCGCCTGATTCTTGGGATTCACTTCTTAAGTATCTCAAAAGCAAAGGCTTTTCGGTTGCCGATATGGTACAGGCAAATGTTATATCGCAAAGTAGCCGCGGTACATATTTTGACCGCTTCCGCAACAGGATTATGTTCCCAATATTTAACCTGCGCGGAAATTGTATTGCCTTTAGCGGACGAGCCCGTCCGGGTGACGATAAAGCGCAAGGCAAGTATGTCAACACTCAGGATACCCCCGTTTATAAGAAAAGTCAGCACCTTTTCGCGCTTAATTTTGCCAAGGCCGACTGTGCAGACAGGGTTATTCTTGTTGAAGGAAATATGGATGTTATTTCTTTGCATCAGGCAGGTTTTACCAATGCCGTTGCCGCGCTTGGCACCGCATTCGGTGAAGAACAGGTCAAACTGCTTTCGCGCTACACAAAGGAAATTGTCGTAACGCTTGACGCGGATGAGGCGGGGCAAAAAGCCGTTCGCCGAACGATAGAAACACTTAAGGATAGCGGCATCCGTATCCGCGTTTTAGTAATCCCCGATGGTAAAGACCCCGATGAATTCATAAAGAAAAACGGTGCGGCAAGATTCCGCGCGTTGCTTGACGGCGCTGTGAGCGATATTGAGTATAAACTGCTTATGGCGGCAGAGGGCGTTGATGTGCAGACCGATGCGGGTAGACTGCAGTACCTAAAACGCGCAACCGAAATTTTGTCGGCTACAAACGATACACTTGCGGTTGATTTGTATGCGGGGCGGTTAGCCGAAAAATACGGTGTTTCCAAAACCGCACTTATGACGCAGATTGAAAACGGAAGACGGCAACAGGCAAGGGCACAACAAAAGCGTGAAATTCGCGAGGTGATAGCCCCCCGTATTAACCGCGAGGATGTAAATCCCGACCGCCACCGTTATCCCCGCGCCGTAAAGGCCGAGGAAACGATAATTTCAATTCTGCTTTCGCACCCTGATATGTACGGTGCGTTTGAAAGCAGACTGTCGCCCGATGATATGATAACATCACTTAATAAACGGCTGCTCGGCGAGGTGTGTGCGCTGCTGGAAAGTGGACAACCCGTAGCCGATATAACATTGCTCGGTGACCGTCTGACACCGCAGGAAATGGGATATCTCGTGGCACTTCAAAACGGCGTGATGGCCGAAAAAAACGCAAAAACGGTATTAAACGATTGCATAAAGGTAATATTAGAAGAGAAAGCAACGGTTAATGCTTTAGACGATAAAGAATTGTCGGTTGAAGATTGGGCGAAAAAAATGCGCCAAATTGCCGATAACAAAAAGGGAGAATAAAAATATGGGTAAGAAAAAAACTGATGAAAATTTAACCGTTGCGGCAGAGGCCGAAAAACAGGACGCAATTTATGCCGAGGAGGAAGAGCGTGACTTTGACGATTTCGGCACGCCGCCCGATGATTTAGACGAACTCACAGGCGAAACACCTCTTCTTGACATCGATTTTGATAAAGAACCGAGCGAGGATGAACTCAAACTCGAAGAATTGGATGCCGAACAGTTTGACGGCGATTTGTCGGTCGACAACATATCGCTTGACGACCCGGTTAAAGTCTACCTTCGTGAAATCGGACGAGTTCAACTTTTGTCCATTGACGAGGAAATTTTACTTGCCGAAAAAATTTCCCAAGGTGACGAGGCTGCAAAACAGCGTCTGACCGAAGCCAACCTTCGTCTTGTTGTTTCTATTGCTAAGAAATATGTTGGCAGAGGAATGCACTTTTTAGACCTTATTCAAGAGGGAAACGTTGGTCTTATCAAGGCTGTTGATAAGTTTGACTATACAAAGGGATTCAAGTTTTCAACATACGCAACCTGGTGGATTCGTCAGGCTATAACAAGGGCAATTGCTGACCAAGCGCGTACTATTCGTATCCCTGTTCATATGGTTGAAACCATCAATAGACTCAAAAAAATCCAAAGTCAACTTTTGCACGAAAACGGTCACGAGCCGAGCGAGGAACTCATTGCCGAAAAGATGAATCTTCCCGTTGAGCGTGTAAGAGAGATTATGCGTGTAGCACAGGAACCCGTTTCAATGGAAACACCCATAGGACCCGAGGAAGACAGTCGTCTGCAGGACTTCATTCGTGACGAGGACGCATTAGCGCCCGATGAAGCCGCGCTTAAGACGATTACTAACGAGGATATTGACAGCGTACTCAAAACCCTTACCCAGCGGGAAGAGGCGGTTATCAGACTTCGTTTCGGTCTGCATGACGGTCGCTGTCACACACTTGAAGAGGTAGGAAGCGAGTTTAATGTTACGCGTGAGCGTATCCGTCAGATAGAGGCGAAAGCACTCCGCAAACTCCGCCACCCCGTACGCAGTAATAAATTTAAGGACAGATAGGTAGAATAAAAATTATGGTTTACACATATAAAACAGTAGGGGTGTGTTCCCGTTCTATCACGGTGGAATTGGAAGAAGACACCATAAAAAGCGTTAGTTTTGAGGGCGGTTGCAGCGGCAATACCAAAGGTATATCAAAACTTGTCGTGGGTATGAAGATTGATGATGTTATAGAAAGACTGTCGGATGTAAAATGCGGTTTCAAAAACACATCTTGCCCCGACCAACTTGCTACGGCTCTCAAGCAAATCAAAACAAAAATGTAGAGCAAAGGGTGAAGTGTCTTGCAGGAAGATAAGGACATAAAAATTGCGGGTGAAAAACCATCCGAAAGCATAAAGCGCAACGCGCAACAAAAAGCGGTTAAGGAAGGCCTTAAGACCGTTGATGCCGCGCGGGCAAAATGTCTGGGCGCTTCGTTGGCGGACGAGTTTATAAAGGCGGGTAAAACTGCGTTCATAGACCCCGATACAGACGATGCTCATATGGCAATGCAACGACTGCTGCTGCTTAGTTTTACGGTAACTGTGGGATTTGAACGCTTCTGCAGAAGTGAATCGGAAGCAGGTATTGCCCAAAAAAGTTTCCTTGACGCCCTAAAGCGCAAGGCTCCCGAACTTTATGAATATACATCCGATACGGGCGCGTTTTCGTTTTATTTTCTTGCATACCGCCGCGGTGACGATGTGGTAAGGCGCATAGGTCAAACCTTTGCAATGCTCTGTTCACACGATGGCGACCCGATATACCAGGAACTTGGTGAAACAATATATTGTTGGTTCAGTTCGGTAGTGGAAAGAGAAATAAACGAAATGATGTTATAATCAAAACCGCAAGTTGAAAAACTTGCGGTTTTTTTGTATTGTAAAATAATATATTTTGTTGTATAATAATATCTGTATAGATTGGAGTGGTATGTTTGCTTTTAATGGTGCTAAACGGGAACTTTACCTGGTATAGCCTTTTATCTTCACTTTTTGCAAGTTTAATACTGATTTTTCTCGTATCCCCGATACACGAATTGGCGCACGGTTTTGCCGCAATAAAACTCGGCGATAATACGCCGCGCTACCAAGGAAGAATGACATTAAACCCAATGGCGCACATTGACTTTATGGGCGCACTTATGATAATCCTTTTCGGATTCGGTTGGGCAAAACCCGTACAGGTAAATATGTATAATTTCCGCAACCCTAAACGCGATATGGCAATAACCGCCCTCGCAGGACCGCTTTCTAACTTTTTGGTAGCGTTTCTTGTCGGTGTGTTTTCATATCCCGTTTTAGTCCTTGCCGAAACAAGTACAAATATGCTACCAACCATCCTGTTTTATGTAATGCAGTATCTTGTGGTTTTCAATTTGTATATCGGACTTTTTAATTTAATTCCGATAGCGCCGCTTGACGGCTCTCGCATACTGTCGGCAATTTTGCCAAACAGATATTACTACACAATAATGCGTCTTGAACGCTATTCATTTTTAATAATTGTCCTGCTTTTCTATGTGTTTAATGTGGGCGCGGGACTTTCAAATATTGCATATTCAATTTTTGGCGGCATTTTCAGATTGTCCGCGCTTATATTTGGGTGATTAAATGGAAACAACGCTTTCTTATAAACTTGATTGTTTTGAGGGACCGCTTGATTTGCTACTGCAGTTAATATCAAGAAATAAACTTAATATTTACGATATTCCTGTTGCCGAACTGCTTGAGCAGTATCTCGCACAGATTGATGCTATGCGTGAACAGAATATGGATGTGCAGAGCGAATTTTTAGAGATGGCGGCAAGACTTATCTATATGAAAACGGTAAGTTTGCTTCCGCAACACGATGAGATTGAAACCTTAAAACAGGAACTAACGGGCGAACTGATTGAATATAAGATTTGTCGCGAAATGGCAGAAAAACTGTCACTGCTTACTGATGGTTTCAAGACATATACAAGGCCGCAAGAACAGTTGGAATTTGACAATACTTATGACCTAAAGCATGAGCCGGATGTGCTCTATACCGCCTATATGTCGGCGGCGGGTAGAGGAATGAGGAAATTACCGCCACCGGCGACAGCCTTTACAAAAATTGTTGCTAAAAAAATTGTTGCCGTTTCTACAAAAATTGTGTTTGTAATGCGCCGACTTGTACGCGGCGGCAAACAAAAAATATCCACACTCTTTTCTTCCTGCGAAAGCCGTTCGGAACTTGTTGCAACATTTTTAGCCGTGCTTGAACTTTGCAAGGCGAACAGAATAGAGATAAATACGGACAAGCCCGATGCAGAGATTACAATGAGGAGAAATAAAAATGAAAATTAATGATATGGTTCCCGCGCTTGAGGCTGTACTCTTTTCGGGCGGCGAACCTACAAGTATAGTACAACTCTCAAAAGCGTTGGATGCCGAGCCTGAGGATATTGAAAAAGCGGCAGAACTGCTTAAAAACAGGTTAGATGACAGTGGTAGCGGAATACAACTTCTGCGCCTCGATAACGCATATCAGTTAGCAACAAGGAAAGAATATGAAGAGCAGATAAAAACTGCCTTTGATATGCGCCGCCGTACCCCGCTTTCACAAGCCGCGCTTGAGGTTCTGGCTGTCATTGCGTACAACCAACCCGTTACAAAATCGTTTGTTGAACAGGTACGCGGTGTTGATTGCTCGGGCGTAATTGGTACACTTGTTGAAAAAAATCTTATAGAAGAATGTGGAAGACTTGAACTGCCCGGCAGACCGCTTTTATACGGCACAACCAAAAACTTCTTGCGTTGTTTCTCGGTTTCGTCCATATCGGAACTGCCCAAACTGCCCGGCAAAGAAAACGAAACCGCTGTAGACCTTGGTGAACAACTTATGGTAGAGGAAGTTGCGGAAATGCAAACAGAAAAGGTAGAAGAATAAATAGATGATAGTGCTTTATATTGCCGCAATACTTGTGGTATTACTGCTTATCTTAATTTTTATGCCCGTTTCGATTGTTACCGATTATGGCGAAGATTTTCAGTTTTCAGTGCGTGTGCTCGGTATAAAGGTGGCACCCCGCAAAGCGAAAAAAAGAGTGGGCGAAAAAGAGGATGCAAAGCCAAAACGCAGTTTTCTTAAAAGCCGTATAGAGCGTGACGGCATTTCGGAAACTATAAAAAAAGGTGCTGCCTTTGTAAAAGATACACTAACGCACCTCAAAAAACTTTTACCGCATATTAAGGTGCGCGATTTGCAAATTTCAATTAGCGTGTCAGGGACTGATGCCGCACTGACGGCGATAGAGTATGGCGCGGTTTGTGCCACATTTTATCCGTTTATGCGTTGGCTTTATTCGGTTTTAGATATAAAAGCCAAACAGATTGATGTTATTTCATCTTTTGAAAAGAAAGAATCGTATGTAACCTGTCACGCAAAGGTGTCTGCCTGTTTTATATGGCTTATGTTGGCTGCATACGGCGTTTACACAGAGTATAAAAAACTAACGGAGGAACAAATAAATGAGCGAAAATAATGTTAAAGCGATAATGGATGTAACAATGGAAAAATTACGCGCTATGGTTGATTCCGATACCGTTCTCGGCACACCTGTTACGGTGGGCGATACAACCGTTATCCCCGTATCTAAAGTGGCATTCGGTCTGGCGACAGGCGGCTCGGATTTCCCGTCTAAAACCGAAAAACAGGTCTTTGGCGGCGGTGGCGGCGCAGGTGTTTCCATAAACCCAATGGGTGTTTTGGTTATATCGGGCGGAAATGTAAAATTTGTTCCCATAAATAATGAGATTACTTCGGTAGACCGTCTTTTACAGGCAGCCCCCGAAATTCTTGACAAAATCAAGAGTATGACCACAAAAAAAGAGCCAACAGTTTATTAAGGAGTAATATAAATAGAGAACAGCAAATATCTTTTCATAGGGTGATGCTATGAAAAGATTTTGTTGTGTTTTGGCGGTTTTTGTTATATTATGTTTTTCCACTCCTCGCGCAGATGCGCTCTCGGTTTCTGCTAAAAGCGCAGTGCTTATAAACGGCACAACGGGCGAAATTTTGTGGGCAAAAAACAGTAAAGCGCGTCTTCCAATGGCGAGTACGACTAAAATTATGACGGCACTTTTGCTGTGTGAGAGTGGTGATTTGGAACAAAAACTTGTCACCACAAAAGAGATGGTGACGGTTGAGGGCTCGTCAATGGGACTCCTCGTGGGAGATACTGTGTCGCATAGAGATTTGCTTTACGGAATGATGCTCTCATCGGGTAACGATGCGGCAAATACAGTGGCAATCACACTCGGCGGAACAATAGATAATTTTGTAAAACTGATGAATCAAAAGGCAGCAAAAATCGGTCTTAAAAATACAAGTTTCAAAACCCCGTCAGGTCTTGATGCAGAGGGACACTATTCAACGGCAGAGGATATGGCGCGTCTTGCAAGATACGCGTTAGGGAATGACGAACTGCGAACGGCGGTATCCTCACAGTATGCGAAACTCTGCTACGGCAACCCACCTTATAACCGCACACTGAAAAATCACAATAAACTTCTGTTTCAGTATGACGGTGCCATAGGAGTGAAAACAGGCTTTACTAAAAAGTCGGGCAGATGTCTTGTGTCGGCAGCACAGCGCGGCAACAAGTATCTGATAGCGGTAACGCTTTCGGCGCCTGACGACTGGCAAGACCATAAAAATATGTTCGATTACGGGTTTTCGGAACTGACCGAAAAAACTGCACCCGCACCGCAGATACCGCCTGTTTTTGTTGTGGGCGGTAAACGCGAACTTGTCGATGTTACAACCGCAACGCAAAATTTTGCACTGACAGAAAATGAATGGAACGCACTGACATATAAAATATATCTTCCGCAGTTTGTCTATGCACCCGTTTGCGTGGGCGATACACTTGGCAGGGCCGAGTACATAGTAGGGGACGAGGTTATTATGTCGGCGGACATAGTTGCGTTGCAGTCTTCGCCGGAAAATACGGATAAAAATATATTTTCTATAATAATTCAATATTATAAAATGCTTTTGAAAGCGATGGTATAAAATGAAGGATAATAAAATAAGATTACAAAAAGCCCTGTCCGAAAGCGGCACCTGTTCGCGCCGAAAGGCAGAGGAACTCATAAAAGAGGGCAGAGTTCGTGTTAACGGACGCGTAGCACAAATCGGCGACAAGGTTGACCCTGTGCGCGATAAAATTGTGGTAAGCGGGAAGAGAGTTATTGCCGTTAAAGAAAAGGTTTATATAATGCTTCATAAACCGCGCGGTTTTGTCACAACTATGAGTGATGAGCAAGACCGCAAATGCGTAGCATCGCTCGTTGAGGATGTTGGTACACGCGTTTTCCCCGTTGGCAGACTTGACCGCAATTCCGAAGGATTGCTTATTATGACTAATGACGGAAATTTTGCAAACAAATTAACACATCCCTCAAGCCATGTAAATAAAACCTACCGCGTTACCGTAAACGGCGCCGTGAATGACGAGATGGTAAACCGTCTCTCGACAGGAATAATGCTTGACGGTAAGATGACACTTCCTTGTGATGTTTTTGTAATCGACCGCAAGGTAGACAGAACGGTTATGATTTTTACAATACACGAGGGTAGAAACAGACAAATCCGCCGTATGTGCGAAGCGGTAGGGCTTAGTGTTTTGCGCCTGAAACGCACCGAAATAGCGGGTGTTAAACTCGGTATGTTGCCACAGGGTAAGTGGCGTCCACTTAATGAAAGGGAAATGCGCCACCTGACCGGAATTTCGTCAAGCAAAGGTGAAAAGAATGATTAAGGTTCAAGTTGTAGAAGATAAAAATTTAGTAGAAAACTACCTGAAAAAAGCAGGATTCACCCCATCAAACACCCGTTTTTTAATGGCGGCAGAGGATAGGGGAGATATCCTTGCGTATTCGGTTTTTTCTATAGAAAACAACGAAATGATGCTGGAGTATCTATTCCCTGAAGAAGATGCGCTTATGGCGGATGCGATTATAAGAAGCACTCTCCATATTGCCGCAACAAGAGGGCTAAGCACAGTGCATTACGGCGAAAACTGCAGCGAGAAACTGTTGAATGTTTTGCGATTTATAAAGGACAAAGACGAGAAAACGCTCGATGTTTCTAAACTGTCTGAGGATTCGTGTAGCGGTTGCAAATAAAATACTTGCTTTTTCTGTGAACTTGTGATATTATAATTAGTGCTAGTGAAAACAAACGGAGGTTTTATATAATGGGAGTTTTAGAAGTTATAGTAGGCGCTTTAGTGCTTATACTGTCTTTGGTTATTATTTTTGTTGTAATCTTACAGCAAGGCCGCCGCGCAGGAATCAACGGTGCTATTTCGGGCGGTGCTGATACTTTCCTTTCTAAAAACAAGGCAAGAACATTTGATGCTTTCCTTGGTAAGTGGACAAAGTATATTGCAATTGTTTTCTTTGTACTCGTTATTATCGCAAACGCAATTGCTCTTCGCAAGTAATTAAAGATTATACCCACCGGCAACGCCGGTGGGTATTTTTTTATCCTTTTTTTCATATTTTGTAAAAAAGGGACAGGTGATTTTAATGCAAATTTTTGAAACAGTTATGTCGGTGGCGGTTATAATTTATCTGCTTTTTTACATAATACTGGCGTTTCTTCTGAAAAAACCTATTAAAACCATATTTTTAATCGCACTTTCGGGTGTTGCGGCAATGATTTTAATAAATTTATCGGGCGGATATACAGGGGTGAAAATCCCCGTAAATGCCTATACTGTCGGCATTTCGGCGGGTGGCGGAATAATCGGTGTGGCAGGATTTTTAATACTAAATTTAATTTTGGGTGTATAAAGTACTTTTATGCGGACTTAAAATGTAGTATAATGTCTACATAAAAGAGAAAAGGACGGTATTTGCGGTGATAAAATTTATATTCGGCCGCGCAAAAAGCGGCAAAACCACCGAGGTACTAAACAGAATAAAAAAAGAGGTAGAAAACGGCAATAGCGAATGTGTGCTGCTTGTGCCGGAGCAGACCTCGTTTGAGTATGAAAAAGCGCTGCTGCACATTTTGGGTGACGGCAAGTTTACATCTGTCCCCGTGCTCAGTTTTACCCGCCTTGTTGATGAGGTAGGAAGACTTGCGGGTGGAAAAAGCGGAAAGCGGATAGACGATGCTAAACGCACCGTTTTGATGAGTCGCGCCCTTTTTAACTGTAAGGATAAACTCACAGTTTTTTCAAAATATGTTTCGAATATTTCTTTTGTGCGCAATATAATAAGCACTTTATCGGAACTCAAGCGTTGCGGCATCGAAAGTGAAGATATTAAAGAGTGTGTAAACAGACTCGGCGATAGCGCACTTGCTAAAAAACTTACCGATATTGATACGATTTCCAACACATACAGCGGACTGATAAAAAGTACCTACATAGACCCCGAAGACGATATGAGCCATCTTAAAAAACAGTTGTCGGACTATGCCTATTTTGCGGGTAAAACCGTGTATGTTGATGCTTTCAAAAACTTCACAGGTGCTCAAATGAGTGTGCTTTCAGAGGTTATAAGACAGGCGGACCAAACGGTCTTCAGTTTTTGCTTTGATGCTTTGTTAGCGGATGATGCAAGTCTTTTTTCTTCTGTGGCAGATACCGTAAAAGAAATCAAAAAAACGGCAGAAAAATATGACATAGAGGTAAAGGTGGATACAACTCTTGCCTTGAATTATTTTGAAACCGAAGAACTTAAAGTGTTAGAGCGCAGTTTAACGCTCGGCGATGTTGCGCCTTGTAATGAAGAAACGCAGAACATTGTTGTAACTGCCGCCGCAACGACTTATGACGAGGCGGAATATGCCGCAAGAGAAATTCGCCGTCTTGTAAGGGAAGAGGGCTACCGCTACCGCGATTTTGCCGTAATATCGCGCCAGGACGAGCAGTATCGTTCCTCGGTTGAGCACACCTTCAAAAAATATGATGTGCCTTGTTTTACGGACAAGCGTTATAGCGTGTCATTTATGCCGATATCTGTTTTTGTCAGTGCGTCTTTAACTGCTGCCACAAGTTTTGATAGCGAAAGCATATTAAAATATCTTAAAACCGAACTTTGCGATGTAACATTTGAGGAAATAAGCGTACTTGAAAACTATGTCTATATGTGGGGCATAGATAGAGGCGACTGGAAAACTGCCTGGACGATGAGTCCGTCAGGTTTCGAAAAATTTGACGAGAGGGACAAGCAAGAACTTGAAAAATTGAACGATATCCGTAAAAAAGTGGTGTCACCGCTTTTGACTCTGGGCGCAGAACTTAAAACCGCCGAAACGATATCTTCTGCAGTGTGGCAACACATAAAACGCCTCTCTGTAGGGGAAAAACTTGCTTTACTTGCAAAAGAAATGGATTCTTCCTACAGTGCGCTTTTGCCACAGGCTTATGATGCCGTAATATCAATTTTAGACGGTCTGCACGATACGCTTATGGATACCGAATGTACCATAGACGAATATATTACATATTTCCGCCTCGCAACCGAAAACACCGAAATCGGAATTATACCGCAGATGGTGGATGAAGTTGTGTTTGGCGCCGCCGACCGAATTAAACCGCAAAAACCCAAAATAGTTTTCCTGCTTGGTGCCAATCAGGGTGTTTTCCCTGCACAGTCAACACCTGCGGGAATTATCGGTGGCGGAGAGCGCGGTCGCCTTTTGTCGTTGGGACTTCCCATAAAAGACCATAGTTTAGATTTCGCCATAGACGAGCAATATTTGGTTTATACAACCCTTTGTTGTCCGTCAGAGCGTCTGTATGTTTCCTATTCACAGACCGATGCCGCGGGTAAAGAGGCGAAACCGTCTTCCATCGTGGATACGCTTTATAAAACTTTTCCTAAGTGCAAAAGGGAGAGTATGAACCGCGAAAGTTTCAGCGCAGAAAAAATAGAAACACCAGCCGCCGCATTCACAGGGCTTTTGCGCAATTTTGATAATAAATCTCTCAGCAATTTGTTCGCGCTGTTTGATGATATGCCGGAATACAAGGAAAAATTAGATGTTGCGCTGTCACAAAAGAGCAAAGATAATCTCCGCCTGTCCCCCGAAATAAGTGAACGCCTGTATGGCAAAAATATGCGTCTTTCGGCAACGGGTATCGATACTTTTTACCGTTGCGGTTTTTCGTATTTTTGCCGTTACGGACTTCGTGCAAAGGTTTTAAGAAAAGCAGAAATTGATGTGATGGGGCGCGGTACAATCGTGCACGAAGTGCTTGAGAAACTAATCTCTCGTTATAAAGGGGATTATAAAAAATTAAGTGACGAACAAATAAAGACCGAAACCGATATCATAACCGAGGAATATCTTGCAAGAATAGAGGGCATTGAGCATATAAAGGATAACCGATTTATGCACCTCGTTTCTACCATAAAACAACTCACGACAGAGGTTGCCATACACATACGCGATGATTTTGCTCAAAGCGGATTTGAACCCGCATTTTGCGAACTAAAAATCGGCGGTGAAGACGGCGATATCGAAAGTGCCGTTATCAAAACCGAAAAAGGCTCTGTTACCATAGGAGGCGCAATTGATAGAGTAGATACTTTCGGCGCATATATTCGCGTTGTTGATTACAAAACGGGCAGCCGCAAATTTAACCTGTCCGATGTGCTTTACGGGCTTAATATGCAGATGCTTATATACCTCTATGCTACTATGAAAAGTGAGCGTTTTGCAGACAAAATACCCGCAGGTGTACTGTATCTTGAAACAGGCAAAAAAGTTGATGAGGATAAGAATTTCGTAATGAACGGTCTGTTATCTAATAACACCGCCGTTCACGAAGCGATGGATAAGGAAAACGATGGAAAGTTTGTTCCCCGATTGCGTGTTAAGAAAGACGGCAGTTTTTATAAATCCAAAGAGTTTATTGAGGAAAAGGATTTTGAAACTATTTTTTCACATATTGAAAAAATGTTAAAGGATATGAATAGTTCACTTTTATCGGGCAACATTTCGGTGAACCCAACCGATGAACGCGAAAAAGATGCCTGTAAGTATTGTGATTTCGCATCCGTTTGCGGAATAGAAAATCGCCCACACAGAAAGGTGCCGCCGATGGATAACGAAACAATAACCGAAAGAATGGGAGAAAATGCCGATGTTTAAGCCAACAAAAGCGCAACAGTCCGCCATCGATACACGCGGCAGTGTGCTTGTAACCGCGGCTGCGGGAAGCGGAAAAACTGCCGTACTTGTAGAGCGCGTTATTTCTATGCTTACAAGCGACCACCCCACATCAATAGACCGCCTTTTAATTGTTACATTTACAAATGCCGCCGCCGCAGAAATGAGACAGCGCATTGAAAAACGCCTTACAGAAGAACTGAATAAAAACCCGCAAAACAGGCATATCGCAAAACAACTTATGCTCTTGCCGTCTGCACAGATTTGTACGATAGATACCTTCTGTATAAACCTTGTGCGCGATAATTTTGATGTTTTCGGCATCGCGCCCGATTTCAAAATAGGCGAGGACGGAACACTCGGCACCCTTTATGATACCGCTGTAAAAGATGTCCTGTCCTCATATTATGATAATAATATAGAAAGCCTTTCAAAATTGCTTTCGGCGCTTGGTGCCACCTATGGTGACGGCAAACTGATTGACGCGGTATTTTCGGTGTTTAGGTATAGCCGCAACCTTCCGTTCCCTGATGAATGGCTTGAATATGCAAGAACGCTCTATGATGATATAGAGGGGAATTTCACGCTTTGGCGCGGCGATGTTTCGGAACACGAATCAGCTTTTTCTAAAGCAAAAAACAGTATAGATGAAGCGTTGTCTTTGGTGGATGAAAACGAAAAACTTACCGATAAATATAAAGAAACGCTGCTTAATATGCAGTCTACCTGCAACGGTATTTTAGAGGGAATAAAGCAAAACAACGCAGATAAAATTTTGTCGTTTTGCGATGATTTGGATATCCCCGCAGTGCCTGTTCGCACCACCGATAAAGCCGTTCCCGCCGCAAGAAAAGCAAGGGCGGATTTGCTTTGTGCCTGTGATGAATTCGCAAGCGCGTTTTCGGTTGACGAAATCACTGCTAAAGAGCAACTGAAAATCACAGCCCCTTATGTGCAGATGTTGCTTGAGATAGTAGAAAAGTTTTCTAACCGACTTTATAATCTGCAAACCGAAAAAAATATTTTTACTTTCTATAATACTGAGCAAATGGCGCTCGAACTTTTGTGTCGCTATGAGGATGGAAAGTATTATATGAGCGATTTTGCAAAAGACTTGTTTTCACAGTTTGATGAAGTTTTGGTTGACGAGTATCAGGATGTAAACGATTTGCAAGACACCCTGTTTTCACTCGTTTCGGGTTATGGCGAAAAACTTTTTGCCGTTGGCGATGTAAAGCAGAGTATTTACGGTTTCCGCGGCGCAAACCCCGCAAACTTTGTTGATAAAAAGGATTCATATATATCGCTTTGTGACGCAAAGGAAGACGATAAGAAAAAAATTGTTCTCTCGTCAAATTTCCGTAGCCGTAAGGGTGTTTGCGGTTTTATAAACTATTTTTGTTCGCTTATAATGTCGCGCGACCTGGGCGGAGTGGATTATGATAAGGAAGAGTATCTCAATGCCGCCGCCGATTACGCCGAAAAGGACGAGCCCGATGTAGAAATGCACATTCTAAGCGGTAAAGAAAGCGAAGACGATAATCCTGTTATTGAGGCAAAACATATTGCCGCATACATAAAAAACGCCGTCAAAAAAGGCATTTCTCTCCGTGCAGAAGACGGTGAGAGAAGAGCAACTTATGGCGATTTTGCGATTCTTTTGCGTTCCCCAGGAACACAGTCGGATGTTTATCTGCGCGAATTGCAAAAACTCGGCATACCCGCAAGATTTGATACGGGCGGATTTATAAATTCGGTTGAAGTATCTCTGCTTTTGGCGCTATTAAAGGTCATAGGCAACCCAACCCACGATGTACCGCTTTTAACGCTTATGATGTCACCGTTATTTGCCTTTACTGCGGATGATGTTGCACTTGTACGACTATGCGACCGCAAGGGCTCACTTTACAGTGCGCTCATAGCGGCGGCAAAGGACGGAAATAAAAAAGCCGAAGATATGCTCACCGTTTTGCAAAAATTCCGCCGCGGCGCCATAACACGCTCGGTAGAAGGACTAATTTTCTGGCTGTTTGAGGAAACAGGACTTTTGGATTTTGTTTCGGCAATGGATGACGGCGAAAGAAGACGAAACAATCTGCTTTTGTGCCTTGATTATGCCAAAAATTACGAATCTGACGGCAAGGATATCAGAGGATTTACCTCGTATATGGAAAAAATCGGTCCCGGCATTAAAACCCCGTCAGGCAAGGGCGGCGAAAATGCCGTTACAATTGTAAGTTTCCACGGCTCTAAAGGACTACAGTATCCAATTTGTATCATAGCGGGTGCTTTCAAACGCTTTAACGATAAAGACCTAAAGAAAGCGCTTGTAATGGACAGAAAACTTGGTGTTGCCTTTAAGATGGTCGATACCGAGAATAATGTGTCGATTGACACCATTGCCCGTAAAGCCATAATCGCTAAGATGAAGGCGGGACTTTTGTCGGAAGAATTGCGCGTTATGTATGTTGCTCTAACCCGTGCGGAAGAAAAACTTGTTGTGTTACTGACAAGTGCCAATCCGCAAAAACGCGCCTTGGCGGTGGCAGAAAAAATTAAAGACGGCGAAGAAAAAGCACTGATTTCTTCCGTTTCGGGATATTTTGATTGGTTTATGTACGCGCTCTTGCGGCTTGATTCGTGCGCACAGATGCGGGAAATTTTGGAAATCGACTTGGAAGATAAGTTTATAAAATCCTGTAAAGACTGTGCCGTATCTTTGGTTTATACCGCACTTTCGGATGAAAGTGTTGAAACAGAAGAAAATTATTTGCCCGAATCTTCCCCCGATTTAGAGGAAATTAAAAACCGATTTGAGTTTAGTTATCCATACAGCAGACTGCGCGAAATCAAATCCAAAACTTCGGTTTCGGATATCGTGCACGGGGAAGAAAAAAGTGGGGAATATGTCTTGCGCCCCGCATTTGCATCGCGCGCGGGACTCACTCCGGCAGAGCGCGGTACCGCAACCCACAAATTTATGCAGTTTGCGGATTATACCGCCGCCGCAGAAGATTTGGAAGGTGAAATTGCAAGACTCACCGAAAAAGAATTTTTATCGGTGGCAGAAGCGGATGCCGTCAATAAAACGGAAATTTATAAATTTTTCCAAAGCAACCTTTACGCTCGTATGGAAAAGGGCGATGTGCATCGGGAACTACGCTTTTTGTCGGAGTTCTCTCAAATTCCCGAATTTCCGTTGGAAAAAACCGTGGTACAGGGAATTATTGACTGCGTAATAGAAGAGGATGACGGACTGGTGGTTGTCGATTTCAAAACCGACCGCGTAGGTGACGAGCAAACACTTATGGGCCGCTACAGAAAACAACTCGATTTGTACGCAGAAGCGTGTGAAAAGATGTTCGGAAAGAAAGTTTTAGAAAAAATAATTTATTCTTTCGCACTTTCAAAGTCCATAAGTTTATAAAAAAAGCACCCGTCAGGGTGCTTTTTTATTTGAATAATGGCTGTATTTGTCGGTTTTCAAGCGCCGCGTTCAGAGCATTTGGTAATAGTTTCCAGTCGGCTATGAGTGAGTTTGGTTTATTCTGGCAGTCGTCTTGTGAAAGCGGAACAAAATATATGTGCCTACAGTTGAAAAGCAGACCTATGTTTTTAGCGGAAGCGCCGAGCGCATCATTGGTTGCAACGCCTAAAAGCACCGGTTTTTGATTACGCAGGTGCGCCTTGACCGCCATTGTAACAGATGTGTCGGTTATGCCGTTTGCAAGTTTTGATAAAGTGTTGCCCGTACAGGGTGCAACTACAATAATATCAAGCAAATTTTTAGGACCAATCGGCTCCGCTTCTTTTACGGTGTGAATAATTTTTTTGCCTGTAATATCTTCAATTTCGCTTATAAAATCGGCACACTTTCCGAATCGCGTGTCGGTGCTATATACAATGTCGGACATAATCGGCGTGATGTCGGCACCTAAACTGTGAAGTATTTTAAGTTGTTCAACCGATTGCCGCAATGTGCAAAAAGAGCCGCACATGGCATATCCAACAGATAATCCAATCATAAAAATCTCCGTCCCTTGTTATAATATGGAAAGTTAAAAATGTTCTTTTAGTATGTTGTTTATGGTCATAAAAATAATTTTTGCTGCCGTAACGGGTGCTGTTTTGGCGGGTAATCCACTGGCGGTAATAAGGCGTATGCCTTGTTTCTCTGCCGCAGCAGCACAAACGCCAAACGGCGCAGATGCAAGTTCTATGATAAGCGCGTCACCCTTGACCTTTGAAAGTTCGTATTCTCCGAGCATTACAGAGGGTACAGTGTTGAAAATTATGTCATACGAATTTAGCGTATCGCCCAAATTTTTAGCGTCAATACACTCGTAAGATTCGGCATCAATAAGTGCTTTAGTTTCGGCGCGGCGGTAGGTCGTGGCAACTGTGGCACCGAAGGCGCTGAGATTTTTGCAAAGAATTTTGCCTATTCTGCCAAACCCAATAACCAAACAACGCGACCCCCAAAGTGTGTGGTTGGTGTTTTCAATAGCGCATTTTATAGCACCTTCTGCTGTCGGCAAAGCATTGAGCAGAGAAAATTCTTCACGCGATAGATAATCGTATTCATAAGCGGCACCTATGCGCGTTCCTGCCGTGAAAAACACTGTCTTTCGGTCGGCGGCGGAAACTATGTCTTTTAGCAAAATTTCGTCTGTCGAGAGCGGTGTGTAAACCGTTTTTCCGTCTTTACTTGTCGGAACGGGTAAAACTATACAGTTGGCAGAAAAAACGGCATCTCCAACCGAAACACAGGGTATGTGGTCCTTGTGCTTTTCAAAACCGCACATACGCACAGTGTGCCCCGCGTTTTTTAGCATATTATTTAGATATACCATGCGTTCGTCTCCGCCGATAATCGAAAAAATCATAAAAACACCACCAAAAAAGGTCATAGGATATTATCATTATATCCTATGACCTGTAGCCTCATTTGGTGATTAATTTTTTGAGTGTTTCCTTTTCATTGAGTTCGGGATTTTTAATAACCTCTGATTGTAAAAATTCCAAAACCTCTCCGATTTTTTCACCCGAAAAACCTAATTTTATGAGGTCTTTTCCGCCTATTTTAAGGTGACTTATAAGGTAAGGCTCGTCCGCCTTTATAATTCTTTCTAATTCATTTTTTGCCCACGCGGTGTCGCTTCCTTGCAGAACAGAGATAATGTCCAAAAAGCAGAGGTAATCCTTTTGTGTGCAAATGCAAAGCCCACGCTTGATATCGGCACTGTCTTTTGGAGCACCGTTGTTATAAACTTCTATTACCTTTTTGGCCTTTTCGCGCAACTCATTATCAGTTTTAAGTGCGCGGCAAACCGTTTCCGCATCGGAATTACTTAAAATAATAAGCGCACAAAAGCGGGTGAGTAGGTCGCGCGGCATTCTGGATAGGGGAGAGATGTCACAAGCGGGAATAAAAAATGGTTTTAATGCACCTTTTTCAAAAAACGCTGCCGCACTTTTTATGTGTTCCCCCAAAAGCAGTTTTTTGAGTTCGGAAAAAATTCGCTCAGCGCTAATGTTTTTAAGTAATTGAAGGTTAGAAAGCGCGGAAATTAAAGTGCTTTCTTCAATACCGAAGCCGAGTTGCGATGAGAAACGGAAAAGTCGCATAATGCGCAAAGCATCCTCGCAAAAACGCTCGTCAGGGTTCCTTACAGTGCGGAGTGTGCGCGTTTTAATGTCATTCAATCCACAGAACAAATCAACAATGCCGCTCTCGCCGTCATACGCTATGGCGTTTACAGTAAAATCGCGGCGCGATAAATCTTGTTCAATACTGCCGACAAACTCTACTTTGTCGGGATGGCGCGTGTCGGTGTAACCGCCGTCTACGCGGTAGGTGGTAACCTCGATAGGATTTTTGTCAATTAAAACCGTAACGGTGCCGTGTGAGAGACCGGTCGGTACGGTGTGGGGAAAAAGTGTCATCACTTTGTCGGGCGGACAGTTGGTTGCAATGTCAAAATCGCTCGGTTCTACGCTTCCTAAAATCATATCGCGTACAGCACCGCCGACACAGTATGCTTCGTAACCCGCCGCCTTTAAGACCGAGATACACTCGTTTACATAGGCAGGAATGGAAATTTTCAAACAAATCACCTCGAATATGAAAGTTTTTGTTTATTTTTTGTTGTAAAAGTAATATAATAATCTAATAGAGATAAATATTTGCCTTTGGAGGAAAAATATGAAACCACATCGCCAAGAGGATAAAATAATTGAAAATGTAAAACAAATTCATATGATAGGCATTGGCGGTTCGGGAATGTGCCCACTTGCAGAAATTCTGCACAGCAAGGGCTATACCTTAACGGGTTCCGACAATAACGAAAGCGACCCGCTGAAACGCATCCGCGCACTCGGTATAAAGGTCTTTATGGGACACAGTGCCGAGAATATAGAGGGCGCTGAACTTATAGTTTATTCGGCGGCAATCAGTAAAGATAACCCCGAACTTGTGGCGGCAGAAGAAAAGGGCATACCCACAATGGAACGCTCACACCTGCTCGGTGCACTAACCCGCCGTTTTGATAATGTCATAGGCGTTGCGGGAACACACGGCAAAACCACCGTTTCCTCTATGATAACACAAATTTTAATATTAAACAACCTTGACCCTACGGCAGTCATAGGCGGAAGACTTCCGCTTATAAATTCCAACGGCCGTTCGGGCAAAAGTGAGCATATGGTTTGCGAATCGTGTGAGTTTGTTAATACTTTTTTACAAATGTCACCCGATATATCGGTATTGCTTAATATTGATGACGACCATCTTGATTTCTTCGGTACGATGGATAATCTGGTTGCATCTTTCAGTAAGTTTATAGGAATGTCGCATACCGCATATATAAACGGCGATGATAAACTTGCCGTTCGCGCAGCAGACGGAATAACTGCTACCATTATAACATTCGGCAAAGAAAAAGGAAATGATTTTTATGCCGAAAATATAAAAAAAGGCGCACTCGGATACGAATTTGATGTTATGAAAAAGGGAACATTCCTTGGCAGACTTCATATGCGTGTTCCCGGTGAACACAATATCTATAACGGCCTTGCTGCATTCGCGGTGGCTTATGATTTAGGTGTCAGCGCTGAGGGAATAGACAGTGCTCTTTCCAAATTTACGGGTGCGGGCAGAAGATTTGAATTCCTTTACGAGTGTGAAAAACTAACCCTCGTGGACGACTATGCCCACCACCCCACAGAGATTGAGGCAACACTCAAAGCGGCAAAAAGCCTTGATTATAAGCGTGTAATCGCGGTTTTCCAACCTTTTACATTCTCGCGCACCGCACTGCTTAAAGACGATTTTATAAAAGCACTCTCATTTGCGGATAAGGTAGTGCTAACCCCAATTATGGGTTCGCGTGAGCAAAATACCTATGGCATTTATTCACAAGATATTGCAAAAGGTTTAGAAGATGCTGTGGTAATAGATACATTCCCACAGGTTGCAGATTTCATATGCGAAAATGCGGAAAACGGTGACCTTGTAATTACAATGGGCGGCGGAGATATCTATAAAGCCGCTTATATGATTCGCGATAAATTAACAGAGAATTAACAAATAGCAGTGCAGTAATATATATACTGTTAAAGATTGGATGTGAAAATAATGAAACAGAATGCTACGATTGTAGCGAAGGGATTTTTTACAATTTTAATGATAAATTTCCTAACCCTCATACTGCTTTTTTCATTAACCACTTTGGCGGTTGGAATGGGCACAGAAACCATCGGTTATATTGCTTATTCTGTTGATGAGGATGAAAATATCGAGGAACTTTATACCCATTATTATAAAGACGGTGACGACACAAAACTAAAAGAGTATAAAGATAAGGGAATAGAGGTTAAAACCCAGACCTTCCGCTCAACCGTGAGTAAAGGTGTGAGCCGTACGGTTGATATTGTGACGGGTGTTTTAAGTTTTATTATGCTGGTTGCGTTTATTTATAGTATATTTTGGACGCGCGGCGACAAGGATGAAAATTTGGCTACCTTCGGTCATATTGTACTTGATAAATATAAGGGCATTAAGTTAGGATTTTTGATGACGGTGCCCTTTGCACTTTCGTATCTCTTGCTTGTGTTTGATAAAATCTTTTCACTCTTTTCATCATCGGTTTATCTGTTTATTTACAGAATACTCAATTACAATATGTACCCGATTATTGAATTTGCAACGCGCGGCGCACAAAGCGCACAGGACATTCCCGTATGGGCGTTTTTCCTACTGCTTGTAACACTCATACCCGTACCGTTAATATCTGCTTTTGGATATTATTGCGGTGTAAACGGAATTTCCATAAAAGAAAAAATTGTGTATAAAAAGGATAAGGGGAATAACTAATGGCAGGAATTTTTGGTTTTTTCAATTTTGAAAAGGAAGGTCCGGGCGTTTCTAAAGATGAAAAGAAAAAGCGCGGTATAATTCGCTTTTTTGAACTTTATTTCAGAAGTTTTTGGAAACTGATAACACAAAGTGCACTATATACACTCATAAGTATACCTGTTATTACATACGGTCTTGGCGAACTCGGACTTGCAAATGTCACCCGTTCGATAGTAAGAGAAAAACATTCTTTCGGCGCATCAGACTTTTTTGACACCATAAAAAAGAACTGGAAAAAAGGATTGATTTCAGGAATTATCAATACGGCCTTAACCGTACTTTTAATACTTGATATTTATTTCTTCTTCCCGCGCGAAGAATCGGGCACAGCAGCGGTTATATTTACGGGAATATCAATGTTCTTGCTGCTTACATTTACAATGATGCAGTTTTATATTCCGTTTCTTATAATAACCTTTTCGCTTCGTCTTAAAGATGTTTATAAAAACGCGTTCAAATTTGTGTTTATAAACCTAAAACGCGGCTTTTTGATACTTCTCTCGCTCTTAGGTTTCCTTGGCGCCTGTTTCGCAATTGCCTGGTTTGGCGGTGCGATGGGCTATGCATTTGCAACACTTTTTATGCTCTTTATGTATCCGGGCTTCCGCTCGTATGTTGTGCAGTACAATGTTTTCGATTCAATCTATAAATATATGATTGAACCGTATTACAAGGACCGCCCAGGCGAAGATATTGAAAAGCGTCTTTCTCTCGGTCTTCCAGTACCCGAAGAGTATATGCCCAAATATGAAGACGATGTAGTTTTTGATGATGAAAGACTGCTTCCAAAAGATGAAGATAAATAATAAAAAGCACCTGGAAAACAGGTGCTTTTTTATATAAACGGGGCATTTAATCGGTACTCTGTGGACAGCCTTGGTCTGTCGCCGATATAGCGGGAATCCCTTTTGTCGCCCCTTCTCTATATCCTATGCCGATTAAATATATTTGTTACACAATATTGTTCTTATGAACAAACAAAACGCCAAGTGTGTTTCTGCCACAGTGTGCAGAAATGGTGCAACCTGCGCGTGTTGCAAAAACTTCACCCCACGGCAGAGCCTTTTTAACCTGTTCCACACAAGCATCAAGTACATCTTTATCAACACCAGCGTGGGTTACAAATACACGGGCGGTGTCAATGCTTTCGGCGTCTGCAAGGCGTTCGTCAATATAGGTCTTAAGAACCGATGCAAAGTTGCCTCTGTATTTCTTTTCAACACCCATACTGCCGTTTTTAACAACAATACAGGGTTTGAGTTTGAGGAGATTAGCGCCCAAAGCCGCAACAGCAGAGCAGCGTCCGCCCTTTGCAAGATAGTTAAGGTCGTCAACAACGAACGAGGCATCAACAAAATCTGCAAGTGCAGAAACCTTTTCTGCAATCGTGGCAGCGGGTAAACCCTTAGCCGCCAGTTCAGCCGCGGCAATAACCAAAAGACCGCCGCCTGTTGAGAGGTTCTTGGTGTCAACAACATAAACGCCGGGTACCTCCTCAGCCGCAAGACGCGCGTTGTTGTTGTTGGCAGACATAGCAGAACTTATGGTCAGATAAATAAGTTCACTACCGTCTTTAGTTAAACTTTCAAAAAACTCAATATGCTCACCGATACCCGTTGCGGATGTTTTTGCAAGGGTGCCTGTGCGCTCTGCATATTCATAAAGGTCGTCAGGTGTTGCCTCAACACCGTCAATATAACTCTTGTCGCCCATAACAACCTCAAGCGGTTTTATGCGGACATTATATCTTTCAATAAGTTCGGGACTAAGGTCTGTGGTGCTGTCACTCGAAATAATGACTTTTTTGTTCTCAGCCATAATAAACCTCCATACATTATTTGAAAGTAGTATATCACAAATCAGCAGATTTCACAAGTATTACTTTTGTTTGTTGACATAAATGTTTTGATGGGTTAGAATTGATTCTAAGGAGATGATTTTATGGCAATTTTGTCACCGTCAGTACTTTCGGCGGATTTTTTAAGAATGGATGGGTTGTTAAAGGTATTTGAAGAAAACGGCGTGAATATGCTGCATATGGATGTAATGGACGGCAATTTCGTGCCCAATATGTCTTTTGGTGTGCCGGTTATTGAAAGCGTAAAGCGCCATACAAAAATTCCAATGGATGTCCATTTGATGATAGACCGTCCGCATAGATACATAGATGATTTTGCCGCTTGTGCCGATATCCTTGGTTTTCATTTTGAAGCGGGAAGCGATGTTGAATCCACGCTGAAACAAATCCGTTCACACGGCATAAAATCCTGTCTAACGATAAAACCCTGTACAAAACCCGAAGAAATATTTGAATTTTTACCGCTTTGTGATATGGTGCTTGTAATGTCGGTTGAGCCCGGTTTCGGCGGACAGAAATTTATGCCCGAATCACTTGAGAAGGTTAAGGCACTGAAAACAGAAATTAAAAGACAGGGGCTTTCTACTTTGGTAGAAATTGACGGCGGTATAAATAAAGAAACCGCACCCTTGGCTGTCGCCGCAGGTGCAGATGTTTTGGTTGCCGGAAGTTATGTTTTAGGCAGTCCTGATATTGCTGCAACCGTCAAAGAAATTAAAAGTTTATAATACGGTTTATGGGAGCGTTGGCACAAACTTTTTGCCAATGCTCCTTTGTTTTTTCGGTTTCAACCGCATTTTTATATATACAGTCACAGTATTCGGGACCAAACGCTAAAATTTGACGATTTATGTCTTCTTGGCGCATAAGCAAACGATATGTATTGCCATTTCGGTAAACGGAAACAACTGTGTCGGAGCGAGAATGTATTTTAATTTGTTCACACATTAAAAGCAGATGTTCGCAACCGATGAATTCATATATGTAGGTGTGAGACACGGGGCGTAAAATTCTTTTTTTTCGGCGTGATACCGAAAAACAAATTGTGCAGCCGCCGTCAAGATTTGGGTGCACTTTAATATAAAGCCGTTCGCCCGAAAGATTAAAATCGGTTTTGTAAATGGCCTGTCTTAAAATGCTGCCAAGCGCGGCTTTTGTGTCTTTGTTGTCGTAGCGCAGTTCTTCAAAACTGCCGAAATAATCGCATATTTCCACAGCCGAAAGTGTTACAATAAGTTCACGCTCATCCACCAAATTATAAAGCATATAAACGCCTCCACACAGTAATTTTATATTATTCTACCGTCCTTTTTCAACAGGTAAAATAAGGCAAACACGGTGCCGTGTTTGCCTTCATTTTGCTAACAGCCTGTTCCGCAACCAAAATGGTCGGGGCAGTCGCTCTGTCTTGGCGGGAAGAATTCGTCTGTCGGGAATTCAATCTTACGGAAGACATCACAGGGGTGGTCGGTTGTGTCGTCACATTGTTTTTCGGGAATACAGAAATCATAAACAGGAATGAGCATCTGTACATTGCGAACAAGTTGAACGATGGTGAAAAGACCGAGAGTTACAAAGATTGTGGGTGTGCCGTTTTCAAGTTCGGTCATAACCTGACCGCCAAGGCAACCGCAAATGCAGTTGGGTATGCAACAACTGCTTTCGTAACAGTCGCGGATTTCGCCGATTCGTGCCGAAAGCGGAATGGGGTCTACGCTCTGTACAACACAGCGAGGTGTGTTCTGTGTGCGTACCATCTGCATATCCATAGCGTCTTCAAGTGTTACATTGTTGCTAAATACCTTAACATTTCCGTCACTACCGTATAAAATCACCTTTTTGTTAAAATATGCGATACCGCGAATTGTCGTGGGTGCGGCGTGGGGTGTTATGAATAGGTCAAATTCTACAAGGAAGAAGAACGTAAGGTCACAAGAATAATAACCCCTGTTAAAACTTACGGGTTCAACATCAATGTAAACATTAAGTACCTCGGCAGAGCGAGTTTTAACGCTCTGTGCGCGTTTTATGAGCGCTTGGTCTGCGGGGAGAAAATAACATCTTAAATCCTCCAAACAGTCGCGGTCACAACACGAATCATAGACTCTACCCGCGTCAATGCAAACAGCCTCTTTGAAACTATTGTTGTCTGACATAAAAAAGCCTCCTTAAGTATTTTCTATACCATACTATGTAAAAAAGGCATTTTTGTGAAAAAATGTAATAAATTTGTGTGGAATGTAAAGAATATTAGCGGAGATGGTAAAATGAATATAACAGAACAGGAATACGGAAAACTTGTAAAAAAGGCATCACCGCCGTCACCAAAAATAAAAGATTTTGTGTGGTCGTTCTGCGTGGGCGGTTTTATATGTATGCTCGGGCAACTGCTTTACGAACTTTATACCTATTTAGAACTCACAGACGAGGTATCAAGAATGTTAGTGCCCGTTACGCTTATAACCCTTTCGGCGCTATTTACAGCGCTTCATATATTTGACGATATCGCAAAACATGCGGGTGCGGGAACACTCGTGCCCATAACAGGATTTGCAAACGCCGTTGTATCCCCGTCAATCGAGTTCAAAACGGAAGGGTTCATATTAGGTGTTGGCGCAAATATGTTCAAAATCGCCGGTCCCGTCATCGCCTACGGCACGGTGGCGAGCGTGATTTATGGGGTTGTTTATTGGTTGTGTACTATAATATAGAGGAATCTGCTTGACAAAACAAAACCCCTATGCTACGGCATAGGGGTTTTGTTTATGTTCTTACTGCTTCTGTTATTTGTTTTGTTATTTTCAAAAATTTGTCAATGTCTTCTGTGCCGTGGCAATGCAATGGAGACACGCGAATAGCACCCGTTGTGCCAATCGCTTCCACAATTCGTCTCGCGTACATACTGCGGTTACTGCGGTCGCAGACGATTACACCCCGCTTTTCATATTCCTTAACCGCATCCGATACATCCAAACCGTTAATTCCTATGGCGGTAATAAGGTCTCTGCGGTTTAGCGGCAACCCGTCCGCAAAAATCTGCACCCCGGGAATGTGACGAAGTCCGGGTATGGCGTCTGTGCCTTCTAACAAACGGTGAAGCAACGCGCGTTCTTGCAGGTGTATCTGTTCCATACCGGCTAGGTAGAGCACTCGACGGTCGGTTTCTTTTGTAAAGGCGGCACCTATGTTGCAAACGTAGTCAATTACCGCTTTCATAGCCGCAAAATTGCTTGGCGTGGGTGTTCCCAAAGCAAAAACGGTTTGGTCCTTTTCTATTAACTTTCGGTGGGGGAGTTTTGCCATTCGGTCTGATACCCATGCAAAACCGCATCCTCGTACACCGAAAAATTTATAAGGGGCAATGTTCATACCGTCAATCTGTAGGTCCTCTACGTCTAACGCGTGATGCGGTGCATGCTGTACCGCATCGGAGAGAATGTAAAGGTCGGGTTTCTTTTGTCGGGCCAAGGTTACAATAGTTTTAATATCCATAATTGCGCCGGTAACGTTGGACGCCGCCATAACGCTGAGCAAACACGTATTTTCATCCACCAATTCTGCAGCGGCAGCAGGGTCAATGGCTCCGGTGTCGGGATCAGCAGGGATTACCCGCAACTCTTTTCCTAACTTTTTGCAGTAGTATGCCACCGCATCAAAGGAGGAGGGATGCTCTAAAACAGAAACAACTGCGTTGGTACCGGGAACGTTTTCCATAATAATTTCAACCATATGAAACATGGTCTGTGATGCTGTTAATTCCGTAATCACAGCACCACTTTTAGCACCAAACACACAGGAAATCATTTCTTGTGTGTTGTCTTTTACCACAGCATTTAAGGTCTGTGCTTGGCGGTGTGTTCTCTCCGGACAATCCGGAAGTTTTTCTGCTTCCGCCTTTGCGTCTACAGCGGCCTTAAGTCGTAGAGAGCCACCTGAATTATCGAAAAACAGTCTTTCTGTACCGTTTTGGTCAAAATCTGCAAAACAGAACTCATCTTTCAGTTTTTTCTGAAAGACATTATCGAAACCATACATAAATACATCCTCTTTTCTTCATTAGGAAATTAAATTTCCAAGTTTTACGTATCTTATTGAATCCTTGCCTCTTACCAAAGGATTGCCGTTTTGATACTCCAATGCAAGTTCGCTGGTGCTGAACGCCAAATATATATCCCCAAGAATTTCTGTAACGCTCACGTTTACCATACCGCCTTTTCGGTAAAGTTCCGCAACGAGAGGGCTTTTGTTGGGGTCAGCCGCTTCACCATAGCGAAAACGCAGGGTTGTGCGGCCTTGTTGAATAGCGGGTCGATTTTCTGTGTTTGGATTGTAGTAATTGTAAACCATTAAAATATGACCGCCGTAGCAAAGCATGGAAGGTCTACAGGAAACTGAATCTTCCAACAAAACAGGCTCTGTCCATGTTTTTCCCATATCGGGAGAAGTTGTGTAATAAAGGCTGTTTCGCTCTGGTGGAGTTCTGAAAATTGCATAAATGGTGCCATCAAGAAAACGATACACAAACTCATACTCTGCCGGGTTGGGATATGCGGCAAAGAATTCAACCGTTTGCATATAATCGTCGGAACGGTAAAGCACCGGCTCTGCACATAAACTTGTATAGCAACCGTAGTGCATACCCGCTTCATCGGCAAAAATTCCCGTAGTTGCCCATTGTTCCGTTTTGCAATAACTGTGGTTGTGAAGACCAAGATTATCCAGATATGCAAAAACTTCAGATAAGCATAAAGGCGCAACGGTTCCGTCGCTACGGCGTACTAAAACGAACTTTTCTTCACTCAATTGCGTTGTGCGGAAATCAAAGTCCTTATAGCAAATGCGGTGGTCGCCGTCTTCTTTACTATCCTTTTCGTAAATTACGCGCACCTTCCCATCTCCAAGGCCTAAACAGGTGGGACAATACACGTCGTTCCCATCTACAATATCAACAAAACGTATGTTAGTAGGTTGAGAAGCGGGGAAGTAAGAAAGTGAAACTTTGCCTCTTGATTCTCCGTAATGTCCTTGAAAACCAGGCATATAAGAGCAAAACATAATTCCGTATTTTTTGTCAAATACAAGGCACGGACCGTCTGCGCTGGTTTGTGTTAAACCGTCGTTGATTTGAACCGAACGGTCAAGCAGGTCTTGAAAATAACCGTTTGTTATTGCCATAAAGAAACTTCCTTTCCGTTTTTTCTTTATTGTATCGTGCAAATATAGAAATGTAAATTGAGAAAAACGCATTTTATATTGAAAAATCTGCAAATATATGATATTCTAAAAATATGATTAAGAATTTTGAAAACAGATTAACTTATAACGGAATATCTTTTCAGCAGAGCACCAACTTAGACATGACAGAACGTGAAATACACAACTATCACGAACTTCTTTTCTGTATGGATACGGATGCGGTGTTTGTAACTGAAAATCAACAGATGAAAATAAAAGACAACACCCTCTTCCTAATTCCAAAGGAAAGTTATCATTTTTTTAAGATTCAGGGCGATACTTTTCAAAGATTAAAGATATATTTCCCTGACGAGCAATTGAAGAGCACCCCTTGCGGCGACGTTATGAAAGAAATCCGCATTTTTGAAAAGGTTGACGGACACTTGCTGTTTTTGCTTAATAAACTTTGCCGTGTTATTGAGGAATCTGAAAACGACAAGCGCGGGTTTTACGCATACAGTATATTTTTGATGTTGCTTACAGAATTGGATAGGGGTGGGCCCGTCGGTATCTTGCAAGAAAAGCAAAATGATAGCGAACTTAGCCGAATTATAGGGTATATATCAGAAAATCTCTCAAAGGATTTAACAGTGACAACTCTTGCGCAAAAAATGAATATGTCTGATTCTGGTATATCACATCTTTTCAAAAGGGCGATGGGAATTTCGGTGCATCAGTATATAATGAGGCGTCGACTCGGTTATGCCCAAAGTCTTCTTCTTTCGGGTAAAAAGCCGTCAAAAATTTATGCCGATTGCGGATATAAGGATTATTCTTCATTTTACAAAGCGTACTGTCTGTATTTCGGATATCCCCCTTCTTGCGAAGGGGAAAAACTATACGAATAGAGGGGTATTTCGTTAGAAGAAATAAAAACTGTGTAGATTATAAAAAGCAAAAATCATTGTGACAAAAAGGCTTGACCATTTGTTCAAGTCTTTTATATTTTGTAGATTTTATTTGCCGATGCGTATTGGGTCGGCGTCTTTCCGGTGCGTTGTTTAAAAGCGCGGCAAAAGTGATGGACGCTCGAAAAACCACATTCCTCCGCAATGGCAGCGACGGTAAAGGGTGTGTCAATAATAAGCATCTGTTTTGCTTTGCGAATTCGAATGTCCAGAATATATTGTTTGGGTGTAGTTTGATAATCAAGTTTGCAATGTTGGAGACAAAGCGGTTGAAACTTTTGGAAGTATTGATGTTATGGCAAATTTTGCAGGTGCGGGAACCCTTGTGCCCATAACAGGATTTGCAAACGCTGTTGTGTCCCGTCGATTGAATTCAAAACAGAAGGATGGGTATTGGGCCTTGGCGCAAATATGTTCAAAATCGCCGGACCTGTTATCGCCTACGGCACAATTGCAAGTGTGATTTATGGGGTAATATATTGGCTGTGTCAAACTATATAAAAACGCTTGACCGAAAGGTCAAGCGTTTTGCTGTATAAATTTTTCAATTTTTATTACCGCGTCGCGAAAAGTATGGGATTGCCTGTTGTGTTTGATATGTTTTTTTAGTATAATGTAACAAACAGAGAAAGATTTTGACGAAAAATAATAAGCGAGGATAGGATATGAAGGAAAATAGAAAACAATTATGGCAGGCGATAAAATTCACACTTTTTTCGGTTTCTGCGGGTGTGATTCAAATTGGTTCGTTTGCTCTGCTTGAAATATTTATAAAGGATTATTGGATTCCATATTTAATCTCACTTGTACTTTCAATTATATGGAACTTCACCCTCAACCGTCGTTATACATTTAAGTCAGCGGCAAATGTACCGGTTGCAATGGCAAAGGTCTTCGGCTTTTATTTGGTGTTCACACCGCTTTCTACATATCTGGGAAATTTAGCCGAAGGCGCGGGTGTAAACGATTTTATAATTTTGATTGTAACAATGCTTGCCAATTTCGCTTTAGAGTTTCTTTTTTGCAAGTTTGTGGTATATAGGGGCAAGGAAGATACACTCGAAGTCAAATAATATAAGTATATTGAGGGTTTGCTATGAAATGTGAAAAACTTTTTTCGGTAATCGACAGTCTTAATGACGAGTATATAAAGGCGTGGGAAGATGTCTGTAATATGGAATCCCAAACCATAGATAAAGCGGGTGTTGACGCCGTTTGCGATTATTTTGTAAAACTGGCAGAAAAACGCGGTTGGTACATAGAAAAATTAGAACTCGAAACAGCGGGAAGCCCCGTTTGTATAACAATGAATCCCGATGCTGTGGGTGCGCCTGTTGTCTTTTCGGGACACGCCGATACCGTCCATCCAAAAGGTCTTTTCGGTTATCCGCCCGTAAAGATTGAGGGTGATAAAATCTATGGTCCCGGGGTTGAGGATTGCAAGGGCGGTATAGTTTCCGCTTTTATGGCAATGGATGCGCTTGACCGCGTAGACTTTCGTTTGCGCCCTGTCCGCCTCATAATCCAAACCGACGAAGAAACAAGCAGTAAAACAAGCGGCAAGAAAACAATTGATTTTATGTGTGAAAAAACCAAGGGCGCCGTAGCATTTCTAAACGGCGAGGGCTTGAGCGAGGGCAAACTCATTTTACAAAGAAAAGGTATTGTGCGCTACCGCTTGAATATTACGGGCAAGGCGGCACATTCCTCTAAGTGTTATGAGGGAATAAATGCCGTAGCGGAAGCGGCACATAAAATACTCGAACTTGAAAAAATGAAGGATAAGGATGGCATTACCTGTAACTGCGGTGTTATAGAGGGCGGTACTGTTGCAAACGCCGTTGCCGAAAAATGCAGTTTTCTTGTGGATATTCGATTCGCCAATGAAGACCAGTTCAAAATAGCCGAAGAAACGGTAAAAAAGGTTGCCGCTACATCATATTTAGACGGCTCTGTCTGTGAAATTGAAACGGTTAGCCTTCGCCCGTCAATGCCGCTCTGTGATAGAAATATTGAACTTTTCAATAAGATGAACGAAATCTACGCACAAAACGGTCTGCCCGTTTTAGAAATGGGAATGGCAAACGGCGGTTCGGACGCGGCGTATATAACACAATTAGGTGTGCCCTGTGTGGATGATGTCGGCGTACACGGCGGCAGAATTCATTCAAAAGACGAGTTTGCATATATAAATTCTTTGGCATATTCAGCAAAACTTAACGCCGCGGTGGCGTATTGTATATAAAAAACAGGGTGCAACGCACCCTGTTTTTTATTTTAAGCACGAACGAATATAGGTGGATGGAGAAATACCTATATTCTTTTTGAAGTACCGCGAAAAATAGTTGGTATCGGCAAAACCGCAGTTTTTTGCAATAACCGCAATATCGGAAATCCCTGATTCCATAAGCGCCGTTGCCTTGAATATTCGCGCGTTAAGCACATATTGGTGTAGGGTTTGCCCTGTGTAACGCTTGAACTCTGCGCTTATGTAATTAGGATGAAAATGAAAAACCTTACCTATTTTGATATTGTCAAGTTCACATTCTAAATTCGCGTGAATGTACTTTATTATTTTTTCGATGTTAAAACTGTCTTCTTTTTGATTTCTCGTTTCGCTTTTCCGCGCCATTGCGGTAAGAACAGAAGACAAAATATAGGAACTTTGCTGTTTGTAAAAGGGAAGACGGCGGGAAAATTCTTTTTCAAGTCGCAAAAGTTCAATTTGCAGACTGTGGAAATTTTCAAAAAAGCAAAAACTGTCAAAACACGGCGCATCAGAAAAATTTACATACTCAACCGGCGTTGTGCCCTTTTCTAAAAACCTTGTGTTTACGGGCGGATAGATAAAATCGGAGTCGGCGTTATTTTGTGTGAAATCAAAATTAACCGCTAAAAAAACCACATTTTCTGACATAATTTGATAACGGCAACCTGAATTTATAAAAAGTATACTGCCAACGGGTAGAGAGTGTTCCTTACCGCCAACGATAATTTTTCCGCACCCGTCTACTGTGTAAAAAAGTCGTGCATCAAGCGGAAAAAACTCGGGATAATGTGTGTTTTTATCAACTTCGAGCAGTCTTACATACCGCGCAAAAGGCTTGATATCGCAAAATTTCATTTTACCACCATCTTTATTTTGTGCTAATTTATCTTTGTTTTTTGAGTTGATTATATATCATATTTACAGTAAAATCAAGATGAAATAATAAATTAAAAGGGGTATTTATCAATGATAGAACGCAAGGCAAAAAGCACCGCCCGCGTGGCATTCTTTTCTGTAGTGCACGAAGTTTATTTCGCACAGTTTGAGGGACTCTATGAATCGCTGTCGGGATATCACGCCGAAACGGCTCAACTTGTTAGAGAGAACGGCGTAGAGGTATTTGATTATGGCATTATCGGAAGTAATAAAGCCGCTTTTGACGCCGCCCAAAAAATCTCTGCAGACAACATAGACCTTATTATTTGTAATATGATTACATACGCAACATCGTCTGTATTTGCGCCCATTGTAACCAACACAAAGGCACCTATAATCTTACTTGCGCTTCAACCGCGAATGGGACTTGATTATAGCGTGGCATCTACTTTTATGCAACTTGAAAACGATAATATCTGTTCTGTGCCCGAATTTACGGGTGTTGCAATCCGCCTCGGCAGACCGGTAAGCGATGTGGTAATCGGCTGCCTTTATAACGATGATGAGGCGAAAGCCGACCTTAAGGAATGGTGCGATATTGCCAAGGTGCTTAATAGCCTTAAGGGCGCAAGACTCGGTCTTATGGGCCATGTGCTTGAATCCATGTACGATATGCATGCCGACCCGACAATGATTTCTGCCGCCTTTAATTTGCATGTGCCGCTTTTAGAAATTGACGATGCTGTTAGGGAGTATAATAAGGTAACCGAGGAAGAAATCGCGGCAAAGCGTGAACTGATTTTGCGTGAGTTTGATACCCCCGACCCGAAAAGCGACCCCGTTACAATGAAATTAACAGACGCGGATTTAACCCGCGCAGCAAAGGGAGCCGCCGCGCTTGATAGGCTCATAGAAACCCATAATCTTACAGGTCTTGCCTATTTTTATGAGGGACTTGAAGACACCATTCAGCGCGAGGTTGCAACATCGTTTATTGTCGGCAACTCAATTCTTAACGCACAGGGAACCCCAATGTGCGGTGAGTTTGATATTAAAACCTGTGTGGCGATGCTCATAATGGACCGCCTTGGAATTGGCGGCAGTTTTGCAGAGTTCCATCCCTTTGATTTTACAGAAGACTTTATACTTGTGGGCCACGATGGACCGCACCATATTGCAATAGCAGACGGAAAACCGATTTTACGCAGTCTAACCAAGTTCCACGGCAAAAAGGGAAGCGGCGCATCGGTAGAATTCAAAATTAAAGAGGGCCCCATTACAATGCTCGGTATAACCCAAACCGCAGACGGAAGATTCAAGTTTGTAATCGGTGAGGGCGAGTCTAAAAAAGGACCTATCCCGCCGACAGGCAATACAAATACACGCGGATTCTTTGCGCCCGACACCAAAACATTTATAAAGAAATGGGTAATGGAAGGACCGACACATCACTACGCGCTGGGTGTTGGACACCACGCAAAAACCATTAAAAAGATTGCCGATGTTCTCGGTATTGAAAGTGTAATTGTGGGTGAATAAAATATGTGGAAAACTGTAACACTGGAACTTAGTCTTAAACCTTTCAAAAAGACCGATGACGAATCAATTAAGGCGGTCTGCAGAAAAGTTTTTACACAGTGGCGTCCCTTGCTTAAAAACAGGGAAACCATATCTATAATGCTCTGGACTTCGGACGGCAGCGAAATTCTTGATTACAATAGGAAAATGGATGACACTTTTGATTGGTGCCGTTATCTTGGTACGGCAAATTCACCTTTTTTGAGTGAGGAAGATAACCCCGAAACCAACATTCACGACCGCACAAAGTTTTATGTAGAAAACCCGCCTTTGATGACCTATGCCACGCTTAAAAAAATAGTTGCGGCTCTAAAGGGCGAGGGCAAAAAAGCATTTCCTAATTCTAAGATTTTAGTGGGAGAGACCTTTGATTTAGGGCCCGAATTTTCGCGTTCCGATTTTAAGTACAACCGTCACCGCGAGGTATGTTCGGGTGCTGTGCTTGATAAGTGCGGTTTCCTTGACTGCACCGAAAAATTAAAAGGCGATAACCGTTCTTACGCCGCATACGAGAACGGCATACCCGATGGCACACCGATTGCCACATTCCTTGGTAAACAGGCAAAGATTTTTCTATCTGATATGGGCTTTGATTATCTGTGGCTTTCAAACGGAATGGGATTTAGTGCAAACCCTTGGGACCTTAACGGCAAAATTTTTGATGGCGAAAATTTTCATAGCGAAAAACTAAAAAGCACCTCAAAACTTGTATTCGAGTTTTGGCGCCTTTTCAAAGAGGCTTGTCCCGATGTGCCGATTTATGTTCGCGGTACCAACAATTCTGCGGGTATAGACTACGCGACAGACGGCGTTCCGCTTTCTGAGATATACGGCGGCTCTTTCTTTGAAACATCGCCCCCAAACTCACCTTGGGCGGCGCTTAATGATGATTTTGGCCTTGAACTTATGGGGCATCTGACCCGCATTTGCGAACTACCTAAAGACCGCATTATGTTCCGATATTATCTGCATGACCCGTGGTGGATAAATTCCCCCTGGTACGACCGCTACGGACAGGAACCGCACGATATTTATCTGCCAATGTCGCTATCGCGCATTGATGAAAAAGGCAGTGTTCAGTCGGCAGAGGAATTTAATATTTTGAGCATAGATAATTCTTTCGGCAATATGCCCGACAATTGTGTGAACGAAACAATCCCACACTTCTTAAAGGCAGAAAAATATGTTGCCGATGCGGTATCACCTGTTGTTTGGGTGTATCCGATGCGTGAATTTACTACCGCTACAACCAACGCACAGTTAGAAGAAATGTATAAGGGCGATATGTTTATACGCGATGCAATAAATAGCGGGTTCCCGCTAAACTGTGTAGTATCTACCGATAGTTTCCTTAAAACACCGCTGAATATTTATAAGCAAAGCACTCTGCTTTGTCCGCTTTTGCTATCGGATGCCGCTTTTGAAAAGGTAAAAGAGTTTGAAAGCGTGGGCGGAAAAGTAATCTATTACGGAAGCAGTAGTGCCGCAAGTGCACACGCCGTTACTGATTACGTTGATTTCACATCAACCCCCGATACACTTTTGGCGGCTTTCGGTAAAAGTGGGTACCATATAGAATATACTCGTAAGACAGACGCAAAAACAGTAATGACCCTGTCACCAAACGATAATGCTTTGTGGCTTTCGGTGTATAATGCAAGCAGACAGACCGAAACAGAACTTTTATTCCCGCTTGGTGCACCGATTTTTACAAATACCGATACCGAACTTAAAAACGGTAAATCGGTATATAGGTTTGCAAAAAGCGAACATAGGGAATGCCGCGTGTTTGTACAACAGGATTCAGGGATAGTAGAACTCAAAGAACTTGCCCCCGTAAGCACCATCTACCATAGAAAACTGTTGCTTTCGGGACTCAATAACGCAACAGTTTATATCTTCCCCGAAAAATGCGATGGTGAAACACTTGCGGTGTCGCATATCGGTCATTTCTGCGATGCCGACCCGATACACGATAACACATTCAAAAGGGTAGAGGATGAAAAATACGGCGTGTACTATAAAGCCGAAAAAGTAAGCGGCGAACGCCATATTCTCTTGCCGTATAAAAAATAAAAAAGCAGCCGTTGGCTGCTTTTTTATTTTTTATTTCAACTTAATATTCATAGGTAACTTACCCTTAGCGGGAATTTTACCCGCCAAAACATCAATTGCATATTTTTGTGATTCTGAAGAGTTGTAACCGAATATAATTCTTTTAATGTTGTCAAGCGACTCCACAGCATACGGGTTGCCAAAATGTACAACGGCGGAAACCTTGCCTAAAAGATTTACGCAGTTAATAAGCACTTCTGTTCTTTTGGTAAGGCCATCGGTGCCAAGATAACAACTCATCTCGCAATAGGTGACAAATACAACCTCATCGTGTTCCGTTGTTTTGATAAGCAACGCTTCGTTTCTCTGTGCGTTTGCAAACTCGGGAATAAAAGCGATTTCGCTGTTTTTGAAGTTAGACTTTATGTGTTTGGCAAGCGCCATTGGCTTGTACCAACCTCTGTCTGTAACCACCATCTTGTTTGGGTCTTCATCAAAATCCATAGGCGTTACAATAACAAAAAGTCGGCGTTTGTCGGGGTCGCCAAGGTCTGCTTGCAGACCGTCTTGACATACTGCGGTAATGCAGTCTTTTGTAACAGAGCGTATCAGTTGAAGGTCATTCTCTGTAAACTCGGGTGTGATATCGGCATGTTCGCCAATCCATTGTTGTAACGATAAAACATGTCTTACCGCATTATCGAGTTGTTCGTCAGTAAATGTGCCTTCTTCATAATTCTTTTTGAGCATCTCATAACAGTTTTTTGTGGGTGTGCGATAGTCGGGTAAAATAATATCAATACCCGCATTCATACAAAGAGCGTATGAGGTTTCTTCATCATATTTTTGCAAAACACCCATCATGGCAAGTGAATCGGCAAAATAAACACCGTCAAATCCGTTGTCCCTCAGAATGTCAAGCACCTTTTTAGAAAAAGTTGCAGGATAATCAGGGTCAATGTTAGTGAAGATTGAGTGTGATGTCATAACCGCAGGTAACAAGCCTTTTTTATTGAGTTCAAAATAAGGAACTAAATCAGCATCAAATAATTCTTCTTCAGTGACATCGCAGTTGTTCTCTGTCATATGGGTGTCAAAAGACTCGATTCCTCCGGGATAATGTTTTGCGGTGGCAAAAAAACCGTTGTCAATGAATTCTTTTGCAATAATTTCGGCGGCGTTTGTAACATTCTTTGGGTTATCGCCGAAAAACCTTGATACACCTACGGGTACATTTCCGCTAAGGATATCAACAACTGGTCCCCACGCACCGTTAAAGCCTTCTTCTTTTGCAAATTTTACAAGGCCTCTTGCAAAAGCCCTGTAATGTTCTTCCGTAGCACAAGCAGCTAATGTTAAAGCCGAAATCTTTGGCAAATTACAGAGCGGATAGCCTTTTTCCATATCGTTAACTATGATAATGGGATAATCGGCAACCTCTTTAATTTTTTTAATAAGGTAGGGGGTCTTTTCGTTAAAAGGAATTTGAACACAACCCAAAGCGCGATTTTTGATAAGTTCGAGAGCAAAATCGATGTCCGCCTGTGTGTTCCATTTCCTTGCACAAAGCACCATACCGAGTTTTTGTTCCAATGTTAAATTTTCAGCATTTAAGTAATTCATACTGTCAGTTCTCCAAAGCGTTTTGAGTTAATTTTACTTAAAATATATGTTTCTTTATTTCAAATTGAGTTTAAGGGGGAGTTTGCCTTTTGCGGGGATTTTGCCTGCCAAAACATCAACCGCATATTTTTGTGATTCTGAAGAGTTGTAACCAAATATGATTCTCTTTATATGGTCAAGCGGTTCCATAGCATACGGGTTACCAAAATGTACAAGGGCGGAAACTTTGCCCGAAAGATTAACACAGTTGATAAGTGCTTCGGTTCTTTTGGTGAGACTGTCGGTTCCGATATAACATCCCATTTGACAGTATGTCATAAATACAACCTCATCGTGTTCTGTTAATTTAACAAGCAATTCTTCGTTCTGTTTCGGCGTTGCAAATTCGGGTATAAACGCAACCTCACTGTTTTTGAAAGTATCCTTAATATGTTCGGCAAGAGCCATCGGTTTATACCAGCCCTTATCGTTAATTTCCATTTTGAGAGCATCATCTTCAAATGACATGGGTGTTACAATAACAAAAATTCTGCGTTTATCACAGTCGCCAATGTCAGCCGAAAGATCATCGTCACATACGGCGGTAATACAGTCTCTTGTAACCGACTCTAACATCTCGCGGTCTTTATCAGTAAACTCGGTCTCTATATCGGCGTGTTCGCCAACCCATTTTTGAAGGTCTAAAATATGTCCTACCGTTTCATTAAGTCGCTCTTCAGAGAACATACCTTTATTATAGCAGTTTTTAAGCATTTGGTAGCATTCTTTTGTTGATGTGCGGTAGTTGGTAAGAATAATGTCGTTACCTGCATCAATACAAATACCGTAGGCGTTTTCCTCGCCGTATTTCTGCAAAATACCCATCATAGCGAGTGAGTCGGTAAATATGACACCGTCAAAGCCTTGGTTTCTTAAAATGCCAAGCACTTTTTTGGAAAGTGTTGCGGGGTAGTCGGGGTCGATATTCGTAAATGTAGAGTGGATTGTCATAACAGCGGGGAGCAAACCTTTATTATTAAGTTCTACATAAGGAATAAGGTCAAATTCAAGCAACTCTTTTTCTGTGATGGGGGAGAAACCTTCTGCCATATGAGTGTCATAAGTTTCTGAACCGCCGGGGTAATGCTTCGCCGTTCCGAAGAATCCACATTCCGCGAAAGTTTTAAGAATAATTTCGGCGGAAGTTGTAACATCTTGAGGATTGTCGGCGTAGGAACGGGTTACACCTGCGGGTACATTTTCTCGCAGAACATCAACAACAGGACCCCAAGCGCCGTTGAAACCTTCATCCTTTGCAAATTTAGCCGTTCCTTTTGCAAATGCCTTGTAATGTTCTTCGGTGGCACAGGCCGCTAATGTAAGGGCCGAAATTTTTGGTAAATCACAGCGAGGATAACCTTTTTCCATATCGTTAACTATGATAATAGGATAATCGGCAGCGTCCTTGATTTTTTTAATAAGTTCAGGAGTGTTTTTACCAAACGGAATCTGAACACATCCCAAAGCGTGATTTTTGATAAGTTCAAGCGTAAAATCGATGTCTTCCTGTTCGTCCCACCGTCTTGCGCAAAGCACCATACCTATTTTTTGGTCAAGCGTTAAATCTTCCGCTTTCAAATAATTCATAACACTAATCCCCCAGAGATTTACTTTACTTTTGTTATACAATATATAAAAATAAAATGCAATAAAAAAACGCTCAATGGTGATATTTGCAATAAAATATGTTCAGTTTTGCAATAATAAAAAAATGCAGCAGACTATGTATCGTCTGCTGCGTTTTTTATGCCTTCTTAAATTGTCTGAAAATTTTAAGTCCCTCGCTAACAGCGAATGGTATTAACGAAAGTAAAATAACCGTAGCCCAGTTGCCGATAGAAAGCGGTACAAGGGAAAAAAGTGTGCTGATGGGGGAGAGGGTTATAAGAAGCAATACGATAACCGAAATGCCGATTGCGAAGTATGCTGTTTTATTGGCGCCCAGAGAATAAACAACCGATTCGTTTTCGGTTCTTGCAGAGAAAGCGTAGAAAAGTTGCGAAAGAATAACAGCACAGAAAGCCATAGTAGATGCAGTGGCGCTGTCTGTCGCCGCACCGATGGCATAGGTTATAAGCCATATAACCGTCATCAAAGCGCCGCCTGTGGCAATGCCGGTAATCAGATTTTTGCCAAAAACACTTTGTTTGTGCATGCCACTGTACAAAACTTGTGCCTCAGGCGGTTCCATACCAAGCATTATAACGGGGAACAGGTCGGTTATAAGGTTTATCCATAAAAGTTGTGATGCAATAAGCGGAACGTTTCCAAATATGATAACGCCGAGGAGCATAAGCAAAAGTTCTGCAATGTTACTGCCTATGAGATAGAGTAAAACTTTACGGATGTTAGAGTAAATCGCGCGTCCTTCTTTTATAGAACTTACCATAGTGGTAAAATCGTCATCGGTTAAAATAATATCCGAAACGCCACGCGCCACATCGGTACCGCTTTTGCCCATAGCACAACCGATGTCGGCAGCCATAAGGGCGGGGGCATCGGAAACACTGTCACCCGTTACAGAGACTATATGCCCTTTTTCTTGCCACGCTTTTACTATGCGTGTGCGGTTTTCGCTCGTTATTCGTGCATATACAGTATAGTTTTCAATTTTTGTGAGCAGTTCTTCATCGCTTAAAGCATCAAGTTCTGCGCCTGTTATGAGTTCGGTATCCTCGCGCAAAATTCCCATCTGTTTGCCGATGGCAAGTGCGGTTGCGGGGTGGTCGCTCGTTAACATTACGGTGCGGATACCCGCCTTGCGACATTCATAAACCGCGCGAACAGCATCTTCACGCGGACTGTCTGCCAGTCCTATAAGACCGATAAATTTAAGGTCGCGTTCGGTGTCTTCGGGAGACGGACTCGCAGGGATTTCAAAAATCTGTCTTGCCGCCACGGCAATAACGCGCAACCCGTCAGATGCCAGTGCATCAATTACGGGTAAAAACTTTTCTTCACAGTTGCCGTTGCAAAGCGGTAAAAGATTTTCGGGTGCCCCCTTTACAATAACAAAGGGGCGCTCGTTAATCATATTTATGGTGGTCATCAGTTTGCGTGTAGAATCAAACGGAATTTCGCTAAGGCGCGGATAAAGATTGTCAATGTCAAGTTTGCTCTTTTTGCAAACCTCAAGACAAGCCTCTGCAATGCCAACGCCTGTCGGGTCGCCCGAACTTTCACTTGCATTGTTGCAAATAGTTGCAAGTTCTAAAATCATTTTGATATCATCATCGGCATCTTCTGTTACATCTTTGATTTCCTTGCCGTTGAAGATTTTTGTAACGCGCATACGGTTTTCGGTAAGTGTACCTGTCTTGTCGGCGCAGATTACCGAAACTTCGCCCATTTTTTCTATGGTAGCGGTGTCTTTAACAATAATATTTTTAGAAAATAACCGTTGCATACCAAGTGCAACCGTAACCGACATAGCGCTCAAAAGTCCCTCGGGAATAACGGCAACGGCTACAGCCGCAGCATTTAAGAACATATCAATAAGTGTGCGCGATATGTTGGCGTTTCGAAAATTATAAAGCATTCCAATAGCGAATATAAGTGCCGAAACAATAAGAACAACCATATTAAACGATTTAGAGAAAGAAACGATACCTTCTTTAATATGGTCGCGCTTAGGACTGGTTTCTTCGTTTATTTGGCGCTCCTTGAGAAGTTCGGTTTCCATTCCGGTTGAAGTAACAACACAAAGTGCACTTCCGTGTATAACCGAGCAACCGCAGAAAACCATATTAAATCTGTCATTAAGCGGGGTAATGTCTTCAAGAGTGCCGTCTGCATTTTTTGAAATCGGTGCATCCGAATGGGTTATAGCCGCTTCGTTACAGATAAGAGCGTTAGCGCTTATAATTCTTGCGTCAGCGCAAATATAATCGCCCTCTTTCAAGAAGATTACATCGCCGGGGACGAGCGTTGACGCGTCTACAACCTTGCGTATACCCTCGCGTATAACGGTTGCCGCGGGGGAAGAAATTTCACAGAGAAGTTCGGTTGTATCTTCTGTTTTAATCTCTTCATACGCCGCTATCGCTGCGTTTACCAAAAGTATTGCAAAAATGAGCACAGGCGAAAACCATTGCCTGTCCTTCGTTATGAGCGTTACAATAATAGAAAGCGCCGCAACGCACAAAATGGCAATGGTGGAAAAATTACCGAACTGTGCCAAAAAGTGTTTTATAAAAGAACGCGGCTTTTTGTGGGATAAAACATTACTGCCGTACGCCTTGAGTTTGCTTTCTGCTTCCGAATTTGAAAGACCTTTTTCCTTGTCGGTCTGTAGTATATTTATAATGTCATCAAGCGATTCGCTGTGCCATATCATAAAAGAAACCTCCGTTTTTTTGGGTTTGTATTCTAATTTTACTATATAAATCCAAATAAATCAATAATTTGTGTTTTACTAATTGGAAATAATGTGTTACAATATAGTGTAATATTTACCTGTGGAGGCTCAAAATGGATTGGACCGAAATTATAATAAGCGTAGAAGCGGCACATAGCGATACCGCCGCTGCTATTGCGAATATGGTTGTACCATACGGAATATATATAGAAGATTATTCCGATATGGAAGAGGTAGCGCCCGAAATTGCGCATATTGATTTAATTGATGAGGAGTTACTGAAAAAAGATAAAACCCGCGTTAATATTCATATGTATATAGCGGAAGAAGAGAACGCGTTTGAGGCAGTAGCCTTTTTGCGCGAACGCCTTCGTGCAGAGGGAATAGAGGCTAATGTTGAAAAGTGCTCTGTAAGCGATGCCGAGTGGGCAGAAAACTGGAAAAAGTATTTCAAACCGACAGAAATCGGAAAACGACTTGCTATTTGTCCGAGTTGGGAGAACTATAAAAACACCGAAAACCGTAAAATTTTAAGAATTGACCCCGGTGCCGCTTTCGGTACGGGCACCCACGCAACTACAAGTATGTGTCTTGAAGTTTTGGACGAATATATTAAAGGCGGCGAAACAATACTTGATGTCGGTTGCGGCAGCGGAATACTCAGTATAGCGGGTGTTCTTTTGGGCGCTAAAAACGCTATCGGCGTTGATATAGACGCACAGTCGGTAAAGGTGTCGCGTGAGAATGCCGAAATGAACGAGTTGACCGATAAAACAGAGTATATCTGCGGAAACCTGACCGATAAGATAAACGGTAAATTTTCGGTTGTCTGTGCTAATATCGTTGCCGATGTTATAATATCGCTATGTGACGGAATAGATAAATATATGGAAGATGATGCACTGTTTATCTGTTCGGGTATAATTGATTTAAGGGCAGACGAGGTAAAGGCGGCACTTAAAAAGAATGGCTTTACAATAATAAAAGAATGCGTTAAGGAAAACTGGAACGCGTATGTAACACGAAAGGTATGTTAAAATGCTGGAGTTTGAAGAACAAAAATTAAAACTTGAGTCGCTAAAACCCGAACTTGCCGATTTGAAGGAAGCACTGGCGCTTAATAAAATCAAGGCGGAAATAGCCGAACTTGAAAATGCCGCGTCACAGGAAAACTTTTGGGATGATATAGAAAACTCCCAAAAGGTGCTTCAAAAAACAAGTCAGTTAAAGGCGCGTGTTGAAAGATTTGATAACCTCGCGGCAAAATATGAGGATACCTTAACGCTTATAGAACTTGCCGATGAAGAGGGCGATTTGTCGCTGCTTGATGAAGTTCTCTCGGATGTTTCGGCGTTTGAAGAACAACTGTCGGCACAGCGTCTTGAAACTCTGCTTTCGGGCGAGTATGACAGCAAGAACGCAATTTTAACCTTCCACGCGGGTGCGGGTGGTACAGAGGCACAGGACTGGAACGAAATGCTTGTCCGTATGTACACCCATTGGGGCGAACGCCACGGATTCAGTGTCAAGATGGTCGACTTTCTTGACGGAGAAGAAGCGGGACTTAAAAGCGCCGTGCTTGTAATTGAGGGACTTAATGCCTACGGTTATCTAAAAAGCGAAAACGGTGTTCACCGCCTTGTGCGCATTTCTCCCTTTGATTCATCGGGCAGACGCCATACATCTTTTGCGTCGCTTGAGGTTATGCCCGAAATTGACGATGACGCCGATATAGAAATAAGGGAAGAAGACCTGAAAGTAGACACCTACCGTTCGGGCGGTGCAGGCGGACAGCATGTTAACAAAACCGAATCGGCAATCCGCATAACCCATCTGCCTACGGGAATAGTCGTTGCCTGTCAGAATGAACGCAGTCAGCACCAGAACAGAGAGGTTGCCCTCAAGATGCTCAAATCCAAACTCATAGAGATTAAAGAAAGGGAACACCTTGAGAAAATTGAGGATATTAAGGGCGTACAAAAAGAGATTGCCTGGGGTTCGCAAATCCGTTCGTATGTCTTTATGCCTTATACACTTGCAAAGGACCACAGAACAGGATTTGAAAGCGGTAATATAAACGCCGTAATGGATGGCGATATAGACGGATTTATAAACGCCTATCTCAAGATGAATTCAAAATAGAATAAAATGTCAAAAAAGCGACTGTTTCTGCGGAAAAAGTCGCTTTTTAATTTTTTTGAAAAAGTGCTTGACAGTTGACAAATATTGGGATATAATAGTAAACTGCTTAATAGTGGGTTAATCTGCGCTCATAGTATCTAAAACATAGTTTTAGGCGCAACTTTTTCCCAACCGTTTAGCCATTATTCAGGACGGAAAAAATATAATTTTTTCGTTTAACATAATAAGGAGTGATTAAAGCCTATGGTCGAGGTTAAACCTGTAAAACTCGGTAACAACGAGAGAATGAGTTTTTCAAAAATCAACGAGGTTATTGATATGCCCAACCTCATTGAAGTTCAGAAGGACTCATACAAGTGGTTTGTCGAAGAAGGTTTGAAGGAAGTATTTAAGGATATGTCTTCAATCACAGATTACACCGGTAATCTGGAATTGAGATTTATCGACTACCGCTTTGACGAAGAGCCCAAATACAGCGTTACGGAGTGTAAAGCGCGTGATACGACATATGCGGCACCGCTGCGTGTGCTCACACAACTTTACAATAAAGAGACCGGAGAAATCAAAGAAAGCGAAGTGTTTATGGGTGACTTCCCACTTATGACCGAGTCGGGAACATTCGTAATCAACGGCGCAGAACGCGCAGTTGTATCACAACTTGTTCGTTCACCTGGTGCATATTTTGATTTCAGGCGTGAGGAGAAGAGCGGAAGAAAACTCTTCCTTTCTACAATTATTCCTAACCGCGGTGCCTGGCTTGAGTATGAAACAGACCAGAGCGATGTTATATATGTAAGAATAGATAAAAACCGCAAACTGCCCCTTTCCACATTCCTTCGTGCAATCGGCGGTATTTCGGAATATCCTCTTGCAACAAATAACGAAATCGAAGAAGTAGTCGGTACCGATATAAAACTCGAAAATACATTTGAGAAAGATACCACTGCCAACACAGAGGATGCGCTTATTGAGGTTTATAAGAAACTTCGTCCGGGCGAGCCTGCAACGGTTGACGGCGCCAAAGCACATCTTGAGCAGTTGTTCTTTGATACCCGCAGATACGATTTATCTCGCGTTGGCCGTTATAAATACAACAAAAAGTTTGCCATTGCTCTGCGCATAAACGGCAAAACTTTGTCGCGCCCCGTTGCCGACCCCATGACAGGCGAACTCATAGCCGATGCGGGTGAACTTCTTAATAAGGACAAGGCTCTTCTCATTCAGAAGAAGGGTGTTGACGCAGTATATCTTGACGTTATGGACGCAGAGGGCAATCGTTCTGAAGTTAAGGTACTCTCCAATAAAATGGTTGACATTAAGGACTTTGTTGATTTTGATACCGTAGAACTCGGTGTTACAGAAATGGTTTCTTTCCCGGTTCTCAAACAAATCCTTGAAAATAATGATTCAGAAGAGGACATCAAAGAGTCTATAAAGACCCGCATTGATGACCTCATTCCGAAACATATCACAGTTGATGATATTTTGGCATCAATCAACTATATATTAGGTCTTTCCCACGATATTGGCTCGGTTGACGATATTGACCACCTCGGCAACCGCCGTATCCGTTCGGTAGGCGAACTTTTACAGAACCAGTTCCGCGTTGGCTTTGCCCGTATGGAAAGGGTAGTAAGAGAAAAGATGACATTACAGGCACAGGACACCGATGTTGTAACACCGCAAACACTCATAAACATCCGTCCCGTTGTTGCTGCAATAAAGGAATTTTTCGGTTCATCACCGCTTTCGCAGTTTATGGACCAGACCAACCCGCTTTCAGAACTCACACACAAGCGCCGTCTGTCAGCGCTCGGTCCCGGCGGTCTTTCGCGTGACCGTGCAAGTTTCGAAGTGCGTGACGTTCACTATACACACTACGGCCGTATGTGCCCGATTGAAACACCTGAAGGCCCCAACATCGGTCTTATTTCCTATCTTGCAACCTTTGCTCGTATAAATGAATACGGCTTTATCGAAACACCTTTCCGTAAGGTAGATAAAGCAACAGGTAAGGTGCTTGATGAGGTTGTATATTTGACAGCGGATGAAGAGGACGAGTATATCGTAGCACAGGCTAATGAGCCTCTTGACGAAAACAACCACTTTGCAAGAGCCAAGGTAAACGCCCGTTTCCGTGACGGATTCTTGGAGGTTGAGGCAGCGAGGGCAGACTTAATGGATGTTTCGCCCAAGATGGTTGTATCGGTTGCTACAGCAATGATTCCGTTCCTTGAAAATGACGATACCAACCGTGCTCTCATGGGCTCGAACATGCAGAAGCAGGCTGTTCCGCTTCTCCGCACCGAAAACCCCATCGTTGGTACAGGTATGGAATATAAAGCAGCCGTTGACTCGGGCGTTGTTGTTCTTGCAAAACGCGCAGGTACGGTCTCTTATGCCTCGGCAGATAAGATTGTTGTCCGTGTTAAAGGCGGCGACCACGATGAGTATAACCTCATCAAGTTCTTGCGTTCCAACCACGGTACATGTATAAATCAGAAACCGATTGTGTCGGTTGGACAGAAGGTTGAAGAAGGCGAAGTAATCGCAGACGGTCCCGCAACCAGCAACGGTGAAATCAGTCTTGGTAAGAATGCCCTCATAGGCTTTATGACCTGGGAAGGCTACAACTACGAAGACGCCGTTCTTATTAACCAAAAACTCGTGCGCGAGGATATGTACACATCTATTCATATAGAAGAGTATGAAATCGAAGCGCGTGACACCAAGTTAGGACCCGAGGAAATCACACGCGATATCCCCAACGTTGGTGAAGATGCACTCAAAGACCTTGACGAGCGCGGAATTATCCGCATCGGCGCAGAGGTTTCTGCGGGAGATATTCTTGTTGGTAAGGTAACACCTAAGGGTGAAACCGAACTCACAGCAGAGGAAAGACTCCTTCGCGCCATCTTCGGCGAAAAGGCAAGGGAAGTGCGTGATACATCCTTGCGCGTTCCCCACGGTGAATACGGTACAATCGTTGATGTTAAGGTCTTCTCGCGTGAGAATTCTTCAGAACTCAGCCCCGGCGTAAACCTTGTTGTACGCTGCTATATCGCACAGAAGAGAAAAATCTCTGTCGGCGATAAGATGGCAGGTCGTCACGGTAATAAGGGTGTTGTTTCCAGAATTTTACCGAGCGAGGATATGCCGTTCTTACCCGATGGCACACCGCTTGATATCGTGCTTAACCCCCTCGGTGTTCCTTCGCGTATGAATATCGGTCAGGTGCTTGAAGTACACCTCGGCTATGCCGCACGCGCACTTGGCTGGAACATCTGCACACCTGTATTTGACGGCGCTCACGAAAAGGACATCAGAGAGTGCTTCAATATGGCAGAGGCAGAAACAAAATCCGAAAACTATGCGTTTAAGGATTCTGCAAAACTCGACTTCTCCAAGATTCCGCTTAGAGAAGACGCAAAAACACAGTTGTTTGACGGTAGAACAGGCGAACCTTTTGATAACCCTGTAACCGTTGGATATATGTATTACCTTAAATTGCATCACCTTGTTGACGATAAGATTCACGCCCGTTCAACAGGTCCTTACTCACTCGTAACACAGCAGCCCCTCGGCGGTAAAGCGCAGTTCGGCGGACAGCGTTTCGGTGAAATGGAAGTTTGGGCACTTGAAGCATACGGCGCTGCATACACTTTGCAGGAAATCTTAACGGTTAAGTCGGACGATGTTGTTGGTCGTGTTAAGACCTATGAATCGATTGTTAAGGGCGAAAATGTTCCTAAGGCGGGTATCCCCGAATCGTTCAAGGTTCTTATAAAAGAACTTCAGTCGCTCGGTCTTGATATTAAGGTACTTGATGCCGATAAGGAAGAAATCGACCTCAAACAGAACTTTGATGAGGATGACGATATCGGTCTTTCCACGCCGATTTACAGTGACGGCGAAAACGAGACCGTTGCAGACGACCTCACAGGTTTCAGTTTACAGGACGAAAACGGCGAAGCAATAGTTGAAACATCGGAAGACAGTTTCAACGAAGAATATAATGATTAACGGAGGGCAATCAAATGGCAGAAATCGAATTTGAATCTATAAAAATCGGACTTGCATCTCCGGAACAAATCCGTAGTTGGTCACACGGCGAGGTTACAAAGCCTGAGACCATCAACTATAGAACTCTGAAGCCCGAACCGGGCGGACTTTTCTGCGAACGCATTTTTGGACCCACAAAGGACTGGGAATGTCACTGCGGAAAGTACAAGCGTATCCGTTATAAAGGCAAAATCTGTGAACGCTGCGGCGTTGAAGTTACAAGGGCAAAAGTTCGCCGTGAGCGTATGGGAACTATTGAACTTGCCGCTCCCGTTTCACATATTTGGTATTTCAAAACCATTCCGTCCCGAATGGGACTCGCGCTTGATGTATCACAAAAGGTGCTTGAACAGGTTCTTTATTTCTCACAGTATATTGTTACCGACCCCGGTAATACACCGCTTGAGAAAAACCAACTCTTGAATGAAAAACAGTACCACGATATGCGCGAAAAGTATGAGGACGATTTCGAGGCAGGAATGGGCGCAGAAGCCATTAAAAAACTTCTCTCAGAAATCGACCTTGACAAGACCTGCGAAGAACTTCGCGAGGAACTTGAAACTGCAACAGGTCAGAAGCGTACAAGAATTTTCAAGCGTCTTGAAGTTTTAGATGCTTTCAGACTTTCAGGTAACAGACCCGAATGGATGATTCTTGATGTGCTTCCGGTAATTCCGCCTGATATTCGTCCTATGGTACAACTTGATGGCGGACGCTTTGCAACAAGCGACCTTAACGACCTTTATAGACGCGTTATCAACCGTAATAACCGCTTAAAGAGACTTTTGGAACTCGGCGCTCCCGATATTATCGTGCGCAACGAGAAGAGAATGTTACAGGAAGCCGTTGACGCCCTTATTGATAACGGCCGCCGCGGCAAACCCGTTACAGGTCCTAACAACCGTGCATTCAAATCCCTTTCGGATATGCTCAAAGGTAAGCAGGGCCGCTTCCGTCAGAACCTTCTCGGTAAGCGTGTTGACTATTCGGGCCGTTCGGTTATCGTTGTAGGACCGGAACTTAAGATGTATCAGTGCGGTTTGCCTAAGGAAATGGCACTTGAACTCTTCAAACCGTTCGTAATGAAGCGTCTTGTTGAAACAAACGCTGTTACAAATATCAAATCAGCCAGAAAAATGGTAGAACGCGCAAGTACAGAGGTTTGGGATGCACTCGAAACAGTAATTAAAGAGCATCCTGTTCTCCTAAACCGTGCGCCTACACTTCACCGTCTTGGTATTCAGGCGTTTGAGCCTGTATTGGTTGAAGGTCGTGCACTCAAACTTCATCCGCTTGTATGTACCGCCTACAACGCCGACTTTGACGGCGACCAGATGGCTGTCCACGTACCGCTTTCGGCAGAGGCACAGGCAGAAGCAAGATTCTTAATGCTTGCCGCCAACAACCTCTTAAAACCGTCAGACGGTAAACCTGTAACCGTTCCTACACAGGATATGGTTCTCGGTTCTTACTACCTTACAATTGTTAAGGAAGAGGAACCCGGCGCAGGTAAGGTATTCAAGGATAAGAACGAAGCAATAATGGCATATAACGATGGCGTTGTCGGACTTCACGCACCGATTAAGGTTCGTGTGAAGGGCGAAGATGCAAACGGCAATCCGATTACACGCATCATTGATGCAACTGTTGGTTTCCTTATCTTTAACGAATCCATTCCGCAAAAACTCGGTTATGTTGACCGTACAGTAGAAGGTCACGAACTCGATTTGGAAATTTCGGTTTACAAGCCCGATGGCTCTGTAAATAAAATCGGCAAAAAGCAACTCGGTAAAATTATCGACCGTTGCATACGCGTTCTTGGAACAAGCGAGTCTGCAATCGTTCTTGATAACATCAAGGCAACAGGCTTCAAATATTCCACAAAGGGCGCTATCACGGTTGCTGTTGTCGATGCCGTAATTCCGCCCCAGAAGGCAGAACTTATCGAAGCCGCAGAAAAGCAGATTGATAATGTTACAAAACAGTACCGCCGCGGTCTTATCAATGACGAAGAGCGTAGCCGTCAGGTAATCGAAATCTGGAACGAAGTAACAGAGGATGTCGCTAAGGCACTTACCGGAAACCTTGATGAATTCAACCCTATTTATATGATGGCTGATTCAGGTGCCCGTGGTTCTATGAGCCAGATTCGACAACTCGCAGGTATGCGCGGACTTATCGCCAATACCGCAGGTAAGGTTATCGAAGTTCCGATTAGAGCGAACTACCGTGAAGGACTTAATGTTCTTGAGTACTTCATTTCATCGCGTGGTGCCCGTAAAGGTCTTGCAGATACCGCTTTGCGTACTGCCGACTCGGGTTACCTCACACGCCGCCTTGTTGATGTATCACAGGATGTTATTATTCGTGATGACGACTGCTGCACAGATGAAGGTCTTGCGGTTGGCGATATCAAGGACGGCAACCATTTAATAGAGCCGCTTTCTGAGCGTCTTATCGGCCGCTATCTGCTTAACGACTATGTAGACGAAGCAACGGGCGAGGTTATTATGTCTTGTGACAGAATGATGACCGAAGACGATGCTATGAGGGTAGAGGCTGCTGTTAACAAGAAACTCGCCGTAATTGACGAGCAGATTGAAAAACTCAGCGAAAAAATTGCAACTGCAAAAACCGCTAAAACGCGTGATGCCGCAAACGCACAGAAGACAGAACTTGAGGCTAAACGTGAAAAGGACAGCAAGGTTGTTATCCGTTCAATTCTTACCTGCCATTCCAAACACGGAATTTGTAAGAAGTGCTACGGCGTGAACCTTGCAACAGGTAATCCTGTAACGGTGGGCGAGGCTGTTGGTATTATTGCCGCACAGTCCATCGGTGAACCTGGTACACAGCTCACAATGCGTACCTTCCACACAGGCGGTATCGCAAGTACAGAAGATATCACACAGGGTCTTCCCCGTGTTGAAGAACTCTTTGAAGCGCGTACACCCAAACATTGCGGTCTTATCAGTAAAATCAGCGGTCGCGTTCGCATCGTTGAAGAAAAGCGTAGCAATGTAATCATAATCACAGACGAAGAGAACGCTACCGAGGTTAAAGAGTCAATTCCGTTCGGCAGCCGCGTTCGCGTTCACGATGGCGATTATGTCAAAGCGGGTGATAAACTGATTGACGGTGCCATCATTCCGAGAGATATTCTCGCCGTTTTGGGACCGGAAGCAGTACAGGATTATATCATCGCCGAAATTCAGAGTGCATATCGTACTCAGGGTGTTGACATCAACGATAAGCATATCGAAATCATCATCAGACAGATGATGAGGAAACTTAAGATAGTAGATGCAGGAAGCACAGACCTTCTGCCTGAAGCGACCTACGAGCGTGGCGATGTTTACGCCGCAAACGCAGCGGTTGCCGAGCGTATAGCAGCAGGGGAAGAGGGATTGAGCCTTGCAACCTACGAGCCGACTTTGCTTGGTATCACCAAGGCATCGCTCGCTACCGATTCATTCCTCTCTGCCGCATCATTCCAGGAGACAACCCGTGTCCTCACAGATGCTGCAATCAAGGGCAAGGAAGACCCGCTCTTCGGCCTTAAGGAGAATGTAATTATCGGTAAACTTGTTCCCGCGGGAACAGGTATGAAAGAAAACGAACTTTCATACTGCGGCCAGTCAGAAGCCACTGTTTGCGAAGAATAAATAACTATTGACAAACTTGACTTTTGATGGTAAAATCCTTTATTGGTGGATTATTATGGTCACCATAATATGCCAACCACAAAAAAGATATAACGCAGGCGGATATTATGTCCGTCTGCGCGATATGATTTTTTATTAGGAGGTGTAATATGCCAACCTTTAACCAGTTAGTTCGCAGCGGCCGCGAAACTGTTGAGAAAAAGGCCAAGTCACCTGCTCTTCTCAAGAGCTACAACTCTATGAAGCGCACTCATGACGACCACAATTCTCCGCAGAAGAGAGGTGTCTGCACCGCGGTTAAAACATCCACGCCTAAGAAGCCGAACTCAGCTTTGCGTAAAATTGCCAGAGTGCGTCTTTCAAACGGATTTGAAGTAACAGCTTACATTCCGGGCGAAGGTCACAACTTGCAGGAGCATAGCGTTGTTCTTATTCGTGGCGGACGTGTTAAGGATATCCCTGGTGTGCGTTACCACATCATCAGAGGAACACTTGATACACAGGGTGTTTCCGGAAGAATGCAGAGTCGCTCGAAGTATGGCGCCAAGCGTCCAAAAGCTAGCGCAAAGTAGTTAAAGACGAATCAGCTGCGTAAACGAGCAGCGTTATTATATATATGAATAACGCCCGCTTGGAACCACGAGATTTGTCACTCGAGTACCTATGATATCATAAATGTGAAGGAGGGAAGTGCAGTGCCAAGAAGAGGCTTTGTTGCAAAACGTGATGTTTTGCCGGACCCACTGTATAATTCTAAATTAGTTACTCGCCTTATAAACAACATCATGCTTGATGGTAAGAAAGGTGTAGCCCAGAAGATTGTTTACGGTGCTTTCGATATTATTTCTGAAAAGACAGGTAAAAATCCGCTGGAAGTTTTTGATGAGGCAATGGAAAATGTAATGCCGCAACTCGAGGTAAAGGCTGTCCGTAAGGGCGGTGCTACCTATCAGGTACCTTTTGAGGTTCGCCCCGAGAGAAAGCAGACATTAGGTTTGCGTTGGATTACAAAGTATAGCCGTGCCCGTTCAGAAGCAACTATGAAAGAACGCTTAGCAAACGAAATACTCGATGCCATCAACGGCTTGGGTGGAGCGGCTAAGAAGCGTGAGGATACTCACAAAATGGCAGAAGCCAATAAGGCTTTCGCTCATTATAGATGGTAGAAACAATTACAGTCTTTGCCGTTTCATAGCGGCTTAAATGGAGGAAAATATGGCAAGAAAAGTATCTCTTGAAATGACAAGAAATATTGGTATTATGGCTCATATTGACGCCGGAAAGACAACCACCACAGAGCGTATACTGTTCTACACAGGTAAAACTCATAAAATTGGTGAAACTCATGACGGTGCCGCCACAATGGACTGGATGGACCAAGAGCAGGAGAGAGGTATTACAATCACTTCTGCTGCTACCACTTGTTTCTGGAATGACCATCGTATCAATATTATCGACACCCCCGGACACGTTGACTTCACCGTTGAAGTTCAGCGTTCACTCCGCGTTCTTGACGGTTCTGTAACTGTTTTGTGCGCAAAGGGCGGTGTTGAGCCGCAGTCTGAAACCGTTTGGCGTCAGGCTGATGACTATAAAGTACCCCGTATGATTTATGTTAATAAGATGGATATACTGGGTGCTGACTTCTATCGTGTTTTGGATATGGTTAAGGAGCGCTTTAACTGCAACGCAGTACCGATTCAGCTCCCCATCGGTGTTGAAACATCCTTCAAAGGAATCATTGACCTTGTTAATAACGAGGCAGAAGTTTATTATGATGACCTTGGTAAAGATGTTCGCCGTGAGCCTATTCCGGACGATATGAAAGAACTTGCTGAAAAATACCGTACACAACTCATAGAGTCTATCGTTGAACAGGACGAAGAGTTGATGGAGAAGTATTTTGAGGGTGAAGAACCCACAGTTGAACAGATGAAGAAGGTTATCCGTCAGGCTACAATCGCTAACGAAATGGTACCGATTTGCTGCGGAACTTCCTATCGCAACAAGGGTGTACAACCCTTGCTCGATGCTATTGTTGACTATATGCCTGCTCCGACCGATATCGAGGCAATCAAGGGCGTTAACCCTGATACCGATGAGGAAGAAGTAAGACATTCTTCTGATAGTGAACCTTTCTCTGCGCTCGCATTCAAGATTGCAACCGACCCTTATGTTGGTAAGATTTGTTTCTTCCGCGTATATTCAGGTTCTGTTGACGCAGGTGCAAGTGTATATAACTCTGTTAAAGATAACAAAGAAAGAATGGGACGCATTCTTCAGATGCACGCAAACCACCGCGAAGACATTGAAACCTGCTACGCAGGTGACATTGCTGCCGCTGTTGGTCTTAAAAACACCACAACCGGTGATACCCTTTGTGATGAAAAGCATCCCGTAATTCTTGAATCGATGAACTTCCCGGAGCCTGTTATCCGTGTTGCTATCGAGCCTAAGACTAAGGCTGGTCAGGAAAAAATGGGACTTGCCCTTGCGAAACTTGCAGAAGAAGACCCGACATTCAAGTGCTATACCGATGAAGAAACAGGTCAGACAATCATCGCAGGTATGGGTGAGTTACACCTTGAGATTATTGTTGACCGTCTCCTTCGTGAATTTAAGGTAGAGGCAAATGTTGGTGCACCTCAGGTTGCATATAAAGAAACCATTCGCAATAAAGTTGACCACGAGACCAAGTATAAGCGTCAGTCAGGCGGTTCAGGTCAGTATGGTCATGTTAAGATTATTGTTGAGCCGAATGAATCCGGTAAGGGTTACGAATTTATTAACTCTGTTACAGGCGGCGCCATTCCGAAGGAATTTATCGCGCCTGTTGATAACGGTATTCAGGGTGCTTTACAGTCCGGTGTTCTCGCTGGTTATCAGGTTGTTGACGTAAAGGTTACACTTTATGATGGTTCCTACCACGAGGTTGACTCTTCTGAAATGGCATTTAAGATTGCTGGTTCTATGGCATTCAAAGAGGCCTGCAGAAAGGCAAATCCGGTAATTCTCGAACCCATTATGAAGGTTGTTGTTATCGTACCCGAAGAATATATGGGTGATGTAATCGGTGACCTCAACGCTCGCCGTGGCGAGATTCAGGGCTTCGAGGACCGTTCAGGTGTTAAACAGATTAATGCTCGCGTTCCGCTTGCCGATATGTTCGGTTACGCAACCGACCTCCGTTCCAAGACACAGGGACGCGGTCAGTATGTAATGGAACCCGATGGCTACAAGGAAGTTCCGAAGAGCATTTCTGAACAGATTGTTACTTCAAGACAGAAGAAAGACTAATCTCTAATAAAACACTTGAAATTTTATTAATTCTTTGGTAAAATATATTTTGTAATTAAAAACAAACATTTAAGGAGGAAATCCCAATGGCAAAACAGGCATTTGAAAGAAATAAGCCCCATGTAAACATTGGTACCATCGGCCACGTTGACCATGGTAAAACCACATTAACTGCAGCAATCACAAAGTACCTTTCTCTTAAAGGTCAGGCTTCGTTTGAAGACTATTCAAACATCGATAAGGCTCCCGAAGAGAGAGAGCGTGGTATTACAATCAATACCGCTCACGTTGAGTACGAGACAGATGCTCGTCACTATGCACACGTTGACTGCCCCGGACACGCTGACTATGTTAAGAACATGATTACCGGTGCTGCTCAGATGGACGGTGCTATCCTCGTTATCGCTTCTACAGATGGTCCTATGGCTCAGACCAAGGAGCACCTTCTCCTCGCTCGTCAGGTTGGCGTTCCCTACATTGTAGTATTCATGAACAAAACCGACCTCGTTGATGACGAAGAACTCCTCGAACTCGTAGAGATGGAAATCCGTGAGACACTCGACAAGTACGAGTTCCCCGGTGATGATACACCCATCATCAAGGGTTCTGCATTCCAGGCTCTTGACAGTGCTTCTACTGACCCTGCAGATGCTGTATATGCTCCTATCCAGGAACTTATGGATGCTGTTGACAGCTACATCCCCACACCTGACCGCAAAGCAGACCTTCCGTTCCTTATGCCGATCGAGGACGTTATGACCATTTCTGGTCGTGGTACTGTTGTTACAGGCCGTGTTGAGCGTGGACAGCTTAATGCTGGTGACGAAGTTGAAATCATCGGCCTTACCGAAGAAAGAGCTAAGACTGTTGTTACTTTTATGGAAATGTTCCGCAAGACTCTCACATACTGTGAGGCTGGCGATAATGTTGGTGCTCTTCTTCGTGGCGTTGGCCGTGAAGAAGTTGAGCGTGGTCAGGTTCTCTGCAAACCCGGCTCCATCAACCCCCACACTAAGTTCCATGGTCAGGTTTATGTATTGACCAAGGAAGAAGGCGGTCGTCATACACCTTTCTTCAACAACTATCGTCCTCAGTTCTATTTCAGAACAACAGACGTTACAGGTGTTGTTTCTCTCCCCGCAGGTACAGAAATGTGCATGCCTGGTGATAATGTAGAGATGGATGTTGAACTCATCACTCCTATCGCTATTGAAGAAGGTCTCCGCTTCGCTATCCGTGAAGGTGGCCGTACAGTTGGTTCTGGCGTTGTTACCGCTATCAACTAATTAAATTAATAAAAACCGAATGCCTTGTGCATTCGGTTTTTTATTATTAAAAAATCCGCAACAGAGTTGCGGATTATCTTTATTTATCCCTATTTTCAAAAGTTCGCAATACATAGCGGTTAACTTTTTGCTTGTCCTCATCCGACATCATTCGGTACATAAGAATAATATCTTGTTCAACGCTTTGCATATCCTTAATAAATTTCGGTGCGGAAGTTTTTTTAGTGTTGGTTCCAAAAACATTTTCATCAGAATTAAGAATAAGCGGTTTTTTCTTAATATTTAGCCCCTCAAGCATCGGCGGTTGAGAGTTTGTTCCGGTTAAATCGTCAATACTGACAAAAAACAGTTCGGACAGTTTTTTGAGCATATCGGCAGAAGGGCGTTTTCCGTCCTTTTCCATATGGGCGTATGTATTAAGTTTAATCCCAAGCGCGTGGGCAACTTGCCCCTGCGTAAGATTTTTTTCTTTGCGCAATTCGCGCAATCTTTTGTTAAAATGTTTTTCATCCATATAATCACCAATTAATGCTTTTTAACTTGACTAAACTAAAGTTTGTTGGTATAATAAAAACCGCGTTAGTGCTGGAGTGGCTCAGTTGGTAGAGCAGCTGATTCGTAATCAGCAGGTCGTGGGTTCGAGTCCCATCTTCAGCTCCAAGTGAAAATCCGTTCTCGAGAGAGGGCGGATTTTTTTATTTTATTTTTGTGTTGGTCAAAAGTTCGATAATTCCCGAATAAATTTTGGTCGGGTCGTCAAGAAAAATCTTTTTGATGTTTTCTGCCTGTTCCTTGTCAGCAACGAAAAGCGAGACAGACATAAGTTCCGTATCACCCTCAACAACGGCACAACGCACATGATAACCCTTGCCGCATGGGGTGATTTCAAAACGCGTTTCCTCGGCATATTTCATAGAGGAAAGCAGTTTTACGGTAAGCGCAAAAGTTTTATCGCGTATCGTAATGGGCACAGAAGTCTTAAGCGTTGCCGCAATGTTGCTGCCACTTTCGGTAATGACAAACTTTTCGTCTTTGGTCCTTTTAATGTGACCGTTCTCTTCAAGCGAGGCAAAAGCAGTGCTGACTTCAAAATAATTTGCAATACCCTCGTAATGCAACAGTTCGGAAAGTTGCTGTGCGGGAACAGGGCCTTTAACCGAGTCAAGAATATAACAAATTAAAATTCTGATTTCATCGGTGCTGACAAGTCCGCCAAAAGCAACACCAGCATTCAAAGCATCTCTTTCCATACGGTCACCTCCTTTACATACAATAGTATTATAAAATATAATAAATATTTTTTCAAGTACTTGCAAAAAAAGAAATATTATAATATACTGTTTTTGGGTGATATTGTGAGGAAAAAAGATTTACTTGAACAAAACACAGTTTTATATAACCGTTTGCAAACGGCACTTGAGGAACTTGAGAAGTATAAAAAACTGTATAAAGAGAATATTGAAGAAATAAATTCCTTAAGACGCCAACTTGTCAATATGGAAAAACAAAACGCACCTGCTCCGATGATAACGGAGGAGGCACCTGCCGTGCACGGAATTTTTGATACCGAGCAACCGAAATCAGAACCCGCACCGGATGTAAAACTTTCGGACATTATGCAGTACGGAGCAGAGGTAATCGGAAAAATCGTGCTTGAGGGAACAAAGGCGAGTAACAGTTTCCGCGACAACCCCAATGAATATTCAAAGGACCTTATAAATCTCGTTCTTGGCAAGACGGAGGTTTGCAAATCTACAATATGTGAAATTTGTGCTTCGGAAGCAGACGAAGCAGAGAAAAAGAAAAATATTGATAATGTACAAAAGGATGCTGCGGATTATTTCCAAAGCCTTTATAAACAAGTTTAAGAAATCGCTTCGGCGATTTCTTTTTTATTTGTCAAATGCAAGTGAAAAAGGGCGACAAGAAAAATATTTTATAGGTTTATATCATACCCCCGATGGCAATAATTTTAATGTAATAACTATTGGGGGAATTGGTATGCAGTACAAAAAAGTTTTAATATGCGGTGTGGATACATCGCAGTTACCCGTTCTCACAGAAAAACAAAAAGAAGAACTTTTAATCAGAGTAAAAAACGGCGAAAAATCGGCGCGTGATACACTTATAGGCGGTAATTTGCGTCTGGTTTTAAGCGTAATACAGCGTTTTCAAAACCGCGGTGAAAACCCCGATGATTTGTTTCAGGTCGGTTGTATCGGTCTTATAAAATCAATAGATAATTTTGATATAACACAAAAAGTCCGTTTTTCAACCTATGCCGTTCCGATGATAATCGGCGAAATTCGGAGATATTTGCGCGATAACAATATGGTACGAGTCAGCCGTTCCATTAAAGATACAGCATATAAAGCAATGCAGGTTAAAGAGGGCTTTATAGCCAAATTCCAGCGTGAGCCAACGGTAGAGGAAATCGCAAAAGAACTCGACATTCCAAAAGAGGATGTCGTTATGGCGCTTGAAAGTGTCGTGGAACCTGTGTCACTTTATGAGCCTGTCTTTTCGGACGGCGGAGATACAATATATATGCTTGACCAAATCGGTGATAAAAACGATGACAATAATTGGCTTGACGAAATAGCGCTAAAGGAATCAATAAAATCTTTAAGCGATCGCGAAAAAAAGATACTGAATCTTCGTTTTATGCAGGGTAAAACACAAATGGAGGTTTCAAGCGAAATCGGCATTAGTCAAGCACAGGTGTCGCGCCTTGAAAAAGGTGCGCTCGATAAAATCAAAGCATAAATAAAAAACGATAAAGCCGCATATATTTCTGTGAGGTGGTAATATGTGTTGCAGAATATCGCAGTTGCGTGATAAACAGGTAATATGTATAAAAGACGGAACGATTGTCGGCGCGGTGTGCGACCTGTTGTTTGATACAGAAAATGGTAAAATCGTTTCGATTGTAATTTACGGAAAACCGCGTTTTTTCGGAATTTTAGGTCGTTATGAGGATGTAATAATTCCTTGGGATAATATAGAAATAATAGGCGAAGATTCAATACTTGTGAATTACGAGCCGCAACCGAAGGTGGAGCGCAACCGAAAATTTTTGCCGTTTTAATTGGAATTAACTTTATAAAGGCACAGATTTTTTCATAAATATAAATACTCATTCTGCATAAATTATTTTTGCAAGCAAAAGGAGGCAGAATGAAAAAAGTTAAAATTTTGATTCGCACCCTTGCTCTTGCACTTTCTTTGCTTTCGGTTGCGGTATTCGGCGGAATAATATATGCCGATAATACGCTTTCAAAAAACTATTATTTGGTAGAGGGAACACAATTTAAGGTAAATTGCCAAGTCCCTATTACAGTAGATTTTGAAAGTGCCGACCGAGTGCAAAAAAACCTGACAGAATCAAGCGGTAAGGATTATAAAGCAAATTTCAAATTGCTTGGAGTTTTTCCTGTAAGGGCAGCCAATGTTAATGTGATAGACGAAATGGCTGTTAAGGTGCTTGGAACGCCTTTTGGAGTTAAAGCATATACCGATGGCGTGTTGGTTGTCGGAATAGGAACGGTAGACTCTGAAAACGGCGAAGTGAACCCCGCAGAAAAAGCAGGAATTAAAATGGGCGATACTATAATATCGGTAGACGGAAAAAAGGTTTATTCGAATGATGATGTGTATAACATCGTATCAAACTCAGACGGACAAGCACTGAGCGTGGTTATAAAACGCGAAAAAAACCTTAAAACCGTCAAAATCCAGCCCGTATTTTCTAAAAGCGCGGGTATATATCGCATAGGTGTCTGGGTGCGTGATAGTACGGCGGGTATAGGAACGCTGACATTCTATTCACCCGCAGCCGATACAGTGTGCGGACTCGGGCACGGAATTTGTGATGCCGATACCGAAAAACTGATGGAGGTATCAAAAGGCGAAATAGTAAAAGCCGAGATTATCTCGGTCGTAAAAGGCGCTGTCGGCGCACCGGGCGAACTGAAGGGAAGACTTAAAAACAATCAAATAGCAAGATTAAACCTAAACGCCGAAACAGGCGTATATGGTGAGTGTGTGTGTGATTACGATAAAACAGGACTTGTAACCCTTGCGCTCAAACAGGATATAGAAAACGGTCCCGCATATATCTATACAACTGTAGAGGGCGAATCACCGCAAAAATACGCCTGTGAAATCGAAATACGCAAAGGCCACACAGAAACGAGTACGCATAATATGGTAGTCACAATAACAGACGAGCGTCTTATAAACAAAACAGGGGGCATCGTGCAAGGTATGTCCGGCAGCCCGATTTTGCAAAACGGAAAACTAATCGGCGCCGTAACCCATGTGTTTATAAACGACAGCAAAAAAGGCTACGCAATATTCGCAGAAAATATGCTTGAAACCGCGCAAAGCGTGGCAGAAAATAATAAATTAAAAGAGGCGTCTTAAAAATCGTAGGCACGGCGAGTTTCTCACCGTGCCTACGATTAATTTACTTTAGAGGGCGATACACCGAAATATGCTTTAAAGCATTTAGAAAAATATAGCGAATCTTCAAACCCGACTATTTCTGCCACTTGTGCAATATTAATGTATTCTCCGCTTTTGAGTATCTGCTCTGCATATAATAAGCGACGCTCGATAATGTAATTTTTTGGATTTGTTCCGAATTTAGAAATAAAAATTCGCCTAAAAGTAGGGGCGGACATTCCGCATATCCCCGGCAAATCGGACACTTTAAAACTAATATCAAACAAATTCTTTTCGAGATATTCTAAAGCCGGTATTATCTGATTTTTTTGAAGACTTGTTGTGTATGGGATTTCGCTTGTTTTTGCTAACCGCGCTAAAAAAGAATAGAATAGCGACATACATTCTAAATGTCCAATTTCTCCCCCTAATAGAAGATTTTGTTCCATCTGCTTAAAAATCTGCAAAACATTTATTCCTGCAAGATTTTCAAAAAGCGTTGGAACAGTTTCTGTTTTTATATCCGCATGAAAGTTTATAAGGCAATATCTGCTGTCCCTTTGAGAGACTTTTTTAAAAGAATATGTTTCGTTTTCAGGTATATACAAAAGTGTTTTTGGTGAAAGATGAACCTCTTTCCCTCGTAAAAAGTATAAGCTTTCACCATCTATTTTATAAATGAATGTATGACTATGGCGATTTGTCATCGTCGCATTTTTTGTACTTAAACCGCTGATGACACCCACAATATCAATATTTTTAAAATCAAAATCCATATTGCACACCACCCCTAACCATTATACTTTTAAACCCCATTGTTATCAAGTGTGATTTTCAAAAATTCCATATTTTTGTTTTTTCCATTTACAAAAATATTTCAAATATTATAATTGTTTTGTGATTGAAGGAGGCATAATTAAGGTGTCGATTATATTACAGCAGGTTTTTATTCTTTACATATTTTTGCTTTTGGGTTGGTCGCTTGGAAAAAATGGAAAATTAAATTCTTCGCATACGCCGATTCTTTCCGCATTAATGGTAAACATTTTTTTACCGTGTAAGATTTTTAGTTCGCTTTCCAAAAATTTTTCTTTTAGTTATCTGACAGCCAAATGGAAGACGCTGGCCTTTTCTGTTTTGTTGCTTATTCTGCTTCACTTTTTATCAATTATCCTGTCTAAATTTATAGGCAAGACGAACTATGAAAAAAAGGTTTATGAGTATTCATTGACAATTTCAAATTATGCTTATATGGGATATGCGCTTATGGAGAGCGTTTTTGGTGGTGAGGCTCTGGCAGATATGATTTTTTTCTGTATTCCCTTCGCTATATATACATACACCGTTGGCTACCTGAAACTGACACAAAACAAAATAAGCATTAAACGACTTATAAACCCTATGACCGTTGCTATTTTTTTAGGAATATTTTTCGGTGTTCTTGGCATTGAACTTCCTAACATTATTCAAAAAGTTATTACATCATCATCCTCCTGCTCGGGACCGATAAGTATGTTGTTAACAGGGGTGGTTTTATCATCCTTTAGACTGCGTAATCTATTTGGGCAGGTAAGAGATTATATAATTATAACACTTAGATTGGTATTGATTCCATTGACAGTATTTTCCCTTTGCAAATTGTTAGGACTGAATGAGGTATTGCAGTCAGCGCTCTTTGTAACAGCAATGCCGACCGGACTAAATACAATTGTGTTTGCTCAAAATACAGGAAACCCATCTGAAATCGGCGCACGGCTTGCATTTTTATCACATTTGTTTTCTTGTGCTACAATTCCTTTATGGTTATCTTTAATATAATTTAAGGCAGGTATTATTATGAAAAACAATGAACTGAAAATTCTCTGCATCGGCAATAGCTTTTCCGAAGATACAACTGCACATTTGGCTGAAATTGCGCTTCTTTTGGGGATTTCCAAAATTAAGGTTGCGAATTTGTATGTGGGTGGGTGCTCTATCAATCAACACTGTTTTCAGGCTAAACAGGATATGCCTGCCTATCGGTATGACCTTAATATGGGCAAAGGTTGGCAAAAAACACCAAACTATAGAATAAGTGATGCAATTAAAAGTGATGATTGGGATTGGATTTCAATCCAACACGGCACTGGGGACGGTAGCCGTTATACCGAAATTAAATCTTATGAAGAATTGCCTTGGTTGATTGATTATATCAAAGGCTTAGCACGCCGCAAAACCAAAATAGCATTCAATATGACGTGGGTAGGGGAGCCTGATTTTCATCACGAAGAAATCCGGCATTATGGTGGTGATCAGCTTCTGATATATAATAAAATTGCAGAGTTGACAAAAGAACATATTCTTACGATGCCGGGAATTGATGTTGTTTCTCCTACAGGAACAGCAATTCAAAACGCGCGCACCGGTGGAATAGGACTGCTCACCAGAGACGGTTATCATTTGAGTTTGGATACAGGGCGGTATATTGCCGGAATGACATTCTTAAAAGCACTTACAGACACCGACGTATCCGATGCCACTTTTATAGATGACGCACGTGTCAGAATGATTGCTGTAGAAGCGGTTAATAACGCCATTGCAGATCCGTTTCGTATAAGTTCTTCCAAATTATAATGTAGGTTGATTTGTTGGTCCTATATTGACACACTCGTGTCGGGAAGTCCGATTTTGCAAAACGGAAAACTAATCGGCGCCGTAACCCATGTGTTTATAAACGACAGCAAAAAAGGCTACGCCATATTCGCAGAAAATATGTTAGAAACCGCGCAAAGCGTGGCAGAGAACAATAAATTGAAAGAAGCATCATAACCGAGAAAGGACTCCTTTTGAAAAAAGGGAGTCTTTTTTATTGCAATTTATAAAAAAATATGATAGACTAATATTGCCAAACTAACTGAACATTGTGTTAAATTGGGTGTATTTTTCTTTTTATAGGATAATTACGCTTTATTTTGGGTATATCTATAATTACCTTCGAATTTGATAAAAACGCAAATTCCCGGTGATTATAGGTATGTGCGTTTGCACCCATTTCACATTTGTTAGTTTGGCGACTATCGGAGTTTGCGTTTTTTGTGCGGTTACTTCGGTAGCCGCACTTTTTAATTTTGTTTCGTTGCTTATTGTAATAAATAAAATTTTGTGATAATATTAAATTGATTTTTGAGGTGTTTTTTTATGAACAGAGATTTGTTTTATGACTTTAAGTTAAAATTATTTGATTGGTTAGATGAAGCATTAAAAAACGGTTCACCTGACAATGCTGTTGCGCTTTGTTTTAATATATATGAATGTGAAAATTGCAACTGGCGTTTGGAACTAATTGCAGCCGATAATTATGAAAAAAATAATGATGATTGGGCATGTAATCCAGTGTACGATTTTGGTACGCGTGATAAGCCGTTTGTTTGGGATGAACCACCTCGTTCAAAATGGGAATTTGTTAAATATAAAGTTGTGTTGGCGTTGAATGAATATCTTAAAAATGGTAAATATGCCAACATTTTGGAGTATAAAAAATGTGTGTCCGTTGGGTTTGTTGATGGTGATTTGACGGTTATACACACTAAAAAGCGACAAAAATTATATATTCCCAAGCATTTAATATTTGCTGTAATTACGCTAGCGGCGGCTGTTGGCGTATATTTGCTTGACATATTTGTTTTTCAAAATTCTTACAAGCAAAACATTTTTCGATTCATATTACTGTGTGCATCAATAATAATTTTTTACGTTAAGTTTGCTATAAGTAAAAATAATGAATTTTCCGCTATTGAAAAGGATTATTCGGATGAAATCGGTTTTGCGTTTAAATACGATAAGAAAAATAAAATTAAATTACTAAAAGCAATAAAATATTACAGTAAGGGTAATTATCTAAATTATCTAAAATGTGTCAATACACTTAATAAGCTCTATGGAAAAGCAGAAAATTCGCATGATAACCAAGCAATAGAACTTATTTTAGCTATGGCATGTGAGAAAATTGACAGTGTTGACCAAGCAATACAGACCTATAATTTCATTTTGCAAGAAAATCCTTTGAATCTAACTGCACTTCGTAATATGGCGGCAATTTATGCAGCAAAGGAAGATTATGAAGGCGCAATTAACCATGCTACTACGGCGGTTAACGCTTGGCGCGACCCTTATGCTTATGTAACATTAGCGTCTGCTTATTTGAAAACATTTGACTTAGAAAAGGCAAAATTTAATGCTCATACCGTATTTAAGCTTATGCCTGATTTAGTTCAAGGTGTCAATGTATTAGCTATTGCGTATGCCTTAGAAAATAATCCAAAATCAGATGAGTATATAAACCTTTCAATTAATTTGGGCTCAGAAAAAGAGAAACTTGTTTCTGCAATACAATTTTATAAAGATAGCTACGAAGAACACCAAAAACAGATGGAAAGAATTGCCTTACTTTTAAATAAGTGGCGAGAGTTTACCTTAAAGCAAACAATTGCGGTAATGCTTTCTGAGGAGAAGAGTAAAAGTATTATCGGTGGTAATATAAATGAAAAACCGCCCGTTTCTAAAAGCGGGGAAGAGATGAGATTGTTAGCGGCTATATTCTGTTCAGAATTGCCGCAAAACACCATAATGCCCAAAAAAGGTGTTTTAAGATTTTACATTACACCCGATGAATATTACGGCGCCGATTTTGATAATTTGAATTTAAACAAACAAAACAATTTTAGGGTTATGTTCGATGAAAATGAAGAAAATTACATAACATCACTTTCTAATGAAGTTGACGATAATTTTCCCATACTTCGCAGTAGATATTTATCATTTGCTGAAGTAAATGAGGGTATGACATTATCCGATTTTAGATTTGAAAAAACTTTTAAAAAGTTATTGGATGACTTAGACATTGAAGTTTTAGAAGATGATATGCCAATTTTTGAAGAACAAATTAATGTATTTGAACATAAAATATTGGGCTATCCGTCATTCACACAGTATGACCCTCGTTTTGAAGAATTCAAAAAGTATGATACCTTGCTCTTCCAACTTGTCAGTGAGAGTGCTGCTGATGATGAGATAATGTTTGGTGATTCGGGTGCGATGCAATTCTTTATTCCGCTCGAAAAATTGGAAAGATGCGATTTTTCCGATATTCTTTACACTTGGGACTGTTATTAATAGAAAACAAATTAATGATTCTCTTGAGTTGAAACTTACAACACCCGACCTGATTTTACAGGACGGGTGTTTTTATAATGTTAAAACTTGTTGGTCCAATACCTACACACTCGTGTCGGGAAGTCCGATTTTGCAAAACGGAAAACTAATCGGCGCCGTAACCCATGTGTTTATAAACGACAGCAAAAAAGGCTACGCCATATTTGCAGAAAATATGCTGGAAACAGCGCAAAGTGTAGCAGAGGAAAATCTAAAAGAGGCATCGTAATAGAAAGGACTCCTAAAAGGAGTCCTTTTTGCTATTGACATACAAAAAAAATAATGTTATATTTATATCAACCGTTGATATAAATATATAGGAGATTTTTATGCCAAGTGATATTCAACTAATGGAACGAAAGAATAATATTTCAGCCATTATGAGAGCGATTCGCATTAATAAAAAAATGACGCGCCGTGAACTTATGAACCAACTGAAATTAAGTTGGGGATGCATATCTGAATTAATTGCAATATTGATTGATGAAGGCATTATCGTTGAAACGGCGATTGCAACCCCTGCTTCACGGGGGAGAATTCCAACTGCATTGATGTTTACAGATAACAAGAAGGTGCTCGGTGTGGATGTAAACAGAGTTGGAATTTCAACCTGTGTTTGCGATTTTTACGGAGAAAAACTTCTTGAAAATACAATGATGTTAGATACCACAGATGGTGATTCAGTGCTTCAGTCGCTTTTTTCGGCAATTGAAAAAGCCAGGAAGGATTTTCCCGATATTGCAGTAGTAGGTGTTGCGATGCAGGGAATTAAGGAGAAAGCATCAAATATATGGCGATTCCCCGCAGATAAAACGGCGGAAATTGATTCCCAAAGGGATATTGCGAGTAAATTAGATATCCCTGTCATAATGGAACACGACCCCAATTGTATGCTTTTGAATTGCATAGGCGATTCGGTGGATGAAAGCAAAATGCTTGTGCGAATTGACAGCGGTATTGGTGCGGCTTTGTACAAATATAACCGTTTTTTTGATGATAGTCTTTTGGAGTTGGGCTACCTTGTTGTTGGTGATAACAGGCAGACGCTTAGTCAACTGGTGAATAATTCACATTCTATTGAAAATATAGGAAAGCATCTTGGAATCACACTTGCCAACATTTCCAATATGATTGCTCTGGATGAGATTATTCTCTGCGGCGACTTTGTTAGGCAAGAAACAGACCTTCTTCCTATCGTGAAGCAGTACTACAATAAGCATGTAATTGATATAGTAAAGTCCGCAATTACCACAGCAAACATCCCAAACGCAGCGTTCGGTGCGGCGAAACTTGCTATCGAGCAATTCCCCTATATACGAAGAAAAAAGGAGGAGCAACGGAATGAAACTAACAGAAAAGGAGATTCTTGCTTGTCAACTTCACAGTAAACAGGTAGGCATTTGGTATTTGGGACAGGAAGGCTTTTTGCTCAAGAGCGGTAATAGTTATCTGGCTGTTGACCCATACTTAAGTGATTATGTGGACACCCATTGTTCTGATTTTGTAAAGTGGGAGAGATTATACGAACCTCCCATATGTGCAGAGGAACTTTGCTCTTTGGATGTGGTGTTGTGTACACATTCCCACTACGACCACGCTGACCCAATCACGCTGAAACAACTGGCAAAAAACAATCCTACTACTAAGTTTGTGGTTCCTGCACCGGAAATTGCTACCATTACCGCCTATGGTATTAAAGCCGAAAATATGATTCCTGCTGTGGCGTGGGAAAAGATTGAGGTCGCGGACTATGAGATTATACCTGTTCCGTCAGCCCATGAGATTTTACATATGGATGAGAATGGCAATTATAAAGAACTGGGTTACATTATCCGCACAAATGGTAAGACATTCTTCCACGCGGGGGATATGTGTATGTATGACGGACTTGTTGAGTCCCTTAAAGCCTACGAAATTGATGTGGCATTTTTACCCATCAACGGCAGAGATTATTTCCGCAATCAAAACGATATCATCGGCAATTTCAACTGTGAAGAGGCAGTTCAGTTAGCCAAAGAGGTTGGGGCGGATATGCTGGTGCCCATGCACCACGATTTGTATGCTGTCAATCGGGTGCGTACTGCACACTTTGTGGATGCTGTAGAAATGTTGGACCCTTATCGGAAATACCATATTTTTGCTCCAGGCGAACTGTATATTAAGGAGTGATTGTTATGAAATGCGTTGTAATTGAAAAACCGGGTAAGATTAGTATTCAAGAACGGCAGTTGCCCGAACTGCGCAAAGATTTTGCTCGTATTCAGGTAAAAGCAGCGGCCATTTGTGCCACAGATTTAGAAGTGGTTGACGGTAATATTCCTGCCAACTATCCTCTGATTCCCGGACACGAGTGGTCGGGCGTGGTCACTCAGGTTGAAAATTCTGCCCACAGCCATTGGATAGGCAAAAGGGTTACCGGTTCTAACGATGTGGTATGCGGCGTCTGCGAGGCCTGTCGAAGCGGAAATTGGAGATATTGCAAGGACTTTGAAGAAATTGGCTTCAAACAACCCGGCGCTTATGCAGAGTTCATTGATGTTCCGGTGTACGGACTTGTAGAACTTCCGGATGCGTTGCCTTTCGAACACGCTGCGTTGGCAGAACCGATGGGCGTTGCCTTGGGTGTTTGGGAAAAGGCAGAACCTAAAATTGGAAAGACGTGCCTGATTTATGGCGCAGGTTCTATCGGTCTTTGTTGTTTGTGTGTAGCAAAGGCTATTGGAATGCGCAAAATTGTGGTGGTCGCTTCCTCTCGGGACCGTCTGGATATTGCCGAAAAGTTGGGCGCGGACTATGTAATCGCCACAAAAGAGCAAGACCTGTTTATGGAAATGCAGCACATCCACCCGGAAGGTACAGACTATATCATTGAGGCTACAGGCGTTGAAGAATGTATTGCCAACAGTTTGAAGTTATCTAGAAAAGGTGGTACGGTTGTGCTTGCAGGCTACGGCCGAGGAAAGCAGATGTCCATCCGCATTGATGATATACATATCAATAACCTGCGTCTTATCGGTGCGGGTAACAATTGGAATCAACACAAAAAGGCAATCTCCCTTATGAGTGAACAAAATCTGAATATGGAACTTTTTGTAAGCGAACGGTTGCCGCTGGAAGCCTTTAGGAAGGGACTGGACGATGCCCGCAATCGTCCTGTCGGTTTTGTTAAGGCTCTGCTTATGCCGAGTGATTGATATATGGAAAGAAAATATCTTGGTATTGATTTGGGCACTTCCGCTGTAAAATTGTTGTTAGTAACGCCAACAGGAAATTGTATTCGTGCCAAATGTTGTTATGAGCAAACAGATGTTATAGGTTGGTGCGAAGCATTGAAAAGTGCAGTAACAATGCTGAAACAGCAGGATACCCTGGATAATCTTTGCGGCATTTCGCTATCTTCCCAGGTGGGAACTTACATCGCCGATACAGGCGAGATACTAAGTTGGGAAAGCGCTGTTGGCAAGGAAGAACTATGTGAAATAAAAGCGTCTGTCTCAGATGCTCAGTGGATAGAGCAGATTGGAATGGTGCATCCCGACTTAATTTCCTATCCTCTACCACGGCTTTTGTATATGAAACGGCACTTCCCTGAATGTAGGTCAGTGATGATGCCTAAGGAACTGCTTTTGCAGGAACTAACAGGAAATCTGGTTACCGATATGTTCAGTTGGCGAGGTTTGTGCAACCCGGACAAGAACGCATACTCTTACGGACTTTTGAAACAGTTTGGAATTGACATTTCTCTTCCGCCTCTTGGGTGTCCCACTGACTGCGCTGGGCAAGTTAGCGAGACCTGCGCCCAAAAGTACGGTTTACCGGTTGGAACACCTGTATATATCGGTTGCAACGATTTCTATGCCGGTCTGCTTGGTATGGGTGTGCTGGAAGAAGATACAGTCTTTGAGTTGTCGGGTACCAGTGAGCATTTGGGCGCAATTACAGCCCAGCGAACAGACGGTTCTTTTGTTAGCGGTAGATATTTTAATGGCTTCGCCACCTATGGCGGAACTAAGTCTAGCGGCGCATCCTGTGATTTCGCAATTAATAATTTTGGTATTGATGGACTCGATGCGCATAGCATATTTCGGGATGCTCCCATCTTTTTACCCTATCTTAATGGTGAACGGGCGCCGATTTATGATGAAAATGCAAGGGGCGTGTTTTTTGGTATAAGTGCCGAAACCACCTCCAATGATATGGCATATGCGGTTCTGGAGGGAGTTGTGTTCAGCATATATCATATCAGCGAGTCACTGCCTCAGTGTGCAACAAATATGTTAATTACAGGGGGCGGCTCTGCCGGAAATGCACTTATGGCACAGTTAAAGGCGGCATTATTTGACCGTACTGTCGTTCGGGTAACTGAAAATGATGCCTCTGCATTGGGGGCTTCTATGATTGCAATGGTAGGTAAAGGGGAATTTTCATCTTTATTGGATGCTGCAAATACAGTTGTTTCCTATGAAACCGTTGCTGAACCGAATAAGCAACTACGCGAGTTGCTTTTGAAGAGATATGCAATTTTTAAGGATATATATGTGAAACTTAAGGAAACATTCAAAAACTATTCTTCTGTGAGGTGTGAAAAATGAAATGTGTAATTTTTGGAGCCGGAAAGATTGCCCGTGGTTTTGTAGGACACCTGCTCTATTTAAGCGGTATTGATTTCGTTTTTGTAGAAAAGGTGGATGCTCTTTGCGATTTGATTAACGAAAGAAAAGAATATTTGGTCAATGTTTTGGGCAACAGTGAAAAAAATACCGTAGTAAAAAATGCTCGTGCGCTTAGTTTCTCTCAAAAAGACTTAATAACCGAGGCTATTGCACAAGCAGACTGTATTTTCAATGCGGTAGGCGGCAAAAATTTAGACCAAATAGTACCTTATCTGACTGCAGGTATTGAAAGACGCGCTAGAGAAAATCCAAAGCCAATCAATATCGTTACTTGTGAAAACTGGAAGAAACCTGCTGACATTCTCAAAGAAGGAATTGCTGCGGCAATTGCTCCGGAATTCTCCGTTTTTTTGGAAGAGAAAGTAGGTATTACCGAGGCGGTAATTATGCGCTCAGCCATTGAAGCCACCCCCGAGTTGTTGGCAAAGGACCCGCTGGTAGTCAATGTTCAGGACTTCTGGAAGTTCCCGTTTGATGCCTCACGCACAAAAGCGCCCATGCCGGAGGGTATGATTGGTCTGGAACCTATATATGAATTTACAGGATTCTTAGAGCGCAAGTTCTACACCTACAACGCGGCTAATGGCACAACCTCATATGTGGGGGCAATTTTGGGTTACAAATATATTGCTGATGCTGCTCAAGACCCCAGAATTCTCGAACTTTTAGACGGTGTATACCACGAAACAGCCACCGCCTTGTCGGCCAAGCACAATTTCCCATTTGAAGAGCAGTGGGCATTTACCCGTACATCTCTTGCCAAACTACAGGATACGAACATCGTGGACTATATTGAGCGCAATGCCAGAGACCCGATGCGTAAGTTGGGGCCGGATGACCGCCTTGTCGGCTCTGCTCGGTTATGTATGGAATACGGTGTACTTCCCGAAGCGTTAGCGGTGGCCATTGCCTGTGCAATTCACTACGAACAGCCCGGCGATGAATTCGCCGTAGCACTGAAACAGATGCGGGAAGAAAAAGGCATTAAATATATCATTGAGAATGTGTGCAAACTGGACCCCAACGGTCCTCTTGCCGAATTAATTCTGCAAAAAGTGCAGCAGATTAGAGAGTGGGGTTGGATTGTATGAAAAAAGCGGTTGTAATCGGTGCCGGTAAAACCGGCAGAGGATTTATAGGAAGATTATTGCGACAGGCGGATATAGAAATAATATTTATTGATAAAAACCAAAATCTGATTGATAATCTCAACTTACAGAAAAATTTTTCTGTTTCCTTTTTCGGCGGAGTTGCCGACCCTGTAACTGTGGATAACTACAAAGCGTATACCTGGGAAAATGCCGATTTAGAAGATGCAACCTTGATTTTCGTATCGGTGTGCGGACAAAATCTAACGGATGTCGGCGCGGCCCTGTCACCACTTTTATGCCCTGAAACAAAGTATCACATCATTACCTGTGAAAACGCTTCCCACCCAGCACAAACCTTGAAACAAGCCATAGGAAAAAACAATGTGGCAGTCAGTGAAGCAACCGTCTTTTGTACGACTATTGAGGCTCAGGGGTTGGATATTTCTTCAGAGAATTACCCATATTTGCAGTGTAATGCGCAACTTTTAGAGGGATTTGTACCGGATATTCCTTCCATAAAGGCAATCAAAAATTTTGATGATTTTCTAACTCGAAAGCTTTTCACCTATAATGCCGCCAGTTGCGTTATCGCCTATGTCGGTGCACTACTGGGTTATACCGACTACGGTGAGGCGGCCAATGACCCAATGATTTTGGCTCTTTTGGACAAAAATTATGCCGCTACCAATATGGCAATGTGCAAGGCTTTCGGCTACGAAGAGCAGGACCAGAGAGAATTTGCCGCTTTGTCCAAGGCGAAATTCTGCGATAGAACTATCATTGACACCGTTGCAAGAAACGCGCGTCAACCACATCGGAAACTTGGGGGCGGTGAAAGAATCATCGGTGCGGCAAAATTGTTGCGTGCACACGGTGAGGATGCATCTGTACTGGAACTTACGGCAGCAGCGGCACTGCTGTATAACGATTCAACAGATACCGTGTGGACTTCCATGAAAGAAGAAAACAGTTATGCCGACATTTTGAAATCGGTATGCCAACTTAAAGAAACAGATGCGCTTTACCAAAATATTACCGCATTTGTTAGCCGCATAAAAAATGATGCCTCAGCAACCATTGCGCAGGTGGCAGGGGAAACAAATAAATAAAGTAGGAGAGGATTTTCATCCCCTTTCGCAAAAAAACACCCCCAAGATAAAATCTCTTGGGGGTTTGCTATTAAATCATCTCTGTGTTTTTGGCGTTTCAACCTCTAAAAAAAGCGTGGTTTTAGCGCGTGTTTTAACCTCGTCTGAAAATTCAAAGTCGGTAACTACAACATCAATATCTTCTAAACCGCAAAGCACACTCGTGTCGGGAGTTTTGATACTGCAAAACGGAAAACTAATCGGCGCCGTAACCCACGTTTTGGTGGACGATCCCACCCGCGGATACGGCATCTTCATCGAAAATATGTTCGGCAACATGCCGGAATAAAGGAAAAGACGCCTTCGGGCGTCTTTTCCTTTATTTTTTCCAGCGGATCGTTCCGTATTTTTCGCGACGATATGGGTATCGTCCCCTGCAATATGGCATAATATCTGTTTTCTATCCCTAACACAAACCGTAACAAAATATGCGCCGTTTTGGTTATCATTAAAATTTTTTAATCTGTTTCTGTTAGGTAAATTCACAGTAATTACCATGGTTTTATGTAGAATAATATTTTTTACGTATTCTATAAAAGCAAGAGTAATCACTAAAGCCACATTTTACGGCAGCTTCGGAATATGATTCGCCCGCTTCAATCAATTTTTGCACAGCAAACACACGTTTTTTTGATATGTATTGATAAACCGAAATATTAAGTTCTTTTTTGAATTTATGTGTTAAGGTAGATGGTGAGATATATAAAGTTTTTGCAATGCTTTCTACCGATATTTTTTTCATATAGTTTTTGTCAATGAAGCTAATCGCTTTTTGAACCATTGGAGAAATCTCAAGATGTTTTGTTGTTTTCCGAGATGCAAATTGCTTGAAAAATACGAGCAGTTGAATAATTGTTGCATCAATAAACATTTCTTTTTCGGTATGTGAAAGGTTACTTTTTATAATCTCAATTAGATTTTCAAATAAATTTTTAACTTTTTTGTTTTCCATGCTGATAACTTTAATGTCGTTAAAAACTTCGCGAATCAGACGATCGGTTTTTGGCGTTCCGCGAAATCCTATAATACAACGTGTATATGCAGCAGGATGATTCACAAAAAATTGGTGAAACTGCTCTTCCGGTATTAAGAGAAGACTGTCGGGCAATAAATTTTGTTGTACGTTTTTGGAAACAAACTTTGCTTCGCCCTCAATAAAATACACAAATTCGTGATACCGATGAAACTCACGTTCTTCCACTGAGGGTTCACCCTTTGCATATTTCAAATGGAAATTTTCATTTTCAATAAGATAATCAAATAAATTTTCCATAATCTATCCCCTAAGATACTTTGATACTGTCATTATAATATACGCTTGCCGGAATTACAATCGTTTTTGCAATTTTCGCTATTGAAATTGTAAAAAAAGCATATTATTATGAAGCAGAAGGGGGATTATTTATGAACAATTTGCGTTACCAATTAAATAAAAAAGAAAAAATCTGCGGAACTCTCGTCAGTCTTACCGATCCGTGCTTATGTGAAATTGTCGGCAATGCAGGATTTGATTGCGTGTGGATTGATATGGAGCATACTTATATGAGTTGTAAGGATGTTCTGTGCCATCTTAATGCCGCAAAATCTGTCAACATTTCATCGGTTGTGCGATTGCCGCAAAACGATTTAACGGCAACTAAAAAAATTCTCGAAATGTCGCCCGATGGCGTAATTTTCCCAATGGTAAAATCAGAGGAAGAGTTAAATGATTTAATCGCAACAACATTATATCCGCCGCACGGTACGCGCGGATTCGGTCCGATGCGTGCAATCGGTTACGGTGCGCTTGATGCTAAAGATTATGTAGAAAATACAAGTTTTGATTTGTGCCGATTTGTTCAAATTGAACATATTGATTTAATTGAAGATCTTGAGCAAATAGCAAAAAATCCTTTTGTTGATGGTTTTATATTTGGCCCCAATGATTTATCAGCCTCATTAGGAGATTTTCTGAATGTTTTTGGAGAAAAAACCTTTTCGAAAATAAAATATGCAACAGACGTACTAAAAAAACACGGGAAATATGTCGGACTTGCCGGAGGGATGAGCCAAACGGATATAAAAACCTGGTCAAAATTAGATTTGGATATGCTTTTTGCAGGAGCAGACTGGTGTTTCGTTTATAACCAGGGAAAAGAAACTCTTGAAAGAATGAAAAATTCAAACAGTTTTTAAGGAGAACATTATGAACTACGATATGGAAATGATTCAGATTAATGATGGCTTGACGCAAACAGCAGCTTGTGCAAGTGCAACTGTTTATGATAAAGCAAACGGACTTGTGTTTGTTTCATATATGACAGGCATTGGAAAGCGTTACGGAGAATCTACAGGGAAGATATGCCTTTCGGTGTTTTCTCCTTCTCAGCCTGAGAATATTCGCCACCGTATTCTTGACATTGGTATAGGTGAATCACGCGGCCTTCTATGTAATGCAATTTATCTTGTGGGTGACGGAAAAGCTCGCATCATGTTTACTACAACCAGAGGTGAGCTTGCTGCATATTACCGCGATTACGATTTCTTCGCAGATACGGTTTCTGAAAGAACAGAAGTGCTGTTGCGCTCTGATGAGGGTGATGTGCGTATTGACAACACATCATGCAGAAAGTATCTTGAAAATCGTGGACTTCTTGTGAATTCCATGGCTCTCCCCATCATTAATAAGGTTACCTATTATAAGGATGAACTTTACACGGCAATTTCCATAGATGATACCGGCTACCCCATTCTTTGTAAAATAGAGGACAATATTCTCGTTCCTTTTGCAATCTGTCCGGAGCCTATGACATACGAATTCCGCTATTTCATAAACGATGATGGTATTTTTGCTATGTATCGTTTTCCGCCTGATGACCATAAAACAGGCCATGCGGCATATACAAAATCCTATGATGGCGGCAAAACATGGAACACAACGATTTTTGAAGATGGTGTGCAGTCCAGACCCGATATTATAGAATATTACGGAAAGCCTCTTATTGTTTATAACTACAAAAGTGATAAGTCTATTGAGAATTTTCCTAAAATGCACAATAACAGAAATGCGATCAAAATGGTGTATGAAGGAAAAGTGGTTTTTGACTGGTTTACAAAGTATGGTATTGTAGAACACGAGCTTGTAAATATTCGCGGGGACCTTTATATGGTATTCTCAAACTGTCCGCAAGCTTTATCTACTGAAAACGGCGGCGCATGGATCGAGAATGGTATTCCTGTTGAACAGGGGAAAGAAGCAATTCAATGGGCAAAGATAGGCTATCTCAACATAAATTAAGGGATGAGTCTCTGTGTTTTTGGTGTTTCAACCTCTAAAAAAAGCGTGGTTTTAGCGCGTGTTTTAACCTCGTCTGAAAATTCAAAGTCGGTAACTACAACATCAATATTTTCCAAACCGCAAAGCACACGCGTATCTTTGGAATCAAGTTTTTTATGGTCGATTAAAAAGGCGCTCTTCTCAGAGTTTTTAATCATAGCCCTAATCAGTTCAAGATATGAGCCTAAAAAAATCTTGCCGTCTGCCGAAACACCCGTTGCCGAAAAGAACACAATATCCGCGGAGTAACTTTTTGCCTGAGCAGCGGTGTCGCTGCCACCCGTCATATACGGTGGCTCAATAATCGTACCGCCGAGACAAATCGCCTTTATGCCGGATTCGCTCAAATGTGATGCAAGATTTATGTTGTTGGTAATCACCGTTAAATTTTGAAAATTTTTAAGATAGTCACCAATATAATGTGTGGTTGTTGTGCCGTCAATAAAAATTGTCATTCCGTCCTTTATAAGTTCTGCGGCGCGTTTCGCAATAAGCCTCTTAACAGGACGCATTTTGTGATAACGAAAAACAAGCGGAACCCCTTTTTGAGTTCGCAGTTCTGCACCTCCGTAATGGCGTACAATTAGTTTTTGTTTTTGTAGTTCGTTTAGGTCGCGGTTAATTGTTGCCGTACTGTAATGCAACTGTTCGCAAAGATATTTGACCGTAACATAACCCTGTTCTTTGATAATTGAAAGTATAGTGTCAATTCTTTTCTGTGGCATACTACACACCTCTTTGAGAAAAAATGATAATTCTTCAATAAAATAAACATATATTGATAAAATTTGAAAAACTATTATAATTATATGCGGTATAAAAATACTTGTCAAGGGGCGCAATATGAAGGATTTAACAAAAGGTAACATATATAAGACTTTTATAGTTTTTGCGGTGCCAATGGTGCTGTCGGGATTGCTTTCGCAAGGATATTCTATAGTAAACACAATAATTGCGGGCAAACTTTTGGGCGATGGAGCCCTTGCAGTAATCGGTGCAGTTTCACCGCTGAACACCTTTATTGATGCGGTTTTTTGGGGATACGGCACCGGTGTCGGAGTCTATGTGGCGCACCTTTTCGGCGGTAAAAAATATAAGGATATGAAAAGCGTGATGATAAATAACTATGCCTTTTTATCATCGGCAGGACTGCTCATATCGCTGTTTGTAATAATTTTCCGCGGTGCGATATATGATTTGCTTAATATCGAAAAATCGATGATTCCTGATGTAAACGGTTATTTTACAATACTGATGCTCTTAAAACCGATAATGCTTTTTGCGGTAAACTGTGTCTATGGTATAAACGCAATGGGTGATAGCCGTTTTCCGTTTTTAATGTCGCTCATATCGGCGGTAACAAACATTTCGCTCGGCATATTCTTTATAACCGTGCTTAATTTTGGGGTGGAAGGTTTGGCGTTTGCAAGCGCGCTTTCGTATTTCACCGTTGCGATACTATATATTATAAAATTACGAAAAAGTTATAAGGTTCTCGGTGTCTCGGGAGAGAAAATCAAATTTTCATTTAGCGTTATAAAAAACACTTGCCGTTATTCTGTTTTCTCAATGTTACAGCAATCGGTTATGTACGTTGTAGGATTTTTACTGTCCCCAATGGTCAATTCAATCGGCGTTGCCGCATCGGCGAGTTATACCGTAACTTTGCGCATATATAATGTGAATTCAACAATCTACGAAAATTCGGGTAAAACCACCGGCAGTTATACCGCGCACTGCTACGGCTCAAAACAATATCATCTTCTAAAACGCGGCGTTCGTGTCGGCTTTTTGCAAAATATTGCATTGCTCGCACCTATGCTTTTGGCGTGTGCGTGTTTCCCAAACGCTGTTGCAGGTCTTTTCTATGCCGAGGGTGCATCACCCGAATCGGTGCAATATACGGTCGATTTTATGCGCTTTTGCTTACCGCTGATTGTTTTTAACGTCGTAGCCAACCTCTTCCACAATTTCTTTAGAGGAATAGGGGATATGCGCGCTTTATTCATAACAACCTTTATGGGTTCGCTTGCGAGACTAATAATCGGTTGGCTGCTCATAAAACCCTACGGAATATACGGTTACTATATCGCATGGGTGTCGTCTTGGCTTATAGATGGATTTGTAGGAATTATAATATACCGCTTTGGTAGTTGGCGAAAAATTTTCGTAAACAAAAAAGAGCTGTCATAAGACAGCTCTTTTAATTATTTTTCAATTATTGCGCATTCGTTGTAGTCAAATATATTACCGCTGATGGAATAATTGCCTAAGCCCTCAATAAGTAACGGCGAAACCTCATTAAAGTCTGTTTGCGTAGGAATCTTGCCAAATATTGCGCGGTATGCCATGTGTGCGCCGATATAACCTGCAAGTGGGGTGCTGTGCTTATGTGAATCGTTTACACAGAAAAGTGTTTCGGAGTGACCGCTGTCGATAAAGCTGTCAATCTCTGCCTTCCAGTCTACAAGTGTGGCATATGGAAATTTTGCTTTTGCGCGTAATATGTTATCGCGTCCTTCGTTGTGTGCGGGAAAAATGGCAAGCTTGGTGTTTGAGTTCTCACAAGCAGTGACTATTTTTTGGAATTCATCGGCACATAACACGCTGTAAAAACCGCACATAAAAACTGCCCCGTAATTTCCCGTTTCAATGCTATCCATAATATAACTGTCACTTGTATAGGTAAAAACATCTGCATAACCGCGTGAAAAAGCCTCGACAGTTAAATCATCACCGCACATTTTCTGAAGTATGCTTCCAATGGAGGAGGAGCCTATAAAGCTGTTACCAAGTATTAAAATTCTATTGCTTGCATTTTCAATTTTAAGGGTGCCGGAAATATTGTTGGAGTTAAGATATGCGGCGTGCAAACTTTCAAACATTGTCACAATGGCTTCGGAATCAATTTCTTCATAATTAACCGTTAAAACCAGTGTGTCATAATCACCGTCAGTATTCTCATAGGTGAAAGAAAAAATACGAATAAATGAGTTGGTACCGTTCAGACGGTTTATGTTGTGGGTGATATAAATATCGGAATATGTAGTGTCGGTGCTGAATTCGTTTGTGGAATATTTCGGTGCACCGTCATGGCAGGAAATATGTCCTATTTTTTTGCTGTCGTCCCAAATGTTGCAGGTATCACCACTGTGCTTTATTGACCAGGAGTAAGGTAATTCCATGGATAATTGCGTGCTGCTGTCTGCCACGGCTAAACGAACGGTTTTATAAAAGTTGGTTTCCTCACAGACGATATCTTCATAGGTTGTTTTTTTCGCATCCTCGGACGAAGTCTTTTTCTGGCTGCTTGATTGGTCGGTGCTTTGAGTGGGTTTGCTGCTTTTTGGCGCATCATTACGCGAACTTACAGCCTGCTCTGTTTTTTCTTCGGTCTGTGGTGCAGAAGAGGTGCTGATGCGGTCTCTTTCATTATCATCTGCTGAAAGTGGTGCTTTTGGAGATTTACAGGAACAGAACATGAGGACAAGGAGTGATGCTAACAAAAAAGAAAATAAACGTTTCATAAAAACCTCCAAAATTTTAGTTTTCTAAAAAAATTATATACTTATACAATGTTATTGTAAAGCAAAACTAATATCCGTTAAAAAATCGGACGGTGTAGTGTTATTGAGAACAGGATGAAGATTAAATACCAACTTACCGTTTGGCAAAGAAGGAGTATAAACTTTGTAGTATAACTGAATAATACAATCCTTATAATTCATAGGTTGATTATCTGTAGTCATTAGAATTATTTTATTTGGTTCTCCAAGTCTTGAAATTATATCATCAAGGGTGGAATCCTTGTTTATTCCTTCAATCATCTCGAAGTCAGGGCGTGTCGGGCTTATACCTTCTTGATATCTAAATGTTTTCTCATAACAAGAGAAACCAATTTGTGTGATATAACAATCATTAAAGTTGCTTGAATTTCCGTAAAAATTCATTATAAAAGTATCTACCTTATTTCCGCTCGGCGATGTAAAGAAGGCTCCGCCTTGTAAAATTCTATCATCAAAAAATTTCTCTTTTACAGTAAAACCTTTACTTAAGAAATCAGAAACCTTTATTGGCATTGTAATAGTTATACCGTCAATTGTTACATCATAATTTGAAACTTTGTGGCTAATAGATTTATCTGTTTTTAAATCGTAGGTGTAATCCACAATTTTAAGTCCATTACCAAAGCTTGAACTATGGTCTTCCATTAAAACATCATAGTCATTAAGATTGAGCCTTTTAGATGCCTCGCGAACAAAATCATTGTGGTCTATGATTCTGCCTATTCTATTATTTGTATTTAAGGCAGTCAATTTGTAAAAGACATCAGACATTCTGGACTTGTTATTTAACTCGGTAATATAAACTGCAGAGCCGTCACTTTGCAAGGTAAGCTCTCTATACTTAGAATCATTAAGATAAAAAGTAAGATTTGTTTTTCCTGAAATCTTATTACTTGCTGCCAATTCAAGTCTTATACAAAAGCCGAATTTACTGTTGTGCATAGCACTGATTTTTTTGATATCGTTATTGGTTATTACCTTTGTTCTCGAACTGTTTTTGAAGGCTACTGCATTGTTTGTAACAGATGATTCGCCGAACAAAATTGTTCCGTCATTCAAAACAATACCATCGTCAACAAAGGAATTGTTAGAAGCAAATAGTCCCTCTAACTGCTCGGCGCTAAAGGTTTGTTTTTTATGTATAACAAAACAAAGATTATCGTTATATTTTATATCATCCGCAACATATTTATAGTTTCCGTTTTCTTCAAATCTGCCGCAATTCATACCGATAACCTTGTCGCCTTCGAAGTAAACGGTATATTCATAATTTTCTTGGTCGTAATTCTCGACAAGCTTAAATCCATTAACATATTTATGCGATGAAAAAGACATAGCCCTCTCGGTTAAAGAAGTTTGTAAACAAGAATAATATCGTTCACCTTTTTTAAAGGTAATCATATTATTGAAATTATTGCGTGTAATGACAACCTCTACCGAGCCGGTTCCGCCAAGTTTTTGCGCTAAAAATCCTCTTGTATCATTTAGCGTAATCGTGAAATAGCTGTACATAGTTATTGTAAAGGTTGAATTAGTATTAATACTGGTTGCAGTAGAGTTTGCAAGATTTAATAATCTAAAGCTTGTATTATTTGCCAATGTTGCTATTTTAGGCTTTTGAGCCGAATTGGATAATAATACAACTCCATTTTCCGCAATTGCTTTTTTAACAGCATAGAAATTTAACTTATCTAAGCTGTTTATTTTCACATTTTCTGTTGTAATGCTGCTTGAAACATCGTCATTTGAATAATTACTTTTGCTATTGCTTTGTGTTTTGCCGCTTGAAGATGTTTTGCTGCCAGAGGTCTTATTAGAGGAGGAACTGTTATTTACCTTATCCTCTTTTGATTGATTATTATCTTTTAAGGTGTCTCCCTCAGAAAAAACAGAGCTGTTTTCAGGATTAGAGGAACCGTAAACTTCTTTATTTGCTGTGTCTTTTTTACAGCCAACAAAAGATAGAATAAGGATTAAAGACAATATAATTGCAAGAACTTTTTTCATAAAGATTCCCCCTCGTTATCGTTCTTAAAAAACACTTCCAGCTCATCAATAGTAAAGGTTTGTTTTGTGTAAAGAACAACACAAAAATCTTCAATAAATGTTACATCATCTACGGCATAATTAGCGGGTACACTGTGAAAAGGTGCACATTCAAAACCTATAACCTTTGAGCCGTCATAATGAACTGTAAATTTATAATTTTCTTGCTCCAAATTTTTAATGATATTGAATCCATCAATATATTTGTGAGAAGAAAATTCGCTGCTGCTCTTATTAGAGTCGGGGTCATAGTCACCACCATTTGCAAAGCATGTATAATACTTTTCTTCACGCTTAAATGTTATCATTTGTCCCAAATCGTCTATATTGTTTTGAGTGACAACCACTTCCACTAAACCTGTTCCGCCGAGTTTTTGAGCCAAGAACCCTTTTTCATCATTAAGTTCAATAGTGAAATATGTTACCATTGTTGTGGTGAAAATTTTGTTACGGTCTATTGGATTTTCTGTATAAGTATTATTAAGCATTATAATATTTGGTGAAGAAAAAACATTATTGCTCATTCCAATCGGGAAGAGCGTTTTTTCGCTGATAATCTTTTTAGCAGAATAAAAGTTGATTTTGTCAATGCTGTCAATAAAATAATTTGTTTCTGTAACAGGTGGAGTGCTTGACACACTGTCGGAGGGGGTATCATATGATTGCTTGGAAGAATTTGAGGGAGTGCTGTTATTGGGGATAAATTCATTTTGCGAGCTAGTTTCCTTTTCTGAAGAAGAACTACTGTTGTGTGACGAATTTATATCTGAAGAACTGTTTTGATTGTCGTTTTTTGAAGAATTATTATCAGATGCGTTTTGCGAGCTGTTAGAAACGGGAATATTATGGTTAAAAAAACCGATTTTCCAGAGGCCGAAACCTGCAATTAAAATAAAACAGCAGCAGACCGCAGGTGCAACTATACTTATAACAATTCGCTTTTTCCTTTTTTTCATTGCTATATATTTATCTCTGCGTTCAAAAATACGATTTGCTATTTCGTCATAGCTTTTCATAATGAAAACCCTCCTTATCAAGTAGTGATTTAAGAGATTGCTTTGCTCGATACACTAAGTTTTCAATCTGGCGTTTGGATTTTCCCATTATCTGTGCTATTTCCTCGTTTGAAAACTCCTCAAAAAAGCAAAGCCATAAAACCTGACGGTATTCAGGCTTTAGATTAGATAAAGCCTTATGTATAATACTTTTTCTTTCCTTTTTAATATATAGGTTTTCAAGGCTGGTTTCATTTTTCAAATAGTTTTCCATATCCTCTGTTGAAGAGGCGGATATTTTAGAATTATGCCTTATATAATCAATTGCAACATTTCGCCCAATGGTGTAAAGCCAGGTTTTGAATGAACTTTTTTCATTGAATGTAGGTTTCTTAACCGCAAGCTTAAAGAAGGTTTCTTCCATTATCTCTTCAGCCACGTAAATATTATTCACATAGCTGTTCAAATAAAGAATCAAGCCGTCTTTATAATCTTTAATGATTAAGGTAAGACCCTCATCATCACCATTAAGAAAACGGCGGTAGCTACTTGCACCGTTATCCATTTGGTACCCCTCTCTTTTGGTTTATCCTTATTAATTAGACGAGCATATATATAAAAACTCTCAGCAAATTGTAAAAAAATTGTTATTTTGTATAATTTTTTCTGGATGTACTAAAAAAATCATATCATATTTTTATTTCTTGCACAACCAAAAACAAAAAATTTGTAGTTTTGCGCCCGAGAGGGACGGACAGGCGCTGATACAAATCTGAAATTCGTACGAGGGCTTTAAGTTTATAGCGTGACTAAAAATAGATTGACAACACACCACTATATATAATAAACTAATACTATATATGTGTTAGCCGGGGTGATACTGTGTACATATTGGGATTTGATATCGGCGGTACGAAATGTGCCGTTATGACGGCAGAATGGGACGGAAGCGAAATTACTTTGCTAAAAAAAGAAAAGTGTGCAACCGACCTATCAATAAAGCCCGAAAAAATGATTGAAAAGTTAATAGAAATGGCTGATGGGATTTTGGATAAAACCCCCGATTCAATAGGCATCTCATGCGGTGGACCGCTCGATTCAAGAAGCGGTGTTATAATGGGACCGCCAAACCTTCCCGGTTGGGACGATGTGTATATTGTAAGGCAGATTGAAACCCACTATGGCGCACAGGCACATCTCCAAAACGATGCTAATGCTTGTGCGGTGGCAGAGTGGAAATTCGGCGCGGGACGCGGCAAACAAAATGTCGTGTTTATGACATTTGGAACAGGCCTTGGCGCCGGTCTTATTCTGGATGGAAAACTCTATAGTGGAACAAACGATAACGCGGGTGAACTCGGACATATCCGTCTTGACCGTTTCGGTCCTGTGGGCTTTGGAAAGGCGGGTTCGTTTGAGGGCTTTTGCAGCGGAGGCGGCATTGCCCAACTTGGATATACGATGGCGCTTGAAAAGGCGCAAAGCGGAGTGTATCCTGCATATTTCAAAAAAGGCTATACACAGGCGGATGTTACGGCAAAAGCCATTGCCGATGCCGCAAATGCGGGGGACGAAACCGCAATCAAGGTCTATGCCACCTGTGGCGAATATTTGGGACGCGGACTGTCTATAGTTATAGATTTGCTAAACCCGGAGGTTATAGTAATTGGCAGTGTGTTTGCGCGTAGCCATAATCTTTTATGGGAAAGCGCCAAGCGCGAGATTGAAAAGGAAGCACTTTCAATTTCTTCAAAAGTCTGCAAGGTTGTACCCGCAGAACTCTCGGAAAATATAGGTGACTATGCCGCTATTGCAACGGCGTTAATATGAGGTGTATTATGTTAAACGAACTTATTAAAAGATACCCCGTTCTCGCCTCCTGTAAAGAGGATATAGAGGCGGCGGCAGCGGCGCTTATAGAAATGTATGAAAACGGCGGTCAACTTTTACTTGCCGGTAACGGCGGAAGTTGTGCCGACTGTGACCATATCGTAGGCGAACTTATGAAAGGCTTTCTCAAAAAAAGGCCGCTATCAAACGCGAAAAAAGCACAAATGAAAGAAACCTGCGCTCTTTTGGATGACGAAATTCTCACAAAACTTCAGGATGCGCTTCCCGCTATTTCTTTGCCGTCTATAACGGCTCTCAACTCTGCTTTTTGTAACGATGTCGACCCTGAACTTATTTATGCACAGTCGGTTTTAGCGGTGGGACGCAAGGGCGATATCTTTATGGGAATGAGCACATCGGGCAACGCAGGTAATGTTTTTGCGGCGGCAAAGACGGCTAAAGGACTCGGACTTAAGGTAATAGGACTTACAGGTGAGACAGGCGGAAAACTTAAAACAGTAGCCGATATATGCATCCGCATTCCCGAAACCGAAACCTATAAAATACAGGAACTGCATCTGCCGGTTTACCACTATCTGTGTGCGGCGGTAGAGGCGCATTTTTACTGTGAATAAGGAGAAAATAAAATGAAAAGAATTATAGCATTATCACTCGCGCTTTTACTTTTGATATCTGTGTGCGCTTGCGGTAAAAAAGAAAGCACCAAACTTTTTGATTATAAAGACCTTGGTAAATATATTGATATTGCCGATTATAAGGGAATTGAAATCTCAAAGTCGGATGAAAAAATCGTAGATGCTGTTGCGGCAGCAAACAAAAACAACCTCGATTCACTTAGTCTTGGCGAAGAGGTTGAAGTAGCGTCAGGAACGGTAGAAAAGGGCGATAACGCCCACATTAAATATGTCGGCAAGATTGATGGCGTTGCTTTTGAGGGCGGCTCTACAGGTGATGAGGGCGCCGACCTTGTTATAGGTTCAAACAGTTATATTGAGGGATTTGAATCGGGACTTATCGGTGCCGCAATCGGCAGCAAAAAGGTGTTAAATCTTAAATTCCCAAAAGATTATCATCAAAAAGATTATGCAGGAAAAGATGTTGAGTTTACGGTGGATATTGAGTATGTTAAACGCACAAGATATCCTGACCTTACCGATGATATTGCAAAACAACTCGGTTACGATATGCTGATGGAGTATAACGCAGATGTACTTAAAAACTGCATAAAGACCGAACTTATTGACCGCATAGCAAAGGGTTCAAAGGTTATAAAACAGCCCGAAAAAGAACTTGATTACTATGTACAGAATGATGTGGATTATTATAAGAGTTATGCCGAGTCGATGGGCTATACATTTGAAGATTATCTCAAAAATTATAGTATGGACGAAAAGGCTTTCCGTGAGCAAATAAGAACAAACTATGAGGATACAATGGTTTATTACCTTGTGGTTTACTATATTGCGCGTGAAGAAAAACTTACGGCAAGTAAAGACGAGATGACCAAGGAATATGAAAAACTTGCCAAGGAATATTCTACGGAAGTTGCTGAAATCAAAAAACAAATGCCCGAAGAGCAGATGGAGTTTACAATCATCTACGAAAAGGTGCAGAACTTTGTCTATGATAATGCAAAAATAAAATAATAACAAAACCCCTTTGCACATAGTATTAAAGCAAGGGGGTTTATTATATGCCAACAATATATTTAAGTCCGTCAACACAGGAATATAATCTCTATGTGGGGGATACACAAAGCGAAGAATACTATATGAATTTAGTGGCCGATGCAATGATACCTTATTTGGATGCATCGGGAATAAACTATGTCCGCAACAGCAAGGATATGACCGCCGCATCGTCCATAAGACAGTCTAACGAGGGCAATTATGATTTACATTTAGCGCTTCATTCAAACGCGGGTGCTATGCAGTTTTCGGGCACGGCACAGGGGGTAGAAGTCTATTATTATCCGTATAGCGAAAATAGCCGCCGCGCCGCCGAAATAATAGCCAACAATATGCGGCTTATATATCCAAATCCGCAGAAGGTCCGAACGGTAGCCACCACAACGCTCGGCGAGGTGGCAAGAACACGCGCCCCCGCGGTGCTTATAGAATATGCTTTTCACGATAATATGGAGGACGCCGCGTGGATTAAAAATAATATAAATACGATAGCGCGTTATACCGTTTTGGCGCTGACGGAGTATTTTGGAATTCCGTTTGTTGAGCCTACAGTTGTTCGTTACGGCACAGTGGTTACGCCGTCCGGTGCGGGACTTAATGTCCGTTCTGCGCCCGATGTGTATGCGAGTGTGCTTTTGTCCATTCCAAACGGCGCAACAGTTGCCATCTACGGCGAATTGCCTGAGTGGTACATAGTGAATTATAACGGTGTAGACGGCTATGCCGCAAAACAGTATATTGTGGTACCTTAAAATGCAGAAGGAAAATATTTTCCTTCTTCATTTTTTGCTTGAACAAAAAAGGCTTTTATTGTATAATAAATTGAATATATATGTTATTAAGGGAGAATATGTCTTGCAAGACCTAAAAAACAACAGTTTTGAAAGTATGACAGAACAGCAAATTTATATAAAGCGCGTTCTTGAATATATAAAAAGTACAAAAAAAGCATCGCCTAAAGCCTGTGTTGAAACCTACGGCTGTCAGCAAAATGTAAGCGATAGTGAGCACCTGAAAGGTATGCTCGTTTCAATGGGATTTACATTGTGCGATAATACAGACGAAGCCGATTTTGTACTTTTCAATACCTGCGCTGTGCGCGAACACGCAGAGGCAAGGGTTTACGGAAATTTGGGTGCTCTGAAGCATAATAAACGCCGCAACCCTGAAATGATAATAGCGATATGCGGTTGTATGGTGCAACAGGCGGCTGTGTGTGAGAGAATAAGGAAAAGTTACCCGTATGTTGATATAGTATTCGGCACACACGCGCGGCACCGTTTGCCCGAGTTTGTTTACAAGACAATATTCGACAAAAAGCGCGTTTTTGAAATCAGCGAACAGGAAAGCGAAGTTATAGAAGATATACCAATCCACCGTGACGGCGACTTAAAGGGTTGGTTGCCTATAATGCACGGTTGCAACAATTTCTGCACATACTGTATAGTGCCGTATGTCCGTGGACGCGAACATTCACGCGCACCGGAAGAAATTATAAAAGAAGTAAAAGAGATGGTAGCACAGGGCTTTCGTGAGATTACGCTTTTAGGACAAAATGTCAATTCATACGGCAAGGGAGAGGCACACGGCGTAAACTTTTCAAAACTTCTTCGGATGATAAATGATATAGAGGGCGATTTCAAAATCCGTTTTATGACATCACACCCCAAAGACTGTACCGAAGAACTGCTTGATACAATGGCAGAATGTAAAAAAGTCTGTCACAATCTGCATCTACCGATGCAAAGCGGAAGCAATCGTATACTTTCACTTATGAACCGCCACTACGACACCGAAAGATATTATCATTTAATCGAATATGCAAGGGCCAAAATGCCCGACATTTCGCTTTCAAGTGATATTATAGTCGGTTTTCCGGGCGAAACCTACGAGGATTTTTCAGCGACACTCCAAATGCTTAAAAAGGTGCGCTTTACATCGCTTTTCACCTTTATCTATTCAAAGCGTGACGGCACACCCGCCGCCATAATGGACGACCCCATATCGCGTGAAGAAAAGGGAAAGTGGTTTAGGGAACTTTTGGAAGTACAGGAGAAAATATCCAAAGAACACTATAAAAACGCCATCGGTAAACAGTTCCGCGTTCTCTGCGAGGGAGAGGGGCGTGAGGAGGGCTTTATGGCCGGCAGAACCGATAGCAATATGGTAATAGAATTCAGAGGCGATAGCACCCTTTACGGCAAATACCTTGATGTTGAGGTAACAGAGTTAACAAATGTGCTCAAAGGCACTATTATATAAAACAAAAAGGAGAAAACATAAATGGACGCAATCACACTTGCAAGAGAATTAGGTAAGGCAATACAGGCAGACGAAAGATATTTAGCATACAATGCCGCAAAAAAGGTTAATGACGATGATGAAAAACTGCAGCAGCAGATAGGCGAATTCAATCTTGTTCGTATGTCGCTTGAGCGCGAACTCTCAGCAGAAGAGCGCAATGACGACCGTGTAAGAGAGTATAACGAAAAACTTCGTACCCTCTATGGCGAGATTATGAGCACCGAAAGCATGACAAAGTTTAACGAGGCAAAAACAGCACTTGATGAACTTGTAAATGCCGTTAACACTATAATCACAATGTCTGTAAACGGACAAGACCCCGACACAGTAGACCCAAGCGCATCTTGCGGTGGCGACTGTGCATCTTGCGGCGGCTGCCACTAAAACTTATTTTAACTTATAGGAAGTGAAAACCTTGGCAGAGTTATCACCAATGATGCGCCAATACCTTGAAATCAAGGAGAAAAATAAGGATAGCATACTCTTTTTCCGTTTAGGCGATTTTTATGAGATGTTTTTTGACGATGCGCGCCTTGTATCTGATGAACTTGACATTGTCTTAACGGGTAGAGATTGCGGTCTTTCTGAACGCGCCCCAATGTGCGGCGTTCCTTATCACAGTTGCGAAGGATATATTGCGCGACTTGTTGAAAAGGGTTATAAAGTTGCTATTTGTGAGCAGATGGAAGACCCGTCTAAAACAAAAGGAATAGTCAAGCGTGACATTGTCCGTATAATAACACCGGGCACCGTCACCGAGGACAGTATGTTGGAGGAAGGCAAAAATAACTTCCTCTGTTCAGTGTGTTTCCGTGATGCCTCTGTCGGTCTTTGCTTTTCCGATATTTCAACAGGTCAGATGAATGTGACCAAAATTTCGGGAAGCAATTTAGAACAGCGAACCTGTGATGAAATAGGCCGCTTTTCACCAAGCGAAATTTTACTTTCTGACGAAATAAAGAACCACAAAATTCTGGGTGAATATTTAGAAAACCAACTCGGATGTATGGTAAATGTTATGGAGAAAGGGGACTTTGACCCCGCATCTTCAAAGGACCTTATATGTGAACATTTTAAGGCGCAGAGCCTTGCAAACCTTGATTTAGAAGAGGGAAGTGCCGCCGTTTGCGCGGTGGGTGCCACGCTTCGCTATCTTTACAGAACGCGTCTGTCACTTGTTTCGGCTATACGCAAAATAAATGTTTATAGCGAAACACAGTATATGAAACTTGACATTTCTGCCATACGCAATCTGGAACTTTTTGAAACAATGCGCGGCAGAAGTCGCAAAGGTTCGTTACTTTCGGTGCTTGATAAAACCAAAACACCGATGGGCAAACGCCTTATCCGCGGATGGATAGAGCAACCGCTTAAAAATGTTGCAGAAATCACGCTGCGACTTAACGCCGTAAACGAACTTGCTTCAAACCCGCTAATGCTCGGAGAAACGGCGGAATACCTTACGGGAATAAAGGATATTGAAAGACTTATAGCCCGTGTGGTATATGCCACCACAAACGGACGCGACCTTATATCAATCGCCGATACAGCATCGCGTTTCCCGTACATAAAAGCGGTACTCTCATCCGCACAGAGCCGTATGCTTAAAGACATCGGCGACAATATTGATACACTTGATGATATCAAAACCCTCATAGACGATGCCATAAGTCGCGAAGCCCCCGCCATTGTGCGCGAGGGAAACATAATCCGTGACGGTTATAACAGCGAAGTAGATGAACTCCGTCAGATTATAAACAACGGCACCGACTATATAACCTCAATAGAAACGCGTGAGCGTGAGCGTACAGGAATTAAAAACCTGCGTGTGCGTTACAATAAAGTTTTCGGATATTATATAGAGGTTTCAAATTCCTATCTCGACCGCGTACCCGAAGACTATATCCGCAAACAAACGCTTACAAACGGCGAGAGATTTATAACAGACGAACTAAAAGCGCTTGAAGCGAAAATCCTCGGCGCAAAGGAACGGATTAAAGAGGTTGAATACCAGATTTTTGAAACCGTTCGCACCGCCGTTGCGGCAGAACTCTCCCGCGTACAAACAACCGCCTCTGCAATTGCGGCACTTGATGTACTTTGTTCGTTTTCAAATGTGTCGGTAGCGGGTGGATATTGCTGTCCGCAACTTAATACAGACGGCGTAATCAATATAATAAACGGCCGCCACCCCGTTGTAGAGCAATTAAGTAAAACACCCTTCGTGGCGAACGATACATTGCTTGATTGTAATGAGAATCGCTTAGCGCTCATAACAGGACCGAATATGGCGGGTAAATCTACATATATGCGTCAGGTTGCAATAATCACCATAATGGCGCAAATCGGTTGTTTCGTACCCGCACAGTCGGCAAATATCGGCGTTGTTGATGCTGTATATACCCGCGTTGGCGCGTCAGACGACTTAGCGACAGGACAGTCGACCTTTATGGTGGAGATGAACGAGGTGGCTTATATCCTCAAAAACGCCACCAGACAAAGCCTTATTATATTTGACGAAATCGGCAGAGGTACCGCAACCTTTGACGGAATGTCGATAGCCCGTGCAGTGCTCGAATATGTAACCGATAAGAGCAAAATCGGCGCAAAAACGCTTTTTGCTACACACTATCACGAACTCGTTCAGTTAGAGGACGAAATCAAGGGCGTAAAGAACTATAATATCGCGGTTAAAAAACGCGGCGATGATATAACATTCCTGCGCAGAATTGTGCGCGGCGGCGCGTCAGACAGTTATGGTATAGATGTTGCAAGACTGTCAGGCATACCGAATAAGGTTATAACCCGCGCTAAAGAAATTCTTGACGAGGTGCTCTCACAAGGTATCACCGTCAACCGCGTAGAACACGCAGAAAGCGCACAAATCCCGCTTGAAATGCAAACAGCGGCAGAAATTATAAAAGAACTTAAAATACTTGATGTAAACACCCTGACACCAATAGAGTGTATGGGAATGTTGCACGACCTTGCAGACAAGGCTAAAAACATATAGAAAAGAGTGGTGAAAAATGGCGAAAATTAATGTATTACCCAAAAATGTGGCAGAACTTATAGCCGCGGGTGAGGTTGTTGAACGACCTGCCTCGGTTATAAAGGAACTCGTAGAAAACTCTATTGACGCGGGTGCCACCGCTATTACGGTTGAAATCCAGCGCGGCGGAGTCACATATATGCGTATTACAGATAACGGCTGCGGAATCTCGCGTGACGATGTGAAAACGGCCTTTCTTCGCCACGCCACAAGCAAGATAAAAACAGGGGATGACCTTAATAGTATCGGTACTTTAGGTTTCCGCGGCGAAGCGTTGGCGGCTATCAGTTCTGTAGCACATATCGAACTGCTTACCTGTACAAAGGAAGAGAAAATCGGCACCCGCTATGTAATAAGCGGCGGCGTTGAACAGGACTTTTTTGAAACAGGTTGTCCTGTCGGAACGACTATTATAGTGCGCGATATTTTCTATAACACCCCCGCAAGAATGAAATTCTTAAAAACCGATGTGGCCGAATCCAATGCGGTAGCACAGGTAATGGACAGAATGGCGCTCTCACACCCTGAGATTTCCTTTAAGTTCATTCGTGATGGAAAACAAACCCTTGTGACAACGGGTGACGGAAAACTGTCTTCCGCAATATATTCGGTGCTCGGCCGCGAATATTTTGGCGGACTTATAAGTGCCGAAAACGCGCAAGATGGCGTAAGCGTTACGGGATTTGTATGTAAACCCGTACTCTGCAGACCAAACCGAAACGGACAGTTTTTCTTTCTTAACGGCCGTCTTGTGAAATCGGGCACCGCCTGTGCCGCACTTGAACAAGCCTATAAAAACAGCGCAATGGTGGGCAAATTTCCATACGCTGTACTTAATATAAATGTGCCGCTTGATACGGTTGATGTAAATGTTCACCCCGCTAAAACCGAGGTGCGTTTTACCGATGAACGCCGCGTCTTTAACTGTATTTACTATGCCGTAAAATCGGCACTCGCCGAGGGCGATACACGCCCTGAAATGACACTCGCAAAAAAGACAGTAAACCGTTTCCAGAATATGACTGCCGAACAGTTCCGTCAAACCGTTATAAGTGAAACTGTTAAACCGCAAAAAACGGAGCCCGTAACCCCGAAAACTACTTACACGCTTTCCGATACTCAAAAAATGTTGTTTGACGAATCACCCGAAAGACTATCGATGTTAAACAGCGTAAAAAAGACAGAGACAGAAGAAAAGGTAACGCCGCCACCTGTAGAAAAAACAGAAGAAAAAACCGCGCCTATAATAGAGGAAAAACCACCTGTGAGATATATAGGCGAGGCGTTTAAGACCTATATTGTAGCAGAACAGGGAAGCGATATTTATCTGATAGATAAACACGCCGCCCACGAGCGAATTTTGTTTGAAAAAATTAAAAAGGACGCCAAAACAGAAAGACAAATGCTAATGTCGTCTGTTTCGGTATCTCTGCAAAAGAACGAATATAACGCAATAATAGAAAATCCGGAACTATTGTCAGAAGCAGGATTTACGATAGAAGATTTCGGCATTGATACCGTACTTGTGACGGAGGTTCCCGCGATGCTTGTTGGCGCGGACATCCCTTCATCTGTGCGCGAAATTGCCGAAAGCATTATAAAAACAGGCACCGCAAGTCTTGAGAGGATAGATGATATTTTCCACATCGTTGCCTGTCGCAGTGCCATAAAAGCGGGTAACTTGCAGTCTGCGGAAGAACTATCCGCCATAGCAGAGCGTGTGCTTTCAAATGACGATATTATGTACTGTCCCCACGGCCGACCTGTTGCTATGAAACTGTCGCGCCGCGAGATTGAAAAACAGTTTGGCAGGATACAGTAATGGAAAACAAAAAGAAAATACCGCTTTTGTGTGTAATCGGCCCCACCGCGAGTGGCAAAACGGCACTGTCAATTTCACTTGCAAAGGAATTTGGCGGAGAGATTATATCTGCTGATTCAATGCAGATTTATAAAGGTATGCCCATAGCATCTGCCGCCCCGACCGCAGAGGAAAAGGGCGATGTACCGCACCATTTGTTTGAGTTTTTAGAACCTGATGACGCTTTCTCGGTTGCGGATTATGTAAACCTTGCGCATAAAACGATTTATGAGATAAACAAGCGCGGAAACTTGCCGATGCTTGTTGGTGGAACAGGACTTTATGTAAACTCAGTTGTTGATAATATTACATTTACAGATGAGCCTTTTGATGAAAATTTGCGCAAGAAATTAGAAGCCGAAATGGATGCTCTCGGTGCGAAAGAAATGCTTAAAAAACTCGCAGAGTTTGATAAAGAAACGGCAGAAAAGTTACACGAAAACAACCGCCGCAGAATAATACGCGCGTTTGAAATATATTATCAAACGGGTAAAACGCTTACAGAGCAAAACGCCCTGTCAAAGCAAATCCCGTCACCCTATGATACTGTTATGCTCGGAATAACCTATAGGGATAGGGAAAAACTTTATGAGCGTATAAACTTACGCGTAGATAAAATGCTCGAAAACGGACTTATCGCCGAAGCTGAGCAAAGTGTGGCAAAAATCGGCTACGGCGCCGGACAGGCAATCGGCCACAAGGAACTAATGCCTTATATAAACGGAGAATGTTCGCTCGAATGTGCTGTTGAAAACCTAAAACGCGAAACAAGACGCTATGCCAAGCGACAACTCACCTGGTTTAATAGGGATGAGCGAATAAAATGGCTTTATTTTGATGAATGTGATGTTTTAGATTCGGCTAAAGAAATAGTAAGGAGGTTTGCAAATGAAGGGTAAAAATTCAATTTTTACAGGCGGACGCGTTGTAACCGCACTCGCCTTAATACTCTTTTTGGTATATTTTGTTTATCAGACATTTGCAACCCTTATGCCAATGACAACGGGCACCGCCGTTCATTATAAAACCTATGACGGCGTTGGGACAACAGGCATCATAATCCGCGATGAAAAACTGCTTGAAGGCGGGGAAGAGGGCGTTCGATATTTCGTTGTCGGTGACGGCGAAAAGGTGTCAAAAAACGGAACGGTCGCCAACATTTACGGCTCCAAACAGGATGCACAGGTCTATACCGATATGAAAAACCTCGAAACCAAAATAGCAACACTCAAAGAGGTGCAGAGTTACAACAACACCGAAGCGGTTGACCTTAATGTGCTTAACAGGAAAATAGATGCCGAGTTTATAAGTATGATAGGCTCGTGTCAGGACGGTGTGTACGGGGATAGCCGTACGCATACAGACGAACTGCTGAAACTCTTAAACCGCAAAAAAATTGCGGTAGGAGAAGAACAGGATTATAGCGGCGCTATTGCACAACTTTCGTCACAGTATAGTGCACTTGCCGCTACTGCACCCGCCGCAATCGGCAAGGTGACATCTGATGTTTCGGGATATTTTGTTTCAACGGTTGACGGATATGAAAAGATTTTGACATCTGATGTCGTTAAAACCCTGACTCCGAAACAACTTGACCAGTTAAAACCGGAAGAAACCGCAAGTGGCGCGGTGGGCAAGGTGGTTTCCAACTATACTTGGTATATCGCCTGTACAATGTCGCTAAAAGAATCAGCCCGTTTCAAAATCGGTGAAACGGTAAAACTCAAAACCACACTAAAAACCGCGAGTGAACTCTCGGTTACTGTTGAATCCATAAACCTCGGCGATGATGACCGCGTTGTAATGGTGTTTTCCTGCCGCAATATGAACGGGGACCTAGCCGTTATGCGTACAATTCCAATAACCGTTGTAATGGGTGAGTATGAGGGTTTGCGCGTAAGCAATAAGGCTGTACGAATAGTGGACGGTAAAACCGGCGTATATGTCATATCGGGTATGCAGGCTAAGTTTGTGGAGATAAATATTATCCACTCTACAAGCAGTTATACCCTATGTAAAGCAGACAACAATAAAGGCGGACTTCGCCTTTATGACGAGGTTATAGAGAAAGGAAAAAATCTGTATGACGGAAAAATCATTCGCTGATAATTTTGACGCCAACTATGCCGAAATATGCGAAAAAATTAAAATAAGTGCAGAAAAATCGGGACGCAACAGTGAGGATATTATTTTACTTGCCGCCACCAAAACCGTCAGTGCAGATAAAATAAACTACGCAATAGAAAAGGGCATATCCTACATTGGTGAAAACAGGGTGCAGGAGTTGCTTTTGAAAGATGACGATGTAATAAAAACGGCACATCGCCATTTTATAGGACATCTGCAAACCAATAAGGTTAAGGATATTGTGCCGCGCGTTGAAATGATAGAATCGGTTGATTCTCTGCGCCTCGCTGCCGCTATCGGTAAAGAGGCGGTAAAGCGTGGCAAAACGATGGATATCCTGCTCGAAATCAATATAGGCGGAGAGGAAAGCAAGTCGGGTTTCGCACCTCAGGATGTGGGAGCCGCGCTTGAAGAAATAACCAAAATAGATGGCGTTTGCGTTAAAGGAATAATGTCAATTCCTCCTGTATGTACGGATAGAAGCAAACAACGCGAATATTTTACGAAACTTTATGATATTTTTGTTGACATATCGCGTAAAAAATTAGATAATAGTAATATAATATATCTTTCAATGGGAATGTCACAGGATTATGACCTTGCCATTGAATGTGGCGCAAATATTGTCCGCATCGGAACGGCGCTTTTCGGTGCAAGAAATTATTTTTGAAGGAGAACTTAAATTATGGGCTTTTTTGATGATATGAAAAAGGTGTTCATTCCGCAGGAAGATGATTACGAGGAAGAAACATTGGTGGAAGAGGAAGAAGAGGTAGTAGAGGAAAAACCTCGCCGCGAAACCGCCACCCGTCTTTTCCAGACAGACAGGAAAAAGGTTGTGAGTTACAATCAAAGCCTTGCACAGATGCAGGTTGTTCTTTGTAAACCTGAACGCTTTGACGATGTGCCCTCGGTTGCAGACCATCTTAACGAAAAGAAAACCGTTGTACTTAATTTGGAATCTGCCAACCGCGAAACCTCAAGAAGAATCATAGATTTCTTAAGCGGTGTTGCATACGCAAATCACGGCAACATCAAAAAAATTGCTAACAGTACATTTATCGTCACACCCAATGATGTCAATGTAATGGGTGAACTTATGCTTGACGATTTTGAAAGTGGCAACATATATTTCTAAAAAACGGCTGACGGGCAAAATTTACCCGTCAGCTTTCGGGCTTTTATAATAAACTAACAGGGGGAAGATTATGTATAACGCAAACGATATCAGAAATGTAAGATTTTCAAAGCAGATGAACGGCTATAAGCAGGAGGATGTTGATATTTTCCTCGATAGTGTAGAACAGGATTATCAGCAATTTGATGCAAAACTTGCGGAACTTAATTCTCAAATAATGTCACTCAAAAAAGAAAACGATGACCTTAAAATTTCCCAGTCAGGACTACAAAATGTTCTGGTTTCGGCACAAAAACTTGCCGACCAGATAGTAGATGACGCCAAGAAAAAGGCAGAGGAGATTATTGTTGAGGCTAAGGTGCGCGCGGGTGAGATTACTTCTTCGGTAGAAGAAAAAGCCGCCGCCGATAAACTGGTAGCAGAGCAGAACAAACAACGCGCCGCCGCAGAGTATGCGGAGATTATGAAGAAAACTGCCGACAAATCACAAGAGATGATTTCTGCCGCGCACGACAGCGTTGCAAGACAGCAACTGCTTTTTGATAAACTCAAACTTGATATTGTCAACTTCAAATCACAGGTAATGGCAATATACAAAGAACATATCGATTCGCTCTCCAAACTTCCTGACGAGGTGCCTTTTGATGCCACCCGTGCGGCAGAGGCTGCGGCTTTCGCCTTTGACAGCAAACCCGATTTCACCAAAAAGGAAGAGCCAAAGGCAGAGGAAACGGAAGAACCCGCTATAGAGGAAACACCTGTAGAGGCGGAGGAAGAAAAAACCGAAAATAACACAATTGATGCCGTCCTGGAACCCAATGTTAGTTTCAGCGGTTTTAAGATTCAAGCCGATGTAATTGAGGAAGAATCTGCAGAAGAAGATTTCCAGGATGACGAAGATGAAGAGGAAGAAAAAGCCTCTCGTGGATTTTTTAGACGCAAAGACAAAAGATAGGAGAACCCCAAATGGATTACAACAATACCCTGAATTTACCAAAAACCGAATTCCCGATGCGTGCCGGTCTGCCGCAGAGGGAGCCTGAAGCGCTCAAAGCGTGGACAGACAACAATTGTTACGAAGAACTTATGAAACATAATGAGGGCAAACCTCTTTATATTCTTCACGATGGCCCTCCTTATGCAAACGGCATAATCCATATGGGTACCGCACTCAACAAATCCCTCAAGGATTTCGTTGTGCGCTATAAAAATATGACAGGTTATAAAGCCCCCTATGTGCCCGGCTACGATATGCACGGTCTTCCCACAGAACTTAAGGCCCGTAAAGCCGCAGGTATGAAATCGAGTGAGCGCATTTCCGAGTTGGAACTTCGCAAAATCTGTCACGAATTTGCACTCAAATACGCCGAAGAACAGCGCCATCAGTTTGAAAGACTCGGCGTTTTAGGCGAATGGGATAACCCGTATATGACACTCTCGAACGACTATGTTGCAAAACAGGTCGAGGTGTTTGGCGAAATGGCTAATAAGGGCTATATCTATAAAGGTCTTAAACCTGTTTATTGGTGCCCCGAATGTCAGACCGCATTGGCAGAAGCCGAGATTGAGTATGCAGAAGACCCCTGCTATTCTATCTATGTTAAATTCCCGGTATGCGATGATAAGGGTGTTTTGTCCGCCCTCGGCGCAGACCTTTCTAAAACCTATTTCGTAATCTGGACCACAACAACCTGGACACTTCCGGGAAACGTTGCTATCTGCGTAGGACCTGATTATGAATACGGTGTATTTTTAGCAAACGGCGAATATTACGTTATGGCAGAGGAACTCGCAAAGGATACCTTTGCCGCCGCAGAGATAGAAGAATATAAACTTTTAGGCACCGTAAAGGGCGCAGAACTTGAAAATATCCGCGCCCGTCACCCCTTTGTTGACAGAGATTCACTTGTAATCGTTGGCGACCATGTAACTCTTGAAAGCGGTACAGGCTGCGTTCATACCGCCCCCGGTTACGGTACTGACGACTTTGAGGTTTGCCGTAATTATGAGGAACTTCCCATAGTTGTAACGGTTGACGCAAAGGGCGTGTTCACGGAGAACGCAGGTCAGTTTGCAGGTCTTACAACCGATGAAGCAAATAAAGAAATTGCCAAGTGGCTTGATGCAAATAATTATCTGTTTGCACTTAAAAAGATAATCCACCAATATCCGCACTGTTGGCGTTGTAAGTCGCCCATACTTTATAGAGCGACAGAGCAGTGGTTCTGCTCAATATCCGATTTCGTAGAGGATGCCGTCAAAGCAATCGAAACTGTAAATTGGGTTCCCGCCTGGGGCGAGGGCAGAATTAAGGGTATGGTGCGCGACCGCAGTGACTGGTGTATTTCCCGTCAGCGTGTATGGGGCGTTCCGATTCCGATTTTTTACTGCAAGGATTGCGGTAAAGAGGTTATAAGCCCCGAGAGCATCAAAAAGGTTGCCGATATCTTTAGAAAAGAGGGCGCAAACGCCTGGTATACCCATACGGCAGAAGAACTGTTGCCCGAGGGAACAGTGTGCGAATGTGGATGCAAAGAATTCACAAAAGAAACCGACATTATGGATGTTTGGTTCGATTCGGGTTCATCCCATGCCGCCGTTTTGGAAACACGCGATTATCTCGAAACTCCCGCCGATTTGTATTTGGAGGGTGCCGACCAGTATAGAGGTTGGTTCCAGTCTTCGCTTTTAACATCGGTTGCAACACGCGGTGTAGCACCTTATAAAACCGTTGTAACACACGGCTGGGTTGTTGACGGTGAGGGCAAAAAGATGTCTAAATCCATCGGTAACGTAATAATTCCTGACGATATCGTAAAACAGTACGGCGCCGACATTCTGCGTCTGTGGGTTGCATCGTCAGACTATCACGCCGATATCCGCGTATCGCCCGATATATTAAAACAATTGTCAGAGGTTTACCGTAAAATCCGTAACACAGCGCGTTTTATCTTGGGTTGTATTTCGGACTTTGACCCAAATACCGACTGTGTAACTGATGATAAGTTTGAAGAAATCGACCGTTTTGCACTCTATAAACTCGATAATCTGGTAGCAGAGTGCCGCAAAGCGTACGATAACTTTGAATATCATATTGTTTTCCACGCAATTCATAATTTCTGCGTTTTGGATATGTCAAACTTCTATTTGGATGTCTTAAAGGACAGACTGTATGTTGACAAGGCAGACAGCGTAAGCCGCCGCGCCGCCCAAACCGCAATGTACCGTATACTTGATACAATAACACGCCTTGTATCGCCCATCCTTGCGTTCACATCGGATGAAATCTGGCAGTTTATGCCACACGATTCAAGTTGTGATACAAGAAATGTAATCTTCAATGATATGCCCACTGCAAAGGGCGTAACTGATGAAGCGTTTATGGCGCGTTGGTCAAAGATTTTCGCCCTTCGCGAAGATGTTAAAAAGGTGCTTGAAACCGCCCGTGCAGAAAAGGTAATCGGCGCATCGCTTGATGCTTCAGTTACACTTTATGCTAAGGGTGAGGAATATGCCTTCTTAAGCGATGTTTTACCGCTTCTTAAATCGGTCTTTATCGTATCCAATGTAACACTTGTTGAGGGCGAAGGCGGAGCAGTCACAGGCGACACAGGCATCGGCATCACAGCCGCACACGCCGAGGGAGAAAAATGTGAGCGTTGCTGGTCATATTCCGAGACAGTCGGCAAAGACGCCGAGCATAAAACTCTCTGTGAGCGTTGTGCCGCTGTTATTAAGAGTTTGTAATTTTTGGAGGGTTAAGAATTGTTATACATTCTTGCAATAGTTGTGGCAGTGCTTTTCTTGGTTGCCGACCAACTCTCAAAATATTATGTTGTGGCAAATTTTGCACTTGCCGAAACCAAACCCGCAATAGACGGACTGTTTGATTTCACCTATATCCATAACAAAGGCGGTGCTTGGGGCTTTATGCAGGGCCACACCTGGATACTTTTGTCCCTTACCGCCGTTGCAATGCTTATTTGTATTGCCTTGCTTTTGAAATCGGGCAAAAAGCATAAACTTCTGTTCTTTGCAATCTGCCTTATTTTAAGCGGCGGACTCGGCAATATGCTCGACCGTATCTTCCGTGACGGTAATGTGGTTGATTTTATAAGACTGCAGTTTATTGATTTTCCGATTTTCAATATTGCCGATTGTGCTGTATGCATCGGTGCCGGACTTCTTATTATCCATCTTATTATGGATATGCTGTCGGCAAGAAAAGTAAACAGTATTGAGGCAAAACAAAAGGCAGAATAATGACCGAAAAGAGTTTTGAATACTTGGGTGACGGGCAGGAAAGAATTGATGTGTTTTTGGCACAAAATGCCGAAATTACGCGTTCTCGTGCCGCAACACTCTTGGCAGACGGTTTGGTTACGGTCGCAGGAAAGCCTGTCAGTAAAAATTATAAATTACGGTCGGGCGACTGCGTAAATGTAACATTGCCCGACCCTGTAATGCTTGAAACACGAGCAGAAAATATTCCGCTTGATGTTGTGTATGAAGACGACTGTATGCTGGTTGTCAATAAACCCAAGGATATGGTTGTCCACCCTGCCGCAGGGAACTATGAGGGTACGCTTGTAAACGCACTTTTATATCATTGCGGCGACAGTCTTTCGGGTATAAACGGCGTTACAAGACCCGGAATTTTGCACCGAATAGATAAGGACACAAGCGGACTTTTAATGGTCGCAAAGAACGATGCGGCGCATAATTTTCTGGCACAGCAGATTAAAGACCATAGTTTTACGCGTGTGTATGAGGCGGTTGTCCACGGAAACATAAAAGAGGACAGTGGCGTCATAGATGCACCCATAGGGCGTCATCCGGTAAAGCGTAAACAAATGGCGGTTACATATAAAAATTCTAAAGAGGCAGTAACAGAGTATGAGGTAATAGCAAGGTTTGGCGCTTTTACCCATGTAAGACTGCGTCTTAAAACGGGAAGAACTCACCAAATCCGCGTACATATGGCACATATCGGCCACGCGGTAGCGGGAGATACGGTCTATGGACCTAAAAAGGTCGCGGGTAAGGGTATACTTTGCGGTCAGTGTCTACACGCGAGATGTATTGGGTTTATCCACCCCAAGACTAAAGAGTATATGGAATTTACAAGCCCTCTTCCCGAATATTTCTCAGAATTCTTAAAAGAGGTTGCAAAAAGCGCCGACTTTATGTCGTGATGTGTAAAGGATGGTGCTTTGTATAATACATACGGGAAAGGAAATAAGGCATATGAAACACGAAGAATTAAAAGAGTTACAGCGAATAGCCACCAAAATCAGAATAGGAATCATTGAAGGTGTCTATAATGCAAAATCGGGACATCCGGGCGGTTCGCTTTCCGCGGCGGATATAATGGCTTATCTTTATTTCAAAAAGATGAACATAAATCCCGAAAACCCGAAGGATGAAGCAAGAGACCGCTTTGTTCTTTCCAAAGGTCACGCTGCACCCGTGCTTTATTCAACCCTCGCAAACAGAGGATTTTTTGATGTTGAGTTGCTTAAAACTCTCCGCAAGGTCGGCTCGATTTTACAGGGCCACCCCGATATGAAGAAAATACCCGGTGTTGATATGTCAAGCGGTTCGCTCGGACAGGGAATTTCCGCCGCTACAGGTATGGCACTTTCGGCTAAACATTTCGGTGACGATTTTAAGGTTTATACACTGCTTGGAGACGGCGAAATACAAGAAGGTCAGGTTTGGGAAGCGGCAATGTTTGCTGCCCATAAAAAATTAAATAACCTTACCGTAATCGTAGACAACAACAACCTTCAGATTGACGGAACAGTTGAAGATGTTAACTCACCCTATCCGATTGTAGAAAAATTCCAGGCTTTTGGTTTTGAAACGGTCGAGATTGACGGTAACGATTTTGCGCAGATTGAAGAAGCGCTTTCCAAGGTTGGAACATTCGATAAGCCCTATGCAATCATCGCAAAAACCGTAAAAGGTAAGGGCGTTTCATTTATGGAAAACCAGGTTGGATGGCACGGAGCCGCACCGAACGAAGAGCAGTATAATATTGCGATGGCTGAATTATCGGCCACACTTGCAGGTTTGAACTAAGGAGGGGAAAGAAAATGGCAGATGTTAAAAAGATTGCAACAAGAGATTCATTTGGTAATGTTCTTGTAGAACTCGGAAACGAGCGTGACGATTTTGTGGTATTGGATGCAGACCTTGCAGCCGCTACCAAAACAGGCACATTCAAAAAAGCTTTTCCCGAAAGACATTATGATTGCGGAATTGCAGAACAGAATATGGTAAGCATTGCCGCGGGTATTGCCGCCACAGGCAAACGCGTTGTTTGCAGCAGTTTTGCAATGTTTGCGGCGGGCCGCGCATTTGAACAGGTTCGCAACTCCATCGGATATCCCCACCTTAATGTTATAATCGGCGCAACACATGCCGGTATTTCGGTTGGTGAAGACGGCGCAACACATCAGTGCTGTGAGGATTTGGCACTTATGCGTACCATTCCCGGTATGACCGTTCTCAACCCCGCAGACGATACAGAGGCAAAAGCCGCTGTTCGCGCCGCTTTTGAGCACGATGGCCCTGTTTATATCCGTTTCGGCAGACTTGCCCTCCCTGTAATTTTCGGAGATGATTATAAATTTGAAATCGGAAAGGGTATTGAACTCAAAGACGGTACCGATGTTACAATAATAGCATCAGGCCTTATGGTTTCTGAGGCGCTTATAGCATACGAAACCCTTAAAGAAGAGGGAATCAGCGCTCGTATAGTAAATATGCCCACCATCAAGCCGATAGACCGCGATATTATAGTAAAAGCCGCAAAGGAAACAGGCGCAATCGTAACCGCCGAAGAACATAATATCATCGGCGCCTTGGGTAGCGCTGTGGCAGAGGTTGTAACGGAGGAATGTCCCGTTCCCGTAGTTCGCGTTGGTGTAAACGATGTGTTTGGTTGCTCAGGCCCGGCAGCAACATTGCTTGACGAGTTTTCGCTCAGAGCAAAAGATATCGTAGCCGCCGCTAAAAAAGCAGTAGCGAAGAAATAATAGAAATTAAAATGCACCGCTTGGGCGGTGCATTTTTTTATGCCTGTTTTTCTTGAAATATTATTATTATAGTAGTATAATAAAATAGTATATTTATATTTATGAGAAAATGTGGTAAGCGAGGTGAACACGATGAAGCGTTGGATAGTGCCGAAAATTTCAAAAGAACTTGTAAATAACTTGGCAGAAGAATGTGATATAGACCCGTTTTTGTCTTTAATTTGTGCCGTTCGCGGATATGAAGACCCTGTGGAACTTGACGCGTTTTTGTCGTGTGATGCTCCGCTTGAAGACCCCTGTTCCTATGCCGATATGAAAAGGGCGGCAGAGGTTATAAATGCCGCAATAGAAGAAAACAAACTCATAGCAATATACGGTGACTACGATTGTGACGGCGTAACTGCAACAACATTGCTTTATACATACCTCTGCTCACGCGGCGCCAGTGTAATTCCTTATATCCCAAGCCGCGCCGATGAGGGTTATGGTATGAACATAGATTCGCTTGAAAAGTTAGACGGCAAAGGCGTTTCGCTTATTATCACTGTCGATAACGGAATAAACGCAGTGGAAGAGGTCAAAATGGCTAAAAGCCGTGGTATGCAGGTTGTCATAACCGACCACCATATGCCGATAGGGGAACTCCCCCCCGCAGATGCCGTTGTTGACCCGCATAGAGTTGATTGCCCGAGCGAATTTAAGGAACTTTCAGGTGTCGGCGTGGCATATAAACTTATATGTGCGCTTGAGAATGCTGTGCCGGAAGAACTTCTTAGCGATTATGCCGACTTGGTTGCAATCGGTACGGTTGCCGATGTTATGCCACTGACACACGAAAACCGCGTCTTTGTGCGCGAGGGACTTCTCTATATCAACAACACCTCCCGCGTGGGACTGTCGGCGCTTATAAATGCCGCAGGACTTGAGGGTAAAGAGTTAAAAGCGGGAAACCTCGCCTTTAATTTGGCACCGCGCATAAATGCCGCGGGAAGAATGGGTGACGCAATGCGCGCTTTTTCACTGCTTTGTGCCGATAACACCGAAACAGCAGAGGCACTGGCTATGGAAATCAATGAAGAAAATGTGAGAAGGCAAAAGATAGAAAGCGATATTGAAAAGGAAGCCGTTGCGATTATCGAAAGACAAAAACTCTATTATGATAGGGTTGTTGTCGTGTGCGGAAAAAATTGGCATAGGGGTGTTGTCGGAATTGCCGCTTCACGCCTTGTTGAGCGTTACGGCAAACCCGTAATCGTCTTGGGCGCAGAGGACGGAGTTGCGGTCGGTTCGGGCAGAAGTGTAGAAGGATTTTCACTCTTTGATGCCGTAAATTCAGCAGAGAAATATCTAGAGAAATTTGGCGGACACGAACTTGCCGTGGGACTTACACTTATGGAATCCGATGTTGATGCTTTCCGCAAATCAATCAACAATTATGCGCGTAAAACAGAAATTTCTGTGCCTTGTGTGCATCTTGATTGTAAATTAAACCCCGCCGCACTGTCGCTTGAAATGGCGGAACTGATAAGCGAACTTGAACCATTTGGCAAGGGCAATCAAACCCCGCTTTTTGGCATATATTCGCTTAAAATAGAAAGAATAAATCCAATAGCGGACGGAAAACATCTCCGACTTATTTTAGTGCGTGATACCTCCGTTATACAGGCGCTCATCTTTGGTAAAACGGCGGATTCGTTCCCGTTTGAAGAGGGTGATACTGTCGATATTGCCGCTACGCTTGATATAAACGAGTGGCGCGGAGAGAAAACTCTGAGCGTTATAGTGCGCGAAATAAGACCGTCAGGCGAGAGTGAAGCGGATATAGAGTCGCTTTTTGAGTACGAAGATTTTATGTCCCATTCAGCACCCCGTGACCTGTCACATATAACCCCAACGCGTGACGAAATAGGACTACTCTACCGCTGTGTTGTCCGTCCCATAAACAAAAAAACACTTATAAATAAAACAATCGGCCGTCTGCTTTGCGGAAAGGCAAATATCGCTATTGATGTTTTGTGCGAACTCGGACTTATAACCGAAAAACGCATAGGTGAAAATATTATCATAAGCAGGGTGAACGGCGCCCGTTCCGATTTGGAAAAATCCGAAATATTGCGTATTTTGAGAGAAGGTGAAACCGAATGATGAATGAAATTTATGAAAAAGATTATAAAAAACTCTTGTCCGTTTTGGAAGAACAGAATTTAAGTTATAATCTTGACGCCATAAGAAAAGCGTACGAATATTGTGTTGAAGCGCATAAAGGACAATATCGCTTTTCTAAAGAGGAATATTATGTTCATCCGCTTTCGGTTGCCATAATTTTAGCGCAGATGGGTATGGATAGCGAGTGCATAGAGGCAGCACTTCTGCACGATGTAATAGAAGATACGCCCATAACCCACGAAAATGTTGAAAAAGAGTTTGGCGCATCGGTTGCAAATCTTGTAGAAGGCGTTACAAAACTCGGTAAAATCCAGTTCACCTCTAAAGAGGAGTTCCAGTCGGAAAATCTTCGCAAAATGCTGATTGCAATGAACGAGGATATCCGTGTTATTATCATAAAACTTGCAGACCGTCTTCATAATATGCGCACAATAGATGCAATGACCGATAAAAAACAGCGTGAAAAATCACTTGAAACGCTGGAGATTTTCGCGCCTATTGCACACCGTCTTGGTATCAGAGCGTTAAAGGAAGAACTTGAAGACCTTGCGATTATGCATTTGGACCCCATTGCATATCACGAGGTAGAGGAACTTCTGTCGCTTCGCAGTCAGCAGCGTCAAGAGGTGCTGTCGGTAATCCGCGAAAGAATAGAAGAACATCTGCATGAGGTGTTGCCCGATACAAATGTTACAATTGAAAGCCGCGTAAAATCCATACACGGAATTTACAGGAAAATGTATGTACAGGGCAGAGATTTTGATGAAATATATGATATATACGCCGTCAGAATAATTGTTGATACAATTGCCGACTGTTATAACATTTTGGGTATAATGCACGATATGTTCCGTCCCATTCCAAATAGGTTTAAGGACTATATATCAACCCCGAAACCAAATATGTATCAGTCGCTTCACACCACGGTTATAAGCCGCGAGGGTGTGCCGTTTGAAATCCAAATCAGAACATACGAAATGCACCACACCGCAGAGTACGGAATTGCGGCGCACTGGAAATATAAAGAGGGCATAAACCGTGACGACAGAAAGATGGAAGAGCGTCTTTCCTGGGTGCGCCAGATTTTAGAATCGCAAAACGATGACGGCAACGCAGTTGACATTGTTCAAACCATAAAAACCGATTTGGCACAGGACGATGTTTTTGCCGTTACACCTAAGGGCGATGTAATCAACCTGCCCGTAGGCTCAACGATTGTCGACTTTGCTTTTGCAATCCATACCGCCGTTGGTATAAGAATGGTCGGCGCAAAGGTTGACGGACGAATTGTCCCGCTAAACCATACTGTAAAAACGGGCGAGATTATAGAGATTATTACAACAAACCAGCAAAACCACGCCCCCAGTCGCGATTGGCTAAAAATTGCGGTTACCAATCAGGCAAAATCCAAAATCCGCAGTTGGTTCAAAAAAGAGCGCCGAACAGAGAATATTGAAACGGGCAAAACCGAACTTGAACGCGAATTTTCCCGCAACGGCATAAATCTGCCTGATGCGGAAATGGAAAACTTTGTATTAGACCTTGCCAAGAAACAACACTTGGGCTCGGCGGAAGATTTTTATGCCGCAATCGGTTACGGCGGTGTTCTGCTTTCTAAAATTATGCCGAGAATCAAGGACGATTACCAGGCGCTTATAAAGGCATCAAAACCCGTCACGATAGAGGATGTTGTAAAACCCGTAACACACCACAAATCCTCAAACGGCGTTGTTGTAGAGGGTATAGATAACTGTCTTATCAAACTTTCGAAATGCTGTTCACCGCTTCCGGGCGATGATATAATCGGCTTTATCACGCGCGGTCACGGCGTTTCAATCCATAAGCGCGATTGTAGTAATGTTCCGAAAGATATCAGCACTTCGCAAGAGCCGGAGCGTTGGGTGGCAGCGTGTTGGAATGATGTTCCAAATAGCGAATATTTCGTAACTACACTGCAAATTTCGGGTGTAAACCGTGACGGAATGGTGCTTGATGTTACTTCGGCACTTTACAATATGAAGGTAACGGTACACGCTATAAATGCGCGTAGCACAAAAGACGGCAACTGCGTTACAACCGTAACGCTCAAAACCGCAGGAAAAGAACACCTTAAGAGTATAATGGATAGACTCAGCAAACTTTACGGTGTTTACAGCATAGAAAGGATACATCAGTAATGAAAGCGATAATTCAGCGCGTAAAAAGCGCAAAGGTGACAGAAAGCGGAAAGGTTAGCGGTGAGATAGAGCACGGTTTCTTAATTCTCTTGGGCGCACAAGACGGCGATACAAAAGAAAAGGCAGAACTTCTCGCCAAAAAAACAGCGCTTCTTCGTATCTTCCGTGACGAACAGGATAAAATGAATCTCTCACTTTTGGATGTCGAGGGAAGTGCGCTTGTTGTTTCAAACTTTACGCTCTGTGCCGATGTCCGTAAAGGTCACCGCCCGTCTTTCATAAACGCGATGGAGCCCACAGGCGCTGAAATGCTTTATGAATACTTTTGCGAATGTCTTAAAAAAGAGGGCGTCAAAACAGTAGAAAAAGGCGTTTTCGGCGGCGATATGGAACTTGATATCAAGGCGTACGGACCTGTTACAATAACGCTTGATACTGATATTTGGAGTAAATAATATGAATATAATTACACAGCCACAGGGGCAGTTTGGTGCCAACTGTTATATGGTATCAAGTGAGGATGCCGCACTGCTTATTGATGTTTTTACGGTAACCGATAAGGTTCGTGAATTCATAAAAGATAACGCAGGTAAAGAGATGTTGATTTTAGCAACCCACCGCCATTTTGACCATGTCGCAGGTATATATGACGCGCGTATTTTGTCGGGTGCCGCGGTAGGTGTTGGTAAACTTGATGCCTGTGGCCTTGAGAGCAGGGAAGAAAGTTTATCTTCAATGTTTGCGGTGGAACAAACCGAGTTTACACCCGAGTATCTTTTTGAGGATGGCGATGTAATAAACATCGGTGATATGGCTGTGCGTGTGATTCATACACCCGGCCATACCGAAGGCTCGGTGTGTTACTTGATTTCAAATGTGATTTTCAGCGGTGATACACTATTTAAGCAGTCGGTCGGCAGAACCGATTTGCCCACAGGCAGCCGCGAAGCGCAAAAAGCATCTCTTAATAAACTGTTCTCACTGAGTGATGATTATACAATTTATCCGGGACACGATGCCCCAACAACACTATCCTATGAAAGAAGTTATAACCCGTATATATGATTTTAGCCGTAATAAATAATAAGTTTAATTACGAACTTGAAAAACTTTGCCGCATATATCTGCCTTTCCAGAAGATTGAAATAGTAGATACCGAATGTGACGATGCGGAAAATATTGCAGTTGTCCGTCTGGTAAGAGGGGATAAAAGCACAACCTTGTTTGCAAGGCTCTGTCTTGACGGAAAAATTTCGGAACACGAAATCACCGTACCTAATGACGCGGACGATTATGATAATCTGTGCGAACTAAAACTCGCAATACAACTGCTTTACTGTTTTTATGATGTTACGGGTTATATTTCTCCTTGGGGAATTTTAACGGGTGTGCGCCCCGCAAAACTCTTTTCGCGCCTTGCTTGTAAGGATGGTGAAGATGCGGCGGCGGATTACTTCAAAAATACCTTGCTTGTGTCGGATAAAAAGATAGAACTCTGCAAAAACACAAGAAAAGGCGAAGAAAAAATCACATCGCTTTCTACGCCACAGTCGTTTAGCCTTTATATCTCGGTGCCGTTTTGCCCGAGCAGATGTACATATTGTTCGTTCGTTTCCCATTCGGTAGAACACGCAAAAAAACTCATACCGCAGTATGTAACACTGCTTTGTGAAGAATTGCGCATAACGGCAGAATATGCAAGAGAAAACAATTTAAGACTCGAAACGGTATATATGGGTGGCGGCACACCGACAACACTCAGCGCTGAACAACTAAAAACTGTGCTTTCCACAGTTTATGATTGCTTTGATATGAGCACCGTTCGTGAACTTACGGTCGAAGCGGGACGGCCCGATACAATAACAAAGGAAAAACTTTTAGCGCTTAAAGAAATGGGTGTTACGAGAATCAGTATAAACCCGCAGACAATGAATAATAGCGTCCTCAAAGCCATTGGCAGACGCCACACTAAAGAGCAGACGGTGGACGCCTTTTTACTTGCGAGAGAACTTGGTTTTTGTAATATAAATATGGATTTAATCGCGGGACTGCCAAGCGATACCTATGATAGTTTTGAAAATACTTTATCGGAGATTGTAAAATTAAACCCCGAAAGCGTTACGGTACACGCCCTTTCAATGAAACGCGCATCAACGCTTAGCACAGGCAATATTTTACCCGATACTTCGGTTGGTTTGGATGCTGCAAAAATGGTTGAAACGGCAGAAAAAATCTTGTCAGAAAACAAAATTGTGCCATACTATATGTATAGGCAGAGCAAAACTGTGGGAAACCTTGAAAATGTCGGCTACGCAAAAAGCGGCTATGAATGTCTTTATAATGTTTATATAATGGACGAAACGCATACAATATTAGCCTGTGGTGCATCGGCTGTTACAAAATTGAGAGAGCCGATGGGTAATTATATTGAACGCATATTCAACTATAAATACCCGTATGAATATATCACCCGTTTTGACGAACTGATAGATAGAAAGAAAAGGATAACAGAGTTTTATGAAACTTACGGCAAGTTACATCAATAACCGCGCAAAAACCGATGTTTGTGAATTCATAACACAAAGTGAAAAACGCTATCACGATGAAATCCGTTCGGTTGCAGAGGAAATTGCGGCGGATGTAAACAAAAAAATCATAATGTTAGCGGGGCCATCTGGCTCGGGCAAAACCACAACGGCGCATATACTCCGTGATTACCTTAAAAAATCGGGTAAACATACAGAAATTGTGTCGCTTGACGACTTTTATTTAGACGCGGATAAAGTACCGTTAAGTCAAGAGGGAGAGCCCGATTATGAAACGGTTCATTCGCTTGATGTTGCGCTAATTAGCAAGTGTTTTGGCGATGCGCTCTTAAACGGCGAAACCGATATCCCGATTTTTTCATTCGCAGAGCAAAAAAGAACCGACAAAGTAAAAAGGATAAATATACAAAACGGCGGACTAATGATAGTAGAAGGGCTTCATGCGCTCAATCCGTTGCTTTTTGAACATCTGCCGAAAGAGAATATTTATAAACTTTATATAAGTGTTAACCGTAACCTTTACGATGATGACGGCAATGTTTTGATTTCAAGCAGACAAATGCGCCTTGTAAGAAGAATGTCGCGTGATGATATATATCGCGGCGCCACACCGCAAAGGACATTTGATGTGTGGGACGATGTTATAGAGGGCGAAGAAAAACACCTTTATAAATTCAAACCGACCGCCGACCGACAAATCACAACATTGCACGAGTATGAGCCGTGTGTCTTCCAAACGCGCGTTTTAGGGCTTTTATCACAGGTTTCTAAAGATAGCAAAGATTATTTTTATGTCAAAGAAACGATTAAAGGCCTAAACGCTTTTTGCAGTATAGACCAATCGGCAGTGCCACAGGAGTCGCTTATACGCGAGTTTATAAAAGGCGGCAAGTACGAGTGATTTTTCTTGAAAAAGGTTAGTATTTATGGTATTATAATGATTGTTGTTAGTCGAAACGCTCAAAAATGTTTCGCTTAACCTTTTCATTATAATAAAAAAGCGAGAGGACGGTTTTTTATGGAATTTTTTGATGATGTAATAAACAAAACCCGCGATGCAATTGATGTTGCGTATAAAAAAACAAATGAAGTAGTTTCTATACAGAAACAAAAGTTGGATATAGCATCTATGGAATCTAAACTTTCCAAAACTTTTACGGAACTTGGCAAGGTCTGTTTTGATTTTATAAGTGAAGAAAAAGAGGTAACAGAAGAGGCTAAGTTGATTGTAAAAGAGATTGCCAGAAAACAGGCAGAGATTGACGAAGCAAAAGCACAGGTTTCACGCGCACAGGGCAAAAAGTTTTGCAAAAAGTGCGGAATTGCCAATGTGAGCGAGGCGCATTTTTGCTTCGCCTGTGGCGAAAGTTTTATAGAAGAAAACTAACATTCAAACGCTCGGAGAATGGTTCTTTCGGGCGTTTTTTGGTATGAGGTGACCTATGAAAACACTAAAAATCGGCGTAGTTATAGCGGATGATATGGAGTATGCGCCGCTTAAAAATCTGGGTGGACAAGACTCTCCGTATTTTGACCGTGACGGACATATTTTCACATATAGCACAGATGATAAAGAGGTAATAATGCATGCGGTCTGCTCCGGAATCGGAAAGGTGAATGCCGCTGCCGCCGCAATGTATTTGATAGACTGCGGATGTGATGTAATTCTTAATACCGGACTTTCGGGAGGTATGAGCGGTATTTTACGCGGTGAACTCGCCATTTGTGATAAATATACTGAATATGATTTTGATTTAACTCCGCTCGGTTATAAAAAAGGCGAAAAGCCGTCACAAAAATACATCTATGATGCAGATGAAAAACTACTCAATTTCTTTAAGGATTTGTTGCCAAACGCGCGTATCGGAATGGCTGTTACAGGCGACCGCTTTGTAAGTGATGATACCCTGCGTGCAGAACTTATGAATACTTATTCTCCCACAAGTTGTGATATGGAATCGGCAGCAGTTGCCGGTGTCTGCAGTATGGCAAAAGTGCCCTTTTTAGCGATAAGACGCATCTCGGACGATGCGGGAGCAGATGCATCGGTTTCCTATACAGATATGAATGAGAATGAAAAATTTGACCTTGCGGTTATCGTTCTGGATGCCGTAAAGACAATGCTTTCTAAAAATTTCTTTTAAGAGGTAACTTTATGCCCAAAAGACATCAACAATCCTTTGCGGAGGGTGCCGCTATACTTATAGTGGCAACCGTTCTTACAAAGATAATCGGTGCCGTTTTCAAAATTCCGCTTAACAATATAATAGGTGATTTGGGCTTTGGATATTATTCTTCGGCTTATGATTTGTTTGTGCCAATCTATGGTATTTCAATGACAGGGCTTCCTATGGTCGTGTCGCGTATGGTGGCAGAAAGGGTAGCAGAAGGGCGCTACTTGTCTGCAAAACGCGTTTTCAGAGTTTCGGCAACCGCGTTTACCGCTTTCGGCGTTATAATGACTGTTTTGATGCTTTTGTTTATAAAACCCTTTTTGGCGCTAACCGATATGACAGGCTCAACCTATTACAGTCTTATCGCCATAGCACCCGCCTGGCTTTTTTGTTGCATAATTTCGGCGTATACGGGATATTATGAGGGCTACGGCAATATGTATCCAACCGCGGTCGCAAGTATAATAGAGGCGGTATCTAAACTCGTCTTCGGCTATACCTTCGCCTATGTTGCTGTAAAACTTACTAAAAATGTTGCCTATTCCGCCGCCTCGGCAATCTTGGGCGTTACAATCGGCGTTCTTTTGGCAACACTTTTTACAATGGTTTATTATAAAATCAAAGGCGACTATGTATCAAAAATGGAGTCTGCCGATGACGAAAAAGAGCCAAGACGCGAAATATTAAAAATGGTAATACTCCTTGCCGTACCTATTGTAATAAGTTCTTTTGTCACAAACATCGCATCGCTTGTTGATGTCCTGACGGTTAAGTGGCAACTCGGAAGTCTGATGAGCGAACATACCGAACTGTTAGAGGGAATGTACAGTGCATCAATAGATGACTATAACAGCGCCGCCCATAAACTTTTGTCGGGCGAAACTCTGCCCACATTTTTATACGGTGTTCGCAGTAAAACCTATACCGTTTATAATCTTGTGCCCTCGGTTGCTTCGGTGTTGGGAATAAGTGCACTGCCGTCACTTGTACGGGTGTGGTGTGCACAAGACCATAAAAAAGAGGATATTAAAAACTGTGTAAACTCGGTTCTCAAGGTAACATCAATAATCGTGCTTCCCGCGGCAATCGGTATGACGGCGGTGGCACCAAATATTATGTCGCTTTTGTATAAAAGTCATGCCTCGGTCGAAATCGGCGCACCGCTTTTGCGAATTTACGGCATAGCGGCAATTTTCTCAGGACTTTCTGTTCCACTTGTCAGTATGTTACAGGCGGTCGGTAAACCTTATGTGCCTGTCCGAAATATGCTTATCGGCGCGGCGGTTAAAACGGTGCTTAATATACTTTTAATATCCGAGCCGCATATAAATGTCCACGGCGCCGCGTACGGAACGCTTGGTTGTTTCCTTTGCATATTCGTTCTGAATTTTTATAGTCTGTGTAAACATACAAAGGTGAAACCGGATGTTTCGGTAACCTTGATAAAACCCTTGGTCGCAGCACTGATTTGCGGCGGCACAGCCTACCTTTTGACTATGGTTTTGGGTGATGGAATTCTCAAAACCATACTGTCAATTGCGGTTGCCGCAGTAGTGTATTTTGCCTTGCTTTTTGCTTTCTCGGTTATAAGCGCAGAAGAATTTATACACAATCCTGTTTTCAAAAGACTGAATTTCTTCAAAAAAAGGCACTAAAATACTCAAAACATATCAAAAAGCACCAAAATCTTTCCACTTTTGCATAAAAATAGCACAAATATTATAATACCCCTTGATTTTTTCAAATTTCTGTGGTAAAGTAATATCGGTAATAAATTTGCTTGTTGACAAGCTTGTTTTTTATTAAGCATAATCTATTTTATTTTTTTGGAGGTCATTTATAATGAACAAGACAGAATTAGTAGCAGCAGTTGCTGAAAAAGCAGGTCTTTCCAAGAAAGATGCAGATGCAGCAGTAGCAGCATTCGTAGCATCAGTTGAAGAGGCTCTCAAGAAGGGCGACAAGGTTTCTCTCGTTGGCTTCGGTACTTTCGAAGTTCGCACACGCAGCGCAAGAACAGGTATCAATCCTCAGACAAAAGAAACCATCAAAATCGCAGCATCTAAGGCTCCTGTTTTCAAAGCAGGTAAGGCATTCAAAGACGCTGTTGCAAAGTAATTAGGTTTACAAAGAAGCAAAAGCCGCCTATGGCGGCTTTTCTTTTTGAAAGGGAAATATGAGACTTGATAAATATCTGAAGGTGTCGCGCCTTATAAAGCGCCGCACCGTAGCAAACGAAGCGTGTGATGCAGGTCGCGTTGCCGTCAACGGTAAAGTAGCAAGAGCATCATACGATGTAAAGGTCGGCGATAAGATTGAAATATCCTTTGCGGGCCGCACCGTAACTGTAGAGGTGCTTTCGGTTAGTGAGGTTGTCCGCAAGGATGATGCACCCGATTTATACAGAGTAATATAGCATAACTGCCCCCTTGTGTTTCATAAACTGAAGCATAAGGGGTGATTTTTTTGCAAGAAGAAAAAATTTTTACACACAGCGTCATAATGGAAAAACGCAGAAAAATGGTGGTCACAGGGGTAAAAGAGGTGGAAAGTTTTGATGAGAATATAATTATCTGTACTACCGAAATGGGCGAAATGACAATAAAGGGTAACGGACTTCATATATCGGGATTCAATAAAGAAACAGGCGACTTTTCACTTGACGGTACGGTGTGTGCCGTTGCATATACAGACGACCGCAAAACAGGCGGCTCGGTTTTCAGCCGAATCTTCAAATAATATGTGGGAAATAAATAGCAGTGAACAATTAGTCACCTTTTTTCTGTCTGTGTTATTCGGCGGGGGATATTCACTAATTTATGATGTTTTCAAATCGGTAAGGGCGGTGCGCCGCCACAGCAAGACGGCAGTGTTTATAGAGGATATAATTTATTCGCTCATAATCACATTTTTAACATTCTGTTTATCTATTCTTCGCACAAACGGACAACCGCGAATGTTTTTACTTTTGGGTATCGCTATCGGCTTTTTTGTCATTCGTTATATCTTGTCAAAACCAATCGTTTTAGCACTGTCGGCGGTTTTAAGATTTTTTATTAAAATAAAATCGGTAGTTTTCTCGGTTTTAGGGGCAACTTTTTGTAAAATCGGCGTCAAAACGGCACAAATATTCAAAAAGTTTATAAAAACATTAAAAAAAGTCTTGAAAGGTGTAAAACGGTTGTTGTATAATCTATTTAATAAAATTACTGTTAGTGGTAAAAACCGTAAATATAAAATAGGATGATATAAATGACAAATAAACCGCGCAAAAAACGCAGTATTATTCGCAGAGTTTTGCTTTTGGTCGTTTCGGTTTATCTTTTATATTCGCTGGGTGATTTACAGGTGCAACTTATAAATCAGCGCAAAGAGTATAATGAACTTAACGAGCAAAAAAAGGTTATGGAGCAAAAAATATCGGAACTTGAGCGTCTTTTAGAGGACGGAACAGAAGCCGATATTATAGAAAAAGCGGCACGCGAAAGACTTGGCTTCGTATATGCGGACGAACAGGTCTTTGTGGATATTTCAGGCAACTGATTTTTTGAGAGGATATGAGGGGGAAACACAGGCACTTATGCAACTTACTGTCGGAGAAATTGTAGAGGGAAAGGTAACGGGCATCACCAATTTTGGTGTGTTTGTTGACCTTGGTGAGAACCAAACGGGAATGGTACATATATCGGAGGTTGCCCAGACCTATGTAAACGATATTAACGAACATGTTAAGCAGGGCGATACCGTAAAAATGAAGGTGCTTAGCGTTGGTGAAGACGGCAAAGTGAGCCTTAGCATCAAACGCGCAGAGGAGCCGAAGCGCCGCGAACGCAAACCTTTTACTGCACCCAAACCCGATAATTCTTTCGTTTGGACAGAGAGACGGGATGAGTCTGCTTCGTTTGAGGATATGATGAATAAATTCAAACAGTTAAGCGATGATAAGTTTTCCGACCTCAAGCGTAAAAACGCTGATACAAGGCGCTCACGCCGCGGAACGAAATAAAATCCGGCAGACATAAAATTATGTCTGCCGTTTTCACATTTTTAAGTTAGGAACGAATAGATGGAAAGAATTAAAATGACGGCAATATGCCTGTTTGGAATAGAGGGCATATTGGCAGATGAATTAAGACGCATGGGCGCTGCAGATGTTGCCGCCGATAATGGCAGGGTTGATTTTTATGGTGATTTTTCACTTTTAGCCCGTGCCAATATAAATAGCCGATTTGCAGAGCGCATAATGATAAATGTGGGCGAGTTCTCGGCGCTTTCATTTACAGACCTTTTTGAGGGTGTAAAAGCGCTTCCGTGGGAGGATTACATCGGCAAGGACGATGCTTTCCCCGTAACAGGTTGGAGCCTTAATTCCAAACTTTTCAGTATACCCGATTGCCAGTCGATAATAAAAAAAGCGGTTGTCGAACGCCTAAAGACAAAATACGGTACCTCGTGGTTTGAGGAAACGGGAGCCGAACATAAAATACGGTTTTCAATCCTCAAAGACAGGGTAACTTTAATGCTTGATACATCGGGCGAGGGATTGCATAAACGCGGATACAGAAAACAGGGCAACGAAGCGCCTATAAAGGAAACGCTTGCCGCCGCAATGTGCGACCTTGCAAGAATTTATCCCGATACCAGACTTTTTGATACATTTTGCGGTTCGGGTACAATACTTATCGAGGCGGCGCTTATGGCAACAAAAACCGCCCCGGGACTTCGCCGTTTCTTTGCCGCCGAACGCTTCGATTTTATTCCCAAAACCGTCTGGCAAGAGGAAAGAATGGCGGCACAGGACAAAATCTTGCACGATATTGATTTTACAGCCACGGGATTTGATATTGACGAAAAAGCGGTGGCACTGACACTGCAAAACGCCAAAAAAGCGGGTGTTTCGAAATATGTAAAAGCATCGGTTGCTGATGTGCGTGATTTCAAGATGCCCGAGGGCAGAAGTTTACTTGTCACCAACCCACCCTATGGAGAACGACTGCTTGATATAAGGGAAGCAGAAGAACTTTATAAGGTTATGGGCGAACGCTTCGTGTGTGAAAAAGGCAAAAAATATTTCATAATAAGTCCACATGACGAGTTTGAAAAGTTCTTCGGCAGAACGGCAGATAAACGCCGCAAACTGTATAACGGAATGATAAAATGCCAATGCTATATGTATTTCAAAGGGGATAAATAAAAATGAGGTATGTGTTTTTAATCAACCCGGCAGCAGGAAAGGGCAAAGGCCCCGAAATGCTCGCCCCCGCAATCCATAAGTATTTTGAAAACAAAGACGCAGATTATAAAATACTGCTGACAGAAGCGCCTGACGATGCAAGAATTAAAGCCAAAGCGGAAGCAGAAATAGGTGATGACGTTACCATTTTCGCCTGTGGCGGTGATGGAACAGTATTTGAAACGCTTAACGGTCTTTACGGCTATAAAAATGCAAGACTTGGCGTAATACCTTGCGGCTCGGGCAACGATTTCCTTAAGGTTTTTGAAAAAAGAGAACTGTTTTCGGACGTTGACGCACAACTCAAGGGTGAAACGGTTGACATCGACATTATAAAAGCAGACGACGTGTGCTGTATGAATATCTGCTCTCTCGGAATGGATGCCGTTGTGGCAGACGGAATGACCGCTTTTAAGAATCTTCCGTTCGTTTCGGGAAGTATGGCTTACAAACTGTCAATTCTTAAAACGTTTTTAGGCAAACTCGGCGTAAAGGTCAAGGTGACGATTGACGGCAAGTGCCTTGGTGTAATAGATTCGCTGTTTGCCGTCTGTGCAAACGGCACTACATACGGCGGCGGTTATAACGCAAGTCCCAAAGCCAGTCCCTTTGATGCAAAACTTGAATGGCTGCTTGTTAAAAAGATTTCCAAACTTAAAATACTGTCTTTCCTCAAACTGTATGAACTGGGCAAACACGAAAATCTGTCCTGTTGCATGAGCGGCAGTTGCACAAGTATGGAAATTGAAACCGAAACACCGTCACCCATAAACCTTGACGGAGAGATTATACATAAATCTAAAGTTCGCTTTGAAATAGCAAAACGCGCAATAAAATTTGTGTTGCCGCGCGGTATAACCGCAGAATATGAAGAGGCGAAAGCAACAACTGTATAATCTTAACAAAAATACCAAATTTACTTGAATTTTTGATAAAATAGGTTTAGAATGTTATTTAGCGCTCAAAAATATTGAGTAGAAAACATATATTAAATTACGGAGGTATGTTTATGACTATAAAGCCTTTAGCAGACAGAGTTGTTATCAAGGCTGCAAAAGCAGAGGAAACAACAAAAAGCGGTATTATTTTGACAGCCGCAGCACAGGAAAAACCGCAGGTTTCTGAAATTGTTGCCGTAGGTCCGGGCGGACTTGTTGACGGTAACGAGGTTAAAATGTATGTTAAGGTTGGCGACAAGGTGCTGACAAGCAAATATTCCGGCACAGAGGTTAAAATCGATGGCGAGGAATACAGCATCATCCGTCAGTCTGATATTTTGGCTATTGTTGAGTAGGAGGTATTAAAGTGGCTAAAGAAATCATTTTTGGTGAAGAGGCGAGAAAAGCACTGCAGTCGGGTGTTGACGCACTTGCAAACGCAGTAAAAGTAACTCTCGGCCCCAAGGGACGCAATGTCGTTCTTGATAAAAAATTCGGCTCACCCCTTATTACAAATGACGGTGTTACCATAGCAAAGGAAATCGAACTTGACAATCCCTTTGAAAACATGGGCGCCCAACTTGTAAAAGAGGTATCTGTAAAGACCAACGATGCCGCCGGTGACGGTACAACAACCGCAACCGTTTTGGCACAGGCACTTATTTGTGAGGGTATGAAGAACGTTGCCGCAGGCGCAAACCCGATGATTGTTAAAAAGGGTATCGGCCGCGCGGTAGAGGCTGCGGTTAAAACCGTTGTTTCCAATTCTCAGAAGGTTACAGGCAGTCAGGATATTGCTCGTGTTGCAACCATTTCTGCCGGTGACGAGGTTATTGGTAACCTGATAGCAGAGGCTATGGAAAAGGTATCTGCAGACGGCGTTATCACCGTTGAAGAGTCTAAAACCGCCGAAACATATTCAGAGGTTGTAGAGGGTATGCAGTTCGACCGTGGCTACATCACACCCTATATGGCAACCGATACAGATAAGATGGAGGCTGTTTTAGACGAGCCGTACATTCTTATCACCGATAAAAAGATTTCCAACATTCAGGAAATTTTGCCGCTTCTTGAACAGATTGTTCAGACAGGCAAAAAACTCGTTATCATTTCAGAGGATATCGAGGGCGAGGCACTTTCCACCATCATTGTTAACAAACTTCGCGGAACATTCACCTGCGTTGGCGTAAAAGCTCCCGGCTTTGGCGACCGCAGAAAAGAAATGTTACAGGATATTGCCATTCTTACAGGCGGTCAGGTTGTAACTGAAGAGGTTGGTCTTGACCTCAAGAACGCAACCGTAAATATGCTTGGTACCGCACGTCAGGTTAAAATCGGCAAGGAAAACACAATCATTGTTGACGGCGCCGGTGATAAGGAAGCAATCCGCGCACGCGTTGCACAGATTCGCACACAGATTGAAACCACAACATCTGATTTTGACCGCGAGAAATTGCAGGAAAGACTTGCAAAACTTGCAGGCGGTGTTGCAGTTATCAAGGTTGGTGCCGCAACCGAGATTGAAATGAAAGAAAAGAAACTTCGTATAGAAGATGCACTTGCCGCAACAAGAGCCGCAGTAGAAGAGGGCATCGTTGCAGGTGGCGGTGTTGCGCTTATCAACGCAATCCCCGCTGTAAAAGCACTTCTTGACGAAACCGCAGGTGACGAAAAGACAGGTGTTTCTATCGTTCTTAAATCACTTGAGGCTCCCATCCGTCAGATTGCCGCAAACGCAGGTCTTGAAGGCTCTGTAATTGTAGATAAAATTCTCTCAAGCGGTAAAGTTAACTACGGATTTGACGCTTATAACGAAGACTATACAGATATGTTGTCTGCCGGTATTGTTGACCCGACAAAAGTTACACGCTCTGCATTGCAGAATGCCGCATCGGTTGCATCGATGGTGCTCACAACCGAGTCACTCGTAACCGAAAAGAAAGAAGACGCAGCACTCGCTGCCGCACAGGCAGCCGCAGCAGCAGGCGCCGCAGGCGGAATGTATTAAAATCAAAACCGTCCCTGTTTTCAGGGGCGGTTTTTTTAGTGAAGAGTGAAAAGTGAATAGTGAAGAGTTTAGGTGTCGGCTGCGCCGACTGATTATAAATGCCACTTCCTTGACAAATTCCCCCAAAAAGTTTATTATAAATATAAGAGTTTTGGAATGGAGTGGTGATATGAAAAAAAGGTATAATCTAATTAAAATAATCATTGCTTTTATTTTGCTCTTAATTGTAATCGGTTCTTGTGTTTTTAAGGATTTTATATTTGCAAAAAACGATATTTTTGAAAAAACAGGCACAAAAATCCAACTGGATTGTGCTGGGATTAAAGAAACGAAAATAACAAAAAACATTTTTGAAATAAGAAAAATACAAAATTACATAGAAAAATCGGATAAAGAGCCTTATGTCGAACCGGAGGGCCCTAGGGTGTACGGCTGGAAAATAAAAGGCTATATTGTTGTGAACGGCAAGGTGCAGCATATTAGAGTCCGGGGAAACATTTTGTTTATTGAAGATAACGCATATAAAATCGCTGACAAAAACTTCCAACAAAAAATGACAGAGTATTATGAGAAAATAAAATAACTGTAAAAACCGTCACTGTTTTCAGGGACGGTTTTATTGACAATTTACAAAAATAGGTATATTATAAATACAATAAAAAATCCAAGGAGTAACCTAAAATGCGCAAAGACCTTTCAATGTTATTAGATTTATACGAAATGACCATGTCGAACGGCTTTTTCGACAGTGAATATAAGGACACAACGGTCTATTTTGATATGTTCTTCCGCCGTGTGCCCGACAATGGCGGCTTTGCCATTATGGCGGGTATTGAGCAACTTATAGAGTACTTTAATAACCTCTCCTTTTCGGATGAGGATATTGAATATCTTCGTTCACTTTCGCTCTTTTCGGAAGAGTATCTAGAGTATCTTAGAGGTTTCAAGTTCACCTGTGATGTTTGGGCGGTGCCGGAGGGTACACCCATATTCCCGAGTGAACCGATTGTCACCGTTCGCGGCCCCGCACTACAGGCGTTTTTGGTCGAAACAATGGTGCTTCTTACAATAAACCATCAGTCGCTCATAGCGACCAAGGCAAACCGTATTGTCCGCGCCGCAGAAGGTAGGGCAGTGCTTGAGTTTGGCTCCCGCCGCGCCCACGGCTACGATGCTGCAGTTTACGGCGCCCGTGCCGCAATAATTGGAGGTTGCGCGGGTACTGCTTGTGTTAAATCAGCAAAGGATTTCGGTGTTGCGCCTTCGGGTACAATGGCACACAGTTGGGTACAACTTTTTGATAGCGAGTATCTGGCTTTCAAGGCGTATGCCGAAAAATATCCTAACTCTTGCGTGTTGCTCGTTGACACATATAATGTCTTGAAATCGGGTATCCCCAACGCTATAAAGGTGTTTGACGAGGTGTTAAAACCGTTGGGTGCGCGTCCCAAAGGCGTCCGTATCGATAGCGGCGATATCACATATCTTACCAAAAAATGCCGTAAGATGCTTGATGACGCGGGATATCCCGACTGTAAAATTGTTGTTTCAAACTCGCTTGATGAGTATCTTATCCGCGATATGCTGGTGCAGGGCGCTTGTGCCGATAGTTTCGGCGTGGGCGAACGCCTTATAACCGCATCGAGTGAGGCGGTGTTCGGTGGCGTTTATAAACTTGCCGCCGTTGAAAAGAACGGCGAGATTATACCGAAAATCAAGGTCAGCGAAAATACCGCAAAAATCACAGTTCCGGGCGTTAAAATTCCGTGGCGTCTTTACGATAACGAAACAGGCAAAGCCATTGCCGATGTTATCACAACGGGCGATGAGAAAATTGACGATACAAAACCTTACGAAATCTTCGACCCTGTTCACACCTGGAAACGCAAAACGGTTGAAAACTTTACCGCTAAAAAGTTGCAGGTTAAGATTATGGAAAACGGCAAACAGGTTTATGTTTGTCCGCCTGTAAACGAAATAAAAGCCTACTGCAAAGAGCAGATTGAAAACCTCTGGGACGAGGTAAAGCGTTTCGAAAAACCGCATAACTACTATGTTGACCTTTCGCAAAAACTTTGGGATTTGCGTTATAAATTGCTTCACGAAAAATCAAAGATGGGGGATGCAAAATAATGAAAAAAATCATATCTGTTTTATTGGTTCTTTTAATGATTTTCTCGCTTTCTGCCTGTAAACAGGACAAAGATAAAGAGAATAAAGATACCAAAACAATTGATTCTTACGCCATAAACGGCGAAATCCCCGAAATTCCTGTAAAACTTGGAATGACAATAGAAAAAGTAAAGGAAGTCTTTCCGATGGATACGGGTGACGCCGACCAGGATAAAGTTATCCTCTCCGAAGTGGTTGGTGATACCGCCGTTTGTCTTGTTACAAGCAACGCATCATTTTATTACGAAAAAGCACACGAAGACAAGGGCATTTCTGTAATCGCCGTAACGGGTGGCAGTGTATACGGTCTTAAACTTTTGGATGTCACCACAAAAAGTGATATCACCGCAAAGTTAGAGGCGGAATTCACAGAGCATGTTGCAACCGAAGAAGAACAGTATTTTCTTTTAGGCCCCGCACAAAACTGCACGGTCTTGTCGGCAACATTTGATAAAATCAGACTTGACTTTTTCCTTGCAGACGGCTATCTTACCGCCGCCACAATTACTAACACAGAATATTGGACAGATTAGATAAAAAAGCAGGTGATAAAAACCTGCTTTTTTATGTTTAATTTTGTTGACATTGTATATATGTTATGATATAATCTATTAGAAATAAATCTTTAATAGACGGCCCAGAGAGGTCGGCAAGATTTTGGTAAATATAGAAAAAAGATACGGCTGTGGGCTGTGTCCTGTTTTTGTATGCAAATCCTGCCGTTTTCGGTGGGATTTTTTGTAGAAGGGGAAGCAAAATGACACACAATCAAACAAACGGTAAAGTAAAGTTCATAGGCATAAAAAACACCGTGGCTGATTGTCCTCATTTTTCAGCATTGGCATCTCTTTCTTCAAATATTGCTGTTTTTCCCGGCTTTTGCGATGTGCATGTGCATTTTCGTGAGCCGGGTTTTTCATATAAAGAAACGGTTAAGTCGGGCAGCGCGGCGGCGGCGCGCGGAGGATATACCGCGGTCTGTACAATGCCAAACCTGAATCCCGTACCCGATAGCGTAGAAAATCTCGGAAAGCAATTAGAAATAATCAGAAAAGACTCGTCTATAAATATTTATCCTTATGCCTCAATAACGGTGGGGCAGATGGGCGAAAAACTGTCCGATATGGAAAATATGGCAGAAAACGCAATAGCCTTTTCGGATGACGGGCGCGGCGTACAGTCGGAAGCGCTTATGCGAGAGGCAATGTTAAAAGCCAAAGCCCTCGGCAAGATTATAGTAGCGCACTGTGAAGATAATTCGCTTTTGCGTGGCGGATATATCCACGATGGCGCCTATGCAAAGGCACACGGACATAAAGGAATATGTAGTGAGAGTGAGTACGGTCCGATTGCGCGTGACTTGAAACTGGTCTCGGAAACGGGCTGTGACTACCATGTTTGCCATATATCCACTAAAGAAAGTGTAAGCCTTATAAGAGAGGCTAAAAAAGCGGGACTTCCCGTAACATGCGAAACCGCACCGCATTATCTTGTGCTGTGTGATGAAGATTTGCGCGAAGAGGGCAGATTTAAGATGAATCCGCCGCTTAGAAGTCGCGAAGACAGAGAGGCGCTGATTGAGGGCATACGGGACGGCACGATTGATATGATTGCTACCGACCACGCGCCCCACTCGGCAGAGGAAAAGTCGCGCGGACTTGAAAAGAGCGCTTTTGGTATAGTCGGACTTGAAACGGCGTTCCCCGTTATGTATACCCACCTTGTAAAAACGGGTGTTATAACACTTGAAAAATTGGTGGAACTTATGTGTGTAAATCCAAGGAACCGTTTCGGCATACCGCAAGGTAATGACTATACTGTTTGGGACCTTGATTATGAGGGTACTGTAAATACCGATGATTTTCTATCCCTCGGTAAAGCAACACCTTTTGAAAACGAAATATTGTCAGGCAGATGTCTTATGACGGTCTGCGGTGGAAAACCTGTATATAAAATTAATTTGGAGGCATAAACGATGGCTAAAAGAACAGATATAAAAAAGATACTTATAATTGGCTCGGGCCCGATTGTTATCGGTCAGGCTGCAGAGTTTGACTATGCGGGAACACAGGCTTGTCTTGCACTGCGCGAAGAGGGTTATGAAGTTATACTCTGTAACTCCAATCCCGCCACGATAATGACCGATACCGTAATAGCCGATAAGGTTTATATGGAACCACTTACCCTTGAATATATCGCAAAGATTCTGCGTTATGAGCGCCCCGATGCCATCGTTCCCGGAATCGGCGGACAGACAGGACTTAATATTGCAATGCAACTTGAGAAAAAGGGCGTACTCAAAGAGTGCGGCGTAGAACTTCTCGGCACAAGCAGCGAGAGTATTGAACGCGCAGAGGATAGAGAACTTTTCAAAGAACTCTGCCAGTCAATCGGTGAGCCGACTATTCCGTCTGAAATTACTTATAGCATTGAAGAGGCTAAAGAGGCGGCAAAGCGCATAGGTTACCCAGTTGTTTTGCGCCCCGCATTTACACTCGGCGGTACGGGCGGCGGATTTGCTTATAATGAATCCGACCTTGTAGAAATCGGACTCAACGCCTTCAAACTGTCACCCGTTCATCAGGTGCTCATAGAAAAGAGCGTTAAGGGATATAAGGAAATTGAGTTTGAGGTTATGCGTGATACAAACGACCACGCAATTACCATCTGCGGTATGGAAAACATCGACCCTGTCGGCGTTCATACAGGCGATTCGCTCGTTGTAGCACCCATAATGACCTTAAACGACCACGACCTTAAAATGCTTAATGATAGCGCAATTAAGATTATAAAAGAACTCAAGATTGAGGGCGGCTGTAATGTTCAGTTCGCACTTAATCCCGAAACGAGCGAATATTATTTAATCGAGGTTAACCCCCGCGTTTCGCGTTCATCGGCACTGGCATCAAAAGCAAGTGGATATCCGATTGCGCGTGTAACAGCAAAAATCGCGGTTGGTATGGCTCTTGAGGATATAGCAATTGCCAACACGACAGCAGCATTTGAGCCAAGACTTGATTATGTTGTTGCAAAACTTCCGCGTTTCCCGTTTGATAAGTTTGCATCTGCCGCCAATACTCTCGGTACACAGATGAAAGCGACAGGCGAGGTTATGGGTATCGGCTCTAACCTTGAAGAATGTCTGCTTAAATCCGTGCGTTCACTTGAAATCGGTGCAGACCATTTCCATCTTTCTAAATTTGACAAAATGGAAACGGCTGACCTTTTTGAGTATATAAAAGAATTCAAAGACGATAACATTTTTGCCGTAACCGAACTTATGCGTAGAGGTGTTTCGGTTGCAGAACTTCACGATATAACCAAAATAACTTCATATTTCCTCGATGCTTTCAAAAATATTGTGGATATGGAAAACACCCTTAAAAATGATAAGAGTGTGGAAACGCTCAAAGCCGCCAAGAAAATGGGCTTTTGCGATAAATTTATCGCGCGTATCTGGGGCGTTTCGGAACTTGATGTTTACGGCGTACGCAAAGAAAACGGAATTTTCCCCGTTTATAAAATGGTTGATACCTGCCATACAAACGCCTATATCCCATACTTCTATTCTTCATACACAGGCGAAAATGCTTCACGCTTGACAGATAAAAAGAAGATTATAGTTTTGGGCGCCGGTCCTATCCGTATCGGTCAGGGCGTAGAGTTTGACTATTCAACAGTTCACGCCGTAATGACCATTAAAAATTCAGGTTACGAGGCTATTATTATCAACAATAACCCCGAAACCGTTTCAACCGACTATACAACGGCAGACAAACTTTATTTTGAGCCGCTTACCCCCGAAGATGTTATGAACATCATAGAGTTTGAAAAACCCGAGGGCGTAATAGCATCGCTCGGCGGTCAGACCGCTATAAATTTGGCAGAACCGCTTAACGACCGCGGTGTTAAAATCATCGGCACAGATTGCGCTGCAATTGAACGCGCCGAAAACCGCGACAGTTTTGAAAAGATTCTGCAAAACCTTAACATTCCGCAACCCAAGGGTAAAGCCGTTACAAAGATTGAAGACGGCATCAATGCCGCTAAAGAAATCGGCTACCCCGTACTTGTCCGTCCGAGTTTCGTTCTCGGCGGCCGCGCAATGCAGATTGTTGCAAATGAAGAGCAACTTCGCCACTACCTGAAAACCGCCGTTGAGATTGACGAGGACAAGCCCGTTTTGGTCGATAAATACATTCAGGGTAAAGAGGTTGAGGTTGACGCAATCTGTGACGGAACCGATGTTTTCGTGCCAGGTATAATGGAACTCGTAGAGCGCACAGGCGTTCATAGCGGTGACTCTATAAGCGTTTACCCAACATTCAGCATCTCGGATAAAGTAAAGGGTACAATTCTTAAATATGCCAAAATGCTCGGACTCGGTATCGGCATAATCGGCCTTTATAACATTCAGTTTATCGTTGACGAAAAAGAGGATGTTTATATTATCGAGGTTAACCCCCGTTCATCAAGAACAGTTCCGTTCTTGTCGAAGTCTACAGGCTATAGCCTTGCAGATATAGCAACAGAGGTGATTTTAGGTAAAAGCCTCAAAGAACAGGGAATATTTGATGTCTATCCGAAAGAGAAAGAGCGTTGGTATGTAAAGGTGCCCGTATTCTCGTTCAATAAAATCCGCGGACTTGATGCATATCTCTCGCCCGAAATGAAATCAACGGGTGAAGCAATCGGTTATGACGATAAACTAAACCGCGCACTTTACAAAGCGCTTCAGGCATCGGGAATGCATCTTCAGAACTACGGCACAGTGTTTGCCACAATAGCCGATAAAGATAAGGAAGAGGCGTTGCCGCTTATCCGCCGTTTTTATAACCTTGGATTTAATATCCAGGCTACCGAGGGTACTGCAAAATTCTTAAAAGCCAACGGAATCCGCACACATATTTTAGGTAAGATTTCGGACGGCAGCGAGGAAATTCCCGAGGCACTCCGTCAAGGCCACATTGCCTATGTAATCAATACAAAGGATATAGGCTCTGCGGGACAGGCTAACGATGGTTTGCAGATAAGACAGTTATCAACCGAAAACAATGTAACAATCTTTACCGCTCTTGATACCGTAAAGGTTTTACTTGATGTTTTGGAAGAAACCACACTTACAATTTCAACTATAGACGCTTAAAAAGTAGGTTTTAGAATGCAACAAGTATTATTAAAGATAGTAGAAAATATACCGTTAACCGACAATGTATATAAGATGACACTGTCGGGAGATGTTAGCGACATTGTCGCAACGGGACAGTTTGTCAATATCAAACTTGACGGAATGTATCTTCGCCGTCCGATATCTGTTTGCGACTGTGAGGGTGATTTGCTGACAATAATTTATAAAGTTGTCGGCAAAGGCACCGAAATGATGAGCAAAATGAAAGACGGAACGCTTGATGTGCTGACAGGGCTCGGCAACGGATACAATACCGCGCTTTCCGGGGACAAACCCTTGCTTCTCGGCGGCGGCGTTGGCGTCCCACCGCTTTATATGCTTGCAAAATATTTAATAGCAGAGGGCAAAAAAGTTTCTGTTATTCTCGGTTTTAATAATAAGGACGAGGTGTTTTACGAAGACGAGTTCAAGGCTCTCGGCGCCGATGTTACCGTAACAACGGTAGACGGCTCCTACGGCAAAAAAGGTTTTGTAACCGATGCTATGGATATGGATTATACATATTTTTACACCTGCGGACCTGAACCGATGCTAAAGGCTGTTTACAAAAATAGCAAAACAAGCGGTCAGTTCAGTTTTGAAGAGAGAATGGGTTGCGGCTTTGGCGCCTGTATGGGTTGCTCTTGTAAAACCGTTACGGGATATAAGCGTATCTGCAAAGATGGCCCGGTACTAGAAAAGGAGGAAATACTGTGGGAAAATTAAGTGTTAACCTCTGTGGTATAGACCTCGATAACCCCATAATCCCCGCAAGCGGAACCTTTGGCTACGGTTATGAGTTTTCAGAACTTTACGATATAAATATGCTCGGCACATTTTCTTTCAAGGGCACAACGCGTGATGCCCGTTTTGGCAACCCCACACCCCGAATTGCCGAGTGTGAGGCGGGAATGATAAACGCCGTAGGACTTCAAAATCCAGGTGTTCTGAAGGTTATAAGCGAAGAACTGCCTAAACTTTCAAAGTGTTTTAGTAAAAAGGTAATGGCAAATGTCAGTGGATTTTCTATAGAAGACTATGCCTATACCTGTGAAAAGTTGGATGCTTGTGAACAGGTTGGTTGGCTTGAAGTTAATGTAAGTTGCCCCAATGTTCACGGCGGCGGAATGAGTTTTGGCACCAGTGCCGCCGCAGCGGCAGAGGTAACCCGCGCAGTAAAACGCGTTACGACAAAACCCGTAATTCTTAAACTCTCCCCAAATGTTACCGATATTGTCGAAATTGCAAAGGCGTGTGAAGATGCGGGTGCAGACGGCATAAGTCTTATAAATACTCTGCTCGGTATGCGAATTGATTTACGCACAAAACGCCCCGTAATTGCCAACAAAATGGGCGGTTTCTCGGGCAGTGCAATATTCCCTGTGGCTCTTCGGATGGTTTATCAGGTAGCATCCGCCGTTAAGGTGCCCGTAATCGGTATGGGCGGTGTAACTACGGCAGAGGATGTGGTTGAGATGATGTTAGCGGGTGCCACCGCGGTAGAGGTTGGCGCCGCCAACTTAATATCACCCTATGCGTGTAGAGATATTATAGAGGACCTGCCGCGCGTAATGGAAAAATATAAAATTGATAATCTGAAAGATATAATAGGAGGAGCAAGATAATGGGTAAGGATGTAATCATAGCCTGTGATTTCAAAAGCAAAGAGGATACACTCTGCTTTTTAGATAAGTTTACAGGAAAAAAACCTTTTGTAAAAATCGGAATGGAACTTTTCTATGCGGAGGGACCTTCCATCGTTCGTGAAATTAAAGAACGCGGACATAAAATCTTCCTTGATTTGAAACTTCACGATATTCCAAACACAGTAAAAAAGGCGATGAGCGTTCTCTCGCACTTGGATGTTGATATTTGTAACCTCCACGCCGCAGGAACAGTTAATATGATGTCGGCTGCAATTGAAGGGCTCACCCGTGAAGACGGCACCCGTCCGCTGCTTATTGCTGTAACACAACTTACTTCAACCGACCAGGAATCAATGGAAAACGACCTTCTTATAAAAGAGCCGATTGACAAGGTTGTAATGCACTATGCTTCGCGCGCAAAGAAAGCAGGACTTGACGGCGTAGTTTGCTCACCGCTTGAGGCAGAAAAAGTTCACAACACCTGTGGAAAAGATTTCTTGACAGTAACACCGGGCGTTCGATTTGCGGACGGTGATATGGGCGACCAGAAACGCGTTATGACACCCGCCGATGCTAAAAAAATCGGCAGTGACTATATCGTTGTCGGCAGACCGATTACCGCAGCAGAAGACCCTGTTGCCGCTTACGAGCGTTGTGTAAGAGAATTTGTAGGGGAGTGCTAATATGGAAAGTTATAAAAGAGAATTTATAGAATTTTTGGAACAAGCCGGCGTTTTGAAGTTTGGTGATTTCACAGCAAAATCGGGCAGAAAAATACCCTACTTCATCAATGCGGGTGATATTAAAACAGGCGACCAGATAAGACGCCTCGGTCAGTTTTATGCCAAGGCATACGCAGAGAAAATCGGAAACCGCAAAACCGTGCTTTACGGACCGGCATATAAAGGTATCCCGATTGCCGTTTCGGTTTCCTGTGCTTTAAGCGAAAACGGACTTGATGTTCCTTTCTTCTTCAACAGAAAAGAGGAAAAAGACCACGGCGAAGGCGGCGTGTTTGTCGGCTATAAACCCAAAGCGGGTGAAGAAATCGTAATCGTTGAGGATGTTATCACAGCCGGTACCGCTATAAGAGAAAGTATGGAAATACTCTCGTCATTAGACGGCGCAAAGGTTGTAGCAACCTTCGTTATGGTTGACCGCAAGGAAAAGGGTAAAACCGAAAAATCTGCAATGGCAGAGGTTGGCGAGGAGTTTGGTTTCCCCGTATATTCGGTTGTTGATGTGTATGATATTATCGAATATTTGAAAATGGATGAAAAGAACCGCGAGAATGTAGAAAGAATTGAAAATTATCTTAAAATAAACGGTGCGGCGGTGTAAATATGCGTAGTTTGATTGATATTTTGGACTTTTCGGTAGAAGAGATAGAGCAACTTCTAAAGGTTGCAACCGACATTATCGAAAACCCGCAAAGGTATAGCGAAATCTGCAAAGGCAAAAAACTTGCAACCTTGTTTTTTGAGCCATCAACCAGAACGAGACTGAGTTTTGAGGCGGCAATGTACGAACTTGGCGGCAACGTAATCGGTTTTTCAGAGGCTAACAGTTCCTCTGCCGCAAAGGGCGAGAGCGTAGCCGACACCGCAAAAACTATCAGTTGCTATGCCGATATTATTGCAATGCGTCATCCCAAAGAGGGCGCCCCGTTTGTTGCGGCACAGAATGCCACAATCCCCGTAATCAACGCGGGTGACGGCGGCCATAACCACCCAACACAAACCTTGGCGGATTTGCTTACTATCTATCGCGAAAAGGGCGGCTTTTCAAACCTTACTGTCGGTTTCTGCGGCGACTTAAAGTTCGGCAGAACTGTACATTCGCTTATAAACGCACTCTCGCGTTATAGCGGGATAAAGGTTGTGCTGATTTCGCCCGAAGAACTTAAACTTCCAAGTTATGTTAAAAAGGATATACTCAAGAAAAACGGTATACCTTATACCCAAACCACAAGTTTAGAGGATGCAATAGCAGACCTTGACATACTTTATATGACACGCGTACAGCGCGAACGCTTCTTTAACGAAGAAGATTACTTAAGGCTCAAGGATAGTTATATTTTAGAACCCAAAAAACTTGCAAACGCTAAAAGCGATTTGTGCATAATGCATCCGCTGCCGCGCGTTAACGAAATCAGCGTTAGCATTGATGACGACCCGCGTGCCTGTTATTTCAAACAGGTGCTTAACGGTAAATATATGCGTATGGCACTTATTATCAAATTGTTACAGGAGGCAGGTAGAATATGAATATCGACTCTATAAATAACGGATTTGTAATAGACCATATAACTGCGGGTAGGGGAATGCGCCTTTTTGAACTATTAAATCTTGACGAACTTGATTGTTCGGTTGCACTCATAAAAAATGTTGCGAGTAAAAAACTCGGCAAAAAGGATATCATTAAAATTGATGCCGATATCGAGATAAACTTTGATGTAATCGGTTATGTTGACCCGGGCATCACTGTTAATATCATTAAAAACGGTCAACTCACCGAAAAAATGCAAATTGAAATGCCCAAACAGTTAACAAATGTTATAAAGTGCAAAAACCCAAGATGTATCACATCGGTAGAACAGGAACTTGACCACATTTTCCGCTTGACTGATAGGGAAAATAAAATCTACCGTTGCCTTTACTGCGAAACACAGGCAGGCAAGTAGAGGATAAACAAAAACAAAAGTTTTTTCGACAAATAATTATCTAAAAATACAAAAATATGGTTAGTGCCTTGACACAAGTTATTGTGTATGATAAAATATAGGCTGTAAAAATAATACCATTTCTTGTGACTGACGGAATAGTGGAGCACCACAACGAAGCAAGAAATGCATAAAGGTTTTCGCCTTTTTAAGCCGGCCGTCTGGGCACATTTAACTTTATTGGGTTAAGTGTGCCCTTTTTGTTTTTTGATAGGGGGTATTTTAATGAAAAAAGTAGGAATCGTAATGGGTAGCGATAGCGACCTGCCCATCATAAAAAAAGCCACCGATATGTTAAAGTCGCTCGATATTCCGTTTGAGGTTCATATCTATTCTGCACACCGAACACCCGAAGAAGCGCGTCAGTTCGCGCTTTCGGCTCGCGCAAACGGATTCGGCACAATAATTGCCGCTGCGGGAATGGCAGCACACCTTGCGGGTGCTCTTGCCGCAAACACAACCTTACCGGTAATCGGAATTCCTTGCAGCAGCGCAAATTTTGACGGACTTGATGCGCTTCTTTCAACCGTGCAGATGCCAACCGGTATCCCTGTTGCAACGGTAGCAGTTAACGGTGGTGCAAACGCCGCACTTTTAGCCGCACAGATTATTGCGGTTGAGGATAAAGCACTCGCAGAAAAACTTGATGCAAAGCGCAAAAGCGATGCAGCAAAAGTTTTGGAAAAAGACAAAAACGTAATGGAACAATTATAATAAAAAGGGAGATATAAAAATGGAAAAGAAACTCGTTTACACAGGAAAAACAAAGGACGTATTTATGCTTGAAAACGGCAATTGCCTTTTGAAGTTCAAGGATGACTGCACAGGCAAAGACGGCGTTTTTGACCCGGGTGAAAATTCGGTAGGCCTTACAATAGAAGGCGTTGGCGATGTTAATCTTCGTATGTCCATATACTTTTTTGAAAAGGTTAATGCCGCAGGTATCAAAACACATTATATAAATGCAAACCTTGCTGATACAACAATGGAAGTATTACCCGCAAAGGTTTTCGGTAAAGGACTTGAGGTTATCTGCAGATATAAGGCTGTCGGCAGTTTCATTCGCCGTTACGGTGATTATATCGAAAGCGGCGCAGACCTTCCCGCATACGTTGAAATGACCTTCAAGGATGACGCAAAGGGCGACCCGCTTGTAACAAAGGATGCACTTGTAGCACTCGGTGTTATGTCTGATAAACAGTATGAAGATATCAAGGAAATGACACAGAAAATCACCAAAATCGTTGCAGACGATTTACAGGAAAAAGGCCTTGTACTTTATGATATTAAGTTTGAATTCGGCTATGACAAAGACGGCAACGTTATGTTAATAGACGAAATCGCATCGGGCAATATGCGCGTTTATAAAAACGGCGAATATATCGACCCGATGACACTTTCTAAACTTTTCTTCAATTAAAAGGAGTACACAATGGGCGCTTTTTTCGGAGCAGTTGGCAAACACGATTGTATAGGAGATGTTTTCTTCGGAACAGACTACCACTCTCACTTAGGCACTCGCCGTGCAGGAATGGCAGCATATAACGAGGAAATCGGTCTTCAGCGTGACATACATAATATAGAAAATTCACCCTTCAGAACCAAGTTCCAGAATGTGTTTGATGAGATGAGAGGTAATAGTGCTATCGGTTGCATAAGTGATTTTGACCCGCAACCGCTTCTCATCAACTCACACCTTGGTACATACGCTATATGTTTTGTAGGTGTTATAAACAATGCAAAACAGTTGATAGACGATTATCTGTCAAATGTCGGCGTTCACTTCAATGCGATGACGAGCGGACACGTTAATTCAACGGAACTTATAGCCGCACTAATAAATCATAAATCTAATTTTGTAGAGGGAATACGTTTCGCACAAGAGGTCATAGATGGTACCGCCTCTGTTTTGATACTTAAAGAGGGCGGAACGCTTATAGCCGCGCGTGACCGCGTTGGCAGACTTCCCGTGCTTATAGGTAAGGGAGAGGATGGCTTCTGTGTTTCTTTTGAATCCTTTGCGTATCAAAAACTTGATTACGAGGATTATAAGGAATTAGGTCCCGCCGAAATAGTGGAAATCACAGCCGATGAGGTTAAAACCATAGGTGAAGCGGGTAAGGAAATGAAGATGTGCTCATTCCTTTGGAGTTATTACGGTTACCCGACATCGACCTATGAGGGCGTAAATGTTGAAATAATGCGTTATCGCAACGGCGAAATTATGGCAGAACACGATAAACTGCTAAAAAATGCCGAAGAGGTGGATTATGTCGGCGGTGTGCCCGATTCGGGAACGCCACACGCAATCGGCTATGCCAACAAAAGCGAAAAACCTTTTGCCCGTGCATTTATTAAATATACACCCACCTGGTCGCGTAGTTTCACCCCACACAAACAGACCGAAAGACAGCGCGTTGCCAAAATGAAACAGGTGCCCGTTCGCGAACTGATAAAGGATAAAAACCTTTTGTTTGTAGACGATTCGATTGTCAGAGGCACTCAACTTAAAGGAACGGTAGATTTTCTTTATTCAAACGGCGCAAAATCGGTGCATATGCGTTCTGCCTGTCCGCCGATTATGTACGGCTGTAAATATCTCAATTTCTCCCGCGCTACAGGTGATATGGAACTGATAGCCCGTAGAGTTATAATGGAACTAGAAGGGGAAGAGGGATTTAACTATATCGAGGAATATAGTGATTCCTCAACAGAGCGCGGCAAGAAATTGCGTAATGCAATCTGCGAAAAGTTCAATTTTGCTTCGCTTGAATTCCAGTCGCTTGAAGGAATTATTAAAGCAATAGGAATAGAACCGTGCAAACTCTGCACATATTGTTGGAACGGAAAGGAATAAAATTATGAAAAATTCAAGGTCTGATAGTTACGCTGCCGCAGGTGTTGATATCACCGCAGGATATAAAGCGGTTGAACTTATGAAACAACATATTGCCAAAACAATGACAAGCGGAGTTTGCTCTGATGTCGGCGGATTTGGCGGACTTTTCGAACTCGATTTAACGGGTATCACCCGTCCCGTGCTCGTCAGCGGAACAGACGGTGTTGGCACAAAACTCAAACTCGCATTTATAATGGACAAGCACGATACAGTCGGTATTGACTGCGTTGCAATGTGCGTTAACGATATAATCTGCGCCGGCGCAAAACCGCTTTTCTTCCTTGATTATATTGCCTGTGGCAAGAACATTCCCGAGCGTATTGAAAGCATCGTAAAAGGCGTCTGCGAGGGTTGCGTTCAGTCGGGTGCCGCACTTATAGGCGGCGAAACGGCAGAAATGCCCGGTTTCTATCCTGTGGACGAATACGACCTTGCAGGTTACTGCACCGGCGTTGTTGACAAGGCAAAAATTATCGATAATAAAACAATGCAAGAGGGCGACACAGTAATTGCCCTGGCATCAAGCGGCGTCCATTCAAACGGATTTTCGCTTGTAAGAAAGGTGTTTGATGTCGAAAATTCAGATATCAAGTCGCCCGTAGCCGAACTTGGCGGTAAATCGATAGGCGAAACACTTTTAACACCTACAAAAATTTATGTAAAATCGGTCCTCGCATTGATGAAAGAGGTTAAGGTAAGAGCAATTTCCCACATCACAGGCGGCGGATTTTATGAGAACATTCCGCGCAGCATCCCCGATGGTTTCGGCGCAAAGATAGAGAAGTCTGCGGTTAAGGTATTACCTATTTTTGATTTAATCGCAAAACGCGGAAATATCAGCGAACACGATATGTTCAACACCTTTAATATGGGCGTTGGTATGAGCATTGTTGTACCTAAGGATGAGGCAGAAAAAGCACTCGAAATCTTAAAGGCAAACGGCGAAGATGCTTATGTAATCGGCGAAATTATCAAATCAGAAGACAAAATTACAATTTGCTAACAGAAAGGGAAAGGGCAATGCGTAAAGCCAAAATAGCCGTACTTGTATCGGGCGGAGGAACAAATTTACAGGCGCTTATTGACGCACAAAACAGCGGCATTATAAAAAGCGGTGAGATAGCACTCGTTATTTCAAATAAGGCGGACGCCTATGCGTTAACACGCGCAAAAAACGCGGGAATAAAGACCGCAACCGTTATAAAAAGCGAATGTAAAGACAGGGACGATTTTGAAGAAAAAATCATAAACCTCATAAAAGATGAGAGCATAGATGTAATCGTACTTGCAGGGTTTATGGTGATTTTAAGTGAGCGTTTCACAAAAACCTTTGAAAAGCGCATAATCAATGTCCATCCGTCACTAATTCCGTCTTTCTGCGGCGAGGGTTTTTATGGTCTTAAAGTTCACGAAGAGGCGCTTAAATACGGCGTAAAGGTGACAGGCGCCACTGTGCATTTTGTAAATGAAATTGCAGACGGCGGCGAGATTATAATGCAAAAAGCGGTAGAAATCAAAGACGGCGATACCCCCGAAATTCTGCAAAAGAGGGTAATGGAAGAAGCCGAATGGAAAATATTACCCCTCTCACTCGAAAAAGTCTGTAGCGAAATAATAAAGTAAAGGTGAAAAATATGGCATTATTTGATTTAAGTAAACTTCTCTCTGAAAATACATATCCCGGTCGCGGAATTGTTATAGGAAAATCCGCAGACGGCAAGAAGGCAATGATTGCATATTTCATTATGGGCAGAAGCGTAAACAGCCGCAACCGCATATTTGAAAGATTTGAAGGCGGTATGCGTACCAAAGCGTTTGACGAAAGCAAACTCTCCGACCCGCACCTTATCATTTACAACCCTTATCTTTCTGCAAAGGGCGGTAATATTGATATTATCACCAATGGTGACCAAACAAACACAATCTATGATGCTATTAATGAATGTGGTCATCCTTACGGTTTTGAAGAGGCTTGTGACATACGCGAGTTTGAAGACGACGCACCTAACTTCACCCCACGCATTTCAGGTATCCTTTACTACTGTTTCCCAAGAAATACATTTGTTTATAAAATGTCAATAATCAAATCTGCCAACGGCAGACCCGAAAACTGTCAAAGATTTTTCTATAATTATGGCGAGGGTGAAAAAGGTATAGGCCATTTCATTCACACCTATAAATGTGACGGTAACCCCATTCCGTCATTCTACGGTGAACCCGAAGAGGTAGCACTTCCCAACACCGCAAAAGAACTCGCAGACAGCGTTTGGGCAAACCTTAACGAAGATAACAAGGTTTCTCTCTTTGTAAGAACTGTTGATTTACAGACAGGCGAAGCAGAAGAAATCATAATCAATAAGAATAAGTAAGGAGTAAAGTTATGAAAGAATTTGAACTTAAATACGGTTGTAACCCCAACCAAAAACCCGCAAAAATATTTATGCACGATGGCACAGATTTGCCGATAGAAATTCTCTCTGGCCGTCCCGGTTTTATCAATTTTCTTGATGCTTTCAACTCCTGGCAACTTGTAAAGGAATTAAAAGCGGCTTTGGGCCTTCCTGCTGTAACATCCTTTAAGCATGTTAGCCCCACATCTGCCGCGGTTGGTATTCCGCTTTCAGACAAACTCAAAAAGGCTTGTTTTGTTGACGATATTGAGGGACTTGACGAATCACCTCTTGCTTGTGCCTATGCTCGTGCCCGCGGCACAGACAGAATGTGCTCATTCGGTGACTGGGTAGCCCTTTCGGATGTTTGCGATGTTACAACCGCAAAAATGATTAAGCGCGAGGTATCGGATGGCGTAATCGCACCGGGATATGAGCCCGAAGCACTTGAAATTCTTAAATCTAAACGCAAAGGCAACTATAATATAGTTAAAATTGACCCTGACTTTGTTCCCGCCGAAATTGAGCATAAACAGGTTTACGGCATTACATTTGAACAGGGAAGAAACAATTTCGAAATCAACCGCGAACTGCTTTCTAATGTAGTAACAAAAAATAAAGATTTACCCGAAAGCGCAGTACGCGACCTTATAATTTCACTTATAACACTTAAATATACACAGTCAAACTCTGTGTGCTTTGCCGTTGACGGACAGGCAATCGGCGTTGGCGCAGGTCAACAGTCAAGAATTCACTGCACCCGTCTTGCAGGCAGCAAGGCTGACACCTGGTTCTTGCGTCAGCACGATAAGGTGTTAAATCTGCCCTTCAAAGCAGATTTGGGCAGACCTGAGCGCGACAATGTAATTGATGGCTACATTAACCAAAACGAAGAAGATGTATGCGCAGACGGAATTTGGCAGAACTACTTTACAGAGCAACCGTCACCCTTAACAGACGATGAGAAAAAAGCCTATCTTGCAACAATCGACGGCGTAGCCGTAGGTTCGGATGCTTTCTTCCCGTTTAGCGATAATATCGAACGTGCATACCGTAGCGGTGTTAAATATATTGCAGAGCCGGGCGGTTCCATCCGTGACGACCTTGTAATCGAATGCTGCGATAAATATGATATCGCAATGGCATTCACAGGAATGCGTTTGTTCCACCATTAATGGAGAAAAGAGATATGAAAATTCTTGTTGTAGGTGGCGGCGGAAGAGAACACGCCATCATCAAAAAGTTAAAAGAAAATAAAGAGGTTGCAGAAATTTATGCTCTCCCCGGTAACGGCGGTATAGCGGCAGACGCTACCTGTGTGCCGATATCCGCTACCGATATTGAGGGTATTGTGAATTTTGCGCTGGAAAATAAAATTGATTATGCCGTTGTTGCTCCAGATGACCCGCTTGTGCTCGGATGTGTTGATGCACTTGAAAAAGTCGGTATTGCTTGTTTTGGCCCCCGCGCCAATGCCGCAATTATTGAGGGCAGTAAGGTCTTTTCCAAAAACCTTATGAAAAAATACGGCATACCCACCGCACAGTATGAGGTGTTTACCGATATCGAATCGGCACTTTTATACCTTGAAGCCGCACCAATCCCCACCGTAATAAAGGCAGACGGATTGGCACTCGGCAAAGGCGTTATAATCGCCTTTACGCGTGAAGAGGCAATCGATGCCGTCCGTTCTATGATGGAGGATAAGGTCTTCGGCAAAAGCGGTGACAGCATTGTAATTGAGGAGTTTTTGGAGGGACCTGAGGTTTCTGTTTTATCTTTTACAGACGGTAAAACGGTGGTTCCGATGGTTTCCTCAATGGACCATAAACGCGCAGGTGATAACGATACAGGCCTTAATACAGGCGGAATGGGCACAATTGCCCCCAACCCGTATTATACCGAAGATATCGCTAAAGAGTGTATGGAAAAAATCTTTCTGCCCACAATAAACGCTATGAATAATGAGGGCAGAACTTTCAAAGGTTGCCTTTATTTCGGGCTTATGCTGACTAAAAACGGCCCCAAGGTAATAGAGTATAACTGCCGTTTCGGCGACCCTGAAACACAGGTAGTGTTGCCTCTGCTTGAAAGTGATTTGTTAACCGTTATGCAGTCGGTAACAAACGGCACACTTGCCGATTGCCCCGTAAAATTCAAGGATGAAAATGCCGCTTGTGTCATTATGGCATCAAAGGGCTACCCAACCGCGTATGAAAAGGGATATGAAATCACTATTCCCGATGATGTTAAAAGGAATGTCTATGTAGCGGGTGCAAAACTTGAAGACGGTAAACTGCTTACAAACGGCGGACGAGTGCTCGGCGTAACAAGTACGGCGGATACACTCAAAAATGCTATAGACGCATCATATTCGCTTGTTAAGAAGATTCACTTTGATAATGCGTATTACCGAGGCGATATAGGCGCACGCGCACTAAAGGCTGTGGAGGATAAATAATGGTATTCAGAGTATATGTAGAAAAGAAAAAAGAACTTGCAAACGAAGCACGCGCACTTTTATCAGATGTGCGCGGTTTGCTCGGCATAAAAAGTCTGACCGATGTTCGCGTAATAAACAGATATGATGCAGAAAACATCACAGAGGAATTGTTCGCTTATGCAAAACAAACAGTTTTTGCCGAGCCGCAACTTGATATCGCAACCGATGATGTTGATTTATCGGGTGCAACCGTCTTCGCGACCGAGTTTTTACCCGGTCAGTTTGACCAACGCGCAGATTCTGCCGCACAGTGTATACAGATAATCTCACAAGGCGACCGCCCGACCATTCGTACCGCAAAGGTATACGCCCTTTACGGAGAGTTGACCGATGCAGAGGTCGCAGAGATTAAAAAATATGTAATCAACCCCGTAGAAGCAAGAGAAGCGGCACTTCCTAAACCCGCAACCTTGAAAGCGGTTTACGAAATTCCGACAGAGGTTAAAACTCTCGAAGGATTTATTAAACTTGACCGCGCGGGACTTGAAGATTTTGTAAAGGATCACGGTCTTGCAATGGATGCAGACGATATTGCATTCTGCCAGGAATATTTTAAGAGCGAAGACCGCGACCCCACAATCACCGAAATTCGTATGATTGATACATATTGGTCTGACCATTGTCGTCATACAACCTTCCTTACGGTAATTGATGATGTTAAGTTTGAAGATGAACTTTTACAGAGCGCGTATGACGAATATATTGCCGTCCGTAAAGAACTTGGCAGAACCAAGCCCATTTGCCTTATGGACTTGGCAACCGTTGCCGTTAAATACCTTAAAACACAGGGCAAACTCGATAAATTAGACGAATCTGAGGAAATCCACGCCTGTACTGTTAAAATTGAGGTAGAGGTTGACGGCGTAGTGGAGCCTTGGCTTTTGCTCTTCAAGAACGAAACACACAACCACCCCACAGAAATCGAACCGTTTGGCGGTGCCGCAACCTGTATCGGCGGCGCAATCCGCGACCCGCTTTCGGGACGTTCGTATGTATATGGCGCAATGCGCGTAACGGGTGCCGCAAACCCGCTTAAACCCGTTTCCGAGACTATTAAGGGTAAATTACCGCAACGCAAACTCGTAACAACCGCCGCCGCGGGATATTCTTCCTACGGCAACCAAATCGGTCTTGCTACTGGTATAGTTGATGAAATTTATCACGATGGATACGCCGCAAAGCGAATGGAAATCGGCGCAGTTATAGCCGCAACCCCCGCAGAGAATGTAAGACGCGAAGTACCCGCACCGAGCGATGTTGTAATCTTGCTCGGCGGTGCAACAGGACGCGATGGTATCGGCGGCGCAACAGGTTCCTCAAAATCGCACAACGCACAGTCGGTTGAAACCTGTGGCGCAGAGGTACAAAAAGGTAATGCCCCCGAAGAGCGTAAATTACAGCGTCTCTTCAGAAACAAAGAAGTTACCCGTATGATTAAGCGTTGTAACGACTTCGGCGCAGGCGGTGTTTCGGTTGCAATTGGCGAACTTGCGGATGGACTCTGCATTGACCTTAACGCCGTACCCAAAAAGTACGAGGGACTTGACGGCACAGAACTCGCAATCAGCGAATCACAGGAAAGAATGGCTGTCGTTATCGAAAAGGAAAATGTTGATAAATTCCTCGCTCTTGCAGAAAAAGAAAACCTTAACGCTTGTCCTGTCGCGGTTGTAACGGCGGAGCCTCGCCTTGTTATGAACTGGAACGGCAAAAAAATCGTTGATATCAGCCGCGAATTCCTAAATTCTAACGGTGCAGATAAACACATAGGCATCACCCCCGCAAAACTTGAAAAATTCGATAAGGATGTAAAAGGTACATTTTCTGAGAATATGACGGCGTTAGCGGGTGACCTTAATATATGCAGCAAACGCGGCCTATCAGAGCGTTTTGACTCTACAATCGGCGCCGGTACTGTACTTATGCCTTTCGGCGGCAAAAACCAACTTACACCCATTCAGGCAATGGTGCAAAAAATCTCCACAGAGCAAAAACATACCGATAACTGTTCGTTTATGTCTTGGGGCTATAACCCCTTCATAACCGAAAAGAGTCCGTATCATGGCGCATATCTCGCAGTAGTCGAGTCGGCATGTAAACTTATCGCCTCGGGCGCAGATTTCTCTGATGTGTATCTTACTTTCCAAGAATATTTTGCGCATCCGGGTAAGGACGGCAAACGCTGGGGACAACCGCTTTCGGCACTCCTTGGCGCATTTAAGGCGCAAAAAGAACTCGGCATAGGCTCAATCGGCGGAAAGGACTCAATGAGCGGCACTTTCGAAGATTTGGATGTTCCGCCCACACTCGTTTCATTTGCCGTAACAACGGGCAAAGTGTCCGAGGTTGTATCTCCTGAATTTAAGAACGCTGGTAATAAGGTCGTAATCTTGAAACCCGAGTATGATGAGAACGGTCTTCCCGTTACTTCTTCACTCATAGATACCTTTAATACCGTAACAAAACTTATGCGTGAGGGTAAAGCCGTTTCGGCATATACATTAGGCCTCGGCGGTATGGCAGAGGCTGTTATGAAAATGTCGTTCGGTAACTCACTTGGATTTAAGTTTGCAGATAATCTGTCACTCGGCGATATCTTCGGCTATAACTACGGCGGATTCTTGCTTGAGGTTACAGAGGATGTAGATGCCGCAGTTGTCGGCGAAATAACGGCAGACGGTAAATTTACTTATGGCGCCGAAACCCTCTCTACAAGCGATATTTTAAGCGTTTACGAGGATAAACTTGAAAGCGTCTATAACTGTAACATTAAACAGGGAAAAGGAACTATCGAAAACTTTTCCTACGCCGCAACCTCATATCCCGCACCGGCTATAAAGGTTGCGCGTCCCAAGGTTTTAATTCCCGCATTCCCGGGCACAAACTGCGAATACGACTCTGCAAAGGCAGTGCGTGACGCAGGTGCCGAACCGCAGATTATGGTTATAAATAACCTGTCCGCCGGCGGAATTCAGCGCTCGGTTGAAACCTTTGCAAACCTTATTAAAGAGTCGCAAATGATATTCATACCCGGCGGTTTCTCGGGCGGTGACGAACCTGACGGAAGCGGCAAATTCATAACCGCATTCTTCCGTAATGCTGCAATTAAAGAGGGCGTACATGACCTGCTTCAAAACCGTGACGGACTTATGTGCGGTATATGTAACGGCTTCCAGGCACTCATTAAACTCGGTCTTGTGCCGTACGGCAAGATTATAGATACCGATGAAAATTGTCCCACACTTACTTTTAACACAATCGCGCGTCACCAGTCGCGAATCGTGCGCACACGCGTTGCATCAAATAAATCGCCCTGGCTTTCGCTTACCAATGTTGGCGATGTCTATAATGTTCCGATTTCACACGGCGAGGGTAGATTCCTTGCAAGTGAAGAACTCATAAAAGAACTTAGCATTAACGGACAAATCGCAACACAATATGTTGATTTAGACGGTAACGCTACAAGTGATGTTCACTTCAACCCCAACGACTCTATGTATGCCATAGAGGGTATAACTTCACCCGATGGCAGAGTATTTGGTAAGATGGGCCATAGTGAGCGTATCGGAAACGGACTTTATAAGAATGTACCGGGCGAATACGATATCCGTATGTTTGAAGCGGCAGTAAAATATTTTAAGTAATAGGGGAGAGTAAAATGGCGTATAAAACCGATATTGAAATCGCACAGGAGTGCGAAATGTTACCAATAGGCGAAATAGCAAAAAAAGCCCATGTTGACGATAAGTATATCGAGCAGTACGGCAGATACAAGGCAAAGATTGACCTCAAACTGTTAGAGGAAACCGACCGCGAAAACGGCAAACTCATTTTAGTAACAGCAATCACCCCAACTCCCGCAGGCGAGGGTAAAACCACCACAACCATAGGCCTTGCAGACGGACTCAAACGAATCGGCAAGGACGTAACAGTTGCTCTGCGTGAGCCATCGTTGGGACCAGTCTTCGGTGTCAAGGGTGGTGCCGCAGGCGGCGGATATGCACAGGTTGTACCAATGGAGGATATCAACCTTCATTTCACAGGTGACTTCCACGCAATCGGCGCGGCAAACAACCTTCTTGCCGCAATGCTTGATAACCATATCCAACAGGGCAACGCACTTGGAATTGATGTCAGAAAAATCACCTGGAAACGCTGTGTTGATATGAACGATAGACAACTTTGCTTTGTGGTAGACGGAATGGGCGGAAAAGCCAACGGCGTTCCGCGTGAGGACGGTTTTGATATTACCGTTGCATCCGAAATTATGGCGGTTCTCTGCCTTGCAAATTCTATTACAGATTTGAAAGAAAGACTTTCAAAAATCATAGTTGGTTATACCTATGACGATAAACCCGTAACCTGTGGCGAACTCAAAGCAGCCGGTGCTATGACCGCACTCCTTAAAGATGCATTAAAGCCCAACCTTGTGCAAACGCTTGAGGGTACACCTGCTTTTGTCCATGGCGGACCTTTTGCAAATATCGCACACGGCTGTAACTCGGTTATGGCAACCAAACTTGCGCTTAAAATGGGCGATTATACGGTAACAGAGGCTGGATTCGGTGCCGATTTGGGCGCTGAAAAATTCCTTGATATCAAATGCCGTATGGCTGGTTTAACACCCGATGCAGTCGTAGTTGTCGCAACCGTCCGCGCACTAAAGATGCACGGCGGCCGCGCAAAGACCGAACTTGCAACAGAGGATATAGAGGCGCTTGAAAAGGGAATACCCAACCTGCTTAGACATGTTTCAAATATTAAAAATGTTTATAAATTGCCCTGTGTGGTCGCGGTTAACCGTTTCCCGACCGATACCGATAACGAAATTGATTTTATCATCAATAAATGTAAAGAACTCGGCGTAAACACTGTGTTATCAACAGTGTGGGCAGATGGCGGCAAAGGCGGCGAAGATTTGGCGCGCGAGGTTGTCCGTCTGTGCGATGAAGAGAAAGGCGATTTCACCTTCTCGTATGAAGATGACCTGACAATTGCACAAAAGATAGAATCGGTTGTTAAAAAGGTCTACGGCGGTGATGGCATAAATATTATGCCCGCGGCTAAAAAGCAGATAGAACAACTTGAAAAGTTAGGCTTCGGCAGTTGCCCCGTTTGTATCGCTAAAACGCAGTATAGTTTTTCAGACGACCCGACAAAACTCGGCGCACCCGAAAACTTTACAGTAACCGTTAAAAATGTTAAGGTTTCCGCAGGCGCAGGATTTGTGGTTGTACTTACGGGTGATATTTTAACAATGCCCGGTCTTCCCAAATCCCCCGCGGCAGAGCGCATTGATGTTGACGAAAACGGCAAAATAACAGGACTTTTCTAAAATAAAAAAGGACTTGCATCTGCAAGTCCTTTTTTATATGTTTAATCTTCTGATTCAATTACTATTCGTTGCTTAAACTCTTTCGGGCTGATACCCTTGTGCTTTTTGAAAACGCGGAAGAAGGTCGAAATTGATGGGAAACCCGCCTCGTTAGAAATCTCTGTAACGGTCAGGTTGGAACAGATAAGAAGTTTTTCTGCCTGTTCAAGACGCGTCTTGCAGATATATTGTGCAATCGACATACCGAAAGTGCTTTGGAACAGTTTGCTTAGATGATTGTGAGTGTAGGAAAATTGGCTGGAAATGTCCTTAAGATTCAACTGTTCGCGATAGTGCAGATGTATGTAAAGCGCAACCTGTTGAGCAATGTTGCTGCTCTTGCTGCCGTCACCTTGCGGAAGAGTTAAGGTTTTTCTGCGGACAATATCCAAGAGAATAAGGTTAAGCAAACTTTTCTGATAAAGAGTTCCGTAAAGTTTGTTCTGTTCAACCTCGTCATACAGAAGGGTAATCAAACGGTCGTCAATATCGTTAACAACAAAACCGGTTGTAATATCGGGTAAAAGTTCAGGGCTAATAAATGACTCTGTGAAATTGATGTTAAGAAGGGTAACGCTTGATTGTACATCAAGAAATTCAACATCTAAAGGAGTGCAAAGTTTAAGAGTACCTTTTGTGAGCAAGAAAGGCTTGTTGTCAATATACGAAACAGCCTCGCCGTCAAGAATGTATTCAAGTTCAAAAAAGCTGTGTAAATGTGTGGGGTAACTGGATTTAATAGTGCGTTTGCGAACGGCAATTCCGCTTTCGCCGGCGTCACTTTTAGGGATTTCTAAAATCGTCATAGCGTTACTCCTTTCGTGTGATTTAACGATTTACATCAATCAACACCATAAGTATAACATAAAAGGTGCACAAAAGTAAATACTGTTTTCGGTCAAAAATATGTCATTTTTGGTCAACTTTCGTGTTTTTTGAGATAAACGATGTGTAATTTATAAGTAAAATTCCACAAATTGCCTTTGTAACGACACTCATAATGAAAAATTCAATAAACTGTAACCCCCCCTGAAAAAAGTTGGTTTTTATAAAAAATGAAAAGATAATGATTTTTGAGAGTGTTTTCGTGAAAAATGAGAAGACATATATATATATTTGCGGTATAATGTGTTTGTGATATTTTAGGCTAATTTTCTTTCGATGAACAAAAATTTTATAAAAAATGTCTAAATACCGTAAGTTTGGCACCAACAATACTTATGGTCGCCGCTTTTTTAGTAGTTATTGTGTGATATAGGTCAGTGTCGCAGAAAACAGATAAAAAGGTGGAAAATATTTGACAAAATTATAGAAAAGAAAAAAGCCTTATCCAACAATGCGCCCCTGATAATAACAAGAAAATCGGTTAGTGCGCCGCAAAAAAATTAACGATGGCGGTAATCTCTATTAGATATCTGATTTTCTCTGTTTAACCCGGCGGTGCAAACCAAAACTTACTCGATAATATACGGCTGGTATATTGACGATGTATTTTTATTTGAAACAAAATTATAAAGAGGAGTTGACTTATTATTATGAAAAATTCTAAGAAAATTCTTTCCCTCGCACTCACCCTCGCAATGTTAATGTCTGCCATCTTCTGCACAGGTATTGTTGCAGATGCAGCATCTTACAGTGGCACAAACACTATGGTACTTATGGCAAACCCAGTATCTGAATTGGATATGGATATGTGGGGCGAAAACCTTATTCCCGACCCAAACGTATCACAGTTTGTAGAGGATGATGGTGTAAAAACTTACGATTCGTATCTTAAAACTACTAATACCAATTATTCTGATTCCACATACAACAATCCCAGTGCTTGGTGGGATAGGGCCTCTTCTTACGGCCATGCATATAGAGGTTTCAGCAATGGTTCCGATTACAAAAGCCCTGCTGCACTAGGTAAGGTAGTAAGTGATACACAATTTTCACACACACAGGATGGTTCTGGTGCAATAATGCAGAACAGTTCCTCGTTCTATTTATCCATTCCAAAAATCAAGGAATCCGGCACGTATCTTTTAACATTCTGGGCAAAAACAACGGCTTCATCCGAAGAAAGTTTGTCCTTCCAGTTTTATACTACTGATAGTAGTGATAATATTAATGCTACGGCTTCTGCACAAACTGGTCCAAAGATTAATTCTACTTGGAAACAGATAACAGCAGTATTAACAATTCCCGAAGACGGAACAATAAATATAGGTATTTTGAACTTGTATAAAAACTCAAGTACACCCGCTTATTATGATGATTTTGGTCTTTATAAATTAAATACAACTCTGTTGACTACAGAGAGCAAGAAATTAGCACATAAGTTTGACCTCGGTGCATATGCCGATTTTGATTTTAGTACCCTTGGCACAAACTTAGCATACGACTCAACCATTTCAAGATTTAATGAAGATGGAACCTATGATACAACTAACGCTAACAGAGCCCCTCAAGGTGATAGTGGTATTGATAAGAATATTTACTTTGCACCAGGTCATGAAACACATAAATCCCACACAAATGATAGTAGCGGCGTTATGTATTTGCCAACATCAAATAAAGTGTATATGATTCACGTAGGTCCTCAAATGCAAACAAGGTCGTATTATCTTGTTACCTTTTTTATTAAAGGTGGTTCTACTGGAAACAGTATTAGACACTATACTTCTGTTGCCAGTTGGACAAAATTTGATATACACACCACAACGTCTGAATGGAAAAGAGTAACTTACATTGTATATACTGGTACTGAAAGCTCGAATACAGCTATCGGTACTAATAATAAATCTCCTTCATATATAGATGATATTGGTGTTTATAAATTAGACCCTGAGTATGCACAAAAATGTATAACTGATAATAAACTTTACACAGAGGCTGAACTTTTGGCAGAAACTAAACCTACCGGTATGACACTCTCTGCAAAGCGCTTAACACACACTCAAACCGAAAAGTTCAACTATGACGCTGCAACAAACAACCTTATGGTTGACCCCAACGTTTCTTATTTTGATGAAAATAATAATTACAAAAAATACTATGCGAATAATGACATAACGTTAGGTGATTTAGATCAAACTGTTGTTGACACAAATGCATGGTGGAATAAAGTCGCAAATGTTTGGCAGTTCTTTACTGCTAAAAATAAAGAGTATGGCGGTCCCGCTATTAATGGTTTAGTCAAGCACGGTGTTACCCGCACAGCAGACGGCAGCGGTGCAATAGTTGTTCCGGCAACAACCCATGCTTACCTTCCCGTATCAGCACTTAAAAAGCAAGGTTATTACCTTATAACTATGTGGGTAAACTCTCAAAATACTAGAGTTGAATGGAACCTGCTTAGTTCAGGTTTGTCATCTCTTGTTGGTGGCAAACAGTGGAATGAGGATGTCACTCCTACTTGGTATCGTATGTCCTATATTGTTAGAACAGGCATGGATGATATTGGTAGTCCGGTAATAGATTTATATTGCGACACAAGTGTTACTCTTGATGATTTTTCTGTTTACGAACTTGATTTTGAATATGGTGCACAATGCTTCGATGAAGGCAAAATGATAGACAACAACGAAGTAGCACAAAAAGCAGGCACCGAAGTAGTTACATCAACGACTAATACTGCTGTAAGCCTTAACGTTGCAGACGGTTACTTCGTTCCTTACGGTGCTGTTTATGATGGTCAATTCGATACTTCAAAGGTAGAAAAACTTGCCAACGGCCAGTTCTTCGTAAAAGAGGCAGACACATACTCATACAAACAGTTCAAATACCCCGCGGGTATAGTTGGTACATTCGGTGCTTCGGCTAAGACCGATGCAGACGATACCAAAACTGGCATCCAGTTTGGTTCGTTAATAACCGATAACCTTTCTATTGATAAAGACGGTGCACAGGGTACACTTGTATTCCGTGATACCGACAAAGGCACATTCGAAGAGTTCCGTGCAACATTCCCGACCAAGACAAGAAAAGAACTTGCGGCAGAAATCTACGCTAAGTTAAAAGCAGCAGAAGAAGCCAGCAGTATAGATCTTGCAAATAGAGCCGTTACACTTAATAATGGCGGTAAATCCGTTGTTGTTATGTATGTTCCGCGTACCACTTATATGTGGAAGAACAGCGCTAACACCGAACTTCAGTATGCAGTACGCGTTCACAGCATTGCTACAAACTACGGCGATGTTAACTATACCGCAATCGGTTATGTAACCAAGGACGGTAAGTTAGAATTCTCTAACGAGATTAAAGACGGTGTATATAACGAACTTATACCCGCCGCTAACTAAGAGAGAAGGAGGAATATTATAATGAAAAATATATATGATGCTCCCGAGTTTAAGGTTATCTCTCTGATGGCAAAATCTGCAATCTGCGCAGGTGAAGACGATGGCGTAGATGGCGGTCAAGACCCTGAATTTGCATTGTCAGGTTTCTTTGATGACGACACCATTATCGGTGGTTAATTATGCTTAAAAAAGCAATTTGTCTTTGTGCGTGCTTACTGTTTGCAATTATCTTTACAGGCTGTAAAACCGATGTAAAGGTTTATATAGACAGTGACGATAGCAGTCAGTCGCAAACAGCACAAAGCACGGAAAAAACCGAAAGTACCGAAAGCGTGTCAAGCGACACGCTTTCGGAAGAACAACAGGGTGAGGACGCAATAAACGATAAAGATTTCCAAAACCCCGAAATCGAAATTGATTTTGAAACAGGAAGTGTTATCGTTAACTCGCAAAGCAGTAAGCCGCAATCAAGCAGCAAACCGCAGAGCAGTAGCAGCAGTCAGGCACAGCAAAGCAGTGCCGTACAGTCTGCCGCGTCCGACCCTAACAAAGATACAATGAACGGCTGGACCCCTTGGTCATAAAACTCATCGTCCTCGTGGGAACCACGTTCCTTATTATCTTTCTTGTTAAACGCAAAATAATCATAAACTATATAGTAAATAAAAAATACCGCAGTGAAAACTGCGGTATTTTTTTATTGTTGTATAACGAAAACCACGCGATAGTCGCGTGGTTCAAAAAAGGTTAACCGATGAACAAAAACCTCCGTTTGTGTTAAAATAGCAAAGACCTGCCAGTCAAAGCGAAACACAAACGGAGGATTTATAAAT
>JAZSRO010000057.1:0-2072 GCA_045538515.1 Acutalibacteraceae bacterium | reverse complement strand
TGGTCAGGAGTCCGGAAGATTTCAAAAAATATCTTGATGAAGGCATAGAGAGGTTGTCGAAATGATTACGGCAGTCACAAGTGCTTTTTATCTGGGGCTTCTCTGTGCCATCGCCCCGTGTCCATTGGCAACAAATATTGCGGCCGTGGGGTTTATCGGACGAAAAAGCGGTAATAAAAAAGCGGTAATAATTACAGGCGTGTGTTATGTGGCGGGGAGAATTTTGACATTTATTCTGTTGGGACTTCTATTGACAACGGTTATCAATTCCGTACCTAAAACATCCCATATATTGCAAAAATATATGAATATAGCATTGGGACCATTGCTGATTATGGTCGGTATGATCTTGCTTGAAATGATAAAACTGCCATTGAACAGTAAACTTGATTTAAGATGCAACATAGAAAAAGTTGCTGCAAAAGCGGGATATTGGGGAGCTTTTTTGATGGGAGTTATCTTTGCATTGAGTTTCTGCCCGACATCTGCGGCTTTGTTTTTCGGAGCATTGCTGCCGTTGGCGATAAAAAACGATTTGACATTGCTCCTTCCGGGAATATTCGGTGTTGCAAGCGGACTTCCTGTAATAATTTTTGCCTTTATCCTTGCCGGAAGCATTGGAGTCGTTGGCAGGATTTATAACAGAATTACCCGGATAGAACAATATCTGCACAACCTGACAGGACTGTTATTTCTTGCACTTGGAGTATATTTCACGATAACACAAACATTAAAAATTTAAACGCAAAAAGGCGGCAGGATAATTCCTACCGCCAATTTGTGATGGTGTTATCAATCCGGAAACACAGAATCCTATTATTTAATATTGCGGGCAGCTTTGACGCATTTACGGATAAATTCGCCTTTGGCTTCGGTATAGGCATTGCGATCGTGTTTGAATTTTTTTTGCAATCCGATTTTCAAATCGGCATATTCTTTGGCTTTTTCCGGATGTTGCTTCAGATATTCACAAAAACACGGTTCATCCCAATCCCCCAAGTGGAGGATATGCAAATGAAACACTTTTTCCGCAAAACCCAACGGGGTATAACCTTTGCACAAATCAAGACGATATTCCGGAACTGTTGTTTCTTCCATGACCGTATAACCGCATTCGATCGTCAACTGCCGGACTGCTGCAAGATTAGCATTATCCGCAACTTCCAACAATATATCAACGGTCGGCTTTGCCAGCAGACCTTCCACAGCAGTGCTGCCGATATGACGAATCCTTACCGCAGTTTTACCGAAATGCTTTTGCAGTAGATCGGCTTCTTTCTTATAAAAGTTTTTCCATTCCGGATTGTGGGGCGATAAAATGATCGGAAAAAGCTGCCACAATTCTTTCAATGTCATTTCTGATAAAGGTTTGACATTTCTGAATTTTTCCATGCTGACGATCCCCTCATCATCAGGAATCATGCCGTTTTTGAATGCATAGCCCATTTTCTGATAAAACTTTACTGCAGTAATTGATGAGGGTATTTCTATGCGGTTAGCCCGCAAAAAGTATTCATCCTGTTCTAAAGCGTTGATGATGGCAGTGCCGATGCCTTGCCCGATCATTTCCGGCAGGATATAAATGGTCAGCAAAATGCTTTCTTTTTCGTTCCCCCAGTAAGGCGCGATTGAGCCGGTTCCGAGAATTTTATCTCCGGAAGTGGCAACATACATGTGTGCAGAATCTGCTTGACTTTTGATTTTTTCAAGCGTAAAATAAGCACAATATTCTTCAATCAGTTCTGGTGGATAATCTTTGCTGTTGATTTCCCGCAAACCTCTATGAATAATATTTTGTACAGCCTCGGCATCGGACTCCATAAAAAAGCGGATAAACAATTTTTCTTTCATACATATACCTCACGCTATAATATAGCCTCGCACAAGAGAAATACAATCAATAAAAAACAAAAAGGCGGCAGTACAGCCGGGGAATAGTAAATTCAAGCACCACTTTTCGGCAACAGCCGAGAGGTTCGCCGCGAATCCGACGGGGGCGGACCGGTTCAACAGTTACAGACGTTGAACCGCAATAAGGACACCGGTGTTTCGTGCGTTTCAGACGGATTTCC
>JAZSRO010000081.1:0-2420 GCA_045538515.1 Acutalibacteraceae bacterium | reverse complement strand
ACGAAAACAATAAAAAAGGCTAATGTTTTCAAAAAACTTTTCTCAATGGGTAGAACACGGGAAATCAGTTTTTAAAACCATTTTAAAAAAATTCCTTTCACTTAATGTCTAAAAACTACGGTTTTGTAGCCCCTTTTTTGCAAAAAAATAACCATAAATTATTTGAAAAAATTTCAATAACTTACGGTTATCTATTTCTATTAAATTGTAATTACTATTGGCTACCATACTTTGACTCGAACCTGCACGCACATCCTTTGGGACCAACAGACCGAAGGTTCGAATTTTGTCAGTTTTTGTTGGTGGGGGCGTATGGATTCGAACCACCGAAACAATATAATTTGCCGTACAATCGAACAGAAATAGTTTTATCGACCCGTAGGTCGTTTGGGATAAAACAAACGGCTACAAAGGCAAAATAAAAAAATACCCACCGGATGTTGTGGCATAGTTCCGTCTTGAACCGCCGCATCCAGTGGGTATTTTTATGCTTATTTTAAGTCTGTATTTTCAGAGTCCATGCATACGCAGACATACCAGTAATATCCGTCATACATAACTCCGACTGCCATATAGGTGTACTTGGAACTACCGACATACGACCAATGTCCTTTGCTGTTCCTGAAACCGTTGGCTATGGAGTAGGCTATCTCATCAGCCGTACCGCCCCAATTACCTTTGCCGATGGCTTCGCGCACGTTGGCGGTATAATAATTTTCCTCGCCTTCGATTCCGTATAGCGACCAGTCCACATATTCGCCGTACTGCAAGGCTTCGGCGGCTGCTCTTTGGTCAACGGTGTCGTGAGCAAAATTTGTTTTAAGCTGTGTGCATCGGTATTTGCAGTATTCGGTCAGTCCGGGGATGACCGTTGCGGTAACATCGCCCTGCTCGGCGCGGAACCTATTTATGTATTCAGCAACCTTCTCTGTGCCATTAAATCCGCGCTCGGCTTGGGTGGGATTATGATTTTTTCCGTAGGCGGATCGTCCGTTTCCACTATGGTGATGCATCCGTTTTCTTTTGGAGGTTCCGCCGCCGATGACTCCGTTGGCTTTGTAGTTATCGTAGGCTTAGTTTCTTCCTTCGGCTTCGCCGTTGTTGTAGGCTCTGTGGGGGTCACAGTTGGCTCGGTTGCCTGATACTTGTTCTCGGTCGTGGTAGGCTCTTTTTCTTTCTCTGTCGGCTCTACCGCCGTTATAGGCGGTGTTGTTTCGGTTGGTGTTTCAGTTATTACCGCTTCCGATACCGTTGTCGGTGGACTCTCGGTAGGCGGCTGTGCGGTGTTGCCACCGCATCCCGCCATACTCACGAGCACCCCACAGCAGAGAAGAAGGATTATAATTTTCCTCATATATCCTCGACCTCCTCCAAGCCTTCCATCACTTCCACCATAATGCGAGTGGCAAGGATAAATCCCGAACTGAATGCCTCACGCTCGGTGATACAGGACAGTTCACTTGTGCAGTCCTTGAACTTTTCAAAGGTTTCTTTTTGTTTCTCTGTGAGGGTAGAGTTTAATTCTTCCTCGTTTTTGCATATCAGCTTGACGAGTTTGTCTACTCTCGTTCCTCGCTTGATGTACCTTTCGTGCGGACTGATGTTGCCGTAATACAGATCTTCAAGTGTTGTCATGTGCGTTGCACCTCCTTTTTGCAACACAAATACATACCACAACACTTTTTATAAGTCCAGAGAAATATATAAGCACCCTGCAATTAAAATTTGCAGGGTGCAAAAATATAGTTTTGTATCAATTTCCTTATTCCTTCTCAATGCTAAATTTAAGGCCCCAGCTTTCGTGAACTGAGTCGCCGGCAGCGGAATAGCTATAGCTTGCATGTGCGATGACGGGTTCACCACCGCTGACAACCGTAACGGTATGATGGTCAACATGCACTTCGGCTTTGACGGTGTCACCTTCCTGTGTAACCGAGCGGATTTCAACTTTTATCTTATCTTTTTCGGGCAAAGGATACTCGGCACCCTCTACTAATTTGTATCGTTCTTCGCCGCTGCTCTCATCATACCAAGAACTTTCCTTGTTGTATTCGTAGTCCCATTGCATTACCAATACATATTTATCCATTTTTTACCTCACTTAATTTTAATCAAAAAGAACCCGTGGATTTAATTCAGCGGGGGTATGCCACTCGATATCGTACTCCAAAAGATAGGATTTTTTCAGCGACCATACCTCGAAGCAGGAACCGTGTCCGTAAGTTGTGCGGCTCTTTTCGACTTTTTCTTCTATTTCATCAATAACCGTAAGGTATTCATCGGTCATTTCAACAGGGTCGTGTTTCAGCGAGCGACGACGTTCTTTTCGTTCGTTTATAATCCGCTGGGCATCACCGGCATTCATAAGTTCTGTCGCAATGTCGGCAAGATCATCACAGTCATCGTCAATGTAAAAATTC
>JAZSRO010000004.1:0-4936 GCA_045538515.1 Acutalibacteraceae bacterium | reverse complement strand
TGTTTCCTTTTCTCGTTTTCCAGCATGGGCGTTTATAAATCGGTGCGCCAAAATCTGTTTAATAGTATACTCATTGTATAATTTAGCAAAATAAGACTCTCCATTATTGTCTAAAGAGTTTGAGTTACTTTGCATAATCTTGCATCCCTTTTGAGTTAGTATATCGCAATATGTTTTTAAGTTTTCTTGCTCTGTATCGTCAAATATATTACGCGTATACTCAATAAAGCATGCCGAACCAGAAAGAGGTCTATATGGTGGATCTATGTAAATAAAGTTATATCTTTTGCCTAAATGTGTAGTAATGTTTTTATATCCTCCTACATATATATCTACCTTCTGCAATACCCCATGATTCGCCATAATGAGTTCCTCGTCACAGATGTTAGGATGAACATATTGACCAAATGGGACGTTGAATTTTCCACTAGTATTGACCCTATAAAGACCATTAAAACAAGTCTTATTAAGAAATATAAAACAAGCTGCCCGCTTTTCTTTTGCTAGTTCCTCGTTATTGTACTTTTCTCGCATTTGATAATAGTACTGCGATTTTGCTTCTATGGTAGCTAGTCGATAATACTCATCTTTTATTTCCCGTAATGATGTTATGAGTTTTTCAGGGTCATTTTTTATTAACAAATAACAGTTTATCAAATCTTCGTTAACATCATTAATTACAGCTCGTTTTATATTAGGATAATGTGTTAACATATAAAAGAGCATAGCCCCACCGCCAACAAAGGGCTCAATGTATGTCACATTTGGCTGCTCCGCAAAGTCTTGTGGTAAGTTCTCAATAAGTTGACTTATTAGAGAGCCTTTTCCTCCCGCCCACTTTACAAATGGTTTCGCAATAATATAATTATCTTTAATTTGGTGTTTCATATAACCATTGCCCTATAATAGATTATAGGCATAATCAAATAACGCTTCTAATTTATCAACTCCTTTGTATCAACATTGAGAGTCTTTGCAATTTGCGACAGCATCTCCAACGATGGTTGCATTTTGTTAGAGCACCATTTAGAAACTGTTGAGGGGTCTTTACCCAACTGCTCGGCAAGCCATTTGCCGGTTTTCTTTTGTTCAACCAATACTACTTTTAGTCTATTTAAATCTTTCATTATTTACACATTTTATTGGCGTATACCGCAAATTTAATGCAAACCGAGGCAAGGACAAAATAAATCACTTATTTTTTATTTACAGGTGCTATCTAATAATAAAATCTGTTGCAAAACCCGTTATTGAGGGAAAGCCACCAAGCTTGTTGGGTATGAATTATACCCTATCAGGTATAAAGCATATGCTAAAACAATTAAATTATACCCGAATGGGAGTTTACGACTATAGAGCAACCTTTTGAGCAATAGTCGCACGTAGCACAGCAATAGTTGTGCCGTGCGGGATGTGTTTGCAATAGCAACAAAAGATTGCTCAAAAGGTGTAACACATAATTAAGCGTATTTATACCCTATCAGGTATAAGTAACCATTGAGGCTTTAGTCCCTTTGATGAACGTACCAAACTATTAAACCACCATACCCATAGCGAAGAGTTATGAGTAAGGTGGTTTCTTTTTTTGTCCTTTATAGTAGGTCATGACAGAAAAAGGTCGTCCATAGTAATACAATTCTGCACCGTTTGAGCGTATGGATTTTCAGTCAGGCCGTACGTTGTAATCATTGTCAGGTGAATTGCTTTCTTACTTCCGGAACCTACACGGAAAGCTTCAATCTTCTGCCTTAATACACTTTCATATTCTTTGGTGATAGTATATTCTGCTTTAGAGTATTTAATCTCACATAGATTTACTATCTGGTCATTACGGTCTATAAGCAAATCTATTTGTGCACCCGATAAACCTTTCTGTTCATCAGCCTTCTGCCTCCATGAATATACATTGGTCAGCACGCCTGAAATTCCAAGAGCGTTCTTGATGGATTGAATATGTTGCAAGCATATACGCTCATATGCCAAGCCCGACCATGTATGATATGTTGGCGAATTGAGTGAGATTGACCAAAAATGTTCATCGTTCTGTTTGTTCATAGCGATAAACTGGAAATAGAACAATGTGTAGTTGTCTATCAGTTGGAATACAGCCTCTTTTACCGCTTTGCCAATGCAATTGTACTTTCTGATGAAACCACACCATTCCAGTTCGTTAAGCATACGGGTCAGCGTGCCATTATCTACAAGTTTTGCCGCATTTATAATTTCATTCCTTGTCATTCCCGCCTTTTTCTCGCCAAGTGCAGTGACGATTTTAATGTACCCTTCGGGGTTCTTGAACAGTGATGCATAAAGCATATCAAATTCGTCTCGTAGCTCACCGCTCTCCTTGAAAAACAGGTTATCGATATTCTGTGCAATGCTCTGTCCTTTTTTAATGTAGTTCCAATAATAGGGTATCCCACCTATTACCATATATGCTTCAACTATCTGTGTCCTGTTCAAGGCGAGGTTTCTGTTTTGGGCAAACTCCTCACACTCCTTCAATGTGAACGGACTGAGTTTTATCCTTTTTGTCAGCCTATTATGCAATCCGCCGTGGTTGCTTATAATCTTCTCTACTATCCACGACGTAGCAGAGCCACAAACAATGAGAATGATGTCTTTTCTCGCAGTAGCCCATCCGTTCCAAAAGTATTCGAGAGCTGACAGAAAATCGGATTTTGGCGTGTCAAGCCAAGGAAGTTCATCAATGAATACCAGTTTCTTTTCGTCGGTAGAATTATTTAGGAAACGCTTCAACTCCGAGAACGCTTCCAGCCAGTTCGATAGCTTAGGCACTTTGCCGGCACCCTGCTCTATCAATGAATCTCTGAAACTGGTAAGCTGTTTCTTTGAAGTAGAGTTTGCCATTCCGGTATGTTGGAATGTGAATTTATAATTGAATGTCTCGCGGATCAGGTATGTCTTGCCAACTCGACGTCTGCCGTAAACTGCAACAAATTCTGAGCTGTCGCTATTCATCACGCTCAACAGTTCTTTCTTCTCATTTTCTCGTCCTATCAACATATTTAATAACTTTTGGATGATGCAAAAATAGACAAAAACATCAAGATAGCAAGCGGAATCCCGCTTTTTTTTACACATTCCGCGCGCTATCAAACACACATCTCAATCAAATGAATAACGACACTGTAAACTGAAACAGGTTAGGTGTAAACCAAAACAGTTCACCAAAGAGACTGATGTAAACCGTTTCAGTTGTAATGTAAACTCTATTAGTTAATCGTTCTAAAAAGTGCCAGCCTTTTCTAGGGATAGTCAAAGTGAGGTTTTTCATTGTTTGTTTTTGATCACAAATCGTGCATTATCTCACTTTTTTACCCACATAACGCACTCTGAATGGTCGAAAATCATTCCTTGCATCAGCCCTTCAAACCCTTATATATGTAATAATCAATAATATAACAGAAATAAAGCCAAACAAACACAAGAAATAGAGAAAACAACACAGTATTAACAACAAAAAACAAGAAGCAAATGAAAGTATTAAAAGCAATCCGCGTCCTTGGAGACGTGGCAGAAATTATCGTAGGAGCATCTATTGTAGTAGAGCTCGTACAACGAATCAGAGCAAAGAAGAAAGCCCAAGTAACAACAGAACCAACAGCCGATGACACAAACGACACGGCTGAAACACAAACAACCTAAACACACACAACCCTTGGTTTAACTCGGCATTCAGGAAAGTACAAAAAAACGGCTTCGTAGGATATTGTAGGACATTATTTGCGGTTTAACTTTGCTCAATTTTGAAAACTGAGAAAAATAGCAAAAACCGCCCCACAACACCTCTGAACAGCGATTTTTGGTTTAACTTTGCTCCCAAAAATACTCAAAAACGCAATAAAAAAAGCAGCTACATTTTACTGTAACTGCTTGATTTTCAAGTGGTGCCACCAGGAATCGAACCGGGGACACAAGGATTTTCAGTCCTTTGCTCTACCAACTGAGCTATGGCACCGTGGTTTTGCGTGTGCAAAGGTATGGCATTTTTTTATTCTGTGCAAATTTTATGATAAAAATCTTCAAAAATTTTTCATTTATAGTTTTTTGCCTTATCTTTGCACTATCAAAAGTGACGGAATGTAGCGCAGTTGGTAGCGCACTACGTTCGGGACGTAGGGGTCGGGCGTTCGAGTCGCCTCATTCCGACACCTTGTAAAAGGAAACGCGACAAACGGTGAAATCGTTTGTCGTTTTTTCTTTTTTATCGCTGTAAGTGCTTAAAACGAGAGTTCTATGGCCCACCTGCAAAAGGTAGAGTCAGCGGATATATCGGGCTGTCAGATGCATAAAATCAAAAACGGCAACTTGTTGGAGTTGCCGTTTTTGATTAATAAGGATATTCTATAGTTACTTGAAGTAGCGGTTGAAGAGACCTTCGAAGCCCTTGCCGTGACGTGCCTCATCCTTGGCCATTTCGTGTACTGTATCGTGGATTGCATCAAGATTCAATTCCTTTGCACGCTTTGCGATGCGGTACTTATCGGCACACGCGCCAGACTCTGCATTCATTCTCTTGTCGAGGTTTGTCTTTGTATCCCAAACTACATCGCCGAGGAGCTCTGCAAACTTGGCAGCATGCTCAGCCTCTTCCCATGCGTAACGCTTGAAAGCCTCTGCAATTTCGGGATAACCCTCACGATCGGCCTGGCGGCTCATTGCCAGATACATGCCTACCTCTGTACACTCGCCTATGAAGTGGTTGTTAAGGTCCTTTATCATCTCATCGTCGCAACCCTTAGCTACGCCGATAACGTGCTCCTGAACAAACTCAAGCTTTCCGCCTGTTGCCTGCATCTCATTGAACTTCTCAGCAGGAACCTTACACATTGGACAACGCTCCGGAGCTGAATCACCCTCATGAATATAACCACACACTGAACAAATGAACTTTTTCATAGTTTTAAATTTT
>JAZSRO010000032.1:0-2092 GCA_045538515.1 Acutalibacteraceae bacterium | reverse complement strand
GGTTTAAGTGCTAAGTGGGCGGGTGGGTGGGCTTAAAAGGTTTAGGGTTTGTGAGCAAAAAGAATTAGAAGGGAAAAAAAAATAGGTGTTGATTTTATGCTGTGTTTCCAGTATACTTAGGTGGAATCAATTCCCCCTTTCGGGGAAAATCACGAGGGTAATAAATTCCCCGTGGTACGCCGTAAATTTTTTTCTCGGTTTGCGTTTGAAAGGTGGTGATTTATTTTTGAGCGCAGAAATTATTTCTCTCGATACTGGGCGAACGGTTTCGGCTGATGAGTTAGACCTAAAAAAATCTGCTTCGCCGGCTTCTCAAGACACTAGCAAAGCAGATTTGGTTGAAACTATTCGATATGATAGTCAAGGTAATGTCATTTCGGATTTTGTTCGCAAATCTCGTTCACAGAATGGAAGTGGTTGGGTGATTAGTTATACTGCTAAGATGTGCGATTTCATCGCAACGACTAAACAAGGTTCGGTCGTTCGGCTGTTCCTTTATCTCGCGCATAATCAGCAATACGGCACTGACGGTAAAACTTATGGCTATCGGTGTTCTCACAAGTTCTTGCAACAGGTTTTGTCACTCGATAAAAAGTCGATTTACAATGCCTTGCAACAGTTGAAGGAGAATTTTTTAGTTCTCGAAACTAGGGAAGAGGGCACATCAGAATTTATGGTCAACCCTAATTACGTCACTTTGGGCACCGACAAGAAGACGCGAATGCGTGTTTGGAATCAGCGTTGGGAGCAATATTGGAAAGATAAGACTTTACGAAAGGTCTAGTCTTACTCTTTGCTCTCTTACTCTTTTAACGGTTTGAATTTTGCCGAATGTCCCGCCGTATTTGTCGCCGATGATGAGACTATTTGCTCGTATGAAGTTTTGGATATTTTCAATTTCCTGGGTCGTGATATTTGACTTGGGATTTTTTAATGTTTGGGTTCTGGTGTCTCCGTCGACGAATAGTTGTTCGATTTTGAGGGTTTCGGAATCTTGGATAATGTCTGCCATTTTGTTTCCCCCTTTAGTTTGTGATGACAATATCGGCTGTAGCTGACGCGTAATTATCGGTTTCGGGTATGGCTGCTACTGCTTTTATTGTTGCTGGAAATGTTGCGTCTCCAATGCTTTCGGCGAATATAATTCCTTGTCCAGGTGATTCGTTGCTGGGAAATTCGATTGAACATTTGAATGTGACTGCCTGGTCTTGGGCTGGTGTGATGTTTGAACTTGGAATTTTTCCGCAAAGAACGTATGGTCTGCCGTTATAGTCGCCAGTCCAGGATACTGTAAATCCGCCGTTTCCGCTGTTTACTTGGCTTTTGGTTAGTGTGCTGGGTGTCAACGTTATTGTCGGCACTGGTTTTGCTGGCGTCTGTCCAGGTACTTCTTCCGTGTCAACGTTGATTGTTTGCGTTCTGTCGGATTCAACGTAATTGTTATCAGTGAGGTTATTGAGCATTTGAGCGTACTGTCTAAGGGTTGCACTGCTCGCTCCTGCGTTGACGTAAGGAATTGTTGTAGTTATGTTTTTTCCCGTTTGGGTGTCCTTGCTGATGAGTTTCAAATCTGTTTTAGCCATTGTAGATTACCTCTTCCGTCGTGGTGATGAGGTCGACGTCCGTTATCCTTGCTATTGGTGCGCCTTCTTCGCTAATGAAGGTCTGAACGATAGCCGCCTCGTTGTTTTGCGCCGCCGTGTTGAAATTGTGGACTGCGGTTTTGATTGCGGCAATTCCTTCTGCGCTGGCTTCCGTGTTGTTTGTGATTCTGTATAACCGTTCGCTATAGTCGGTATATATTGCTTTAAGCGAAACTTTACTCGTCGTAGACAATATCTTTCACCGTCCTTACTCCTTCGTCGAAGACGGGAGAATTCCCGCCGATTGCCATTAATGAACTAACGCCGTTACAAATGGTTTGTGCGCTTGCCAGGGTTGCGTTGATTCCGTTTAGGGTTGTCTGTTCGCTTGAATTTCTTGTTGTGTGGAAACGGAAACTGCTTGTTCTATTCCTCTCGAAAGTATAAGCCATAATTACCACTCTCCTTTTGTTTATTCTACCATATTTTTTTCTCTTTGGGCGGGCGGG
>JAZSRO010000105.1:0-1951 GCA_045538515.1 Acutalibacteraceae bacterium | reverse complement strand
TTTCTTTTTCTTTTTGTTGATTTCTTTGTGAGGATGTGACTTGTAAAAGCATGATTCATCTTTACTTTACCATTTTTTGTAACTCTGAATCTCTTAGCACTCGCTCTATGTGTTTTGATTTTAGGCATAACAATAACCCCTTCCAAAAATTTTATTTTGTTGTACCCTTAGGGGATACAACCATGCTCATATTTTTTCCTTCGAGTTTTGGTGGCTTGTCAACGGAGCCAACTTCTTCAACAGCTGTCTTAAACCTTTCCAAAAGCTCGAGTCCTAAAGCACTGTGATGTACTTCGCGTCCGCGAAAACGAACTGTGATTTTCACCTTATCGCCTGAGGACAAGAATTTCTTTGTGTGATTTACCTTAGTTTCAAAATCATGGTTGTCGATGGACGGAGAAAGTCTGATTTCTTTTATAGCCATAACTTTTTGATTTTTTTTGGCTTCCTTATCTCGTTTTGCCAACTCAAACTTATACTTGCCGTAATCCATAATTTTGCATACGGGCGGTTCTGCTTTAGGAGCAATAAGTACAAGATCAAGATTTTTTGCATAAGCCGTATCTAAGGCTTCTGCTGCAGATGTGATACCTAAAGGATCACCGTCAGGACCAACGAGGCGAACCTCTTTACATTTGATTTCTTCGTTAATCAACAATTCTTGCTTACTAATGGAAAAACACCTCCGAAAAATTTTACCGCATAAAAATAAGCGGACAGTCCCCTGTCCGCTAAAATACTTAAAAGAAAAAGTATCAACCATTTTGGCTTTGCCTGATGGTGAGAAGCGAACAAGCTTCTGCTTAATGCTTAATTATGATAACATACCTAACAGCACTTGTCAAGTAGTTTTTTAAAAAATGTTTATCTTTTAGATAAGCTTGTTTTTATATATAATAGGTAAAAATTCAGCAAACTAAAAAAATATAAAAAAATTTAAAAAAAGTGCTTGACATCAGATTTAGATTGTGGTATTCTAATAAAGCTGTCGCTTGAGAGCGAAAAAGCACGAAAAAAGAATTAAAAAAATTCTAAAAAAGTGCTTGACAAGTTATTCAAACGATGGTATAATAAAACTCCGCCTCGTAATGAAGCGGTCAACAGAACCTTGAAAAATGAACAGTGCAGGTCTTTTTAAAATTCCTAAGTAATTTTGGATTAAGAGAAGGTTATCGCTCAAAAGGATAACAACTTCGTTAGCGAAGGAAATGAGAGAATTAGATTTTCTTGTAGTATGTTTATCTTCCGCAAGGGAGATTAATATAACCAATACGAGAGAGTTTGATCCTGGCTCAGGACGAACGCTGGCGGCGTGCCTAACACATGCAAGTCGAGCGGGAAGCTTTCGAATTGAGACTTCGGTTGATTTTTGGAAGTGGAGAGCGGCGGACGGGTGAGTAACGCGTGAGTAACCTGCCTTCAAGAGGGGGATAACACAGAGAAATTTGTGCTAATACCGCATAAAATCACAGTACCGCATGGTACAATGATCAAAGATTTATCGCTTGAAGATGGACTCGCGTCTGATTAGCTAGTAGGTGAGGTAACGGCTCACCTAGGCGACGATCAGTAGCCGAACTGAGAGGTTGATCGGCCACATTGGGACTGAGACACGGCCCAGACTCCTACGGGAGGCAGCAGTGGGGAATATTGCGCAATGGGGGCAACCCTGACGCAGCAACGCCGCGTTGAGGATGACGGTTTTCGGATTGTAAACTCATGTCGGGTGGGAAGATAATGACGGTACCACCGGAGAAAGTCACGGCTAACTACGTGCCAGCAGCCGCGGTAATACGTAGGTGGCGAGCGTTGTCCGGAATTACTGGGTGTAAAGGGCGCGTAGACGGGTTTTTAAGTTAGATGTGAAATACCGGGGCTCAACTCCGGGGCTGCATTTAAAACTGAAGATCTTGAGTGCAGGAGAGGGAAGCGGAATTCCTAGTGTAGCGGT
>JAZSRO010000088.1:0-3457 GCA_045538515.1 Acutalibacteraceae bacterium | reverse complement strand
AATCGTTTCAATCGCCACCACACCCGCGGGGTAAGTAAGCCCCAAAAAATCTTTCAACTGCCCGATCACGAGCGTAACAGCGATCCCGGCGGTAAAGCCAACGGTGATGGTATGCGGAATATATTTGATAAGCGAGCCAAGCCGAAGCACACCCATGAGAATTAACAAAATCCCCGCCATAATAGTAGCAAGAAAAAGCCCGTCCATACCTTGCGTAAGGATAATGCCTGCAACAATGGTAGCAAACGCCGCGGTCGGACCTGTGATGTTGACTTTGCTACCGCCCAAAAGCGCAGTGATAAAGCCTGCGATAATCGCGGTAAAAAGTCCCGTTTCAGGGGTCGCACCCGAAGCAATCGCGAGCGCAATCGAAAGTGGCAGGGCGATAATCGCGACGATAACGCCGGCGACAACATCCGAAATATAATCTTTGGATTTATAATTTTTAAAAGCGGTTAAAATTTTAGGCTCGAACAATTTCATAAACTTTCTCCTTTGTGCTCAATCATTATATACCAATAAAAAAGAAAAAGCAATAAAAAAGGGATCGTGAAAAAACAATTTATAATAAAATACGATGTACCCATTGATTTTTTTCGTATTATATGGTATAATGATTATGCGACGCAGTTTCATATTCTTTTCGTCCTAAGTTTACGTTTGGTAAAAACGTAGGCTTTGCTTGCCATCTCTTAGGACGATGTGAACTGTGTCGCAACAGAAGCGGGACTGCGTTTTTCGGTGCGTGGTTTCGGCTGCGCACTTTTTTATTTGTCAAACAAATTTAGTATAACAAGTGAGTAAAAAAGCTTTTATTTACGTCTTATAAGTAAGGAGACCAACAATGAAAAAGATTAAAAAATTATTGACAATTTCATTGACGCTAATTCTGCTCTTTGGTTTGTGCTTGTGTCTTACGGGTTGTAGTGTCGAGCCGTATCATTTAGATGCGTGGTATTTGGAGTCCTATGCCGACGAGAATGGAGAAACACATAGTGTTGGTTACGATACTATCAAACAAGATATACTCTATTCTGATGATATAACAATACAATATTTTGAAGATGGTACTTTCATATTTAAGGAATTTGATAAGGAACATACGGGTACGTATACTTATAAAAATGGGAGAAAAGAAACATCGATATCACTTACCTTTTCAGATGGGACTAAAGGTAATGGTACTTGTGCAAAGTATATGTTTGATGGGGTTTGGTATGAAGGTACGCTACAAGTATTTGGGAAAAAATATACTTTTTCAGAAGAATGGAGAGAAGAAAATATAATAGAAAGGTTCGATTTTCCGTATCAGCGTGTGGGCGAAACTATTGCCGAAATGCTAAAGAATGGAAAAACGGAAATGTATGATTTCTATCATAGCCAGACTTTCATGTTATATAAAGGGCGAATAGAACTTCGAGGCGAAGAATATTGGTTCGTTCCGGATAACACAAAGGCAACGCTTGGCGAGAAAAATTTATCTCAAGCATATAATCTTTACACCTACGAAGTAGCGGTAGATAGCTCTGTACAGCGTGGAACTAACGTATTACGAGAAGGTAAATGTTTTATAAATTACACTGAGTATAGTGTGCAGTTGGATTCAGAGAATACCGGAACAAGATGTGGATACGCCGTTTGGTATCAAGAAGGTTTCTTGAAAATATTCCCTTGGGCTGTGGAATTAAAGCAAGAAGACATAATTTCTGTTCGGGCAGAGTCTAAAGAGGATATCAACGATTCATTATATGAAGTGCAAATTTGGGAACAAGGTAGCAAGGAATTGGAAGAATTTTATAAGTTGTTCTTAAATAGCCAAAGTATTGTATCAGAAGTTCGATTTGACTACATGCATTATCAAATGACTTATCACATAAAGACTTCTAAACAAATATATACGCTTGTTCTACAAGAAGGTCGTAGAGAAGATGATACATACAAATGTTTTATTGTGAACGGACAATATTATAGAATTTGTGGTGAAAAAAAGTTGGATTCTTTTTTTATAAATGATACTTTTTATGCATTAGATAAAGGCGTAGAAGATGTAAGGTTTTTTATTGGCAATGAATATGTAAAATCGTACGATAATTTGTTGGAAAATATTCTTTTTGTCTCTGACCTTGACTATGAGGAATCTTCTTCGAAATATATACTAAAGGTAGGTGAAAGAACCTCCTTAACCTTGTTGGATGAAAAACATTTTATATTTCAGGGCCATGTAGGTATTGGATATTGGGATAGCCTTTATTGCGAAATTGTTGGCGGCGTTGACTTTTCTAAGATTTTTGAAGAATATCCGTTGGTAAATGGAAGTTGATTGTGGCAAGGATAAGGAGAAAATGCCTATGAAAAAGCTTAAAAAATTATTAACAATTTCTCTTTCGGTTTTGCTTATGCTTTGTATGAGTATAAGTCTTGTCGGGTGTAAAGTCTTGGATAAAAAAACAAAGTGGTATAGCGAAAAGACGCTTTCGTGGGGTTGTTTGGAAAATTTACCCAAACCCACTTTTCAATATAAGGGTTACGATTCGACTTTGCGTTACATAAGGGGCAACATTATTGAAAATGATTTTCAGCAATATGCACAACAGTTACTCGATTATATGTACGATAAATTTGAATATTTAGGGACAAGTGGTGAGTGGCTTCAAGAAAAAGGGTGGAATCCCGACTGTCAATTTGTTCGTTGCGGACGAAATCTTGAAGAATATCGTAAAGAACATAAAAATACGGAAAATGAAACTTACGCAATTAGTTATCTATTCGTTTACTTTCTTGATGAGCCAGCCGAACAAGAAGGTTCGCCCGATTATTCTACGGTGTGGTATGTTGAAATTACCTATTATTTAACTGAACGAACATACAAGGAAAAGGACGATGGCGAGTACAAGGATAAATACACGTATAATTTTGAAATACAATTAAAAAAATATGGAGCATCAACTAATTATATTTACACCGACTACATAGGCGAAACTCAACCGAACATATAGTCGTATGAATAAAAAATAAAAGCCTGCTACGCGAACAAACACGAACAGACTTGACAAAGAATACTTAGTGGGTCTTGTTATTATTCTACCGATTATGCTCTTAAATGCCCCAACTATCCTATCTCGCCCCAAAACATCTTTCCCCAACCCAAGCAATACAAACGATATATGAAGATATGATCATATCTTCATATGAAAAATACAGTGTAGGAATTTTGTGTGCAAAAAGTGGGGTATGAAATGGGGTATTTCCCATTTTTTAAGTAAAAAAGGAGCAAAAAAAAAGGATTCGGCAAAATAGCTGAATCCCTTTTATTTTCTGGCGCAGAGAAGAGGATTTGCGCTTTTAGCAGCGCGCCCCGCTCGACAATTATCAATTGTCGCCTTTGCCGCAAGCATTGACGAAATCCAGCTTGAAAGGCGGCAAAGCGTTTTGCTCTCGCAAAACGGCTCCCACCCAC
>JAZSRO010000093.1:0-1643 GCA_045538515.1 Acutalibacteraceae bacterium | reverse complement strand
ATAGATGATGAAAGTATTATAAAACTACTAATAATAATCGAAATTATAATGGCATACAAATGTAATATGTGAATATCAATTAATTTATTAAAATGTTTGTTTAAAATATCCTATGTTTTAGATAGGTTCATACCTAATATTGTAATATTTGAATTAACAATAAGTTATACAAGCTAGTTAACCAACAACAAAAAAGGTTAGCTGGCTTTTTAATAATAAAAAAACAATGTGTTAATACTTGTGTTATTCTTGTCCCGTCGCTTGCACCATTTAAGAGGATTAGGTTTGATACAATATATCAAGCCTTTTTTATTTGCCCTGTGTGGGCTTTTTTTCTTTTTAAGGCAATGTTTTTCAAGACAAAATTAATAAATGAACACGTTTGGAGTTTTAACCTTTTAACGATTTACATATTGATTGTATTAATTAGGATTTTATTGTATAATCAGTTGATAGATAAATTAGAATTTATCGGGATGATAATAAAAGATAAGGGGTGACGGAAAAATAAACTGTCACCCCTCAAATTTTGATATGCAGTAAAAAAAGAAAAGGGAAACCGTTGAAATCTTTAAGGAGATGTACTATAATATCTTAAAAGGGGGGATTTTTCTATGAAAATCGTAATCGTGGGCGGAGTTGCAGGCGGTGCAACTGCTGCGGCAAGAATAAGAAGATTAGATGAGAACGCGGAAATTATCATTTTCGAGCGTTCGGGCTTTATTTCGTACGCAAACTGCGGTTTGCCTTACTATATCGGCGGTGTTATTGAAGACGAGCAGGATTTGACTTTGCAAACTCCCGAAAGTTTCTTCCGTCGTTTCAAAATCGTGGCGAAAGTCAATCACGAAGTCACCGATATTGACACGAAAAACAAAACCGTTTCCGTAACCGATTTGAAGACGGGGACGAGTTTCACGGAAACCTTTGATAAACTGATTTTATCTCCTGGCGCAAAGCCTGTTTTGCCCGATTTTTACGCCGAAAATGAAAGAGTATTCACGCTCCGCACAGTAGAAGACACACTCAAAATCCGCGCTTTTATCGAGCAAAAACAGCCCCAAACAGCCGTCGTGATAGGCGGTGGCTTTATCGGGCTTGAAATGGCGGAAAATCTTATGCATCTTGGTGTAAAGACTGCTGTTGTGCAACGCTCTAACCATCTTTTGCCGACGGTTGACTGCGATATGGCGTCCTTTATTCACGCAAACTTCCGTCGTTACGGCGTGCAATTATTGCTGAATACCAACACGGAAAAATTGACGGCAAACGGCGAGCAAATATCGCTGGAAACCGATAACGGAAATAAACTCAACGCGGACATGGTAGTGGTTTCCATCGGTGTTACGCCCGAAAACACCCTTGCAAAGCAAGCAGGTTTAGAGCTTGGCGTGAAAGGCGCAATCAAGGTAAATGTAAAGATGGAAACTTCCGTTCCCAATATCTATGCGGTGGGGGATGCAGTACAGATAAAACACTTTATCACCGAGCAAGACGTGGTGATTTCCTTGGCAGGGCCTGCCAACAAACAAGGGCGTATAGTTGCCGATAATATTTGCGGATTGAACAGCGAATATCAAGGTTCGCAAGGCTCGTCCGTGATTAAATTGTTTGATATGACGGTAGCAACGACGGGCATTAAC
>JAZSRO010000049.1:0-1523 GCA_045538515.1 Acutalibacteraceae bacterium | reverse complement strand
AACGAGCTCGCAGGACCGTTACTTGGCAACTTCATGTTTATGATACTTGCCATCGTTCTATTGGTGTTTGGACACGGACTGAATATGATTTTAAATATTCTGTCGGTCATCGTTCACGGAATCAGACTCAATACCTTAGAGTTCTCCTCGCATTTAGATATGTCGTGGAGCGGGCATAAATTTAAACCATTTAAAGAACAAATTGATTAAAGGAGAATCATTATGAATTTAGGATTACTTGGAACAGCATTAGCAATGGGTATTGCCGCAATCGGCTCGGCAATTGGTATCGGTATTGCAGGTCAGGCCTCAATTGGCGCTTGGAAAAAGTGTTATATGAGCAATAAGGCAGCCCCGTTTATTCTTACTGTTTTCGCAGGTGCGCCTCTTACACAGACTATTTACGGATTCCTTTTGATGCAACAGATGAAGGGTTCTTCTGCCGATCCTGCCTTTTTGCTCGGTCTTGGAATCGCATCCGGTGTCGCCATGGCTTTCTCGGCTGTATTTCAGGGCAAAGCAGGTGCGGCAGGTGCAGATGCTTTAGCTGAAACAGGAAAAGGCTTTTCACAGTACATCACTGTTGTCGGTCTTTGCGAAACCGTTGCGTTGTTCGCACTCGTTTTCAGCATGGTAGCGTTAGGATAATATGAAAAAACAACGGCTTCGGGTATCCACAACACATATTATATTGTTGAGCTTTTTAATTGCAATATTAATTGGTGCAGTGTTGCTTCGCAACGATAAGGAACGCGTCGCTTCATATTTTGCGAAGTAAAATGCTTCATAGAGGCGAAGCCTCTGCTTCATGCGAGCACAAGTGAGTGCTTCATTTATTCTTGCCCCTCTGCCGCTTTTATGCTATAATACACCAATGGCGGTGATGGATAATGACTAAAAATGACAAAATTTATCATATAACAAGTGTTTGTGCTTTTGTGCTTCATATTTGCGTTTTTGTATTTGTTGTGGCCGTTGGTTTTTTGCCCTATCAGGAAAATAAAAATTTCTATGAAATATTTAGTGGATATTTTGGAAATATATTTAGTTCTTTTCACCCTATTTTGATGCTTCTGATATTGCTAATATCGTGTGTGTTTTCTTATTTTACTATTAAACGTCCACATTTATCGTTTTGGGTTGGAATTTTATCCTTTGTATTTTTTCTATTGGAAGTGTTGCCGTATTCTTTTGAAATTGCGTTTGTTTCTTTGCTTTCAAGAGTTGGAGAAATTGGCATATCAACATATCAAATTGGGTTTAAACTTATAAGCGGAGCTGCATATATTATATATTTTGATATTGCTTTTTTTGTTTATTCAATTATAACTTTATTTATCAGGTCTAAAACAAATTCTTAATCTTTTTATTTTAAATCCTCGGTTTTCAACCAGTTCTTTTTCGGACACGAGAGACAAAGCCCCAAGTACGATAAGTTCTTGGGGCTTACTTCTTACCTATTACCTCTTCACTCTTACCTAAAATGGCAGGATTTTTTGGGAAGTAATAAGTAATAGGTAAGA
>JAZSRO010000014.1:0-1781 GCA_045538515.1 Acutalibacteraceae bacterium | reverse complement strand
CATAGAAATTCTCGCCACCGTGAGCAAGCGTCATTACAAACGGCGAAACGCTCTCCCACGCACTGTCACAAAATCCATCCGGCTTTTGCAAGCCTTCGCAGATAAACACCTGACCTTCCTGTAAGTCGCAAGCGTGTTCTATCGGGTTTTCAAACTTTTCAATCAAATCATCATACCGTGCTTTTCGCATTACGGTGATCTTAATTTTATTCATATACTTTCCCTCTGTTTTTCAATATAAACATTCCATAAATTACCGCAATAACCGAGATAATAGCGGACGTAATAATTTGCTGTGAGTTCGTAATATCCACTGCAAAGGCGCTAAGCGAATTGATAACGGCATGTGCAATAATCGGGGCCCACAAGCTTTTAGTTTTATAGAACAAAGCCACAAACAAATAGCCTATTGCAATAGCCGATACAACCTGACAAATGTTCGGTAAAAGTTCTGCACCGCTACCATTTATAAGATTCACAAAATGTCCGATACCAAAAGTAACGCTTGAAACGATAATTGCAGTTTTCAAATTATTTTCAGCCATTGCCTTAAATAAGAAACCACGAAAAATAATCTCCTCCAAAAATCCCACAAGCAACATACTGAGAATATAAAAAACAGTTATGTACCACTTGTAATTTACCGTAACGCCAAACCACAGATTGCAGGACGCAATGACGATAAGCGGAATATAGTATAGCAGTCTTTTAGGGCTAATCTCTGCCTTGCAAAGACCAAATTCACGGAAAAGATCGTTCTTTTTCATCCAAAGAATAGCAACCGCAGTCATAATGGCAAGAAAAATGACAGTTATGCTTTTCTCCATATTCACAAGCCTTGATAATTCATCGGTACAGCTTGCGCCGATTACATAACTAATAATCCAAGTAAGAGCAAACCTGATTTTGCTTTTTTCATATAGATTTTTCACTTCGTGCTACGCCTTTCTCATATCTCTTTATTAGCTTAATAATGCGCGGACGGTTATATCTTTGCATAACAACAAACATAAGGTCGAAGCCTGCGGATAAAACCGATGTGATGATAAAAACAGGCAGTGAACCGAACCAAATGGCTGAAACAATCGGCAAAAAGCTAAAGACAACTATTGTTTCATGAACAATTTCCGACTGGCACATCGCCTGTGCGATTTCATCCCACGAATGCTCGCCTGAGTCAAAAAGGGATTTATCATAGGTTGGCATTTTACCTTTCCAGTTCTTAACTTTGAGTTTGTTGTATAAACTCAACTCGGTTTTGCCGACATAAAACCACTTTTTGTTATAATCAATTTTATTGTGCAGTAATGCGTTTATAACCTCGCCCACAAGCAATCGCATACAAAAATGGTAGGCTATTGTTCCAAAGGTTATTGCCAACGTGAGCATAATATCATTCGCGATTTTAATATGCAACAGAGTGCAAATTACCGTTAACAGTAACGATAGAATTGCTGTGATTTTCATTGTCTTTGCCATAAAATTATCCTTTATACATAAAACATTCTTGCTCGTGCGAGGAAATAACGCCGATTGCCTGCAGATAAGAATAAATAATGGTACTGCCCACAAATTTCATTCCGCGCTTTTTAAGGTCAGCAGACAGCGCATCCGATAAAGGCGAGGTAGTCTTGTCTACTTCTATAATCTGCTGTTCGCCTGTAAAAACTTTCAGATACTCACGAAAACTGCCATACTCTTTTTGAATTTCCAAAAATATTTTTGCGTTATTTACTGCTGATCGAATTTTAAGTTTGTTGCGGATGATATCTTTATTGTTT
>JAZSRO010000063.1:0-211129 GCA_045538515.1 Acutalibacteraceae bacterium | reverse complement strand
CGCAAGATTAATAGATTTTCCGTGCGTGTTCTCTTGTAGTTCAAGAGTGTAAAAACAAAAGTATTATTTACTGACGCTACGCCGAGTGCAAGGCATTTCAGCCAGCCGAGACTAAGGGCTCGTTCGGTGGGGATTTTCATTCTGTTTTAACAACGATTAAATCCCGGAAACTTCGTATGCCATTCCCATAAAGGACGGTAGCACCACCGCTTGAGCAGTTTTGTTTACCGACTTAAACTTAAAACGTCGTGGATTCATAATTTTCGTCAATAACTCTGGCTGAATCCGAGCCGTCGTTATGCACTTATTTTCGTTAATAAACTGCCATAAGTGAAGGTAGGTCGCAGTCGAACAATCTTTGTTTCGTAACGGCTCTGCTATCCGCACAGTAGGTTTACGATACGCTCTCGCAAGCCTGTTATTCACATCGCCTTTGTGAAGGGTTTTGTATATCACGGCTTTTCCTACTATCTTTCTTCGGACCACCGCGTGAAAGTGGGTTCTGATTTATTGCGGAAAATCATAAAACCGAGCAACGTAATAGGTCGATTAAAATGTGTCGCCTATCTTCCATATATCACCTTGCCCGTTGCCGTAACCGTGATAGCTCTTTAATTCCTTGTTTCCAGTTCTTCGGTCATACGGATAATCAGCCTTAGAGCATCGACTGATGAAGTTAAAACCCAACCTCAAGGTTTTCCGCTAGTGATTCTCAGTCCGTCGCAGAACTCAGACTGTAGCTCTCGGCACCAAACCTTTGGCGCAACTAACTTCCCACGTCAAATCCAATCATTTTGAACCACCTTCCTTTATGCGTTTATTTTGAACCCGTCACTTACTGGAGAACAAAACATAAAAAGAAGGCAAAAAGATAACAAAAAGCACCTACCCCGAAAGGTAAGTGCTAACTTGCTGTCCTTTTGCCTTTTCCTATACACAGGAGTATAGTTTAGCATAACAAACAAGCGCAATTAACCCTCTCGGAACATTGCAATTTTCGTTATCTTTTAAATACACTCCTGCTTATGGCAGATTTTCACTCGGAAAATCCGTTGTCAGTTACTAGCTGACAAAGAAACGAATAACCTTTTCGTTTCACCCTATTAAATAAACCATTGTTATTTTAGCATATGTTTATTCAATTGTCAAATCACGAAAAACGCGATTATTTGCGTTTATTGAATGTTATAGGTTGTTATAGGATGAAAAATGCCGCTTTTTGCAGTTTGTAAACATTTTATGAACTTTATATTCTAAGACATTTTTTAACCCTGATTAGTATAAAACACATATTTTTGTGTGGGTGGTGTTGGGATTATGGAATAAGAATAAAAATAGAAGTTAGATAAACGTGAAGTATCAAATCACAAAATCTAACTTCTTTTTAGTGCATATTTAATTTCTATTGTTGCTTTATACAAAGTTGTGTTTCACGCACTAATTTAGTATGTTATCTCTTTCTTTCACGTGCTTCTTCAAGAATGTCGAGTAAAAATACATGTTTCATTCTAGTTTCATTTGTAGCAGAACTAAAAATAGCTTTAACAATTTGAACTATACTACTAAACCCTTCAATATTTTAGATAGTTACACTTTCGCATCTTTTTAACATAGAAATCACAAAACATATTTCCATATAATCCGATTCTTCAACGATGTTATAACATTTTTTAAAACGCTCTTTAAAGTTTTCTATCTCTTCATAAGCAATACATAGTTCATTATACATTGTACTATTTTCTCTCATTGGATTTTTCATTTTATACTCCTTTTAACTTCTTATAAATTAATAGTCTAATAAATCAATCTTTAAAAAATGCAACGGATTTTACCATTCCGTTGCCGTATCGTGATACGATGTTAAAACCTATTTGTCAAATTGCGTCAGACAACGAAAAATGGTCTTTATAGTATGTTTTTTACACATTTTTGATACCTTTTTACTCTTTGTAAACATTTTGTCAACTTTATAATAAAAAGTATAAATCACAAAAAACAGTGAATATTTGCTCATATGATACACTTTTTTGAGTGAATATAGAGAAACACAGCCCTTTTTGATAAAAGAACTTACTATGAATTATATTGGAGCAAATTGGGACAGATGCCTATTCTATCCATAACAACTAATAAAAATATAAAGATTATTAAACCATTTACTATTAATATAAGATGAATAACACTATTATTCAATATAACTTGATCAAAAAACACATTCAAGGATAAATAGGGGCTGTAAAAAAACAGCCCGAATAAAAAAGACTACAAACCAATCCGAAAGGATAGGAATGTAGTCTTTTTTGTGGTATAATTAAGTTGATGAAAAATAAATATAACCCACGAGTATATAATACAACATATCAATTAAAATTACCAGTAGAAATTTCAAAAATAATAGAAATTACCGATCCGGTATATAGTTTTTGCGAAATAATGGATAGCATTGACCTAAAAAAACATCTTGTCGCTCCGAAAAACAAGAAAGTGCAAAATATTAACTAAACTCTAAATATTTATTTTAGCAAAGTGTAGGGGATTATACCATTGATCAGCAGGAGAAGAAAGTACTAATTGTTTTTCTCTATGTTTTGTTTTACTGCTACAACTAGAAACAACTAAACCTAGATAGAAAAATGATTCCAAATGATTTTTTGTTATGAATTCTTCAGTTAATGTAACATTTATTTTATAACCATTTTTAATCATTTCATAGCTAGCTATTATATCGTTTTCAACAACTTTACTTTCTAAAAAATCATATGGGATAACTTTGTTATTTTCTTTTGTGTTCTTTGGGAAAAAGAAAATGCTATTGTAGGAATAATCCGTCGTGCTACATAATATCAGATGAATTCCATCACTTTTTTGAGTATAATAATTATCTAGATCGCTGAAAAATATATCGTTATCTTTTATTGTAAATTCAAGATATATATTTTTATCGTCCCTACTAATGTTGCAGATGCATTTGAATTCATTAAAGTCTTTGTCTTCAAGAACTATTGCATTACCATCGGGACTAAGCAAGGCGTTATTATTTCTCCTTTGCCAAAACTTTTCTATAAATTCACATAACAAATAGCGTTTTTCTTGTTTGTGATTTTTGTGTCCCTCTAGAAATTTGTAAAATAACATATCATCTTCATTTTCAATATATGATTTATTATATATTGCTTTTTTAAGCGCTTGCGGGAAAGCATTAGGGAATATCTCTAAAATATCATCAACCATGTATTTAAAAATGATTCGGAGTTTTTGAGTTTTTATGTCTGATATAATATCATTCCATTTTATTTCTTTAAAATACTTTTCAGCAAATAATGCTATTTCGTATGCTCTATAAAGGAATCGTTTTGCAATTCCAATACTTGTTTTAGCACTAATAACATATATATTGTTTGATGACAAATATGTATCCATATATAAGTGATAAATCAAATGCAATAATGTTGCGGTGGTATCGAAAGTGGTGATTTCTATATTTGACACATTTATTTTTGTGAAGTGTTTGCGTAAATAACATTCATTAATTTCAATTTTGGGGTTAAAAAAGTTTTTATGTAATTCAACTGTAATTCCTTTGTTTTCAAGAGTAACATGATGTTCATTGTATAAACTGCTATTTTCTTTTAAAGAATACCCTGAGTTTCGTAATAGGCCTAGCGATTTATCAAAGTAATCTCGATCAATGTAAATATCAATATCACCAACCATTCTCATTGCAGTATCTGAATATAACAAAAACGATAAAGAAAATCCTTTAAAAGTCATATGAGGTATATTTTTTTCTTTATATAAGCAACATATTCTCAACATTTCTTTTTTTATTTTTAACATAAAAGCATTGAAAATTTGCTCAAGCATCAAATCTTTTTCGCTTAAAATATTAAGCTGTTTTCCTAAAGTAAATAAAAGACTATTATTTCTTAATACTGCTTTAATATCTTCCATTCTACAGGATGATTTTAAATATTTGATAAATTGTTCGGTAGTATTCAATTGTAATCCTCCTGGTTTTTGTAAGGTGGTAAATAATTTATATATGCCATTTGACAGTTATTTATCTTTTTCTGTATTTTTTGCAACATATGAATATATGTTTTATGATTATTATTGTTAATATGAATAATTTTAAACCATATAAATTTATAGATTATTATTGCGTAAATATAAAACAAATATTTCAATGAGAATTTTCCAAATTTATAAGTTTTTCCGTCCCTAATCACTCCTATAGCTTTACCGATAATATCTTCTTTACTTACAAATGAGGGCAACTTTGCGTTTTCTCCATATTCTAAGATGCGCTTTTTACCCAACCACACACATCTATGGCAAAATAATATCCCGTGATTTTTAAACACAAGAATATCGAAAAGATGATAATTTCGAATTTTTTCAACAATAATAATATCTTTTGGCTTAATCAAACCTTCCATGCTAATACCATGACATTTGTATAGTTTCATATTTTTTGACATATTAATATCGCATCTTCTAGTGAGATTTTTGATTTAAGAATAACATACTTTTTGCTCTTGGGATTATATACAAAAAAACAAGAATTATCATCCAATGTATATGCTGCATCATATGTAAATTGTTTATTACAAAATATATTATGGTAATTATATGAACATGGAAAAATCCAATAATCCTTTTGTGTAAAATATTCAATGATAGTATTAGATATAGAATTATAGTTGTTAAATTCATAATCTATTAATCCATTAAGGACACATTCTATATTATATATTTCCAACAACGTCTTCATTTCTAAAAAAGGTATATTTTTCATTCCTAAAATTTCCTTTTTTATTAATTCTACAATTTTGTTTTTTTGAAGTTTTCCGTTGCATTTTCTAGAAATAGAAAAAATATTTTTTATATCAAAATTGTATTGCTCAAACAAAGCATTGGAAACAATAGGGGTTTTGCATAAATTGGTAGATATATCGGCTATTTCAACAATATAGTTATCAATAATATTATTGAGTTTAAAACAATAAAAAGATGAAAATAGAGATGGATCGTTCTTAATTAAACAGATATCTTCCTCGAACAATTCTCCACAGAACTCCAACCCTCTAACCAAATCGGTGCCGTTATTAAACTTAACGGTTGGATTCTGTTGGTATATCTCCGTATGTGGCAATGGCGTTAATGCATGAATTGTTATGTCATTATTGGGTAGTGCAGCCACTTTACAAGCTTGCATAATTGTATTTTGGGTTTCCTCCAAATTTTCAAACGGGAATCCGATTATATATGTAGCCGTTATCCCGATTCCTGATTTGTTAATTTTTTTGAGTTTTGTCATCAGATCTTTTGGGTACTTACCTTTATGTATTTTATCCCAAGTAGTTGCTTGCGCAGACTCTATTCCGATCATCATCATTTCACAACCAGAATGTGCCATTTTTTCATAATCAAAGATTTCGTCTAATCGACCGCGACACTGCCATTTTATATGTGCTTTTTTTAATAACTCACATATTTTATTCGTTAGTTGTGAATTATACAACAAATTATCACAAGTGAAATATAAAGTAGCTTTATTATACTTTGATTTTATTGCGTTAATTTGTTGTTTTATTAATTCAATACTAAAGAAATTTACTTTTTGTTGCCATATTTTTTTTGAACAACAAAACGAACAACTAAAAGCGCAACCTCGTCCTGCTTCACATGGTATAAATATTTTGCCTTTATTAATCTTAAGTATTTCTGATTCTTCTGGCATCAAATTATACGCGGGTATAATATTATAATCTTTATAATTAATTCTTTGAGAATTATTTCCTTTTTGAATGCATTGATATTTATCTTTATAAAGGATATCTAATTGTTTAATTATGCTTTCGTTCTTGTAATTTATTATTAATGTAGGTAAAGCATATTCTCCTTCTCCGACTATAACACAATCCACACTAGAGTATTTTATTATGTCATAAGCATTTGTTGTTGCGATAGGTCCACCAATGATTATTGGTGTTTTACAAAATTTTTTTAGACATTGAGAAATTCTTATCGCTGGCAATATTGTCATACAATTACAAGAGAAGCAGATAAAATCCGGGCTGTATTTCAAAATATCATTGGCGCAATTAAAGTATATTAATTTGTCTGGTTTAATTGTACCTTTTTTTATTTCGAAAGAATAATCTCTAACAACGACATTTATATCAGAGTTTATTAAAGAAGATGCTAAAATATAAACGCCCAAAGAGGGCATATAATATTCTTTGTTTATAAATGGAGGAATTATCAATAATACATTCATTTTTTCACCAATAATATTATAATATGTTTTCAAGCAAATGTTTTATTGCACTTTTTTCAGGGATAAAACTATATTCATAAATAGGAATATTGTTTATGATATTGTTAAATGCATTTAATGTTTTACTAATACCATTTGGCACATAAAAAGGTATTAAATTGGTTGTTAACAAATATTTAATTTTTTCATCATAGGATAGTGTTCGAATTGCATTTGATCTTCCATGCTTTACATATAAAATACATTTTAATGGCATGTTTTTGTTTTGACATCGTTCAATCTTCCAATCGTAAGGAGTGCTAAATCCTTGAATACCGTTTTCAAATCTAACAAGAATTCTATCGTCAGTTATAATGGGGGATTTTGTTGTTTGTGAAAACAATGCACTAATAGTGCTTTTTCCAGAACCTGATATGCCCGAAAAAACTATACCTTTATTCAAATACTCAACCATAGCACCATGAAGGAATAAGCCAGTATCATGCCAATTCAAATAGCCAACCATTAAAAAAGCATGAACATCAGAAGGCAAGAAAATTGTTTCTCGGATAATACTTTCTAATATATAAATTGAATTTTTCGAAAAATCATAACTAGTGTGTACAACACTAGTTATAATATTTTTATCGTTGAAAAACTCAACTATATAACCTTGTTTATTATGCCATAATTTCCAAAATTTTGTAGATGATAATAGTGTTTTATTTGATATATTTTGAAGATTATCAACTAAAAAGATTTTATTTTTTATATCACTATGATGACTTTTACATATAAACTCGCAAAAGGGTTTTTCTTCATCAAATTCTATCGGCTTACTGTACTCATATGATATGAATAATCCACCAATTTCTAAAACAAAACTTTGAATTATCATAACTACTCCTGTATTTTATCTAAAATTTGTTTTGCTATGTTGCAATAACGTTTGACTGGGTAAATTTCCCCTGTTTCTAGTTGGAATTTTGATGGGCAATATCTACATATTTCGATTTTGTCACATGTATAGCAAGGGATGTTTGAAGGCATTTTCTTTAGAGCATGATGATATAAAAGTTTTCTTCCTTCCTTAATCGTTCCGCTATTCAAATCATAATTTGGTTCTCGTGCTATAACACACAACGACATTTTGCCCTCCGAACTAATAAATATATTAGTTTTTCCTGCATCGCAGATGTATAAGTTAGGATTAATAATATGTTCATTGCTAGCAAGTTTCTTTCCCATCTTTTCAATGATAAGTTTTCTTTTATCACTTTCATTTATGATAGCGTTGCACATATCAGCTTCCGATAAAATATGTTCAGACAAAACATCTACATTACCATTCATTGTAGGAATGATATAACTGTCCCAACGAAAATCAACATCATAGTTTTGGGCTATTTTTTTCATTTGTTCGATTAGCGGTAATGTATGTTTAATAAGCATTGTTTTTAACCGAAAAGTAATTTTATTGCTTTTCAACTTTGACAAATTTTCCATAACATTGTAATAAGCATTACTACTGTCTGTAAATTCATGATATGTTTTAACATCTATTCCGTATAAACTAATTTCAATCAAATATGGTTTATAATCATTAAAAAGCTTTATATGTTCATCGCTAAGAATCGAACCATTGGTATACACGGTTATAATAAATCCGCGCCGTTTGGCATAAATATATATTTCGGAAAAGTCTGGATGTAATAAAGGTTCACCACCTGTTAATAAAAGCATCAAACATCCTTCACTCTTAAGATCATCAATTATTTTTTTCGCTTTTTCTGTCGGTAAAAAGTTTTGTTTCGACCCTTTGAGATAACAATGTTTACATCTGAAATTACATATATTTGTTAGTTCAATTGTTGCAGCAACGAGGTGTTGCTTATTAAGAGATGTAGTTAACACTTCTCGTTTGAACTCAGTAAAACTATTGTTTTTCATGCAAATTCACCCATTGTTTAAAAGATTAATTTGTGTTGATAGAATTGTCTAATTACTTCTAAAATTTCAAATTCAATTTCATTAAATGGTTTTTTATATTTCTGTGATATAATATTAATTATATCTGTCACCGTTCTATTACCATCAATACTTTCTAAAACCTCAAAGGAAGTTTTATTTAATCTACATAAATATGGTGTGTTTTTTTCATCGGTGTAATTTGGAAAAACTACATACATCTCATCAAAAGGTGTAACTGTTATTCCATAGTTCCTTTTATAAATTGTATTTTTCATTAAACTTTTCTCCTATTTCATATGATTGTATCTAATAATGATTAACATAGATTTATGCGCAAAAAAAATCATCTCTAAAAAAACTAACATGAACCACCACTAGAACCTCCGCAATTCCAGCATCCTAAAGCTACTACTTCATCCGGTATAAGTTCTATATATTCAAAAAACGGAGATACATATTTATCCATCACTTCACCTCCTTGTTCGTAGCACTGCATAAATCTATGTTTAATCTACCGTAAGGCCTTTGCTTTCTCTTATACTTTTATTATTAGAGTATATAAAAGGATCAAACTCTATTACGGATAATTTTCCTTTTGATGGAATATAGCATATATTATTGGTATTAGATACTGTTGGAAATTCATTAGTATAACCAATTGATAAGATATTGTATCCTTGAACAGGTATGGATGCATATTTATTCCACATGTAATGAGAGAAGTTTGGCTTCTCCGACACCAATCTGTATTCAGCTTGAAATATCATATCATCCTCTGCGTCACTGGTCTTTAAATTACTATTTGAGCACATATACTCTTTGTTTTTGCTAAGCACACTTTTGAGTAAACTAATAAGTGCTTTTGTTTTTTCTTTACTAAAATGCGATTGATAAAATTGATGGATTGTTATGCATGAAGGATGAGTTTTCATTACAAACAATAAATCGCGTTCAAAATTTTTGAGATCTCTTATATCGCCTTTGTCTAAGAAGGCTATTAAATCATAATTAAAGTATAATCCTTGCTTTTTCAACCAATAAGACATGTTTGCTAACTCTTCGTGTGATATTGGAGGTCGTCCGTGCTTTAAGCAAACTGATTTGTCTAGTGATTGAATTCCAATAGAAATAAAATCAAAACCAAATTTTTTAAATAAATCAATATGCTCCATTGTCAATGTATCGGGTGAAGCTTCAATACATTTACAAGGTATGTCAAAGAAATAAGGAATTTTATTAAACAGATTTTCCAAAATGGAAGCACTAGCAATCGTGGGAGTACCCCCACCAAAATACACTTGGTCAAATTTTACAGTGTTAAAAATATCACTATATTCTTCTATTTGCATAGGGATTATTGTTTTATAAAAGTTTTCGAATTCATTTTCATCGTTTTTAGGTTTTGAGCCACACGTGCAATATGCGCATTTTTGTAAGCAGAAAGGTGTGTGAACATATAAAATTTTTTTATTAGTAGATTCTTTTAAAAAAGAATCTATGAAAAAAGCTTTCTTATAATCGTTTGTCGCAAAATCCTTAATATCATTCAACTTAAAAGAGGATTTTTCTGCCGCTTGATAATTTTTAAGTAACATTTAAAACACCAACCTATAAGTACCATTTTGATTGTTCATTATACATTTTGGCATATTTACCATTTAATTGCATTAATTCATCATGTGAGCCCATCTCACATATTTTTCCACTATCCAGTACAACAATCCTATCTGCTAGTTTTGCTGAACCTATCCTATGTGTTATAATAATAGAACTGCAATTAGTTGTATTGCGTATAAAACTTTTAAAAAGTTCGCTCTCACGTATGGGATCTATGGCTGCTGTTGGCTCGTCTAGTATCATTAATTTCGCAGACTTAGACATATAGCAACGCGCAACCGCAAGATGCTGCCACTGACCTTCAGACAGTTCAATTCCATCAAAATGGCTGCCTAATTGACTATCTAGTTCTACATTAAAGTGTTTCGCATCAACTTTTTGTAAAGCGGAGAAGATTTGTGCATTATCATAAAAACAATCAATATCACCAAATGCAACATTGCTTCTAACATCGAAAAGATATTTTTGATAGTCTTGAAAAACTGCACTAATTAACTTTTTGTACCTCAAATCATAGTCATTAATATAATGATTATCATATTTTATTTCGCCGCTAGTTGGTGCATAAAGTCCCATTATTATACGACATAATGTAGTTTTACCTGAACCATTATCACCAACAATCGCTATATGCTCATTTTCTTTGATTTTAATCGAAATATTAGTTAAAACTTTTTGATGACAGTTGGGATACGAAAAAGAAACATCTTTTAATTCAACACAAAAACTTGTCTTCAATTGAGAGTTACCTGTATTGTCTATAGGAATTTCCAAAAAATCCAGATAATCACCAAAAAACATATAAGATTCACGAAAGTCCTGTATGTTCATTATTATTTGAATACAATCACCTTGCAAGTTTTGAAAAGTACTTATTGCCGCACTGAAAGAGCCAATTGAAATTTTTTTATAAAAAAACAAGAATGCAGTAGTGATTACCCCTATACCATTACCAATAATTTTAAACAATAGTGGTTTTATTTGATTTTTAGAAAATTTGAAAAACAATTCTTTATCTTCTTGGTTAAGTCGATTGCAGTTATACAACCATTTTTGTCTAAAAAAATCTTCAGCTTGAAAAACCTTTATATCTTTTATTGTTGCTGCTGATAAAAACAAAGACCAGAAATATTGTTTTTTAATTCTAAAAGAAGACTGTGTTTTCTTAAGTTGATAAAACTTATAACTTTTTGATATATATAAAACTGATATGGGCACAATTGCGAATATGGCAAAAAAAACTAAAATTGGGTTTATAATCCATAAACTAATAGTTGTAATTAAAAAAGATAAAACCATTGCAGGAGTTTGATAAATATAATCAACCACTTTTACGGCAGCATTTTTACCAATAGCATAATTTGCACGTTCAAAAGCTTCGTAATTATCAATGTTTTCAAATGAAATAAGCGGAATCATACATGCATGTTCATATAATTTTTTCCTTAAAGAAAAAATTACTTTTTCTTTATAACCGAACACTCTGGTTGAAATTCGGCCAAGCAATCGAAAAAAAACTTCTAGAGTTTGGAAAATACTAAACCATAATAACGAGTTTATAAGAGTATGATTCGATTTGTTTAACATAAACATTTCGATACCATCAAACATTTGTTTTAATATCAAAGGTTTCAATCCACTTATTATAGCAGCACCAAAATATGAAAAGGCTTCACAAATAGATAGAAAAGGACTACTAAAAAAAACCAATTTATAACAATTGAAAATAATATTTATACTGTTTTTTTTCATTGTGTTTATTCCTTTCTTCTATACCAGTTTGCTTGTGATTCAAACATTTCATAATAGTAACCTTTTTTGTGCATAAGATTTTTATGTGTTCCACTTTCGATGATTTTCCCATCTTTTACAACAAGAATTTTATGTGCTATTTTAGCTGCTGCTAATCTGTGCGAAACAATAATAATAGATCTATTTTTAAATATTGGAAATAAATTTTTATATAAATTCACTTCTGTTATAGGGTCCATTGCAGCAGTCGGTTCATCCATTATTGCATAGTCGGAAGAAGAGTATATTACTCTTAACAAAGCAAGTCGCTGTCGTTCTCCACCGGATAAATCTGTTCCATCTTGATATAGCCTTCCAATGTTGCTATTATATCTATTCGGCATTTTTTCGATAAAAGATAAAAAATCGGTTTTAGCCAATTTATCTTCAAGTTTAGTAACATCGAATAATTCTGCATTTGATAAGTTAATATTTTCTTTTATACTCATATCATATATATTTATATCTTGGAAAAGTGCGGAAAACAATTTTTTGTAATCCTTTTTGCTTAATGTTTCTGGAGATTTTCCACCAATTGTAATGTATCCACTATTAACTGGGTAAAGCCCTAATATGAGCTTAATTATTGTAGATTTACCACATCCATTTTCTCCAACTATGGCCACTGTTTCTCCTTGCTTTATTTCGAAAGAAACATTTGTTAAAATTTCTGTTTTTGTACCAGGATAAGTGAAACATACATTATCAAATTTAATCGTGTTATTTGATGTTATGTTTTGAATATCTTCCTTTTTGTTTTCTCTGGGAAGATTCATCAGCAATTCATAATCCTGAAGAAAGTTGTTTTTTTGTTTTACATCCATTATGCTATTTGGCAAATAAAATGAAGCGATCAAACCTAAAGCGGGGAACGATGATACCAAAGCCACTGCTTGAGCTAACGATATTTGACCTTTAGTCAACAAGTTAATTAAAACGATTACCCCTATAATAACAAATAGCGCATTAAAAAGTTGCGAAATAACACCGCCAAAGAATCCTTTCCTTCTTACAATGTTGCGCTCATGGATCATTTTTAATGTTAATTTTTCAAAGTTATCTAATAAATGTCTTTTTAGATTAAATATATTGATTTCTTTTGCTGCAGATTTATCAACAAATAAATTGGATATATAATCTGTTTTTCTTTCGGTTAAAGAGTGCTTGACTTGAAGATTACGTAATTTTGAAACTTCTTGTAGATTAAACATTAAGGCTATCGTAAATAAAATCAAAGTTACAAACAATATGCTAGGTGCAGTATTATAAAATAAGATAACTAAGCCAAACAGTGATAAAGTTAGTTGGACAATTGATAGAACGCTATAATATTCGTCAACAACGAATTTTGATGGTGATTTAAAACGGTTAATTAAATCTTGGGTTTCTTTTTTTTCAAAGCAATTATAATTCAAACAACTTATATGTGTTAAAATATCTAGGTCAAATGTTTCAGTTAATTTATTTAGTAATAGAAGTTTAGATGAATCTAAAATCAAGGTTCTAATTTCCAAAAAAATAATCATGATAATATAAAAACATAAATATACGATAAATGTAGTGATAGATATACTTTCTGAAATTGATGCGACAATACAATTAAGCAAATATGTTTGTACAGGTAATACGCATCCATAAATAAGAGAAAAAAACGTAACTAAAAACAATTCATATTTTGCATATTTGGAAATTAATTTAAGAATTTTAAAATGTTTTATCATAACTCTTTCCCCCTTAAGACGTTGGAATATAGACATTGGTCTCTCTTACAAAAAATGATTTTACAATATATTGTTTTTTTCGATTATAAAATACAATATTATTAAATGATATGCAACAGTATATGCCTATTCGTATTTTTTTAAGTCTTATTTGAAGACTTTCTTCATTATTAAAATTCAATTATTCTTGATAACTGTATGATATGAAAAATTGATTTTAAATTCGGATTATTTAAAGATCTGTTATGGAATAAAAATTAAAAAGCGAAATATCCAATCCCTAGAAAAATTAGGATAGATACTTCGCTTTCATAAGATTTTATTGCTAACCTTTAGGCTTAACTTAATAGGTTTTTAGAATAGCTCTTTTTTCTTTATCTATTTTGTTGTTTGTAAAATACACATTGCATTTTAATTGTGTTATTATGTTTTTAGAACCTCTATAACATACTCCATAATATAAATGATTTTCTTTTGTATATCTGACGGTAAATTTTTGATTTTATCGTATAATTCCTCAGCGGCAAATTTCAATCCATTATCTGTCTCTATATCAAGTAGTGCTTCTATAGGAACTTTCATTTCGTTAGCAAGCTTAACTAATGTTTTTCTACCGGGATTACGCCTTCCGGTTTCAAGCGCAGAAATATAAAATTCACTAACGCCGATTTTTTCGGCTAATTGGAATTGAGTTAACCCTACTTTCTCTCGATATTGTTTTATTCTCTTTCCAAGTCTTGAGGTCATAGCACACACTCCTTATTTGCTCATACAATTAGTATAAACTTATACAAATGTTTTAGAAGTCACACTTGTGCAAAACTTGACAAATTGTACAATTATGCATATAATATTTCAAGAAATGGAGGGGTGGAGCAGTGAATAATAATCTACTATATATTCGTGAGATGGCAAATATACCAAAGAAAATGATTTCAGATTTAATAAATGTCAGTGTATATACTTATACCGGATATGAACAGGGGAGGATGCTTGTTCCAGAAGAAACTAAAATCATTATAAAAAATATATATGATATTAGTTTAAATGAATTGTGTTGCTCAATTAATGATATATCAGAAATAACAAGAAACAAATTAATGCAGCTTGCACACCTAACAAATCAAGAAAAGAAAGAAAAATTAATATACAATCTTACGAAGCGGCGCAATGAAAATTTAACATATCGACAGATAAACAAAATCAAAGCAACAATTCGCAATAATATAAATTTGAATACAGTAAAATGAATTTAAATTGTTAATTGATCTAAGATGTTATGTATACTGTTTGTAGTTTATATTCTATTTGAAATTTTATCATATATGTATTCATACGTTTCAAGAACAAAAAGAGGCCCAGCTGAGCCTCTTTTTTGTCGTTTTATAATATGTTTTGAAGATTACTACTTTTTATAGCGATCCATTGATGCGGGAACCTTAGGCTGATGATAAAATGCAAAACAAGCCGAATTCGCAGAAACAGTTCCCAATATTAATGCCAAAGCGGATAAAGTTGTTCCGTATTTAAGCAAAAAACTTTTAAACTTTTTCATTTTCTACCCTCCTTTTTATGTATGCATATAACAATGATATGTTTGCTGATAGAACTCCTATACATAAAGCAAAGACACATCTGCTATCCAAATTATCGAAAATAAACACTGTGCCAACATTAAAAAAAGAAAAGATAATAATAAAAATTCTACTGAGTTTTTTATATCGCTTATATTCTTTGTTGTTAAAAGGTTTGTTTTCGTTATCTATCGGTGCTGAAATAAAAGTTATAACGGGTAAGAGTACCGCAAGGGTTAAAAAAATATAATTATATAAAAAAGACGGGATGAAACTCAATAATATCAAACAAGCAATCTGATTTAAAGCAAATATAACATGGCATTTTAAATATGTAGCTGCATGATAACCGCCGGCAAGCTTCCTAAAAACAAAAAAACCTATAAAGAAAAGCAACGATTCAACGAAAGCGCTAAATGCTAATGAGATTACAAGCATTATAAAAACATAAACTGTTTCTGATATTAAAACTTCGTATCCAAAAGCGTAATTATCTCTTTCGCTTTTTGGAATTATTTGATGCTGAACAAAAAAGTCTGTTATACTATTTGCCAATTTTGTATACATATATTTTCACACCATATAGAAATTATAGACTATATATTTTTTACACCTATTCAAGCTCAATGTCAATGTATAGTGCCTAAGTGTAGAGAAAAAATCCCTATTCGTATGTGAGAATTTAATTTATGTTAAATATATAAAATAACTTACAACAAATGTAAAGACCACTCCAAAATGAAGTGGCCTTTTAATATATGTAAAACTATTCTTTAATGTTTAGTGTGCAACTCGTATCGATTTGAATTATGCTTCCTCCACACGTGCTGCAAATAGCAATCTCTTGGTTATACGTATTTTCGAAAGGGTTAGAAAATGTCAAATAATATTTCAGAGGTTTATCTTCTTTGAGTTCTTTTAATTCTATTATAATAATTGCCGTACCTTTATCATCACAACGCAAATATTTCTTGTTGTTAACCCCAGTGGCAGAATGCAATATATTTGTATTTTTAATTTTTTCTCCGCTACAATCCGCTATCCTTAAATTAGTCGCAACATATGCACCTATATTTTCAATTTCAAATTCGAGTTTCATATGAGTCTTTTGAACAGTATTATATTTCCAAAATGCTTTGTTTCCGTTAAAGCCATTTTCTATTATTTTGCCGTCATAGAAAACATCAGAATCCTCATCATAAAAACGTGCTTCTATTTTACCAAAACCGAATAAAGCGTAGCGTTCTATAGCTAAACTTTTGCGTTCTTTTTCATTGGATTGTTTAATATGTATGTAGTTTTGGTATATTGCAATGACACTCACTAAGGTAGTTCCAAGAAAAGATAAATATGCGCCATAAAAAGACAACATTTCAGGAGCATCCCATAGAGTTATATATCCTTGATCTGATTTATAGCACTCGTTTATTATAATTGGTATTGCAACTGCAGTAATACAGAAAGTCAATATTAGTAAAATCCACCACTTTGATATAAAACCTAAAAACTTATTTTTCATTTTAGTTTTCCTCCTGAAACGGCGGTCTAATTTACTATTAATCAAAAAAGCGCTATAATAATTTGATTATCAATTAGCACCGCAATTAACCTGTTTTAAATTATCGATTAATATGGTGGTTTTGAAATTCTTCTCATCGCAATCAAAGAAAACGTCACCGTTATATTTTTGCGTTAAACTTTTCATTTGAAGTATACCAAAACCATGAGATTTTCGGTTTATCTTGGTTGTAGATAAATTTTGGATGTCTACTTTTTTATCTATTGGATTGTTTGTTATTAAAATTAAATTGGAGTTTTTGAAAATTATATATATATCTACAGTTGGTTCGCCACTTTTAACTCTTGCTGTAGCCTCAATAGCATTATCTATGGCATTTCCAAATAAAACAGAAAGGTCTATAGGGTCGATGTGAATTTCACCTAAATTATCAATATCAAGATTAAGAGAAACCCCTTTGCTTTCAGCATAATATTTTTTAGAAGAAATTATAGTATCAATTATATTGTTTCCGGTAAGTATAACATTATTGCTTGATAGGTTGTTGCATTCTGTTTCCAGCAGTTTTGTAACATATTCATAATTATTGTTTTTAATTTCTGATAGCAAACCAAGTAAAGTGTTTTTTAAATCGTGCTTGATTTTTCTAATTTCGTTTTGGCTTTCGTATAACACAGAATATTGCGTTTTTTGATTTTTTATAAGCTCATTCGCTATACTGAGATTTTGCTCAACCGTAATGTTTTCATATATTTTATCAAAAACATAAAATGACATAACGTTTGTGATAATTAGTAACAATAGAGCACCTATAGTAAGTATTTGCATTGTGGGATTCGTTTCAATTTTGTTTATATAATCTATTATAATGTATACCAAAATAATAGAAGTTAAAGGCAAGAAACTTATGTATAGCCACATAGATTTGATTTTGCCATAAAACTTAGTGTGCTTTCCAAACTTTATAATTGCTACAATTATAAATATCAGTAATTTAGCAAAAGTGCCACCTATAATAAAGTAATAGCCTGTTTTTAATGTAGCCATATCTTGCGATAAGATTACACTGATTGAAACCGCTGTTCCCAATTCTGCAAATGACGACAAAAAAACAATGGCGGCGCTTAACAAAAAATGATTATACCATTTCATTTTATAGAGAAAAGAATTGGCAAAAACTGCAGCAATTAAAATTGTTAAATTCAAAAAAGAATTTTTTATAAAACACAGTGATGAAATTATAATAACGGTTATCAAAACCAAAGACGGTTTATATAATCTAAACTTTCTTTTATCTGCAAAAGTTGAGAATAATATACAGTCAATATAAACGGTCATAATTCCATTAACAACATTAAATAGATACGTTAAAATTTCCATTAATATATCCTTCCTAAATAATCTGCATAGATTTTTAAAACTTCTGATTTTTTTCGTACACTTATCATAACTTTTTTGCCATTGTCTATAATAACATCATAATTACTAAACCCATTAATATGATTCATATTAACAAGATAGCCTTGATGTACTTGACAAAAACCATAAGGTTTTAATTTATCTAACGCTTCGCTTATTTTTCCTATAGTTTCATAATTCCCTGAAATAGTATGAAAAATTAAATGTTTACGATATATTTCAACATATAATATTTCTTTAATTGGTATTTTTGTCATATCTCCTCTGTTTTTTATTACATAATCTGAATGTAATATTTTATATTTTTCAATGGCTTTATTCATAACTTTGTTGAACATTGTAACTTCAATTGGCTTTAAAATGAAGTGAAGGGGTTCGCAATCATAAGCTGGTATTGCATATTTAGGATAATTTGATACAAAGACTATAACTACATTTTTATCATATTTGCGTATTTTGACCCCTGCATCAATGCCGCTTAATTTCTCCATTTCAACATCCATAAAAATTATGTCAAAAAAAACTCCGGTTTTATATGATTTCAGCAATTCTTCAGCCGAGGAAAATTCGGAGACTTCATTTTGATATTTAAAATAATTTTCAAGGTTTTTAATAACAATTTTTCTAAATTCTATGGCATCGTCACAAACTGCAATTCTCATATGATTTTCTCCATGTGTTTTTTTATATCATAACAGAAAAAACAATTTATGTCAAATTTTCACTTTGATGCATATTTATTTACAATAAATGTTGTTTTGCCTTATATTTCGGCGTTTTTTGATATGTATTGTGGTTAAAAAATCATATTAACGAATAATACGATTTGTTTAACGAATAGGCGTTTTGGTTCAACGAAAAAGGTCGAAGTATTGAAAAAACAGGAATATAATATAAAATTTACATGGAGCTTTATCATTGCTTTAGTTATTTCAATTAATAAAAGCGATCTTACTTTATAATTTAAAAGCTCCATTAATTTTAATTATTATTTTTAACTTAAAAAATAATCTTCAATTACACATTCTATTTCAGCAATTAATGCTTGTTCTACATCTGTAATATTAATCGTATTTTCTTCTTTTAATCTACTTTTTACTTTTTTTATGCTAATAATATAATTTATTTCTCCTAAACAAATTGTTATGGTGCATTGGATGGGATTTATTGAGAAAATTGGTTTAGGGGAAGTTTCGTGAAAAAGAGAAATATAATTTCCTATATTACGATTAATTGTAGCTTGTAATTTTGTTAAACCACTCTCTAATAGCATAATGAAATGTGTATTTTTTTCCGCAGCTGATAGAAGCCTTTCTAAACTGTACATATAAATTCCCCTTTCATATAAAATTATTATGTCCAAAACAGGAGTGATATTATGTTAAATCCAAGAATACAAAATTTTTTCAAGGTATTTGATCAACACGTGCAAGACGAAATAATGAGTTTCTGTAGGCGTATAACCGCGTGCAAAGCAGATGTTTATATTTTTATGGCAAGAAAAGCCGCTTCTTTTTGCGATTGCCTAGAAGAATTGGGATTAATACATTTAGATGGATATGTAACTTCTGATCGTGTACTAGATATAGATGGAAAATGGTTGGCTGGAAAAAGCATCACTATAATTGATGATGCTGTTGTTTCAGGAACGACATTATATAAAACGATAAAAAAATTAGAACAATTTGGAGTAAGTAAGATTGAAGTGCAAATTCTTACCATTAATGAGAGATGGTACAATGCTGAACTTTTAGAAGACGAATACGGAAAAAGCTATGTTTACCCCGTTTATAATAAACTACCCGATAATGTGTGTATAAAACTGTGTAATGATATTGTTCGCTCAATTTCTATTGTGCCCCGTCCTTATGATATCGATTTTCCTTTATATAAAAGTATCCAAATTTCAGAAACTGAACTAAAACGAATTTTAGTTTTAAACAATTGGGAAGTCTATGATTTAAGAACAGATTTGCAAATTGATAACGATATCATTAATTTCACTCTTATTCCAAACAAACAAGAAATTAAAAATTTAAGCAATATTTTAGGAGTTGACTTCACTAAAAATAGTATCGTAAAAATTAGACTTTACGGCAGAATTATTAACAAATCTAAAAAAGTATGTTCTTTAAAAATATCGCCACTAGTTGTATTTGAGGAAAACGACATCGAAATAATACAACAAATGTTCAAAAGTATTATTACCAGTAGCAGTATTACAAAACCTAATAATTACGACACATGGAGCAGTTCTTCCCAACTTCGATTTTTACAGTTCTATTATTCACATATACTGTCACAATTTTGGTTACATAGAATCCATCATTTAGTATCTGGTCCTGTAAACTTAGTTTTTTCGTACCGAAACCTAAGTTTTTTGTTTCCAGAAACATGCATTTCTGATATAGAATCTATATGCAACAACATCCATACGATTCCTGACTCTATCTTTGCTAATAGGGCACCCATTGCGCGTAATAAAAAACCGATCTCCGTTTACAAAACAATAGATCCCATCTCTTTAAATGCACGTTTGTATGAACCATTTATTGATATGTATCATGACAAAGAACTTCCTTGTAGGGGATTAGTATTAAAAAAAGGTAAAGAGGTTTTTTATAACAAAAAATATCAAAATTTGAGAAACCGTTTAGATTATGGTGTATCTTATCAAGATTTGCTTGAGCGCGTTAGAGATTCAATAGATTCTTATAATTCTGAAACGGCAGTATCTTTATTTATTGATTACTCAATAGATGCTGGAATAATAGTTCCTATCATTCAACAAAAAGGTTCACGCATATATCGTGCTTATCGACATGGAGAAGATGTTTTATTTGGTCGTCGTGAAGAAATGATGTACACAAAAATGCTATCTCTATTCTCAAAATGTTCAGGAACAAATAACGGTATAACACGTATAAGTGCGGAAAAGCTAATTGTTTTATTCAGCAAAATAGGATTAAGGAAAAAGATCTTATATCCGTATACATCAAATTTTATTGCAAATCCATTAGATTCTAACGGGAAACCCATGAAGATTTTAAGGGTCAAACCTTATTTAAAAGGTCCTGTTGCCATACTTGGTTCTGCTCTTCAACACCAACGCAATAAAAACATTCCTTTCATTACAAATGAACGAAAAGGCATGTGGTTAACAAATATATTGGTTCAAAATGGATGCTTAAAACCAAATTTCGATCACAAAAAATACAATGTAGTTACAACATCAGTAGATAACGATTTATCGCTTCTTACTGATGCAGAGTCGGCTTTTGTGGAAAATTTTGCTGAATTGTTAGGTCGTATTAGTAACCCTGATGAAAATACAGGTGTTTGCTTTAGTGATAATGATTGGACTAAAATTTCAACAACACTTACCATGCCGGACACTTCGACAGCCGTTGCAGCCGAAATGGAGATATTTTATAATCATCTTGATACCACAAATCTTGTATCTCTAACAAATAACAAAAAAAGCGATTTGGAAGCAATTAAATACTTTGCGACAAGTTATTCCTTCGAGGGTGTGAATAGTGCCCTTATGAAAATAAAATCATTCAAAGAAAAGAAAGGGCAGGAGCTTATAAGATCTGTCAAATTTTCGTCTACTATTGAACAACGCGTTTGGTTAGATTATTTTTCTGAAGAATTAAACAACAATTCTGATGACAACAATCAGCATTTATGTAGTATCTTTTATGAGCAACAAGTTTGGGTGTATGTTATTGCGGCAATCGTTGACTTTCTTTATATTCTTTTGGTTAAACGGTATCAAAAACAATATGGAATTAAAGCAACTACTAAAGATAAGTTTTCAAGGGCTAAAGAGCGCTTAGAAACGTCTTTACAAATGATTGAAGAACTTAAAACTCTTTCGGTTGAACACACATATGATGCTAACAAATTGTTTGATATTTTCGATAATCTTGTTTTTGATAAAGATTATAGTTTACTAGAACTTGACACTTACTCTGTTTTAATAAATCAATTTTTAAATGCAATAGAACAATCGGAACCTATAGCTTCTAATATTAAAGAAACAGTAAGTGATATCCTCGGTGTAAAAGGTAAAATAAGTGAAGTAATTCGGTACAATTATGCTATTCATATAAATTTGGACTCCTGTCCTGAAGAATGTACTGAACAGGCGCATTTGATTATCGAAAGCGCCTACAGAAAAGCAAAGAGTAAAATAAAAACTGTTAAAGAATATCTTGTTTCAAAAGGTTCTCCCATCCCAGATATTTCTATTGAAGAACTCCCACAAAAATACAAGCCAGAACCTATTTCAAGTGATGGAGATCACGGAATTTGGTATATTGCTCATGGGCCTAAAATTGATGAACAGATGATAAATTTTGCAATGAATATATTTTACAAATTATACATTAACAATATTGATTGCAAAGTAACAATCTTTGATGGATTGAGTTATGATACTTGTATCAAAAGCAATTCTAATGAATATGCAGAGTATCACTGTAATCAGTTTGGTTGTTTTATAGAACAATTCAAGAAAGATGTGCTGTTTTCATCATCTAAAAAAGGTCCTTGTCTAACTCATGTGTGTGCAAATAATAGGTTGGAATCATCTAAAGTAAAATCCAAACTACAACACACTATTTTTTATGAAATTAAAGAATCTACTGAAATTTTTGATTCTGTGATAACAAAGACCACCTACGCCATTACAAATTATACTTGTACAGCAGAAAGGAATAAGGAACCTATGAGCCATATAGATTTTGGTATAATAACAATATTGCCTGAAGAATTAGATGCAATAAAGACAACATTTAATATGAAAAGGGAACCAACAAGATTCGGAGAGCGTTATTTTTACTCAAGTGTTGTTTATTCCGATGAAAAACGAAAGACAGTTGTTTGCACACAAACAATAAATCAAGGTGAATTATCTGTTATGAATGCGTACAACGACTTAATAAACAAATATCATCCTAAAATGGTGTTATTGGTGGGTATTGCCGGAGGCATATTAGGTCACGGGAAAGCACAAAATAACACTAGTGGCGAACGTTTGGAATTAGATTTATGTGATGTCGTTATTGCTAAATCTGTTATAGATTATGAATTGCGTAAAGAAACTAATGCTGGCGTTGAGCACCGTGGTCAAATATACAATATTGATGCAGCTGTAGCATCAGTTGTCAATGATTTTTTAGCAACTTTACAAACAGAAAATTTTTCTTCTGTTGAAGGAAGTAAAAATACCCATGTGAATATATTATTTGATGCAATTGGAAGCGGAAATGCTGTTATTACAAATGATTTGAGCGAAACAACATCATGGCTAAAAACCGTAAATTCTAAAGTAGTAGCTGTAGAAATGGAAGCAACCGGTATTAGCTCATCTTTCTATGAAGCAACACTCAATAAAAGTGGCGTTCAAGGATTAATGGTTGTTAGAGGTATCTCTGATCTTGCGAATACAGAGAAAGCATTATGCAAAAAATATCGCACTCCAGCTGCTCAAAATGCAGCGTTGGTAACAAAAAAACTCATAGAAATATTTCCTGATTTTTAATATTCTAATCGTTCAATTATTTGATATCATAAAAACCGTGTTTTAATCGAAGTTCTAATGAAACTTTTCTAAAATTCTTCTTGCAAATCTCTTTAAAAATCCACTAACCGTGCGGTTCGCACGACTAGTGGATTTTTATAACCTTATATTTAAACCAAAACGCTCTAAAAAATTAATTGTTATATTTACATGATTTCACATACGGTAAAACATTAATCATTGACACATATTTTTGTTTTGATGTACCAAAACTTCGATATCATTTGCTCTTTCTAAAAAGAATAACCGCTACAATCAAAGCCAATGTTTCGTAAATACCGAGTGCAAACCATACGGCATTACCACCGAAGATAGCAGGTATCTAACATACGTTTTTATAGTGTAGGTACATTAGTAGCAATTTGCGATGGCTTTGGCATCACAATATCCCAATTCTTTGCCGATGATAATATGGTAGAAACGCCCCCGAAATGAAAGAACTTTTTGATTCTTGGGTTAGCCTCACGGCAGAACAAAAACAAGCCGTTATGCAATGATACGCACACCTAATGCAAATAAGTAAAGCAAAGCCACACACTCGGGCCGGCGTTTGTAATGCTCCTAATATATTTTAGTTATAATATATTCTTCATCTTGCAGATAAACACTTTCGATAATGCGAAAACCATAAAGTTTTCCTTGCTCTTGAGTTTGTACTGTATCAAAGGTTACATCCAAATTCCACCAAGAGCAATTAAAGTAAACTCGATTCCAAGTATGGTGGTATTGAATATTATCGCGCTTATTACCGTCGACAACAAAACAAGGGATATTCTGGCTGCGGCAGAGTGCAGTGAAAAGATGCGCAAAGTCGTAGCAAATGCCTTTTTTAGTGCTTAATGTTTTACGCACATCAAAATATTGAATTACAGGAGTATATCTGTAATCATACTTAAAATTATGTATAATCCAATTGTATATTGATTTTACCTTTTCTTCATCAGTATCACAATCAGCACAAATTTCGTCAGCAAGTTCTACTGTATTGGTATCCCACAAGGTTGCCTGACCGTTAGTAAGAGAAACATCAGCCTGTTTATAGACGAAAATATATGCTGAGAAAAGCATTGCTATAATAATGGCAAATAGTACGAACACAAAGATTTTCGTTAGTAGATTATCCTTACCAGCCTTGTCAGCAAAAGCAATGAAATACACAAGAACAATAGCAAGTGAAATAAGCGCAAGAAACGGGAGCACTCTGCGACAATAAACCGTATAAGCAAAGTTTATACAAGCAATAAGAATCATTGAAATATAAACGGCTGTTCTCATTGCTTTTGTTTTTATCTCAACGATCAAAAACAAAGTCGGTAAAACTGATAGCAAGTAAAACACTGTAAGTGTTGGAGATAAAACAAGATAATCTTTTAGATAAAATCCTAAAATAAGATTGTATAAGAGTGCGACTACAAAGAAAACAAGTCGGATTTTCGACTGCAATGTGATTGCAAACAATTTGGATATCTTCACGATAATTCCTCAATTCATTTGTAAATTCACATTGCAACAGTTCGTTTTCCAAATCTAAAACTGAAAATTCAATGATTCCTGCCCTTGTTTTTGCCCTTATAATACTTTTGGGCAAGGGTAAAACGAAATAATAAGTCATAACAAGTTGAAATGAGTTGTTTGCGAAAAGCCCTTTATTTGCAGGACTTTTAGAGGATTTTATTAACGCCCAACAATAAGCGATAATATTTTACGAAACGTTAATTTTCAAATTAAAGTTTTACTAATTCTTCTACATAGTCGCTATCGGTATTAAGCATACGAACACCTGCGCCGTATGTAATATAACGGGTTATATCACGCGCAAAATAGCGTTTGCCCTCGCCGTAGACATCGTCTATATAAAGCAAATCGTATTTTTCGTTTTCGCTGATTCCTCTTGCCAAAGCGCGTGGAAACATAAGTTCCGTCACGTACAGTTTGCTGACTCGGGCAAAGGCTTCTGCCCTGTCTACAACCTGTGCGATTTCTTTTTCAATTAAATCAACGCTTATATAGCCTATCACAAAACCTTTGCTTTTGTAAAGACTAATTTCTTCTTGCGTGTGGAAAATAAATTCTTTGCCCTTTGGTGCATCGGGTGCCAAAATTACGTAATCGGCGTTTACAGTACAATCTTTATCGGTCGTAACCTCTACCGTTCCGCTGTTTTTAAGATATGTTTCGAGCGCCTTTACAAAGTCACTTTCTGCATTTGTACCGAGAACGGTAATTACACCTTTTTTGAAGGTAACGTTTTCAAAATAGTTCATAATATTACCCCCTTAACCCAAGTTAGCGTCTTTATAATAAAACGCGCCGATATAATTATGTCCCTTTGCATCAAGGCCGTAATAATCCTTATCTGCACAAACATCATAATGTTTGCCCATACGGATAAGCGGTGAATCCCAAAGCGGCACGAATCCGTCTGCATCAAGGCGGTTGCCGGGAGTATAACCCTCGCTTTGCCAGACAGGATTGAGTTCATAATAGTTGCCCTTATCTATAATATTTTCCCTTTCGGGCAGTTTGGGCATATTGTAGAAAATGTTTGAATCAAAGGTAATCGGTCCCGACATTTCAAATGCGTTACGCGCAACCTTATATTTCGAATAGAAAATATTGTTTGCGAATAAGAGATTACTCGGCAAACCTATTCTCAAAAAGTCGGTTACATAGAAAAGTTTATAAAGTTGCTTGTTTTCGGTATAGATTGTGTTGTTTACAAACGATATATAGTTCATTGGTCCCGAAATTGTGAAAATCGGAATATCGCGCTCGATACCGTCGTTTACACTCAAGTTGTTGCGGACAATACAGTCGCGCACCGAGTCTTTACAATTACAGCCATTACAAACAAGCAAAAATCCGCCCGCATTATGATGACTGTAGTTGTACTGATAAATATTTCTGCGGTTGTTTTGGTCAATGTCGTAACCCTCGCCGTCACCGCCGAAATCTTTGCCTGTGTACGCTACCTCGTTATACTGAACTATTGCATCGTCACAGTTCATAGTCCAAAGTGCAACGTTACTTGCGCCCTTGCGCGACATATAGTTTGCATAATAAACACGGTTATGCTCAACAAGAACGTTGACACCGCTTGTTATAACAATGCCGTCACCATATGCGTGGTCGACAACGTTCCAAGCAACATACATATTTTTATGCGGATACCACGGGTCGTCCATTCCCGGCGCATCATTTTTCATCCAGGATAGCGTATTCTTAAAGCGGTCCTGCCACTTGCCGCAAACCCAGATTCCTGTGCGGTTAACATTGACTACGGTATTGTTTTCAATGCGCAGATTTTCGTACCAGGTAGGCGCTTCCATATTGGTTTCAAAAATAATTCCGCCAAAATGGTGTTGCCACCCTGCCGCACCGCTTTCACGCGGGGGAAGGTCGTTTATCGTCCAGACATCGTGGACATAACAACCCGTTACCGTAACATTATAGTTAGCGCCGTGTTTTTTGCTTTCAAAAAGTATTCCGGCGTGGCCTTTTGGGTTAGAAACTTCTATTCCATCTACCGTAACACAGTCGCCGTAAATTGCAACCGAGGAAGGTGCACCATCCTCGGTTATGATTGCGGGTTTTTTGTGTCCCACGCCGTAAGAGGAAATTACGATAGGATTATCAGGTTCACCGCAACTCTCTACTACAAGGTGGTCAGCAAAAACGCTATCCCTTTTAAGCAGAATTTTATCCCCTGCTTTCAAGGTCATTGTGTTTAATTTTTCAAAATTCTTAAAGGCTTTATCACACGACAGACCGTCAAAATCGTTACTGCCGTTTATTGAATCTACAAAATATGTTGCCATATTATCACCTGCTTATTTTGCTTTGCGCAATGTTTCAAAATAGTCTGTATCCGTATCCAAAAGATAAACTGCGGGTGCTTCTTTTATGCATTTTACAGTTTCTCTTGCTAAATAGCGGTCGGACACTGTTTTAACACCTGTGATATATAAAACATCATAGTTTTCGCGGGTTATAACCTTGCCAACACAGGCAGGATACGCGAGTTCATAATCATAAACCGTTGTAACCCTTTCAAACTCTTTACTGTTTTTTACAGTATCGCAAATTTTGCTTTCTAACACCTTTATATCCATAAATCCTATTTTATAATGGTCGTCAAATGCTGTCAAATCATTTTCCAAATGGACTGTAAACATATCGGTATTATCGGGACAAACAATCTCTTTTTTCGCAAAATACGCCGAAATTTCTTTTGAAAACGGGTTATCCGCGCTTATGTTAAAGAGAGCAACTTTTTCTTTTTCTGTACTTAGAACATCAAAATACTTCATATATAGTGCCCCCTATCCTAAATTAGCATCTTTATAATAGAATGCGCCTATATAGTTATGTCCCTTGGCATCGAGCCCTCTAAAGTCCTTATCGGCACAAGCATCGAAATGTTTGCCCATACGGATAAGCGGAGAGTCCCAAATCGGCACGAAACCGTCTGTTGCCATACGGGTGAACGGTACACTCAGTTCAGCCCTGATGGTCGGTTCAAGTTCATAACTATTATCAATATCAATAATATTATCCTTTTTAGGTAATTCGGGCATATTATAAAAGATATTGGAATCGAATGTAAATTTGCCGTTTGCCCTGAAATTGTTCCAGTTTCTTCTCTGTTTAGAATAGAAGATATTATTGGCAATAAGCACATCGTCTGCAAGTCCTGTATTGCCGTAGTCAACTACCTGAAAAAGTTTATAACGATTATCAAGGTCGCTATAAACCGTATTGTTGAGCATTTGGAAATTACGCATTGAACCCGTAAAGGTAAATATCGGCGAATCGGTTCTGTTCGCATCGTTAATGCTCAGGTTGTTTCTTACAATATTGTTTATATGCGAGTCTGCAGAATTACAGGTGATATTACAGATAAGCAAAAATCCGCCCTCGTTATGATGGCTTAAATTATACTGGAATATCGTGTTACGGCTACAGTTATCGATATCGTAACCCTCGCCGTCACCGCCGTATTCCATACCTGTATAAGCAACCTCGTTATACTGTATAACTGCACCGTCACACGCCATTGACCAAAGTCCTGCGTTGCAGTTGCCGTTACGCGAACCGCAGTTAGCATAATACATACGGTTATGTTCCATTAAAAGCCCAAGACAACCTATGCCGATTATGCCGTCACCGTGGGCGTGGTCGACCACATTCCAGGCGATGTAAACATTTTTGTGGGGCCACCACTCGTCATCCATTCCCTCTGCCTTATTGGTAGTCCAGGGGAATGAATTTTTGAAACGGTTAAACCACTGACCGCCAAACCAGATACCTGTACGGTTAACATTGACAATGGTATTATTTTCGATATGTGCATTTTCGTACCAGGTAGGTGCCTCTTTATTGGTTTCAATTATAATGCCGCCGTGATGATGCTGCCATCCGCCTGAAGCGGGGCGCGGAGGCAGATTGTTATCCACCCATACATCGTGAACATAACAGGAGGTTATGGTGATATTTCTTATGGCACCGTGAATGTCGCCCGAAGAATAGATTCCGCATCTACCCTTGCGGTTTTCTATTTCCAAACCGTCTACAGTTATGCATTCGCCCTTGATATGCAAGGCGGCATAAGGTTCGTCCTTTGTGATAATGGCAGGTTTTTTAATGCCGTTGCCATAGGCGGAAATTACAATTGGTGCACCCTCGTCACCGCTGCCGTTTACTATGAGTGCGTTTGAAAAAACACTATCTCTTTTAAGCAGGATTTTATCCCCCGCAGAGAAGGTCATTTCGTTGATTCTTTCGAAATTAGCCCATGCTTTTTCGGGGGAAAGTCCGTCAAAAGCGTTGTTACCGTTTTTGGAATCGATATAATAGATTGCCATTTTTATCACCTTTTATCTTTAGCCTACGATACCTGAATTCTCTACGCTATCAACAAAATATCTTTGCAATATGAGGAATATTATAATCAGCGGAAGAAGTATAAGCAGAACAGATGCGCCCTTGAATGCCGACACAAACGTAAGATTATAGAAGTTATAATCGGCAAAGTTGGGGTTGGTTGATACCAACGTTTCAAGGGAAGCGCCGCCGTAGGACATTGAAAGTGTTTTTTCTTTGCTGTAAATTTCTGAAAAGAACAGGTCGTTCCACTGCCAAACAAACGAGAAAAGCGCTACCGTTATGGCGGCGTTTTTGGCGCCCGGCACCATTATTGTTACAAAGGTGCGAATGGTTCCCGCGCCGTCAACCGTTGCGGCTTCCTCTGTTTCTATTGGCATATTTACAAATGTTTGTCTGAATATATAGATATACAGTCCGCACTTTATTCCATTGGCTGTTATCGCCAAAAGAAAGATTGGAAGTGATGTTTCAAGCATATTTATCGGTGCGCCGAAAATAAGCTGGAATAATCCAAAAATATCAAACGCTCTGAAATTAAGATACTGCGGTAGTACAATCAGTTGCGGCGGAACCAGAAGAGAAAATATTACGCCGCCGAAAAGAAGTGTTCTGCCGGGGAATTTGAATCTTGCAAATCCGTAACCCGCCATCATACAGGAAACGAGTTGCAAAAGCGTTACGGTAAGCGAAATCCAAATACTGTTGAGAAGCGTTGTGAAATATGAAAGTTGCTTAGACATTGCCTTTATGGTATCAAGTGTAAAATGTTTGGGAATCCAAACAACCGAGTTATCATAAAGGTCGGCTGCCGACATCAAAGAACGCGAAAACATCATAAATAGCGGATAGAGAATTGTATATGCAAAGCCGATACACAAAATTGCTCTCACAATAACGAAAGAGATATGTGCGGCATGTTTGCGCGGAAGCCTTGTTTTTTCAAGTACCGAGTTGTAATCCATCACCTATCATCTCCCGTTGTTAAGATATACTATACGCTTATTAACAAGCCACAAGACAACCGCAACCACTACGCCGAGAATGATAAAGAATATCCACGCCATTGCGGCTGACAAACCGAAGTTTGTGTTTTTGAAGCCTGTTTCGTATATGTATTTTAGCAAAGTGTTATCCTCTGCCGCGAAACTGTCGACTATTGTATAGACGACATTTACTATTATCATTGGGGATACCATTGGAAGTGTTATCTTCCAAAAACTGTCCCAAGCCGAGCAACCCTCTACATGTGCCGACTCATAAAGCGAAGACGGTACTGCCTTTAATCCTGAAAGGAATATAAAGGTTTGTACTCCCGATTTGCTCATAAGTGTATAAATTCGGTCAATCGGTATTGTCAAATATCCGAGAACCTCGTCCGGCAAACCCGCCTCACGCATAAACTCAATTAGTCCGCTTGTTGTAAATCCGCCAAGCATAGATTCGCTTTCTGCCTGTATCATTTCAACCGACATACCCTGAACATCCAAAAGTTCCGTCTGGTAGAGAGCGAAAACACCGTTACCCAAAATTACGGGCAGGAAGAACACGACCTTCATAAGTGTGTTGCCCTTAAATGTTTGGTTGAGAATGAGCGAAAAGAAGAAACTACAAATCAAAATAAGCGGAACATCTATTACAAGGTCAAGCAGACACTCTGAAAGATACGGTATAAATTTTTCATCGCCCGTAAAAGCGTATTTATAGTTTTTTATACCAAGAAAACTATACTCAAGCGCACCGCTTTTGAGCGAGAGTTCGTTGAAACTCATAATAATTGAACTCACAATCGGTACGACAAAGAAGAGCACAAAGCCTATAAGCCAAGGTGAGATAAAGCCATAGCCGAACAAGGCTCTTTTATGCTTATATTTTAACTTATTCAAGCCTTATCACCCTTCCTTTACCAAATAATCTCTCGCTTTAACGGTTCCGTATTCCGACTGGTAATCGGTATCACCGTAGTTAACTATTGTGCAAACGCCGTTTGAATATTCTGTAACATACACAGCCTCTGTCAATGACCTATGTGCTACAATTTCTGCGTTTGCTGTCTTCTTATAAAGTTCATTAACCGCTTTATAATTTGCGGCTGCCGCATCCTTGCTACTTTCAAACTCTGCCGAATAAAGTTCGGTATAATCCGACTTTTTAACGGACGATGAATTTTGATAAACAAGGGTGTATTTAAGTCCGGCGCCGTATTCTATAGCGCGTAAAAACTCTGTTTTGGCGTCTGCCGACAGGTTTATTGATTTGCCTGTGTAATCAACGCTGCCGTGATATACCATTGAATAGAACGGAACGCCTGTTGTAAATTCATAAAGGCTTGACCAAAGCGGTGCTTCTACTATAATATCCGCCGATTTTGCAGTTTTTACATTGGCGGCATTAAGCATAAGAGAATAATCTTTCAATTCTTCTATAAGCCCTGTTGCAATATTCTGGGCACTCTGGCGGTCGTAACTGCCTTTCGATGAGAAGTCACTCGAAACGCCCCCTGCCATATCGGCAATACTTATACCTTTAACGCCATATTTATCCACAAACTTACGAACAGATTTATTGACATCGGCAAGGTTTCCAATCTTCATAAGATAATAAAGATTGTCTGTTATTTGAATATTCTTTTCAACAGTTGCCTTATTATAAACCTCAATACTTGCCGATTTATAATCCATACTGCCTATAGAGTATTTATTTTTTGCCGAAACTCCGCTATTTGCAGAGAATGTAAGATATTCAAAATCGGGATAAAGTGCATAACCTTTTTCTGCTGCCTGGGATACAAGGTTCTTAAACGCCTTTTTACCGCCGAGTTCGCCTATGAATTTTGTCTTTGTGGGCACTGTATTCTGCATTCCGTCACCCGAAAATGCGGTAAGGCGCAGATTAATATTCTTAACATCAAGAGACGCCAATTCGTCTGCCATTTTGATGTTATCGCTATAACTTGTAAGCGCCGTTATACCCTTATACTGAAAACCTAAAAACTGTTTATCAGCCAAAATTCCGCCAACGGTTTCGAGCACGAACGGAGAATTTTCTCCGCGTTTATCTGCACTCAAAGCACCTGTGCTCTTAAGGTATGAGCGATAGGCATTTGCCATACCCGAATAATCCTGTTTACCGTTTTCGAGGAAAATATATCTTACGGTATAGTTACCCGTATAATTTTCCTTTTGGAAATTGTAGTAGTTAAAGTTGTCGTCAGCTTTCTGTTGACCGAGTGATACTGATTCGGTCTTTAAGAATTTAAGGGTGCTAAATACCTTATTATAGTTATCGGTTGAGCCTTTGTTATAGGCATATATGTTTGCCAAAGCCTCTCCGTCTTCTATTACGGATATAAATCCGCCGTCAAGGTATGATGCTCCGAATACCGGCATCAAAACTGCCTTCTTCGGTTGAACGGTAGCCTTTTGACGCAAGGCGTTATCCGGTCCGTACACCTCTCCCTCATAATAAACAGCACCGTTTTCAACCGTTTTGAACGGCATTATAGCGCCGCTGCCGTCAGGGAGCAGGAAGTAACCCTCTTCCTCGCCCGAGACTGCACCGAAAAACTGTAAAAACTCTATCATTATAAGCGGGTTGCTCTTGGGATATGTAACCTTAGACAAATCAATTGAAGCAACCACAGAATCCTCTTGAAGAGTAAATGTGAGCGGAACGAAGAAAGCAATTTTTTCTTCTACTGCCGCCGCAACATTGTTTTCCTTATTATCAATTGCAAGGTCCTCTTCGGTATAACCGAGTTCCGAGAAAAGTGCTACCAAGTCGGCAATCGCCTTAGGACTTGCGATTTTTCTTCTTGACCAGTTATCGTAATCCTTTATGTAACTGTAACGGCGTTTGAGTGCCTTTTGCTGTGCGGGTGTTGCCTTTTTTAGCAATTTTTCAAAGCGCTCGTTACTGATTACGGTAGGTGTAACCTCAAGTCCTGCCGAAACATCACCGATGCTATAGTTAAAGGTGACGGAATTTTTATCCGTTTTTACCTCAACCTGATTTAAGAGAACGCTCTTTGTATAACTGTCAATACTGCCGTTTTTACCCTGTGAGTTGCTATACACAAGGTTAAGTGCTGCCATACGGGTATTTGTAGCACCCGGTTGCTCATCGCTTGATGAGGTTGTATAACTTTTACCCGTGCGCTTATCAAAAACCGTTACGACATAGGTTTCTTCGTTATAATAAATCGCAAGATATTCGTTTTCGGCGGTTTTCTTAAGACCTTCTGCCTCAAGCGTTAGTGTGCCTGTGGCACCGATAGCCGAATAACCCTCTACCGCGGCGCTTTTAACAAAGGTAAAGCCCTTTTCCCCGCCGCAACCGCAAACGGTAAGCGCCAATATACATATTAAAAGTACTGATAAAATTCTCTTTAACATTTATATCTCCTACCATTACATTCGCGTTTGCATTTCCTGGAAGATTGAATATCCGAAACCGAATATTCTTGACACCATATCCAAGAACATTAAAAGCAAGAAAAGTATTATAACCATTGAAACTACAGTCAGTGCGGCACTTGCAACGGTGCGCGACATACTGTAATTATGTACCTCCATTATGCCGACAAACAGCAAAAGCAAAACCCATAAAAGAGAAATGGTTGAAAGCATTGATATATATGTTTTTTCGTCAAGCGACATAACATTTGTAAGTACTGTGTTTATAACCCGTATTATAATTGCGGGGGTAAGCGAATAACACGCCATCATAAATATATCCTTAAAGTTGCCCTCACCCTCCAAAAATGTTGTTATGGCAAGGTTTGCGAGGGCGAAAAGGAAGATTGGCGCTATTGCCGTTGCAAACAGAAAAATTATATCTGCCGTTTGTCCGACCGATGTATCAAATATGAAACCTACGCAATATTCTTCTATTACCATTGTTACAAACTGTAAAAGCAAAAGCAAAAGACAAAATGGCAAAGAACCGCGCTTTTCACGCTTCATATCCCAGAAAGCATCGGCGGGATGGAAAAGGGCATGAAAAGTAAATTTTAATTGATTTTTCATTTCTTCACCCTCTTCTTACGCACAATGTTTATAACAACTATTGCCACAATCACCACCAAAACTACGGTGATTATATATGACAGATTTTCTGTATACCAGATAGTACGGTATTTCATATATGCTCTGGAATAGTTTTCCTGGTCGTTTGCAAGAAGGAAATATTCCATTGCTCTTTCATAGTTTTTGTTTCTAATCTCAATCATACCGATTTTAGAATATGCAAGGTCAAAATTGGAGTTAAGGGCATAAACCTGTGTCCAATATTTTTGGCTTTCCTCATATTTTCCCGTACGGTAGGTATTGAGTCCCGCTTTTATGGTGTTCATATACTCTGTTGGATAGAGCGCGGTTATTATAGATGCCTGTGAATCTACAACAATCAAATTATCATTATAAAGCAAAAGCGAGGATATATGTTTATATGTACCGATTCTTCCTTGGAATGTGCCGCCGAAGACGCTCAAAAGGTTGCCGTCTTCGTCATAGACAAAAATTCTGTTTCTTACCGAATCTGCGGCATAATAAATGTTGTTTTCGTCCGCACAGATTGCAACAAACTGCGAAGTTTTGCCGATTTGGTCACCCGCAACGGTTGTACCCGCCAAAGAATTACGGCTTAAAACATCCGAACCGCCGGGATTTAATCTTCTTATGGGGTTAGCGAGTGTTGTTGAAAGCGAAACGGTATACATAAATTCCTCTGAATCAAGGAAAATATTGGTATAACTCACGGGAACAAACTGTTGCATTTTAGAGGTTTGCTCTTTCGTAAGCAACTTTTTCCAAAGAATTTCAACGGGATTTGCGGTTACGGGGATACTGCCAACGAATCCTATAAAACTTCCGTCCTGATAGAACTGCATTATGCCCTCATAAACGCCGTCTGCAACCACGAAAATACGGTCCGATGTATCAACAACGATTTTTTGCGGTTTGAAAACAAAGTCTTTTGCCAAAACATCAGATTTCGGGGTGTCTATAATCTGCAAAAGTTCATACTCCGGAGAGAGTACGACTATGCGCTGATTTTCGGTGTCTGCAACATATAAAAGACCGTCACTTGTTATAAAGCAACCCTGTGGAGATGCAAAATTCTGCATTTCGCCGTCTTTCATAAAACCGTCTAACACCTTAACAACCTTGAAATTCGCATCGGTTATTATGATATTGTTTTTGCCTGTATTGACGATATAAAGCGTATCATCCTTTGCGGTTATGTGGCTGGGGTTTACAAGTTCTACCCCCAAGGATGCAGAATCTACCACAAACTCGGGCAGATATGTATTGGGACTTGCAACAACCTTTTTGCTTCCATTAACCTTACTGTATGTATAGGAATCGCTAACGCCGTCCACAACAACAAACCGTCTGCCTTCCTCCCCTTCTGCCGAAACGGCGACAGAAAGCATTGAAAACAGACAAAGCGCTGCTAACGGTACGCATATGAGCTTTTTTAGCAAACGATTCATAAAACTACTCCTTAATACCTGAAGATGCCATTGTTTCGACCATTTTGGTCTGGTTTACAATAAATACGGTTGCAGGAACAATCAGCATAATTACGCCGACCGCCTGTCCTGCGCCAACACGGATAAGTCCGCCTGTTGTTATTTGCGAAAGTGCGGCGGGTAATGTTTTGAACTTTTCCGAATAAACATAGGTGTTGTTTGCCTGTGACCACATATTCTGTATCATAAGGATAATAAGTGTCAGCCAAGCAGGTTTTGCCATTGGCATTATTATTTTCCAGAGTATAGTGAGTTCATTACAACCGTCAATTTTGGCGGCCTCCACCAGTGTTGTGGGAATTGTGGTCATATAGTTGCGCAACATAAACAGACCGAATGTATAATAAACATTTGGGATTATCATTGCGGTATATGTATTTATGAGGTTAAGGCTGGATATAGTCATATAGTTAACTATATCGGTAACAACGGGAACAAACATAAGCGAATACATTATGAGTGTATTTATAAGTTTTTGTCCCCTAAAGGTATGTTTTGCAAGTGGATACGCTGCGTGTGCAACTATTAAAATATGCAAAACGGTTGTAACGATTGTTACAAAAAAGGTATTGAATACATATCTTGAAAATGGCACCCATGTTGATGACATTAGGCTGAAAAGCACCTTAAAGTTATCAAATGTGGGGTTTATGGGGAACCATCTTGGCGGATATATAAATAGTTCGCTTATCGGTTTTAATGAGTTTGAAACCATTAAAACCAGCGGAATCATACTGTATGCCGCAATGACAGCGATAAACAGGAAAATCATTGCGTTACCCGTTTTGGAACGGTTTACCTTTTTTGTTCGGTTGGAGAATAAGCGTCTGACGCTAACTTTGAAATTAGTCATATTCTACCTCCCGATTTTGTTAAGCAGTTTGAGGACAAGTTTATTCATTGCAATCATCATAAGGAACAAGATGACCGATATAGCACTTGCGTATCCGCGTTGGAAACGAACAGAACTATAGTCGTTAAGGTGCTGAATTATAAGATGTCCTGCATAGTTTGTACTTGGCGAACCTGCAAGTGTTTCCGATACGGCGGAGTTTGCAAACATTGAAGTGATTTGCAAAATTGCCGCAGTCATAAGGTGTGGTCCCATTGCAGGAATTGTTATGTAAAACAGTTCTTGGAAACGGTTTTTAACACCGTCAACCGCCGCTGCTTCGTAAAGGCTCTTATCAACAGACGAGAAACCTGCGCGCATAGCGAGGAAGCCTACACCCATACTCATCCACAACTGTACAATGATGATAATAGGTAATATATATTCCTCTGTTGTAAGCCACTGAATAGGCTCGTCTATAAATCCAAAACTCATTAAAAAACTGTTTGCATAGCCGTAAACATCGCCGTCAAAAATCAGGTTCCAGATTGTATATGCCGTTCCCGAAAGGGTTGGAACATACACTATAAATGTGAGAAGTGCTCGTAAAAACGGGCCCATCTCGTTAAGAACCCAAGCAACGATAAACGCCATCATATAGCCGACAGGGCCTGTTATTACGGCGTACACAAGTGTATTGCTGAGTGATTTCATAAAAATTTCATCGTGCACGAACAGATTTATATAGTTCTGCCAACCGACAAAATTAGGTGTGCCTAAAACATTGTAATCCGTAAAACTGATGATGATTGTTGCGAAAACGGGCATAACCGTAAACACAAAAAACAACAACAGAAACGGTGCCATCATTAAATATGAGGTTTTTTCTTGATTTAAGGCAAAACGCTTCTTTTTCAAAGTAAGTCCCCCACTGTTACTAATCTTCATCTACTTCGAGGTTAAACTCTTTCCTCTTAATCGTAATCTCTTCGTCAATATCTGTTGCGAAATCAAGCATTGTTTCGCGGGTATTTTCGTTCTGGTTGACAACTGTACGAATAGCGTTGTCAAGGCTTCGGGCGGTGTAATAACCACCTGCCACCTGTGGAACGCCCCTAACATTTACCCACTGCTCTTCAATGGCTTTAGATATTCTGTTGGGCCAGGGCAACATTCTGAACGCCTCAATATTTGCGGTTGCCCAACGGGCAGACGCGCCCTGAAGGGCCTCAATTTCCATACCGTAGTCTGCCTGTGTTTCAGCACTTGTCCACCATTTTAAGAATTCCCAAGAGGATTCTTTATCTTTGGCGTTTGCAAAAATAAGCGAACCTGTAACGGTACTTGCCTGAACACGATTTATGCTGCCGTCCGGCATCGCAGTGCCCGGGATGGCAACGAACTCCCATTTACCCTCAATTTCGGGTGCGCCGATTTGCAACTGGTTATAGAAGGTATAATCGGTTATAACGATGGGCGATTCACCCATACGGAAACGGGTTAAAATATTGGTGGTCTGCGGTACTTTATACTTTGTATAAAGGTTTACCCACTGTGTAAACGCATTTATCGCGTTTTCACTGTTCATTGTGGTGTGCTTTCCATCAGGGGTATAAAGTGCGCCGCCGTTTTGGTAAAGCAACATCATATAAACGGGATTGAGTCCCGTAATACCCGCGCCGCCGACAAACGGTGACGGCAATGAAATGGAAAGATAATTCGTTTGGAATTTTGCAAGAACAGAATACAGTTCCTGCCAGGTGTTAGGCGCTTTTACGCCGAGTTCCTCTAAAATGTCTGTACGGTAGAACATCATAGAGAAGGTCTGGTTGCCCGGAAGCGCGTAAAGTCCGCCCTCATACTTAAAACTCTCATAAGCGGAAGGATAAAATCTTTCCAAAACAGAGTCAAGGTCCTTAAAGTTTTTAAGGTCATAAACGGCGCCGCGCATTGCATATTCAACCGGTGTGTTTTGTCCCTGGAAGAGTGCTATATCAGGTCCTACATTGGCGGCAACGGCACGAAGAAGAACGCCCATATTAACAAGTTCAATGTTTACATTTATATTGCTCTTGGGAGTGAAACCGCCGTCTATAAGAGATTTTAATACGATTGACTGGTCAATACCAAGTCCAACCCAAAGTTTGATTTCGCCCTTATTTTCGGTAGACCCTGTTGAATCCATTACATCGTAATCCGTAACGAACGACATAAGCAAACGGTAAATTTCCGTAAATGCTTTTTTGAAGAAACCGCAATCCGCTGCCGGTACTTCCGATTTAGGCGAAGCAATATGGATATTATCAATTAACGCGGGTTGCTGTTTTGCCGTTGTTATCCACGAACTGAAGGACATAACATTGGTGTTAAATGTGTTTAAGCGGTCGGGGATTGTGTTATCATCCTCTAAAAATCCTTCAAGTTGGATAATAAGACGGTTCATAGTAGAGGTTTCGGAGCCACTATAGCCGAGCGCCTCTAACGCACTAACTATATCGTTCAAATCTTTTAATGCGTTTTCAATTGTTTCCTTGCAGTTTTCAACCGTTGAAAACAGGTTATAATCACGCAAGGAGTCGGGCATTGTGCCCGTTACCATAATTATACGGCGATAAAATGCCGTAAGTTCGTCCTGTAATTTTTCCGATTTGGTTAAAATTTCGGACATTGCTTCGGTTATTGAAACCTCAAGACGCAGGGTATGGTCGCCCTTTTCAATATACACAAGATATGGTTTTTCTCCGTCACCTAATGTAATGTTCTGCCAATTGAGGTCGTAATCAATTTCTATGTAATTAGCTTCCTGGAAAGGTGCTTCGCCATCGATAAGAAGGCGTCTTGCGCTAGAAAATCCTGATTTATAGTCTTGTTTTGCGTGTAAAGTAATCTGATACAAACCGCTTTCTTCTGCGGTAAAGTTCCATTCTATCCACTGTGCAGATTCGCTCCAACTGTTGCCGCCCATCGAGTTTAAGAGTTTCTTTATGGAATCATAGGGGGTAACGGCAGGTGAACTGCGGTCTGCTACAGGTCTTATGGTGTTTTTTGAGGTATATGTGGCGTTTTCCGCCTCTATAACTATCGGCTTGATTTCTGCCGAAACGGGCTCATAACCCGCATTTTTATATTCTTTTTCTTTTTCTTCATACGGTGCATATTCTTTAGAAGGCGACAGCAAGATACTGTTTATAGCCATAGGCTCCTGCACCGATTCGAAACGAATGGTATGTTCGCCTTCCGAGAGTGCAAGACAATATCCGCCCGCACAATAGTCTGTGAAACTGTAGAAATTAGAGGTTTGAACCTTGACCTCTTCTTCTAATTTTTGGGAATACTCGTTTCCGCTTATATCGACATATTTATTGCCAACATTTTTCCAGGTGCGTCTAAAGTAGATAGAATTAAGTCCGTCAAACAAAACGCTTCCGTCTACCGATACGCGTCTTATAATGTCAAGTCCTTTGCCCTCAACATTTGCCCATACGGCAGCGATTCTGTAAATCGCTGCCGTAGGAACTGTAAATGTCCATTCGGTGTATCCCTCATCGGCTGTGACAAGAAACTGTTTACCGCCGATTTCTACTGTGGTTACATCTTTATCGGATGTATAGTTTGAAAGTGCGTCTATTACTACTGTTTCTTCGGCTGCTTTATAAGATGAATTCTTTTCTATGTATTTGGCATAGGAATTCCTTTCTTCTAAAGTAGCACTTGCGGCAGAAACCGCGGGTGCACTTATAGCGGGAAAAACTGCCAAAAGCATTAAAGCCGCTAAGCATATAGACAATACCTTCTTAAACATACAACCATTCCTTTTAGTTTAGTGTAACGCTGATTTTTAGAATTGGTCTTTAATTGCGGTGTTGATAACCGACTCGACCGAGGTTAAGTGCGAACGCACATCTTCACCTTTATAAATAGGTGTAAAGATATTCTTTGTAATAATAGATTTTAAGTTTGTTGTGTTCCAATCGATGTATTCAACCGTATCTTTATCGTTTATGAAATCAAATACAAACTCTGCTTGTGTTTCATCGTAGTAGTGGTTGCCCTTGTCAACATACTGTTCGATAAAGAGTTCAAGTTTTCCGTCACGGCTTTCGTCACGGTAGGTACCCTCGATTGCGGGGTCATTTCTTTCAAGTTCAAGTGCAAGTTGAATGAGGTCCTCAGTCTTATACTTACTGTTTGCGCCTATAGCATAGCAATAGCAATATTCACGAACATTAGTATAGGTCTTGGTATCGGGGCCCAACGGCAGCGGTACCATTTCAAACGGGATACCTGTCTGTACAAGGTGTGAACCGTAATACTGAGGTCCTATAAGCATTGCAGCGAAACTGTTGTTAAAGGTTTCGATACCGTTGTGTGAACCATATGTACCATCAACAGCCTTGTCTACGAATGAAAGTTGTCTTACAAACTCAAGCACCTTTTTACCCTCTTCTGTGTAGAGGTTGCACTTTGCGGTGCCGTTTTTAACATCGGCAGAAATAACGGGCATTCCGTTAGAAGCCATAAGTCCGTCAAGCAAGTTGCTTCCTGCAAGACCGTAGATGGTTTTACCGTTTTTAGAACCTGTGCAAGCCTTTGCAATCTTTTCAAATGCTTCCCAGTCCCATTCGCCTGCGTCATAAAGTTCACGCGGGTCGTCACAGTTGTTTTCAGCGATAAGCGCTGTGTTGTAATAGATGAAATAACCTGCGTCTGTTGTTGCGGGGTAGTAAGAATAGTGTTTACCGTCAACATATTTTGTAGCAGTATCGGTAATTTTATAACGGTCGCTTGAATAATCAATATAATCGTCAAGCGGTCTGAAAACGCCCTCGTTAGTAAGTGCCTGTAAATAGTGCGGTGTTGTTGCAAACACAAGGTCTGCCCAAACATCGTTACCGGCGTGTTTTAATGTAAGGTTTTCAAGGAAGTTTTGTTCGCTTGTATAACTTACATACTCTACCTTAACATTATATTTGGCTTCAATTGCCTCTTTAATGTCAAGTTCGCGGTCATCGTGTGCGCTGTTTCCGCGTTTGGGAATATTTGAGTCACGGCCGAAGAGTACGGTTGCACCGCCGAAATCAAGGTCTTTGTTCGGTTCAAACTTGAGGCCTTCAAATGTTGCGGCATCAACATCGGCACTTGTTATATCCTTTTTGCCGCCGTCATCTTTTTTGCCGTCACCGCCACAGGCGCAAAGGCCTGTGACGAGTATAAGACAAAGTATAATTGCTAATAATTTTTTCACTTCAATCTATCTCCTTTTCAGAAACTTGAAATTCAGTTTACCTTTTCGTTTAAGGATTATGAGTGTTACTACACCTGCCGCAATTACTAAGGCGCCTCCGACAGATATAAGGATTATTACCCAAATTGGCATTCCTTCAAGTCTTCTGCGGTTTATAACCATATAGTACTGTTGCTCTTCTTCCGATATTTCCTCTTCCTCTATTATTTCTGCGTTTTCATCGACAAGGTCTGTAACGATGGAAAGCACATAATCGCCGTTTCCGAAGAGTTGGAATGTGAGTTTTCTGTTGGTGGGTACTAACTGTCTGTCAACAAGTTCAAGCACGCCGTTTACGCATTTATAAAGCGCATACTTTTTACCAATAGCGTCCTTTTCCATTATTACCGTAAAGTCAACCGCCATTGTCCATTCGCCGTCCTGTGCGAATGAGAATGCTTTGGCTTTACTGTCCTTAGATTTGACAAGTTTAAGTCCCGCGCTATCCTTAACCTCATTAACCTTAACCTTGAAGTCCATAGGTTCTACAATATTCATTCCGTTAAAGGAAAGAACATAATCTGTATCACCCTGTGCATTCATAAGACTTACTGCCAAAGTCTTATCTGAATCTCTGAAAAATTCAAATACACGCTTAGGAATAACGGTGTTCCCGTTATAAAGGCTGATTGCAACCTGACCGCCGTCTTCGACATCCTCTAACATAAAGAGTGTATCGTCAACATCAAGTTTGCCTACCTTCGCACTGTCATAACTGTATTCAATACCCATTACGCAACGTGAGAAAGCTGCTGTTGCATTTTTATTGTTTATTTCAAGTTTTATGTACTTTGCACCTTTTATAAGGTTCTTTGGAACAAGTCTGTACTTTTGATAACCACCTGAAATAGTTACATACGATAGGTCGTGCTCTGCGGTACAATCAAGTTTTGTAAACTCTCTTCCGTTTTCTGAAGCGTAGAGCGTATACATATCAAGCACACCCATATCTTTTGTTGGCAAGAAACCAACATAAAGCGCAAAGCTTTCAAACCCTACCGACTTATAAATCATTGTACCTGTCATATCCTTGCTACTCGAGCGAAGAACGGGACCTGTAAATCCTGTCCATGTACTTTGAAGCGCCTTGCCTGAATCAACTTCCATATTATCATATTTATAACGGTCAATCGGGAATGTGGTTCTTCCGCCCTCCATATAGTTAAGCACCTTAACTGTATTGCCAGGGTGTTTTATCGGTGGCAGCGGAGGATTGAACTTAACCGTGAAACTGAGTGTGGAAACACCCGCCGCATTGGTTGCGGTGATTACATATTTACCCTCTGCTGTGAGTGTTCCCTCTTCTGTTGGAACATACTTATTGCCATCAAGGGTTATTGTGTAATTTTTGGTGTTTAGTATGCTATAACTTACTATAGTATCAACAAGGTCACCGTCATTAATCTTTTTACTGCGGAAATCGTATGCAGTGATTACGGGAACGGGGCGATTAATTATGAAGTTTGTTTCAAAACCGCCGTGTTCATTTTTAACAATAACGGTATAAGAACCGTTAAGTTCAATTACGACATCTTTAGCGGTGCTATACAGCATACCGTCACGTAGGATTTCAACCGTTTGTGCGTTATGCGAAATTACACGAACGTCATCGTTTGTTACATCGCCCGGCGACATATTGTTACCAAAGGTATCAATAAGTTGTGCAACAGGCATTTTCTTTGCAATATAGAAACTTGCCGAAGAAGTACCCGAAGCATTGGCGGCATATACGGTGTAATAGCCGTCCTCTGTAAGTTTATTATTTGCCGGTTTGGGTATTTCCTTGCCGTATTTCGTAACAAACCAATAATTTTCGCCCTTAACCGAAACGGTTACATCGCTCTTTGCAACGTCGTTATAGTAAAGTTTTTTGCCGTCTGCCGTTGCCGACAAATCCGGGAACGAAAGTTTTGTAAGTTCTTGGATTGCCAAGAATGCGCCCTGCCAGAGAGATGAAAGCGGTGCGTTAGGATGATATTCAACCTTAACAACCGAGCCCTCTGAACCTAAATAATAAACTGCGTTATAAACTGTTACGCGGTTTGCCTTGCGAACAACCGAAACCGCTGTCGGTTTTACAAGTTTATAGGTGCCGTTATAGGTATCTGCCGTATAAATTGAGAGATACGCATCAGCGGGAGAGCCGGAGTTTGCAACGCTGTAGTTAATGCTTAAAGCGGAATACTTATTTCCCTTTTCGTCTTGATTTACGAAATAGAAATAACCGTCCTTTTTATAGCCTTTTGAGTCGCTTCCAACTGTGAGGTTTGTACCTTCGTTAGGAACGCCCCAATCGGATTCCCAAATTTCCTTTTTATAGGCACCGTTAGGATTATTCTGATTTGTAACAAGCGTATCGTTTATGATTACCGCACCGTCACCCTTTGTGAATCCTTCGGGTGCACCAGCAGGTGCAAGTGAAAGCAAACGGTCGTAATCTTCTTTGGCGGCTTGCTGACCGGTTGTAAAGTTGTAACTGTCGCTAACGGGGATTACATCTGCCTTTTTAATTGTAAAAGTAAGATTAGTTATGCCAAGTTCGTTTTGTGCGGTTACTTCATATTTTCCGTCTTCGGTCAGGATATCTCCATTTTTAACGGTGATATCTATATTATCCTTTTTGACCGAGAAAGAACTTCCCGCGATATAATCGGCAACATCAATTATATCAAGTTTAACCGCACCCGGAACTGTCATATTGTTTCCTATCGGGTTTATATATTCACCAAATGCGTACTTGTATTTAGCATCAATAACCGGTGCGCCGAGTTTTTCAAACACAGAGTATCCGGCTCCGACTACAGTACCTAAATCATAACTGTATTTAGTACCTGCATAGGTAAGACGAACATAATTTGTATTGTCCGGAATTGCTGTTACTGTAAGACGGTAAGATGCGAATTTGTTCATAAAGTCATCTCTTACAAGTTCTCTTGTAAAGGAGACTTTAGTCCATTTCTCTCCGTCCGCCGAGGTATGAAGCACGAAATACTGCTGGAACTTTTCTTCTTCGGTATAAGTTCCCACAACATCCAACGAAAAGGTTGCGATATTTGCGCTCTTCCAAACCATACAGTCGCCTTCATCATTAGGGAAATAGGAATGAATTACGGGAAGACTTCCTATACCTGTGAGAGCGTTCTGAATTGGGTTATAAGCATATGTATTTTCGGTAGCACCGTGTGTCTTTTCATTAAAGATATCAAAATACACAGGACGCTCTACATATTTATATTTAGATGAGCCGTCATCCTTCAAAGTGAAAGAAAACTCGCTTACACCTACTTTTTCTTTTGCAATATTACTTGCAACAATTTTATATTCGCCATCTTCGCTAATGTAATATGCATCATCTTCGGCAACATAAAGTTCGGCAATATTTACCTCTGTACCGTTTTTGGTGATTTTAACATCACCGCCAACATTAGACGCTGCGTCTGATATTTTTACCATAACTTTGCGGGGTGCTGTTCCACCGTTTGTTATTGGATTGGAATAAGCACCGATGAGGTTAGAGTATAATACCGAGATTTCAGGCGCCAAAATTTCACGATAAGTACTGTAAGAAGCACCGACAACCGTACCTTTATTATAGGTATTTTCGTTTTTGCCACAGGTGAGTCTTACATAGTTTGTGTTATCTGGAATTGCCTTTACGGTCAGGCGATAGGTCATATGGCCGTAGAGATAATCCGCAAGTTTTTCTTTTGTGAATCCAACTTTTGTCCAGTTTTCTCCGTCTTCTGATATATGAAGAACATAATAATCGTTGAATTTTTCATCGTCCGAATAGGTTGTAACTACATCCAAGGTGAAAGAAGCGATATTTTCGCCGTTCCAGAGCATATAGTCATCGGCATCATTCGGGAAATATGAATGAATTGTTGCAGTGCCTACACCTGTTAAAGCATTTTGAATGGGATTGTAATAATAGGTGTTTTCAACAGCACCACTATCTTTCTCATTAAAAATATCAAATACTTTAATGTCTTCGGTGTATACACCCTCGTTCTTGTTGAGTTTAACAGTGAACGAAAGTTCTGCTTTACCTGCAACATTTTCGGCGGTTATTTTGTACTCGCCGTCTTCTGTGAAGTAATAGGCGTCGTCAGTTGCATCATAGTAATCTGCAATATTGGCGTCTGTGCCGTTCTTTGTGATTTTAACGGTACCGCCCAATGCCATCTCGGTGATTTTGAGCATTGTTGCACGTTTTGCAACGCCGCCGTCCTCTACCATATTAGCATATATACCACCAAGGTTTTTATATGCTGCGTCGATTTCGGGCACCTGTACTTCTTTGATGTAAGAGTACTTTGCTTTTATAATGCCGTAGCTAGCGCCGACATTTTTTGTAGCATCTGTTGTGAGTGAACGGAATCTTACATACTTTGTATCATCAGGAAGGTTATTGATATGTAATTCTTTACATACAGCAGTATTGCTAACGCCCTCTACCGATACACTGTTACCAATTGTGAAATCAACCGTCTTCCAGTTTGAACCGTCTGCAGAATATTCAAATCCATAGAACTGACGAAGATTTGCATCTGTTACATCGTTATGGTTGAGAGTAACAACACTAAAGCGTAAAATGCCGTTTTCATCTTTCCACGAGGCATAACACTTAGACTCGTTAGAGCCGTGGTTATATGCCCACATAGAATACTTGTCGTCAACACTGATTAAAGTTTTTGCGTCTGAAACATGTGTGTCAACATGCATCTGACAGTTAGTGGTAGCGTTGAGAATCTTTGTGCGTTCGTATGCAAGTGTCTCGCCGGTGTTATAAATATCGTCTTCAACATTTATAACAGCGTAAGCACCTGTATTCGTACTGTCGGCAATTGTGAACTCAAGCGAAGCACTTTCTGCCTGGTTTGAAAGTGTGAATTTATACGTTCCATTTTCGGTTACGATATATCCGTCATCAGCCGCACTGTAAAGGCTATCAGGTGTTACGGGAGAGCCGTCTTTTTCGATAGAAAGCGTAACGCCCGACTCATAACCAGCAAGTTTTACTAAAACATCTTTGGTTACCGTATCACCGTTTTTAATGGCGTTTGCGTAATAGCCAAAATAGTTTTCATAGTTTGCGGTTATATTCAGCGGTGCGAGTACTTCTACGGTTTCGGTGTGAACTTTAATTACACCCGCATCCCAGGCACCCGCCTTATTTTTATTCGTGAGTCGAATATAATTTGTGCCATCAGGGATATTTTTTAGTGTTAGAGTGCACGATTTGCACCAGGTTGAATACTGCGGGTTGGTGTCCGTAATATTATAAGGAACAGTAACCCACTCAATACCGTCTGCTGAGGCGGTGAAAATATAAGCGTCTGCAAAATTATAACTTGCGCTTGTACCCATAGTTTCAACCGCAAATCCCGAAAGGTTACTATAATTCCACTCTAAATAACCGCCGTCTGCGGAGGGCATATAAGAATATTTGCCATCACCCGCGATTGAAGACGCAAGACCGAGGTTTGTGTAACCTAAAGCGGTTGTCGCACCGTGCTGTTTCTGCTCAAAATAATTATATGTAGTATTTTGATATACAAGTGTTCCAACCTCTTCCTTGGCAAGTGTGAAATTAAGGGTTACACCTGCGGGAAGATTATTGTTTGAAGCGGTAATTTCGTATGCGGCGTCCTCTGTAAAGAGATAGCCGCCGAGTTCTGAATTATAAAAATCTGCCGCTGTAGCAGTTACGCCGTTTTTCTTGACGGTTACAGCGCCCGATGTGCCAAGTCCTGTTACTTTTACAAGCGCATCACTTGTAACGGTTGCATCGTTTTTAATCGGGGTTGCATACTCGTTCTTAACATTCTTAGAAACCGCCGAGATTTCGGGCAATAATTCGGTTTCATATGTAACTGAAGCGCCCAAAACGGTTCCTACATTCCAAGCATTTGTTGAAGCAGATTCAAGTTTTATATAGTTTGTACCTGCGGGTATATTTGTAAGTGTGTGTTTTCTTTTTACATACTGATTAGTAGAACCGGTATTCCCCAACTTCACAGCCGTAGTACTATCAAAACTTGCAACGGTCCAATCGGTTCCGTTAGGCGAAGTATAAAACTTGAAATTTACGGTGTCATCATTCAACATTACATTTGCGTCATTACGGTTGATTTGATTAAGTCCGTAAACGAAAAATTCTGTTATGTTATTATAGTTCCACACCATTTTGTCGCCAGCATGATAGGGCATATAACCAACACCGGTGCAACCAACAAAACCAACTGCTGCCGCAAGTGTTGTATTGGCATCGTATGTGTTGGTAGAAGCGCCCGTTTGACCATTGGCAACAGTGTTGAAAAACACCGTTTTGGTTGTTTTTTCTGCCGCGGCAGAGGCAACCATATTTCCACAAAACAGACCTACCAACAATGCGCCTACAAGCACAAACGACAATATTCTTTTTGGTAAAGAAAGTTTTTTCATAAATTTACCTCTTACAATGGGGTGCGAGAACACACCCCACACATATTATATATACTATTTCGCAATAGCACCCATAAGTTTGTCATTTACCTTGTTGCCAAGGAGGTCTTTTCCGCCGTTATTAGCGATTGCAATACCGGATGTCAGACCCTGTGAACCTGATTTAAGGGCATATTTCTTTGCCATTGCTTCAATGCCGTTGCCGATAGCACCGCCATCCACAAACTGCGGGTCAAAGTTCTTGTTATCCTTAAGTGTGATTGCGGGACTTACGGGTGGCTCAATATTATAGAAGACATTGTTTTCAAATGTTGCACTCTTAAGACGGCTAATTCTGTATGTAATTGCCGTTCCGCTGGGTGCGTAGAAAATATTGTTCTTAAATACGGTGTTTCTTGAATCATCAGGACCGCCGTCATAGTTTGCAAAGCATACAAGACGTGTCGGAACTCCACAATAAATTGTGTTGTTGTAAACCTGTGAATCATAAATACTCGATGTTATATCAAATACCGCAAGATTCTGTCCGCAACCGTCATTTACCGACAGGTTGTAACGAACGATTGTGCCTGTTGTGGCAATTCCCTCTTCGCCCTTTGTTGTAGCATCATTAGAGCAGAAGAGCATAAATCCGCCGTCATTATCGTGGCTGTAGTTATACTGGAAGATAAGGTCGCGGTTGGCGATATCGGCGTCAAATGCCTGTAAGTCGTAACCGGAGTTTGTGCCACGGTTTCCGTAAACCTCGTTATACTGGAAGACTGTGCCTGTACAGCCGTATGCCCAGATGGCAGCCCAGTGGATTTCACCTGCATCTCTGAAGAGCGCAGTATTAGAAACCAAGTTCTTTTCAACAACGCCGCCCTCAAGACCTGTAACGAAGATAACATCGCCGCCCGTTTTGTTAAAGGTGTTGCCGCGGATTGCAACATTCTTGCTGCCGAAATACTCGCCCTTGGAAACATCGTTTTTATGTCCCCACTCTTGTTTTTCGGAACGCGAACACCAGTCGGTTGTAAATACAACGCCGCAACGCGCAACATGTTCAAACTTGTTATCCTCAACTACGAGACCATCAAACCAAGCCGGTTCTTTACCTGCTGCTTTGAGGTAAACACCGCAAGCCGAATGCTGTGTGTTTGTAAAGTTTACATTGATATCTTCAAACTCACATTTCGTGATTTTAACGCCCTTTGTAGCGCCCGGTTTACAGGTTGTAATATTGATGCCCTGTGAACCTGTTTTATTGGTGATTTTAATACCTGTAATATTGATATACTCGCCGCCTGCCGAAAGTGCTGCGCCGCCACGAGCGTTAATTACAGGTTTTGCGCCTTTTCCGTAGGAAGATACGGTTATAGGTGCTTTTTCTGTTCCTGTACCCGCAATTTTGAGTGAACCTGTGAAACTCTGTCCTGCTTTAAGAAGAATTTTACTGCCGGGGGCATAGGATTTTTGTGATGCGGCATAAAGCGTTTTAAGCGGTTTGTCTTCGCTTGTACCGTCATTTTTGTCGTTACCTGCTTTGCTATCAATATAGATAGTCTGAGCCTTGGAAATACCCTCTGCGTAGCCGCCGAGTTCGCCTAAAAGTTTTTCGGTTATACCGTTAATCTGAATAAAGTTCAAGTTGGGGTCGTAAACATGCTTTGCAGTGTTAAGGAGTGTTACCTTAACGTACTGGTTCTCGGTATCAATTCCGCCGTAGTATGAAACGTATTTAACCCAACTATCGCCGTTGAACTGCTCGTAAGTTGTACTCTTCGGTTTAACAACTTCCCAGTTTTCGCCGTCTTTTGAAACGGTTACAACAGGCTCGGACGCAAATCTGTCGCCAACGCCGAAACTATACTGTAAAAGAATTTCGCCTACACCGTCAACCTTGTATGTAACGGAGCCTTCTTTAAGTTCGTTACGACGCATACGATAGTCGTCAAGCAATACATCGGCGTGGAGCGACTCTATAGCCATATTCTCGTGCGCATAAGTCTTTTCCCAGCCATCGTTACCCATATAGTCGGTCAAAACTTGCAGTTTTGATGTATCGACCTTATCTTTATCTTTATCTTTATCTTTGTCTTTGTCTGGTTTATTTGCGGCGTTGCCGCCAAGTTCGGCAATCTTGTCCTCGTCTGTAAGTTTGGTCCAGTTGCCGTCTTCATCATAGTAATAATACTCGCGTTCGCTTACCCACTCGCCTGTCATTTTGCTACATCCCGTAACGCCTAAAAGCATTAAAATTGCCATTATGAGTGAAAGTGTTTTTATGCACGATTTCATAAATTTACCTCGTTATTTATTTTTGGCGAGGGAGTAAACCCCCTCGCCAAGTGTGGTTTATAGATTACTTATTAGCCGATTTTAGAAAGGAGAACCATATCTAAAACATCAACTGTGCCATCACTGTTCTGGTCGGCGTATTTCTCGAACATTCTGGTGTCATCACGCTTAGCGGCGAAGAAACGGCTTCTCATAAGTTCATAGTCGGTTGTGTCAATTACACCGTCACCGTTAAGACCACCTTCTGCGGTTGCTTCGGTGATTGTTATATCAGCAATGTAAAGTTCTGTACCTGTATCTGTTTTGGGGACGGCAAAGTACGGCATATCGCCCGTTGTACCCTTTGCATAGCGTGTAGTGGTAGTCCAGTTATTTGCTGTGCCAAGACCTGCATCACCGAGAGATTTATCGTCCCAAGAAATCGCAACAAATCCATTTGATTTATAGGTGATTTGTATTTTGTATGTCTTATCTTTTTGAAGTGCGAAAGGAACTGAAATTTTGCTGTTATCATAATGACTGCTATTACTAAACGTAATTTTGGTAACCTTCTTTGTTTCGTCTCTGTCGTCAACCTCTTTTGTTACGGTTGTGACTGAATTTGTAGTGATAAAAGCACCACTATCGCTAGAATAGTCAAGCGATTCATCATCTGCATCAAAGTTAGATATATCGGTTATTGTGAAATTGTCAAAATATACAGTGCCATTGCACATTACAGCAAAGGTGCTCATATTCATCGCATCAGTTGCTGTAATAATATAGCGAGCCGTCTTCCAAGTTGTAGTGGGCGAAATACCCTGATAAGATGTAACCGGAGAGACTGTATTAAAGGTTGTAGATGTTATATCGGGACGGAACCAAGCCGTACCATAATATTTGAACGATACCTCGTATGTGCGTCCCGGTACAAAACGCGCCGAATTAAGCACGAAATACTGGAAACTGCTGTTATTGTTTTTAAGAACCTTATTTCCTACATTCTCTGCTACGGGGTCATCTACAACTGAATAACCGTTTGCACTTTCATATCCGTCATCAAATGTAGCCATCTCTTGTTCAAATGGAGTGTATTCCTCAATGGTTATATTGTCAAAATAAACCTCTGTTCCAGCAGTAACACGAATATACATGTGGGTTGAATTGTATTTAGCAGAGAAAACAGTGCTACGGTGTTTCCAATTTGCTGTATCAATCACCAAACCCGTTGCCTCTGTACCAAACATTTCGGTTTTATATTGCGATTCACCCCAACCGCCTGAAGTCATAGTTATAGCAATATTGCCTTTTCCTTTGACATCATAAGACATTTTGTAGTATTTGCCAGCGGTTAAAGCCATATCAAGTTTAGGATTAACCTGTGCAACAGCAGTATCTGTACAATTTGCTTTAAGTGCCAATGTTTTTTGCCGTCTTTTTCAGCAATCACTATACTCTTATTCTCGTTGGTCTGATTAGTGTATGTCGTAAAATCATGAGTATCGAAATTATAAACTTGTTTTGTGGCAGTGTTTTCTGTTGACTGTTCAACAATGGATAAACTGTGAATTTTTACATCAATATAGCAATTGTCTGTTCTGTGAGCATCAAAATGCAAACCAAAATAATCTGCGGTTGGTGAAAAACTCAATGAAGCAGTTGTCCATGCAGGTGTGTCCAATCCTACCCAGCCAATATTTTTATTGTTTGCATCACTGGCATCAAGGTCAGAACCTGCCTGTACTCTAAATGAGTATGGATTTGCGGCTTCAGAGTTTCCGTCTGAATAATAATTGAATTTAATGCTATATTTTTTACCCGCATTAAATTGGAAAGGAACCATAAAACCAAGATGCTGGTCGGTTTTGGTAAGTCTAAACGACGCTATATTTTTACCGATACCAGAATCATAGGTGTATGTAACGGTTCTATAATTAGATTCAGGATAAATTAAAACTTCGTTTTCTAAATCTGCAACACCGTCATCGGCAGAGTAAACAGCCGTCTTGCCAGATACACTATTGCTAAAATCAATGATTCTAAAATCATCAATACCGACACCATCATCAGTAACAATGGAAAATGTGGTATCTGTTGTAGGAGTGAAATAACCTGTGAAATTCTTCCATTCACCTGCTGTGCTAGCATATGTAGATCCATACTGTGTACCATCTGCATAACAAGGCTTAAACCAAGCAACAGAGTCACTAGAAGTATTAACCGTAATGTAATAATCGAACGAGAACCAATATGTATGACCGGCTTTTAGAAGTACATTCTTGAATTTTCTAATACCAGTGCTTCCGATTGGAATTTGCCAATATTTATTTCCTGTGGTTTCATCGGTTGCGATGGTACCGAAAGCAGAATCGGCTTCATCCTCAAAATCAACCGTGAGGTCAGTCACATACTCGGGAGTTGTGTCCTCTGCCGAAGAAGTGAGTGTGGGGACTGCTACTGCAACGAGCAGTGCCACCGTCAGTGCGAGGGAAATGAGTTTTAGAAATTTGCTGTTTTTCATTTTTACTTTTCCTCCTTGCGAATACTAAAAAATATTTTTTTAAAAAATTCATAAAAACACGATGCCACAATATTATGTTTTTATATTTTTACACAATAATTCTATCACGCGTATGTGTATAATAATATAAGTAATATCCTCAAAACATATCAAATTTCCACAATAATTGTGTATTTTTTGTATAATACATATATAACACCACCCGTTTTGGTGTAAAAAAATGGGTAAAAAGTTATAATTTTACACCCGTCATCATAAAAAACCGACCTTTTTTCAAGGTCGGTTTTTTTACTAGAATTTTTTGTAGCCTTCTATATATTTTTTCGGTGTCATTCCGTACTGTTTTTTGAAAACAGAAATGAAGTATGCGCCCGAACTAAAGCCGCAAAGTTGTGCTATTCTATCGTTTGAAATGCGCTTTTGTTTTAGCAAATCTATTGCGTGGGAAAGCCGCTTATTCCGGATATAGTCCGTATAGGTTGTGTGCAGTTCTTTACTAAAAATCTGTCCTAAATAGTTCTGCCCTATTCCAACCGCAGATGCAACTTGCGAAAGCGATAAATTGACATCTGAAAAGTGTTGTTCGATATAAACAATCGCCTCTTTCAGATATTTGTTTATGTTATCGTCTGCATCCTCTTTCGGCAGATTTTTAAGCACCGTTGCAATTATAATATTAAGACAGGATTTGCAGAGAATTTTATAATTTTTCTTATCGGCACTCTTATAGGCGCTTATCATAACTTCGAAACAGTTTTTTAGTTGTTCAAACTCTTCATCGTTCAAAAAACAATCGGTATTTCCACGCCGTTCTGTCAGTTGTCTTAATATTTCCGAAGAAACACTATCTTCCCTAAAAGCAGCGCAATAAAGCGTTATTTTATCGCCTTTTGCGATATGGTAGGTATGAAAATCGCTCTTCTTTAGAACGGCAATGTATCCCTTTTGGGTATTGATTTTTGTGTTGTTTAAGTGGTGTACGCCGTTTCCGTCACACAAAAGTTCAAGTTCAATATAGGTATGACAATGGTAAATATCGGTGTATAATGTTTCTTCACAGATGGTTCGATAGTCTACAAAAATACCCTCTTCCCACGCCATTCCTTGATTGCCGTCAGGTGTTTCAAATATCTCTATTTTATGTGGATGCATCATAGTATTACCGAACCTCCTTTCAAGATTTTATTCGCCTTATTTCAAATAATAATCCTTGTAAAGATTGTTGAGATTACGCGCAGACGGGTAAATCGACTGCGGACTCAAGAAATGCGAAAATTCGAAACTTATCATCTTTTCTGCATAGTTTTTATGGTGTTCAATCTTGGGTTTTAACTGTGAAAACGGTATCGGATAGTACATTTGGCGAACATCGCGCTCGAAAAGTTCAACATTAACCCAATGTGCTATATCATACTCTTTACACAAATCTGCCATAAGACCAAAGTAATCATCCATAAGTCCGAGAGGTGCTGTACCGTCCTGGAAGGCGCAAATATCAATATCTTTACCGCCGTGAGCAAAAATTCTGTTCCATTCTTCAACATTTTCGCGTGGCGATTTGCCGTCCTTATATTCAACATTATTCTTAAAAAACGGGCTGATAAGCACCTGTTTATCGGGCGCTTTATCCTTACAAAGTGCCGAAAGGCCGCGCAAAATTTCGCTGAAACCTAAGCGTTCGCAATCAACCTCCTGCGGCAGATACCAACCCTTGAACGCGGGAAAATCGCCGTAACGCTCCCAAACCTCATCTATGAAATATTTATTCTTGAAAATTTCGGTACCTACATCGCCGTCATTCCAGCAAAGGTTTGAGGTATAAAGGCCAAAGAAAACATCCATTTTGCGTTTGCTTGCCTCTTCAAAAATTAAACCTGCAAAGTCATCTGTTCCCTCGGTTCCCATTACTTTTGAAGGAAATATAGTTTTACCGCCAAAACCGCCTCTTATAAATATAAGAGTATCAATGCCAATTTCTTGCATATTATCAAGGTCTTTTTTCCACTGCTCGTCAGACCAGTTGGAAGACGGAATGTCATATGTAATTTCGTCAATAAATGTTCCCGTGATTGGTCCCTTTTTCATTAAAAGCACTTCCTTTGTGTCATTGTCATAAAGTAATTTTACTATAATTTGCACCGCAAAAAAACATCGATATTGCTCAAAACACATCAAAATAACACACAAAAATTTAGATTTAACTCTATTAGACAAATTATTATACAAAAAAACAAACTCCGCCGCGAGAGCAGAGTTTGTCTTTTTATGTGTCTAAATTTTTGTTATGAAATAATTTCCATTTTTAAGCGGTTTTTCCGTTTCGTTTCCGAAAACAAAACCCTTGGGTAAAACAATTTTACCGTATGCGTTTTTTGGCGCTGAAACCGCCAAGGTAATTCCCTTTTCCGTTCTCTCCCAGCGCACCGATACATCCTTATATTTTGCCGATGCAAAGGTAAGATTTTTGGGGAAATTCGGCGCAATAAGATACTCATTTACATCTATACAATTCGGGTTTGGACGAAGTCCCGCTATACACTGAATAAGGAAACTGCTTACATCGCCCCAGAAATGATGGTTGCGTGAATTCCTTCCGCCGCGTTCGCCCTCGCCCTCTCTTGCAAAGCCTTCGGAAAGCGTTGTATCACCGCGGTTTACCCACTGCATATACGATGGATATGTGGGGTTTTTGATTATGGAGAGTGCTATGTCGGTATAACCATACTTTTCAAGCGTGTGGAAAAGAAATCGTGCGCCGATTACGCCGCAAACCATATGGTTATCGTACTTTTCTACAATTTCAGAGAGGCGTTTTGCAGCCAAAACACACTCATTTTCCTCAAAAATTCCAAACGCTATTGCCAACGCCTGTGATGTTTCACATTCTCCTATCGCTACCATTTTTTCAAGGTCTATAAGATGCGTTCTTATTGAAGTTTTGAGTTCGGCAGCCAGTTTTTCTGCCTGTTCTTTTACGGCGGCGTTGCCAACAATTTTTGCTAAATGTGCGGTTTTTTGACACATATCATAAACCATTGCACTATCCGTAAACACAAGCGGTGAGAGTGTATCATCACACTTATAATACGGTTGCGCCCAATCAATCAAGCCGACCGCAATAAGACCGCGCTCGTCCCGTCTGCCTGCTATGTAATCAAAATATCGCGAAATTGCGGAAAGGTTATCGGTTATGACGGTTTTATCGCCGCTATATTTATAAATATAGTACGGAAGATACACACAAACCGAATCCCAACCGGGACCGTTGCCCCATTCAAAGCCCCAACCCGCAGTCGGAACAATGCCGGGGAATGCACCATCGCGTTGTGCGGCGCGGACATTATATAGCCATTCACACAGAGTTTTCTCTGCCGCGAACGAGAGCATAACATGCTCTGCCGACAGAGAAATATCGGCTGTCCAACCATTCTTTTCACGGTGCGGACAATCGGTTGGAACATAGGTTAAATTGCTGCGCACCGAACGACAAGTCATATCATACAGTTGGTTAAGAGATTCATCAGAACACGAAAAATTCGTGCGCTTTTCAATGTCAGAACCCATAACCATATAGGTTAAGAGGTCTTCGGTTGCTTGTTCCTTTTTAATTCCCTCAACCAAACAATACCTAAAACCGTGGTATGTAAACGGCGGAATATAGGTTTCCTCGCCTTCGCCTTTTAGAGTGAATTTATCCATCTGCGGAAACTCTAAAAACCTATTGATATTATCTTTATTCGGGTCGCCCATATTAAGCGTACTTCTTAACGAAAATTTTTCGTCAATCAAATATTCGCCGAAACGCAGGGTAACCGTTTGACCGCGTTCGCCCTTGATTTTAAGACGGCAAACACCTGTATTGTTTTCGCCGAAATCATACATATAAACATCGCGTACGCGCGTATTTTCAAGCGGTTTTTCGTATTTTGCGGGATGTTCGCAAACATAGCACAAATCATCAAAATGCGTTATTTTTACAGGTTTTAACTCCTTATAAAAAACCACAGGGTCTGCACTGCACAGACGGGGCGTTCCCTTAGGTGCAACTGTCAATTTTGCATTAGCCCAATCGCTATCATCAAAATCGGCATCACAAAATCCATGTTTTTCAAGACGGGCATCATAAAACGCGCCAATGCGCAAGTCGTCAAAAACGACGGGTGACGGTGCGGTTTTGACGCTCTCGTCTGCCTCTACAATCACATCGTCAAGTGCGAGTGTAAAGGCAAGGCGCAGCGGACCGCGCCAAGCGGCTTTCTCAAAATCCCATTCAATTCCGCCAAAGCAGTTGAAAAAGCCGTTGCCAAGCATTACCGTAATGGCGTTCACACCAATATTCAAATGCTGTTTTATATCATATTTATCATAATAAAGCACATCATCCGGGTTGTTTATATAGGGTGCGAGAGCGCCTTTCGTTATGCGTTTTCCGTTTATATAAAGTTCGTAAAACCCAAGGCCGCAAAGCGTAAACTCCGCTTTTTCAGGTTCTTTTTCTATTGCGAAAACTTTTCGAAAGAGTGGTGCGTTTAGCGGTTTTTCATAGTCGCAAAACGCATCGTTCGCCGCGATAAATTTATGTGAAAACATAATTTAGTCCACCATACCTGATATAATTTCATCAATTGCCATTAAGCAACGCGGAACATGGAACGGGCCTTTGAAGGTACTACCCTTTGTCGAAGGCTCTGTCGGAACACCGTCACGGCGCAGATAGCCGTACCACTCGCCATATTCCCTATCGCTGAATACGCGCATACAATATTCGCGCGTTTTCTCAAATGTTTCTAAATATTTTTCCTCGCCCGTGTTGCGATAAAGCATAAGAGATGCAATCATAAGTTCGTTATGCGGCCACCAAAGTTTCATATCGTGTTCATAGGCTTCGGGCGGGTTACCGAGGCAGTCGATAAACATCAAAATTCCGCCAAACTCATCATCCCAACCGCCAGAGAGAGCACATTCGTACACGCCTTTTGCGGCTTCTAACATTTCGGCATTTTTTGTATACTCGGCTTCTTCAATAAGGAACCAACTACATTCTATATCGTGACCGGGGTTAACAACTCTACCCGCCGTAAAATCAAGCATTGGTGTGCCATCCGGTGCGACCGTTTCAAGAGTGCATTTAAGGTCGGGTTTGTAGTGGTATTTGATTATATCGTTCGCGCATTCTGCCGAGTATTTATCGTATTTTTCCTTGTTTTCTTTATCAAATTTACGCATTATTGCGGTTGTATTAAGGAAAATCATCGGGTCGGCAAGGGCGCGTCCCCTACGGGTTTCCACAATCGTTTTACTGCCAAGTCCCGTTGGGTCTTTCATAAGACCGTTATTTAGCGCGTATAGCATATCATAATATTTACGCGCACGAAGAAGACACTCTTTGTCCCCCGTTGCACCGTAATATTCTATATTTGCAATTATGTAAAACGATTCACTGAAATAATATCTACGCTGACGAAGCGGTTTGCCATCGGCTGTTACTGTGAAATAAAGTCTATCCCCCGCCTCGTGATTTATACAGTGATTTTCAAGAAAATCAAGGCAGGATTTAGAGGCATTTAGCCATTCTTCGCGATTGCCGTACTGATTGCACATACGCGCAAAGGTCCAGGCGCAACGGCCCTGCATCCAAACACTTTTATCTGTTGAATAGACGCGTCCTGTTCTATCAAGACAGGTATAAACTCCTCCGTTTTCGCGGTCTATGCCGTTTTTAAGCCAGAAGTTTGCGCAAATTTCGAGTTCCTCTTTCGCCCATTTACGAATACTGAGTAAAAGTTCTTTATTCATAAACTCACCTCAAAATACTTTATTTGTTTATAGTATAACACAAGGCTCAAAAATAAGGAATAAAAATTTTCCTCAAAAAATGTTGATATAACACACAGTTCAAATTCGTGCGTTAAAGTACGGCTTTTCGTACTCTGAGCATTGTATAATCAAAACATACCAGAAGAAAGGGCGTTTATTATGATATTATTTTCAATTTTAGTAGCGATTATTTGCTTCCCCTTAGGCGTTATTTTGGCGTTGGCAAAGAGATATAAATAGGCGTATATATTAGCGTAGACTTGAAAACCAAAATATGATATAATTTATATGAAACTGATTTTGGGAGAACGGCTATGAATAATTATACCGCAGAAGCAAAAGCAAGATGGGGCGACACAGCCGCATATCAAGAGTATGAAAAAAAGAACGCAACCTACACTAAGGATAGATTGCAAAAGATAAATGACGGTTTAATGTCGGTCTTCAAAAAATTTGCCGACCGTGTGCAAAGTGGCTACACCGCTGAGTCAAATGAGGCTCAGGCACTCGTAAAAGAACTGCAAGATTACATCACCGAGAATTACTACACTTGCTCAAGCGAAATCCTCGCGGGACTCGGTCGGATGTATGTCGCTGATGTTCGATTCAAGGAAAACATTGATAAATTCGGCAAAGGCACGGCAGAGTTTGTATGTGAAGCAATAAAAATTTATTGCAGCAAATAAAATCTATTTTACGGAGAATTACGATGACCTTAAAATTGTTTATCTCGGCAATAACAAAATTTCTATTAGGCATAGGCTTAGTAGGTCTTCTCATATTCTTACCAGCAGGTAGTTTATCGTTTTTTGGTGGTTGGTTGTTTATGGGGATTTTGTTTATCCCGATGTTCTTTGCGGGAATTGTAATGATGTTCAAAAACCCCGACCTATTAAAAAGCAGACTAAATGCAAAAGAAAAAAGACGAGAGCAAAGTCTTGTTGTGAAACTAAGCGGTCTTATGTTTGTGGCTGGGTTTGTTGTTGCAGGACTCGGATTCCGCTTTAACCTATACACCTTGCCAAAAAGCGTGTCACTCGGTGCGGCGGCGGTGTTTTTGGTGGCTTACATCCTCTATGCCGAGGTGCTTAGAGAAAATACATATTTAAGCCGTACTATTGAAGTTCAGGAAAACCAAAAAGTAATAGACACGGGTTTATATGGTATCGTCAGACACCCGATGTATAGCGTAACCTTGCTTTTGTTTTTATCAATGCCGTTGGTGCTAGGCTCGGTATACTCGTTTATAATTTTCCTCGTATATCCTTTTATCATAGCGAAAAGGATTAAGGATGAAGAAAAATTCCTCGAAAAAGAACTCCTAGGTTATCGTGAATATAAACAAAAAGTCAAGTACCGTTTGATACCGTTTATTTGGTAACAGAAAATTAAAAACCATTTGTAAGGACGAAAACAATGATTATTTTAATTACAGGCGCTTCACACACAGGCAAGACGGCTCTTGCTCAAAAATTGCTTGAGAAATATAAATACCCTTATCTGTCGATTGACCATCTAAAAATGGGCTTGATTCGTAGTGGTAATACAGAACTTACGCCTATGGATGACAATGAGTTGACTGAATATTTATGGCCCATTGTTCGTGAGATGATAAAAACCGCCATAGAAAACAGACAAAATCTTATTGTTGAGGGTTGCTATATTCCGTTTACTTGGCAAGATGATTTCGATAATGAATATCTCGACAACATAAAATATTATTGCCTTGTAATGAGCGAGAATTATATAAAAAACCATTTTGATGATATTAAGAAATTCGCCTCAACAATCGAAAAACGCCTTTGCGATGACTGCTCGATAGACGGCTTATTACAAGATAACAAACAGATTTTAGAACTATGTAAAAAGCATAATGCGAACTATGTGCTCATTGATGATGGATATGAAATAAATATTGATTTATAACCAAACAACCGCTGAAGTTTTTCTTCAGCGGTTGTTGTTATAATTTACTTGATTTGTAAAAAAATCCGTTTTAATGAATGATGAATATTGAATAATGAAGAATGAATAGTAGAAAATCAAAAATCCGCCGATTTTCATCAGCGGATTTCCGATTTTGGTCGGAGTGACAGGGTTCGAACCTGCGGCATCGACATCCCAAATGTCGCGCGCTACCAACTGCGCCACACCCCGATTGATTTTTTGTGCTATGTAATTATATGCTAATTTTCTCGCTTTGTCAATAATGAAATGTGTTGTTTATTATTAAATAATATTTATTGAATTATTTTGGTGGTTGTAGTATAATGTTCTGAGATTATGTTAGATTGGGGTTTTATATGAACATTCTTTGCATTGGTGATGTGTGCGGACACATCGGTTGTGAGCACCTATCCCGCGTATTACCCATCATAAAGAGAGAAAATCAGGTTGATTTCATTATAGCAAATGGTGAAAACTCGGCTGACGGAAACGGCATTTTGCCCCATTCCGCTTCCATTTTATTTGATGCGGGGGTTGATGTTATTACGGGCGGTAATCACACTTTCAGACGCCGTGAGATTTTCGATTCCCTTGAAGAAAATCCCCGTCTTTTGCGTCCCGCTAACATGCCAAAAACGGCATACGGTAAGGGATACGGCATTTATGACTACGGCCGTTTTTCTGTAGGCGTTATAAACCTCATTGGCACGACATATATGGAAAGTATGGACTGCCCTTTTTACGAGGCGGACAGAATTATTGACATAATGTCGGCAGAGGGTGTTAAAATTATTATTGTCGATTTTCACGCCGAAGCGACAAGCGAAAAACGCGCTTTGGGATTTTATCTTGACGGCAAGGTTTCTGCTCTTTTCGGTACGCACACCCATATACAGACCGCTGATGAACAGATTTTGCCGCGCGGCACGGGATACATTACCGACATTGGTATGACAGGGCCTATACAATCGGTTTTGGGCGTTAAACCCGAGATTGTTATTTCTAAATTTATGGACCGTATGCCTGTGCGATTTGCGCTTGCAGACGGTGAATGTGAACTTAGTGGCGTTATATTTACAATTGACGAAAAGACAGGTCTTTGCCACGGTGTTAAACGAATTACTTATTAGACGGGAGTGAAAGGTTATGCGAAAAGGTGGTTTTTTGGCGCTATTACTGTGCGTTTGTTTAACGCTGTGCAGTTGCGGCGATGACAAAACTTCATCCGATATTGGCAGCAGTCAAGAAAATCCGCAAAAAACGGACAGTTATGTTATGCACCTTTTATACAACGAAACCGATTCATATAATCCTTACGCCGTTACAACAAAAGAAAACAAAGAACTTGGCTACCTGCTTTATGATTCGCTCATAACGCTCGGCACGGATTTTGAGCCTATCTACAAAATCGCCGACAAAATCACGCTTGAAAATAATGTTTGCACAGTCAGCATAAAAGGCGTTATGTTCTCGGACGGTACACGACTTACCGCTAATGATGTTATATATTCTGCCAATCTTGCCAAGGCTTCTTCTACGGTATACGCCGAGCAACTTTCGGCAGTTGAGTCGATTGAAAACATAGGCGGAAATATTGTATTTAACCTAAAAAAAGCCGACCCGTTTTTTGTGAATTTGCTTGATTTCCCTATCATTAAGGCGGAAAGCGAGAATATTAAAAGTGAGGACAATGTCATTTTGCCGCCGATTGGCGCGGGAAAATACGTGCTTGATGTAAAAGGCGCTGTTTTAACACCTAACGAACATTACTACGGGGAACCTTGCAAATTTTCCGAAATAAAACTCATAAACGCACCCGGAAAAGAATCTATTGAGCATTATGTCGGTGCAGGGGTTGTATCGGTTTGTTACAGCGATTACAGTGACAACACTGTTCCCCGTATGAGCGGCCGAAAGGTTTCTGTTCCGCTTAATAATATGGTATTTATCGGTGTTAATATGTCGCACCCGCTACTGTCCGACAAATACTTGCGGTATGCTATTTCTTCTGCCGTTGACCGCGATGAAATTGTCAGCGAGGCTTATTACGGCAACGGAATGGTAGCGAAGGGTCCGTTTAACCCGCTTTGGAAACACGGCGAGGGTTTTCAGACACTTGAAAATAAAAGCAATGAAGAAATAAGTGTTGTCAATTTAGAAAAAATAGGTTATAATAGTAAAGATAATGAGGGTTTTAGAACGAATTCCCGCGGAAAGCGGCTTTCGCTATCACTGCTTGTAAACTCCGATAATGCGGCGCGTGTTACGGTTGCAAGACTTATTTCTCTGCGACTTGCAAAGGTCGGAATTGAACTTAAAATTACCGAAGCCACATTCGAGGATTATTTGCAAAAACTGCAAAGCGGCTCGTTTGACCTTTATTTAGGCGAAGTTCGTTTGCTTTCCAATATGGATATCACACAACTTGTGACTCCCGGCGGCAGTGCATCTTACGGTATTGTTTCAGCAAAAACCGAGGAAGAAACAAAAGACGCCGATAAACCTGAAGGAAAAGAAGACACCGAAGAAACAGGTACGCAAGAGATAACAGAAAACAAAGACGGAATAAATCTTACCTCTGCGGCGGCGGTTGCCGGTTATTACACGGGTTCTTACACGCTTGGAGATGTGGCGTCTGCTTTCCTTTCCGAGATGCCGCTAATCCCACTTGTATACCGCACCGGAATTGCGATGTTTACACCTGATATCAAGTCTTCCCCCACGGTATCTTATTGCGATTTATTTATTGATATAAACAACTATTCTTTTGAAAATTAGGAGGTCTATTATGATTTTGTACGAAACCATTAACGGAACGGTAACCATATCCAACGAATATATGACCAAACTGATTGGTCAGGCTGTTACCTCCTGTTTCGGCGTGGCAGGTATGGTGCCCTGCGGCGGAAAACAAAAGTTTTTAGGACTTGTTTCCAAAAAAGAATATCTTGACCGCGGTATTGCTGTTAAGGGCGATATAAACGGTATTGATATAGAACTTCATATAATTGTTTCTTACGGTATGAACATTAACGCCATTGCTAAGAGCATTGTTCACAAGGTTAAATATGCCGTTAACGAGACAACAGGCATTACGGTTAACAAGGTCACCGTCAAGGTTGACGGTATTAAAGAATAGGCGCTGTGCGTCTTGTCACCCCAAAGGAGTGTTTTTATTTTGCTAAACGGTAATACTTTACGCGATGCAATTATATCGGGCGCGAATAATATTTCAAACTGCAAAGTGCGTGTTGACGAACTCAATGTTTTCCCCGTACCAGACGGTGATACAGGAACTAATATGTCTATGAGTATCGGCAACGCTGCGCGTGAACTTTCTCGTCTTGAAAATGAGACGGTTAGCAAGGTTTCAGAGGTTGCGGCTTCTGCCCTGCTTCGCGGTGCACGCGGCAACTCTGGCGTTATTACATCACTTTTGTTCCGCGGATTTGCAAAAGGCTTTAAGGATGCGGAATTTATCACATCTGAAAATCTCGCTGCGGCGCTTAAATTCGGTGTTGAAGCGGCATATAAAGCCGTTATGAAACCTACAGAAGGTACCATTCTCACCGTTGCGCGTGTGGCTTCCGAATATGCTGAAAAGGCCTACGAAGACGGAAAAGAGCCTATAGAAGTTTTTGAGGCGGCTATGAAGGGTGCCGAGGATGCTTTGGCACAAACGCCCGAACTTTTGCCTGTACTTAAAAAAGCAGGTGTTGTTGACGCCGGCGGTAAAGGCTTCTGCGTTATACTTGACGGTATGTATTCCGTTCTTAAAAACGGTGTTATGATTGAAAGCGAAGCGTCTTCCGGTGAGGCTTCTGCCGAGAGCGAAGAACGCAATGTTGCGGGTGAATTTGACGGTGAAATCACATTCACCTACTGCACAGAGTTTATTGTTAACCGCAACCCCGAGATTACTAAAGAACCTGCTGAACTTCGCGCAGAACTTGAAAAAATCGGCGACTGTGTTGTTGTGGTTGACGATGATGAGATTATTAAGGTTCATGTTCACACCGACCACCCAGGCAACGCTATTGAAAACGGACTTTTGTTCGGTCAACTTGTTAATCTGAAGATTGAAAATATGCGCGACCAACACGAACGCGCCAAACACGATACCAAGGAAAAGAAAACCGTTCCCGCACAGAACAGCACCCGCACCGAGACCTACACCCCGGTAGCCCCCGAAAAGCCTGTCGGCTTTGTTTCGGTTTGTGCCGGTGAGGGAATTGAGGCTCTGTTTACCGATTTGGGTGTTGATTCGCTCGTTAGCGGCGGTCAGACAATGAACCCCTCAACAGACGATATTTTACGCGCAATCGAACTTACACCAGCGGAGACTGTATTTGTTCTGCCCAACAATAAAAATATTATTATGGCGGCGGAACAGGCTATTCCGATTAGCACACGAAAGGTTATTGTTCTGCATACACGCACCATTCCTGAAGGAATTTCGGCAATGTTGGCTTTTGACCCCGATGCGTCTGACGAGGACAACGCTATCAATATGCGCAACGCATATAGCCGCGTTGGCACAGGCCAGATTACCTTTGCGGCAAGAGATTCCGACTATGAGGGACACAAGATTAAGAAGGGTGAACTTTTGGCTCTTGCTAACGGCAAGGTTTCGTTTGTTGAGACCGATATGAACCGTTGCATCCAAAAACTCATAAAACAACTATTAAACCGCGATTCAAGTTTTGTTACCGTAATTTATGGTGAAGATGTAACTGACGAACGCGCAGCAGAAATAGAAGCAGAACTTAATTCTAAGTTCGCAGGTAAGGTTGAGTTTACCTTTATCAAAGGTATGCAACCAATTTATTACTTTATCATTTCGGTGGAGTAGGATGAACAGAAAACTACAATACTTAAAGGGCGTTGGCGAAAAAAGAGCACAGTTGTTTGCAAAACTGGGTGTCGATTCGGTCGGCGCCCTTTTGCGCTATTATCCGCGCACCTATACAGATTATAAAAATGTAACTCCGATATCTGATTGTGTTGTTTCTGAAACCGTCTGTATAAAGGCGGAAATTATAACGCCTATTGAAGAACGCGAACACAGAAAAGGTATGACCACCTACCGCTTTTTAATATCAGACGAAAGCGGCAGTATGGCTGTTACGCTTTTTAATCAAAAATATCTCGCAGGCAAACTGCACGTTGGCAGTACATATTTGTTTTACGGCAAGGTTACAGGCAGTCCATTCTGCCCCGAAATGACATCACCCGAAATTCGTGACGAAAACTTTTCGGGAATACACCCTGTTTATCCCGCGTGTGAGGGGTTGCCGTCAAGCGTTATTGAAAAGGCGGTATCTAGCGCTCTGCTTTTGGACGTTGCAGAGCCACTGCCGAAAGAACTTTTAGAAAAATATAAACTCTGCCCACTCGGTTACGCGCTTAAAAACATACATTTCCCCGCATCAGAAGAAGCGCTATCTATTGCGCGGCGCCGACTGATGTTTGAAGAACTTTTTATGTTGCAGACAGGTCTTGCGCTTTCGCGCAACGGCAATACGGGCGCAGGTGTTCGTTTAGAAAATGATTACAGCAAAGAATTTTTAAGCCGACTTCCCTTTTCGCCAACTGCCGCACAACAGCGCGTTGTTTCTGAATGTATCTCCGATATGCAAAGCGGCAGACAGATGAACAGGCTAATCCAGGGTGATGTTGGCAGCGGAAAGACCGCCGTTGCGGCTGCGCTTATATACAACAATGCAAAAAACGGATATCAGGCGGCTTTGATGGCGCCGACAGAAATTCTTGCAGAGCAACACTATAAAACCCTACGAAAATTTTTCGGTGACGAGTTAAAGGTTGAACTTTTAACTGGTTCTTGCAAGAAAAAAGAGAAAGAGCGCATAAAAACGGCTCTTTCTCAGGGATTGGTTTCGGTTGTTGTGGGCACACATGCACTTATAGTTGATGATGTTGAGTTTTCCAACCTATCACTCGTTATAACCGATGAGCAGCACCGTTTCGGTGTTGCGCAACGAAAACGACTGTCTTCAAAAGGCGAATCACCACACACGCTTGTTATGTCGGCAACGCCAATACCGCGCACACTTGCCCTAATAATCTACGGCGACCTCGACATAAGTGTTATAGACGAACTACCCGCAGGGCGCAGTCCCGTTAAATCTTTTGCTGTAGGTAGCGGCTACCACAGCCGAATTTATGATTTTATAAAAAACGAAATAAACAAAGGCAGACAGGGTTATATAATCTGCCCGTTGGTTGAAGAGGGTGACAGCCCCCTGTGCTCTGCCGAAGAATATTATGAAAAACTGCAAAACGGTGTTTTCAAAGACTATAAACTAGGTCTCCTACACGGCAAGATGAACCCACGCGACAAGGACGCTGTTATGAAAGCCTTTGCCGATAATGAGATACATCTTCTCATAGCCACAACGGTTGTTGAGGTCGGTGTTGATGTGCCGAATGCGACAATTCTGGTCATTGAAAATGCCGAGCGGTTTGGTCTTTCGCAACTGCATCAGTTGCGCGGACGCGTAGGACGAGGCAAGGACGCCGCAACCTGTGTGTTTATAACCGATGCAAAAGATGAAACCACACTTAAAAGACTTGAAACCATTTGTTCCACTGTGGACGGATTTAAGATTGCCGATGCCGATTTACAGGCGCGCGGACCCGGCGACTTTTTAGGACACCGACAACACGGTCTGCCCGAACTTAAAATTGCCGATATGCAAAACGATATAAACGCTATGCGTATTGCGGGTGAAGAAGCCCGTGCGCTTGTTAATGATTGTCCCACGCTCGATAAATACCCCGCACTTAAAACGGAAGTTGAAAGACTGTTTGAAGTTGCGAAACAGTTGTAAAAAAACTAAAAGGCTATGTAGAAACTTCTACATAGCCTTTTTCCTTTGGAACACTATACTCGTTTTTCAACGACTTTTATCAATAAGTAGATTTTGTTTCCGCTTATGCCGCGGAGGCACTTCCTTTCTGCCCGTTTGCAGAAAGGAAGCAAAGAAAAACTTAAGGGGAATTCCGATTTCCCCTCGGGCAGAAAGATTTTTTAATATTTTATAGGGTTTCTTCTCCCTGCCCTCACCCCAAACGGCAAGGGCTGCCGCCCTTAACCCGCCATAGACGGTCGTTTGAGTGGTTTTATTTTCTATGCTTTTAGTATTTTACGAAAGTTTTATTATAACCTGTTGATATACACAAAGGACATCTTCTGTCTGTTTGTTTTCTTCATTTAGCGAATAGGATTTATGCATTAAAATGATTTCTTTTGCATCCTTTTCTGCGGTGACTTCGAAAATACGAAGTCCGCTACTTGCGCCATCCGGCACATCGTCACTTTTGTTTTCGCTATATGAACTTGTATATGTTGTGGCGGTTATACCCTCGGTTTCCTCTATGCACCAATCAGACGGATAAAAATCGTGGTCTGCGACTATGATTTTTATTTTATTCTGTCTTTCAATTTCGAGTACCGTAGGTTCGGGTATATTTTCTGAGTCTGTGTTATAACTGCCCTTAATGGAATATTCTTCGCCATTTATCAAAACTACATCGTTTTTTGGGTAGCCCCCACTATCTACGGGGAAAACCGTCTTGTTTGCACACGCAACAAAACTAACACACATAAGAGATATTAAAATACCCGATAAAAGTTTTTTCATTTAGATACACTCCTCAACCGCTTTTGCCACGGTGTCGGCAACCTTTTCGTTAAATGCGCTTGGAATAACAACGCCTTCTTTGAGTTCGTCCTCTGTCACGAGAGAAGCAATGGCTTTTGCCGCCGCTACTTTCATATCCTCGGTTATTGCCTTGGCGCGTGCGCGCAATGCACCCTTGAAGATACCGGGGAAAACAAGAACATTGTTGATTTGGTTGGGATAATCGCTTCGGCCTGTGCCAACAACTGCGGCACCGCCCGCTATGGCATCCTCAGGCTCGATTTCGGGCACGGGGTTTGCCATCGGAAGTACGATTGAATCCTTGTTCATTTTGGCTATCATTTCGGTTGTAACGATATGCGGTGCCGAAACGCCGATAAACACATCAGCACCAACAAGCGCATCGGCAAGAGTGCCCTTTAACTTTTCGGGGTTTGTAACCTTTGCAATTTCCTGCTGTGCCTCTGTGAGAGTTTCATCACCTTCACAGATGATACCATTTCTGCCAGTCATAATAACCGTGCCGAAGCCCATTTTCATTATAAGATTTGCAATAGCCGTTCCTGCGGCACCCGCGCCACATATAACGATTTTAGCGTCTCCCATTTTTCTGTTTGTAAGTTTGAACGCATTTATAAGCGCGGCACAGACCGCAACAGCGGTGCCGTGCTGGTCATCGTGGAATACGGGAATATCGCAGATTTCTTTGAGTCTTCTTTCAATCTCAAAACAACGCGGCGCACTAATATCTTCTAAATTTATGCCGCCGAAACTTTTGGAAATTAAGTATACTGTACGCACGATTTCGTCAACATCTTTTGTGTCAAGACAAATCGGGAATGCATCGACATCGCCAAACGCCTTAAACAGAGCGCATTTACCCTCCATAACTGGCATTCCAGCGGCGGGGCCGATATCGCCAAGGCCTAAAACGGCTGTTCCGTCTGTTATTACCGCTACAAGATTATTTCTTCGGGTAAGTGCAAAGGATTTATCGTAATCTTTATGTATTTCTATACAAGCCTCTGCTACGCCAGGGGTGTACAAAAGTGAAAGGTCGTCTTTGTTTTCAATCTTTTTGCGGCAGACAACCTCAATTTTTCCGCCGAGTTCGTAGTGTAATTTTAGTGATTCTTCGTTAATGTTCATTTTTTACTCCTTTATCATTTTACGGGGCGAAAGGGCTTCTTCTGCCTCTGATTTTGATAAAAATCCGAGTTTTTCTGCCGCTTCTGCCAATGTTATATTATCTTTATATGCCGTTTTGGCAACTGTTGCGGCTTTTTCGTAACCGATTTTGCCACTAAGTGCCGTTACAAGCATTAAAGAACGGTCCAAATTTTCTTTCATTTTTTCGGTGTTAGCCTTTATTCCCACAACACAATTTTTACAAAAAGAATGCATTGCATCGGCAAGCAGCCTTGCTGACTGTAAAAAACTGTATGCCGTTACGGGCAAGAAAACATTAAGTTCAAAATTCCCTTGTGACGCGGCTACCGAAATACTTGTATCGTTGCCCATTACGCGTACAGCCACCATTGTCACCATTTCGCACTGGGTGGGGTTAACCTTGCCCGGCATTATCGAACTGCCCGGTTCGTTTGCGGGAATTACTATTTCGCCTATGCCACAACGGGGGCCTGAGGATAAAAGGCGGATATCGTTAGCAATTTTCATTAAATCTGAGGCGAGTGCCGTAAGCGCACCGTGTGCCAATGCTACATCCGAAAGCGATGTGAGCGAACGGAATTTGTTGTCTGACGATGAAAAATCTATACCCGTTTCAGCCTTTAGATACTCTGCTACGCGGTCACCGAATTTTTCGGGTGCGTTGAGTCCCGTTCCAACGGCTGTACCGCCAATCGCTAAGGACATTAGCGCTTTTTCGGTCTGCCTTATGGCATCGATATCCTTATCTAGCATACTGCGCCAACCGCTGATTTCCTGTGAAAAGGTAAGCGGTACGGCATCTTGCAGATGCGTTCTGCCGATTTTTATTATTCCTTCGTTCTCCCGTTCGAGCGCAGAAAAAGCATCGCGCAACTGTTCTGCCGCGAGAATTAGTCTCTCTATTTCTCTGCAAAACGCTATTCGCATAGCGGAAGGATAGGTATCGTTCGAACTCTGTGAAGCGTTAACCGTATCGTTAGGGTGTAAAAGTTTTTCACCCAAAATCATATTAGCGCGGTTGGCTATAACCTCGTTAACATTCATATTTGTTTGTGTGCCGCTACCCGTTTGCCAGACGACAAGCGGAAATTCACCCGCAAGTGTGCCGCTTTCAATCTCTTTACAGACATCGACTATTGCATCACACTGCTTTTTAGAGATTTTATCAAAATCAAAATTAGCCTTAGCACAAGCCGACTTTAATTTTGCGAATGCCACGATTATTTCAGCGGGCATTTGTTCTTTACCTATTTGAAAATTTCTGCGGCTGCGTTCGGTCTGTGCGCCCCAAAAGTTTTCTGTAGGTACTAAAATCTCACCGATTGAATCCCTTTCAATTCTAAATTGTTGCATATCGTTCTCCAAAAATTTACTATCAATATAATAACACCAAACCCCCTTAAAATCAAGAAAAAAAACACCAAACCCCGCAGCGAAGGGTAAGCCGCGAAGTCTGGTGCTTATGTGTGTATATGTATGCTTTTATGCGCAGTGTGAAACTCTTTCCTCTGCTTTAATAACAAGTGCCTTTTTCTGTGCGCGGCGGCTACGGAAATAAAGCGCGATTTTTTCCTCGAATTTAATAAGTGTATCCTCACGCAAGACCGCGAAAATAACGGCTGCCGCCAAGATAAGTTCTATCGCTGTTTGAATAATAAATCCTATGCTCATTTTTCATTTCCTCCCGAAACGAACATTTGTTCGTTTTCTGTAATCTTATTATATAACAAGGGTTTTCGTTTGTCAAGCCCTTTTTTCATTTTTTATTTTACATATATTAAAGTCCGCATTAACGGACTTTGCGTTTTTCTTTTTTTGTGTTGATATTTTAATAATATGAAAGTATAATATAATATATACTATTCTTTTGGGGGACTTTTCATGGATTGCAAACAGTTCTGGAATAATTTAGAGGGTAAAAAAATTGCTATGTGCGGTATTGGTGTAAGCCACACACAGCTTATACTTGATTTTCTTAAAAAAGGTGCGCGTGTTTTTGCGTGTGACCGCCGTACGCGCGAACAGTTAGGCGACCTCGCGGTGACACTTGAAAATGCGGGTGCCGAACTTCGCCTTGGTGAAAATTATCTTGATAATCTTGAAGTGGATATTATCTTCCGCACACCAGGTATGAATTTTAATCTGCCCGAACTTTATTCGGCGCGTAAAAAAGGCATTGCCGTTACAAGTGAGATGGAGGTGTTTTTTGACCTCTGCCCCGCTACGATTTTTGCCGTTACGGGTTCTGACGGGAAGACCACCACTACCACGCTGATTTCTGAAATGCTTAAACGCGAAGGCAAAACTGTACACCTTGGCGGAAACATCGGCACACCGCTTTTGCCGATTATTGACAAAATCAAACCCGAAGATTATGTTGTTGTTGAACTGTCGTCTTTCCAACTTATCTCTATGCGCAAGAGCCCCGATGTTGCTGTTGTTACCAATGTTGCGCCCAATCATCTTGATGTTCACAAGGATATGGATGAATATGTTGAGGCCAAGCGCAATATCATTATGCACCAAAACGCTTTTTCGCGCACGGTACTTAACTATGACAATGAAATTACCTTTGGTTTCAAACCCGATGCGCGCGGACAGATGTTAGGATTCAGTATGGAACGCAGCGTTAAAAACGGTGCTTGGCTTGACTCTGACGGAATGCTACACATGAGTTATCGCGGTATTGATGTTCCGCTTCTTGACAGACGGGAGATTGCCATTTTAGGCGACCACAATGTTGCAAACTATCTTGCGGCAATTTCTGCCGTTTGGGGTTATGTCAGCGCTGAGAGTATTCGCGAGGTTGCCAAAACCTTTAACGGTGTTGAGCACCGAAATGAATTTGTACGCGAAATTGACGGCGTCAGGTACTATAACGATTCCATAGCCTCCAGCCCCACCCGCACCATAGCAGGACTTAAAGTATTTGACGGAGATGTTATTTTACTTGCGGGTGGTTATGACAAACATATCCCCTTTGAGCCGATGGCACCTTATATTTTAGATAAGGTTAAACTCTTGCTTTTAACAGGACCAACCGCAGATGCGATTGAGAAGGTTGTACGCGAGTGTGACGGTTATAACGGCAAACCCGAAATTATAAAACTAAAAGGCATTAAAGAGGCGGTAGAGGTTGCAAGAAGCCGTGCTGTAAGCGGTGATGTTGTAACACTCTCCCCCGCTTGTGCAAGTTTCGATGCTTTCCCCAACTTTGCGGCAAGGGGTAAATATTTTAAGGATTTGGTGAACTCACTTTGATGGATATTAAGAAAATTATTAAAGAACTTTCAGACAGTGTATGCATAGGTCACATTGATGATGCTCTCCTACTTGCCGAGGGTATGCTCCCCGATAATTGCGAGATAAAACGCCTTTACGGCAACTCTCTTGCGGCTTTTATCAAGGGTAAAAGCGATTACACGATTGCACTTGAAGCGCACATTGACGAGATTGGGTTTGTTGTGACCGATGTTGACGGCGGCTTTTTGAAGGTAGCCGCGGCGGGTGGATTTGATTTGCGCACCCTGCCCTCGCACCGCGTTACCGTACACGGAAAAGAGAAAGTCGATGCCATTTTCACAAGTATTCCGCCCCATCTCGCTAAAGACGATGCCGAGTTTGAAGATTTATCGCAGTTATCGATTGATACGGGACTTGACTGTGCTAAGGATTTAGTGACAGTTGGAGATTTTATGACATATTCTGCAAAATGTGAAAACTTACAAGGCAACCGCATTACAGGAAAATCTCTTGATGACCGAGCGGGTGTTGCTGCGCTTATTTATCTTGCAAATATGATAAAGGAAACTCCGCCTGTTAATGTACTTATCCTCATTTGCAACGCCGAAGAACTTGGCACACGCGGCGCTAAAACCGCGGCTTTTGAATGTGAGTTTGACGAGGCGGTTGCAATTGATGTCAGTTTCGCATCATACCCGGGTGTTAAACCGGAAGAATGTGGAAATCTGTCGGACGGTCCTATGATTGGACAGTCACCTATTTTATCGCGCAAGGTGGTTAAAAGACTCGTTACTGCGGCAGAAAAAGATGCTCTCCCCTATCAACTTGAAACAATGGGCGGAAATACATCAACAGATGCCGATGTGATAACCGTTACAAAACACGGCATACCCACAGGTCTTGTTTCCATTCCGCTTCGGAATATGCACACCGATACCGAGGTTATTGACACAGACGATGTTTTAGCGGTGTCTAAACTGCTTTATTCGTACATTTTGGCAGGGGGTATAAAAAATGCTTAAGACTATTAAAGACCTCTGCTCACTCTGCGGTGTTTCGGGCAACGAAGACGCCGTAAGAGAGCATATTATTAAACTGATTGACGGGCACTGCGAATATAATGTTGATAATCTTGGCAACATTATTGCTTTCAAAAAGGGCAAAAACCGCCCCGCTAAAAAAATAATGCTTGATGCACACATGGACGAGGTTGGGCTTATTGCCACCTATATAACCGATGACGGTCTTATTAAGTTTGACACTATTGGTTATATAAAATCTGAAAGTTTACTGTCCCAGCGTGTGCGTTTCGGCGAGACTTTAGGTGTTATCGGCAACAAACCTATTCACCTTACAAAAGCGGATGAGCGCAAAAAACTGCCCAAAGCGACCGACCTTTACATTGACATAGGTTGCGACAAAAAGTGCGATACGGAAAAGTTAGTAAGCGTTGGTGACACGGCTGTTTTCTCTGTTCCTTTCTGTGAAAAAAACGGCAGAATCACCGCCCGTGCGCTTGATGACCGCATTGGTTGCGCCGTTCTTATAAAACTGATTTTATCAGAACCCTTATATGATTTTTACGCCACATTCACGGTCAGCGAAGAAATCGGCACCATAGGCGCTATGTGTGCAACCTACACGGTTGAGCCCGACTATGCTATCTGTATTGAAACCACAATAGCATCCGACTTGCTCTCTGTTTCGGGCGGAGAACGCGTATCTATTGTGGGCGAAGGCCCCGCCGTTTCGTTTATGGACAAGGGTACCCTTTACGACCGCGAACTATTCAATATTGCGATGGAAAGCGGTCTTAAATGCCAAAAGAAAACCGCCGTTGCGGGTGGAAACAACTCGCGTTCTATCCAGCGTTCACGCGGCGGCGTTAAGACTATGGCAATTTCTGTACCCTGCCGTTATATTCATTCAAGTTCCTGTCACGCTGCTCTGTATGATGTTGAGGACACGCTTAAACTTTGCGAATATATGATTTGTAAGTTGGGTGAAATTAATGATTAAACTTGTAAGCCGTTTTAACGAAGAGCCTATCATTGACCCTAATTATATAAAAATTGCGGCAAGTATTAAGGCTTACGGTACATTGAAGCCGTTTTGCACTGTATGGCAGACGGGTAAAACGCTTATTTGCAAAATTGATTCGCACATTACAATTTACGGAGACGATTTTGAAACACATGAACTCAAAACCTTTCTTTCTGCGATTGGTATGAGTGGCATCACCTGTTCTGTAAGTGCAGCAGAAAAATTAGGTTTTTCATACACCAAGGTTAATATTTTGGAGTGTAAAAAGGGCGTTTCTGCGGCGACTGTGGATTTCTCTCCGTCTTGCGACAGGGTTTTTGAACTTCTGAACATGGGCACAGACGGCGACATTGTGTTGCCCGACAGAACGGCATTTATCGCCGACCTTTCGCACAGAATTCGTCACGAAACCGCCCTTGCCGCGACCTACAAGGGCACAGTTTGCGTTGCGCCCTACATAACCGAAAGCGGTGCGCTTATATGTGGTGTTTGCGCCGGAGAAAACCGCGGCGGCGGATTCACGGGACTTTGTGTTTCGGCTCTTGTAAACCGATTAGCAAAACCTGCTTTGGTTCTATGTTCTGACTCGCTTTTGCCGTTTTATAAAAAATTTATGTTCGAAAAAATCGGCGAAAACGCAGAAATTGTATTTTAATAATTTATTTTGTTGATTTTACTGGAGTTTTAATGTAATATATATTTGTATGTTTCAGAAAGGGGGACACATTATGCAACAGATTTACGATTCTTCCGCGTTGGACATTGTACCTATGTCGGACGGAATGATTTTTTCATACTGTCAGGACAAAACCGATGAGCAGATGACGGTTGCTTTTAAGATGATTTCGTTTGAAAGCGGAGTTATGACCAATGTGACTCCCGATTTTTACTCGATTGCCAAATTTGGCACACAGTACAAAACAAGACCGATGCAGGAATACAACCTCGTTACCTGCAAGATTGCAGAACTCCCTGACGGTCGGACATTTTATGTTGCCGACAACAACGATGCGGGTATTGTTGATATGAATGATAATCCCGTATGGAACGGCACAATTTCGCACCGCGGTAATGCCGTTTCGGGCGTTGCGGCTACAGGCAATTCCATTTGGTGCTCGTTTAAGGATAGCGGCGTACTTGTTCGCTACAATGCGCGAACAATGCGTGACGAACTTCGCCTTGGCGGTGGCAGAAATCCTGTTATTTCGGCGCCTAAGGGAATATTTATCGAAGACGGACTTATGAAGGTTTGCGATGTTTCACAGTGCAAGATTTTTGAAATCGACCTTAATTCCTATTCTATGCAAACCTATAGAGAATTTGATGAGCCTGTTCACCAGTACATCAAAATCCGCGCTTACGAGTTCGTTTTACTTGATTCAGGACTTTATATGTTATAAGACGATAGTGCAAAGCACTACCGTCTTTCTATTTTTTCGGCTAATTTTTCTATATGTCTTCCCACAAGGGAGAAATCCATTGCGTTTATATAATAATTTTCAAGCAAATCGTGGGTGTGTTTTGCCTCGGCTATTATTCGTACCGCCTCCATTAACAGTTCGTCTGCGGCGCGTTTTGCAAAACCGATTTTGCTTTTATAAAGCGCTTTATCTGCAGCATTTATAAATCGGCGTGAATGGATACATCTTGTAATACCTTCGGGGTGGGTATGGCGGTTTTGGCTGCAAAAAGCAAGGGATAGTTTAGGGAACATAATATGGTCGATTTTATCGGGATTTACGGCATTATAACAGATTATAATCTCCTGTTTTTTGGCTTTTGCCACACTTTCTATGACAGAAAATATTATATCGCGCACGGCGCCGTATTCATCATCAACCGCTATTATGGTTTTTGCCATTTTCTGCGGTGTGTTTTTGAAAAACAACAGTCCTTTGGGTGTTACACCGCCGAGAAATCTTATATGCTCTTTATATCCGTCACCTTCCGGTATCAGACGGTTTGCAAGTTTTTTGGCATAAGTGGATGCGCGTTCTGCATCGACAAACTGTAATGCCATTCTGTTTATATCTGAAAGCAGTGCACCTGCCGCCGCAATATAGCGTGACGCGCGCAAATGATACGCCTTGTTTTCTCTTGTGAGTTTAATTATTTCTTGGGACGCATTATCTAATTTTTCTTCATCCCAACAATCTGACAGATTTATTATGGTTTCACACACGCCGGGGAATGTCGGGTCAACGGTATGTGGCGCTGTGCCATCCATTATTACTGCTTTTCTGTCAAAGAATATTACCGCATCCAGCGAATCGGGGTCACTACTACAATGACAGAGTTCTACCCTCTCCCCTTTTTCTGCGAAATATGCCGCCAAACTTTTCATTATTGACGATTTTCCTGTTCCGGGACCGCCCTTTATTATGTAGGTTTTCCACCCATCATCTGCACTGTAACACTCCTTAAAATATGACACAAAACCTTTTGCGCTGTTTGCTGCCAAAAAGGTTTTCGGTAATGTATTTATCTGAAACATCATATCACCCTCCTAAATTCATAATATTCATTATAGGTGGGTTATGACAGTATTTGCTTGATTTTATTTGTGTTTTGTGATAAAATCGGTTTGCGAGTTGGCCAGACGGCTGCGGGTGTATACCTGAGGAAAGTCCGAGCATCATAAGGCGGGATAGCAGCTAACGGCTGCCGAGGGTGACCTTAAGGGAGAGTGCAACAGAGATATACCGCCATCGCAAGATGGTAAGGGTGGAAAGGCGAGGTAAGAGCTCACCGACCGAATGGAGACATTTCGGTCCTGTAAACCCTATCCGATGCAACACAGAATAAGGCTATACATTTGCCTGATGTGCCTTGAAATGTGGCTGGAGCAGTAAAGCGATTTACTGTCGAGATAGATAGTCGTCCAAGACAGAACTCGGCTTACAGACCGACTCGCATTAAAAAAGACCGAACGCTATGTTCGGTCTTTTTATTTTAATTATAATCGTGCAAGTGTAGGGTTAGTGACGAGCGGTGCATATAGACGCTCATAACAAGTCCCATTGCCAAGTAAACGCTTAGCACCGAGGTACCTCCCGCGCTGAAAAACGGCAATGTTACGCCGATTACGGGCAGTACCGACAGGCACATTCCAAGATTTATAATAATTTGTCCCGCTAACATTGAAAATGCGCCGACACCGATAAAATATCCGTACTTATCGTTAGTGGACTTAGCAAGTTTTAATACGCGCAGACAAATAGCAAAAAGCAATATTACTGCAACCAAGCAACCAAGCATTCCGAGTTCTTCGCCGATACAGGTGAATATAAAATCGTTATATCCCTCGGGGATGGCGTCTTCAATCTGTGTCAGGGTGCCCTTAAACAGTCCTTGTCCTAAAATGCCGCCGTTTGCAAGGGCAATTCTGCCGCGCCATTGTTGCCAACCTGTGCCGAGCAAATCAGACTCCAAATCAAACATCGTAAGGATTCGTGCGCGTTGGTCGTCATTCATAATTATAAAATAAATAAACGGAACCGCAACTAAGACAGCACTTATGGCAATTATCCAATAACGAAGTTTAAGCCCTGCCGCAAACATCATTCCAAGAAACATTATAAGGAATATGAGCGCTGTACCGTCATCACCCTGGAAATGTATAAGTGCCACAGGAATTGCGCCGTGGATACACAGCAGTATTACATTTTTAAGTTTATTTATATCGTTACCTGTATTAAAAAGGTGCAGAGGAAATGTGACAAGAAAGCCTATTTTCAAAAATTCAGACGGTTGGAATGAAAAGCCGAAAATTCTAAGCCACGCTTTATCATCGGTTTCACCCGGGGCATAGCCAAAGAAAAATGTCAGTATTACGGGGATTAGTGCTAAAGCGGCAACAATGGGCCAATATTTTGAAAGACGGCGGTAATCAAATCCGGAAATCACGGTGACGGCTATAACACCGATGACCGTTGCGGCCAACTGCATTAAAAACTGTCTCGGACTGCCAAACCCTCCGTAATGTGTTGCAGATAGTACAGCAAGACAGCCGTAGGCACTTGCGGCAAGACACAGAATAAGCAAAATTTTATCACATTCACGCAGATAGTCTGCTATTCTGCCAATAATTCTTCCCATTTTGCCACCTCTTTTCCTAACTTTATAGATATTATTATATAAGAAAATAAAAATAAGTTCAAGTAGCACTTTATTATTACAATATTTTGTGGTATAATACCTTAGATAAAGTCGAAAGGTGGCGGTAAAATGGAATATATTTCTAAAAGCGAACGCGAAACACGCGCTTTTGCCGCTGTGCTTTCTAAAAAACTTAAACCCGGCAGCGTTATTGCGTTTTGCGGCGACCTTGGTGCAGGAAAAACCTGTTTTACAAGCGGACTGTGCGAGGGGCTTATGTTTACGGGAGAAGTTTCGTCTCCGACTTTTGCCATTGTAAATGTATATGAGGGCGGCACTCTTCCCATATACCATTTTGATATGTACAGAATTACGGGTTGGGACGACCTTGAAACAACGGGATATTTTGAATATTTAGACCGCGCTGACGGAATCACCGTTGTGGAATGGAGTGAAAACATCCACGCCGCACTGCCCGATGACACAATTTTTATAGAAATCAAAAAAGTTGATGAAAACACAAGAAAACTTATTATAAGCGGAGGGATGCTTCTATGAAAATGTTGGCCTTTGAATGTTCAGCAACCGCCGCTTCGTGTGCTGTTTTAGAAAATGGTGTTATTTTGGGAAGTGCTTACAGCAATGTTAAACTCACCCACTCCCAAACGCTTATGCCGATGATGGAGAATCTGCTTTCAAGCACAAAACTCTCTTTATCGGATATTGACTGTTTTGCGGTAGCAAACGGGCCGGGCTCTTTTACGGGAATTCGCATTGGAATAAGCGCCGTTAAGGGACTTGCCGCTGCAGGAAGCAAACCTTGTATCCCCGTTTCGACACTTTTTGCCGCCGCTACACTTATGTGTTCGCACAAGGGCATTATCTCTGTCGTTATGGATGCGCGTTGCGGACAGGTTTATAACGCGCTTTTCCGTTCAGATGGACAAAAGATAGAAAGACTTTGCGAAGACCGCGCGGTTTTAGCAAAAGAACTTAAAACCGAGATTGAAAATTTTACACAAGATGTTATAATTATAGGTGATGGTGCGGATATGTTTTATAATAATTTTCGCACAGAAAATATGCGCTTAGCGCCGCCTCATCTGCGTTTTCAAAACGCTGTGGGCGTTGCTCTTGCGGCAGATGAATCGAATGCGGTTTCTCACACCGAACTTTTGCCGTTTTATTTGCGGCTTCCCCAAGCGGAGAGAGAATTAAAAAAGAGAAATGAGGACAAAAAATGATTGCTATTGGATGCGACCACGGCGGTCTTAATGTTAAAACCGCTTTATGTGCACATCTGCGCGACAGAGGGTTTGAGGTTTGCGATTTTGGCACATTTGACACAAAATCAATCGATTACCCCGATATTGCCAAAAAGGTTTGTGCCGCGATACAAAACGGCGATGCAGAAAAAGGAATTTTAGTTTGCGGCACAGGTATTGGAATGAGCATTGCCGCCAACAAACATAAGGGCATTCGCGCTGCCGTTTGTTCGGAACATTTTTCTACCCGCTACACCCGTCTTCACAATGATTCTAATGTATTGTGCCTTGGCGAACGCGTTATTGGTGCGGGTCTTGCGTGTGAACTTGCCGATTTATTCATAGACACCGAGTTTGAGGGTGGACGCCACCAAACTCGTGTTAATAAAATTGCCGAAATTGAAAACAGATAACGGAGGACGACTAAAATGAATGATAATGTATTTGTTATGGACCACCCGCTTATTCAGCACAAACTTTCAATTCTGCGTAACAAGAACACAGGTTCTAAACAGTTTCGCGAACTCGTAAGCGAGATTGCTATGCTTATGTGTTACGAATCTACAAGAGATTTACCGCTTACCGATTGCACTATCGAGACACCTATGGCGAAGATGAAAGCCAAAAAATTAAAGGGCAGAAAACTTGCTTTCGTTCCGATTCTTCGTGCAGGACTCGGAATGGTTGACGGCGTTTTAAGCCTTGTTCCCGCCGCTAAGGTTGGACACATTGGTATGTACCGCGACCCCGACACGCATGAGCCTGTTGATTACTATTGCAAACTGCCGAGCGACCTTGAAGAACGCGATGTTTTCGTGCTTGACCCAATGCTTGCGACAGGCGGTTCTGCCATTGACGCGGTTGCTAAGGTTAAACAGTTTAATCCGCGCCATATTAAGTTTATGTGCATTATTGCCGCACCCGAGGGAATCAAGGCATTTACAGAGGCTCATCCCGATGTTCCCGTTTACTGTGCAGGACTTGATTCGCATCTTAACGACCACTGCTACATCATTCCCGGTCTTGGTGATGCGGGTGACCGTATTTTCGGCACAAAATAATTTGGAGGCTACTATGAAAGGCTTTATAAGCGTAATTGGAAAAGACAAGGTTGGTATTCTTGCCGCTGTTTCGGCAAAATGTGCCGAATACAATGTTAACATTGCCGATGTTTCACAGACGGTTATGTCGGATATGTTCACTATGATTATGATGATTGATATCGGCGCTATTTCGGTTAAGTTTGGTGATTTTGCCACGCTTATGCACGACTACGGCAAAGAAATCGGAATGGACATTCGTGTTATGCACGAAGACATTTTTAATTCTATGCACAGAATTTAGGTGACACGATGATAAATACCAAGGACATTCTTGAAACCATACATATGATTTCGGAAGAAAACTTAGATATCCGCACCGTTACTATGGGAATTTCCCTTTTGGACTGTGCCGACAGCGATATTGATGTTTCTTGCGAAAAAGTGTATAACAAAATCACGCGTTGTGCTAAAAACCTTGTTTCTGTCTGTACCGATATTGAGCGCGAATACGGCATACCGATTATCAACAAACGTATTTCGGTTACTCCGATTGCCATTGTTGCAGCGACCTGTAAGGACGGCGATATTGTTAAATACGCACACGCTCTTGAACGCGCTGCCGCTGCTACGGGCGTCAACTTCATTGGCGGCTATTCCGCTCTCGTACAAAAAGGTTTCTCCGCGGGTGACCGCGAACTTATAGAAAGTATTCCCCGCGCTCTTTCTGAAACCGAACATATATGCGCTTCGGTTAATGTTGGTTCCACAAAAGCGGGTATCAACCTTGATGCTGTTGAACTTATGGGACGCATTGTAAAAGAGGCGGCTGTACTTACAAAAGACCGCAACTGTATTGGCCCCGCAAAACTTGTGGTGCTTTGCAACGCGCCTGACGATAATCCGTTTATGGCGGGTGCTTTCCACGGAGTTGGCGAACCCGACTGTGTTATCAATGTTGGCGTTTCGGGCCCCGGCGTTGTACGCGCCGCGCTTAAAAACAGCAAGGACCTTAACATAACACAGGTTGCCGAACTTATAAAGCGCACCGCTTTCAAAATTACCCGTATGGGACAGTTGGTTGGCTCACTTGCGTCCGAGCGTTTGGGCGTTCCGTTTGGCATTGTTGATTTATCATTAGCACCCACCCCCGCAATTGGCGACTCGGTTGCACATATTCTTGAGGAAATCGGTCTTGAACAATGCGGCGCATACGGCACAACCGCTACACTTGCTATGCTTAACGATTCGGTTAAAAAGGGTGGCGTTATGGCATCCTCTAAAATCGGCGGTCTTTCGGGCGCATTTATTCCTGTTACCGAAGATGCAGGTATGATAGACGCCGCTACAAGCGGCAACCTTATTATTGAAAAATTAGAGGCTATGACGGCGGTCTGCTCTGTCGGACTTGATATGATTAACATTCCGGGAGACACACCGTGTGAAGTCATTTCTGCTATTATTGCGGACGAAGCCGCAATTGGTATGGTCAACTCCAAAACTACAGCAGTAAGAGTTATTCCCGCTATTGACAAAAAAGCGGGTGACTATCTTTCCTTCGGCGGACTTTTGGGCGAAGGTCCTGTTATGCGGGTTAACACCTGTTCCCCCGCCAAGTTTATCCATCGCGGCGGACAAATTCCCGCTCCGATGCAAAGTCTTAAAAACTAAAATAAAAAACTCCGAAGTTGAACTTCGGAGTTTTTTTTATTTTGTTTCTTCAGGTCTATAGATATATTCTGCAATTTCTTCTAAAAATCCATCACTACCGTCCGAATATGCTATGATATTAAGCGGTTGTGTAAGGTCAAGACTGAATATACCCATTATCGACTTTGCGTTTACAAGATATTTTCCAAGCGATATATCTATATCATATTTTTTTGTATTAGCGATGCTGGCAAGTTTTTTAACATCATCAATGCTATATAGCATTATGGTTTCCTCGACCATTCTTACCGCCTCCTTCCTTAGTAGGATACACTTTTTTGTGGAAAAAGTCAATATTAAGTTGCAAGAACGGCGTTTATGCCTTATAATACTTAAGTAATTTTTTTATGGGGGGCGAAGTATGAAAGCGGCTTTTTACACACTTGGTTGCAAGGTTAATCAGTATGAAACAGAGTCTATGCGCGAACAATTAGCGTCTATGGGATTTGAGTCTGCAAATAATTTCAGCGACGCAGATATTGTTGTTATAAATTCCTGCACCGTAACGGCTGAAAGCGACCGCAAGACAAGACAGGCTGTGCGCCGTTTTCGCAAGAACTGTCCCAATTCGGTAATCGTGCTTTGCGGATGTGTTCCTGCGGCTTTCCCAAACATCAAAGATGACCTACCCGAAGCGGACATTATTTTTGGTAACGCGGGTGACGGAAAACTTCCCGATTTAATAAAAGAACATCTAAAAACTAAAGAGCGCATAATTGACATTAAAGAACATAAAAAAGGTGAAAAATACTGCACCCCGCCAATAAAGGATTTTTCGGAGCGCACACGCGCGTTTGTTAAAATTGAGGACGGATGCGACCGATTTTGTTCATACTGTATTATTCCCACCGCGCGTGGCAGAGTGCGTTCGCGCAGTGTGGAAGATATAAAAACAGAGGTAACCGCCCTATCGCAAAAGGGTTTTTGTGAGGTTGTGCTCGTTGGCATAAACCTTTCGGCATACGGTAAAGACACAGGACTTAATCTTTGCGATGCCGTTTCTGCTGTTGCAGAAGTCGATGGAATTAAGCGCATACGCCTTGGCTCTCTTGAACCCGACCACATAAGCGAAGAAATGCTGACAAGGCTCCGAAACGAAGAAAAGTTTTGTCCTCAATTTCATTTATCTTTGCAGTCGGGGTGTGATGCTACACTACTTCGTATGAACCGTCATTATGATTCCGCATTTTACCGCGAACTTATAAAACGCATACGCAAGATTTTCCCCGACTGTTCGATTACGACAGATATTATGGTAGGCTTTGCGGGTGAAACGGATGAAGATTTTGAGCGCTCACTACAGTTTGCGCGTGAAATCGGTTTTGCAAAAGCCCATATTTTTGCCTATTCGCGCCGCAAAGGCACGAAGGCAGACTTGTATGAAAACCAAGTGGAAAACGCCGTAAAAGCCAAAAGAAGCCAAATTATGATAGCCGAATGTAAGAAATGTGAAGACGCGTTCATTGAATCACAGTTAAGCCGTGTATTCCCTGTTTTGTTTGAACAGTATGAAAACGGCTATTGCGAGGGTTACACGGAAAATTACACACGCGTACGCGTTCCCGGCGATAAATGCATTTGCGGACAGATTTTTAATGTTAAACTATTATCCCGCGAAGGTGAATGTTGCATAGGTGAAATTGTATAAAACGAGGAATAAACACAATGAAGATTACTATTGAGAGAGCTAAAAAATCGGACGCACCTGCAATACTGGATTACTTAAAACAAATTGGCGGTGAAACAGAGAATCTAACATTTGGTGCAGAGGGACTGCCATTTTCTGTTGAGGCAGAAATGGAATACCTTGAGAAAACAGAAAATTCTCAAGATAATATAATCCTTTTAGCAAAAGAAAACGGAAAAATCATAGGCGATGCAAGTTTGAGCCGACTTCCACGCCGAATGCGTCACCGAGGCGAACTTGGGATTTCTGTTCTTAAGGAACATTGGAGTAAAGGCGTTGGTAGTAAACTGTTAGAGCACATTCTTGATTTTGCAAGTAAAAACTCCTTCGATGTTATAGATTTGGAGGTTCGCAGCGATAATGTGCACGCTATACATCTCTATAAAAAGTTCGGCTTTGAAAAAATCGGTTCCCACCCCGCTTTTTTCAAAATAGATGATGAATACATATCCTTTGATTATATGTGTTTGAAAATATAACAAACCCCCGACAAATTTGTCGGGGGTTTGTTATATAAAAATTTTAGTTCCCGCGTCGTTAAGATTTCACGAGAAATCTTACGACGCGAGAACTAAATGGTTTTAAGAGAAATTAGATTAACTCAATAATTGCCATCTCTGCGGCATCACCACGGCGAGGACCGATTTTTGTGATACGGCAGTAACCGCCGTTACGGTCCTGATACTTAGGAGCAATGTCGGTGTAAAGTTTGTTTACAACTGCTTCCTTAGTAATGAATGCCATAGCCTGACGCTTACTATTAAGGCTATTATCCTTAGCGAGTGTAATATACTTCTCTGCCATTGACCTTACTTCTTTAGCGCGAGTAACGGTTGTTTCAATCTTTCCGTTCTCAAGAAGGAAAGTTACCATTGCGCGTAACATTGCTGTTCTGTGGTCAGTGGTTCTTCCGAGTTTACGTGTTCCCGGCATTTATACTCACTCCTTTTATTCGTCTTCGCTTCTCAGACTGAAGCCAAAGCTATCGAGTTTTGCGATAACCTCTTCAAGTGATTTACGGCCAAGGTTTCTAACCTTCATCATATCCTCTTCGGTCTTTCCGATGAGGTCTTCAACCGTATTGATTCCTGCGCGTTTGAGGCAGTTAAAGCTTCTTACAGAAAGGTCAAGTTCTTCAATTGTCATATCAAGAACCTTTTCCTTGCTTGTGTCGCCTTTTTCTACCATAATCTTTGCATCACTATATGTGTCACCCGAAATATCGGTGAACAGATTGAGATGCTCTGTCAAAATCTTTGATGCCAGTGATACTGCATCACTTGCAGAAATTACGCCATTTGTCCAAACCTCAAGTGTGAGGCGGTCAAAGTCGATTTGCTGTCCTACACGAGTCTTATCAACGGTGTAGTTAACCTTCTCAACAGGGGTGTAGATGGAGTCAACAGGAATAACGCCAATCACATTCTGTGCAGACGCATTCTTTTCGGACGGAACATAGCCGCGGCCCGAATCAAGAACGATTTCCATATTAAGACGACCGCCCTCACCTACTGTTGCAATATGAAGTTCAGGATTGAGAATTTCAACCTCTGAATCGGCTTTAATTGATGCTCCTGTAACCTCGCAAGGTCCTTCGGCGTCAATGTAAACCGTTTTTGCCTCGTTGCTGTGAAGCTTTGCTGTAAGTTCCTTTATGTTAAGAACGATTTCTGTAACATCTTCCTTAACACCGGGGACGGTTGAAAATTCGTGCAGAACGCCATCAATCTTTATCGATGTTGCTGCAACACCGGGAAGACTGGAAAGCAAAACTCTTCTAAGGCTATTACCGATTGTGGTACCAAAGCCGTTCTCGAGCGGTTCAAGCACAAATTTACCGTATGTGCCATCAGGCAATAAATCCAGCGATTCAATTCTGGGCTTTTCGATTTCTATCATGTAAAAGCTCCATTTCTCCGCACATATATTTTAGTCACGCCGCCGCCTGTGCGGTGACGAAGGCGTTTAGTTTGTTATTATTTAGAATAGAACTCGACGATGAGCTGCTCTTCAACAGGAGCATCTATCTGGTCACGAGTGGGGAGAGCAACAACCTTTGCTTCAAAAGCATCACGGTTTACTTCAATCCACTGCGGAACAGGTCTTGCCGAATTAGCTTCGATAACAGCCTTAACCTTCTCACTTGCACGAGCCTTTTCACAAATTGTGATAACATCTCCTGCTTTTACGAGATAGGATGCGATATCTACGCGATGGCCGTTAACCTCATAATGACCGTGGCCAACAAGTTGTCTTGCCTCGGCTCTTGAGGATGCGAAACCTACTCTGTAAACAATGTTGTCAAGACGGCTTTCAAGAATCTTAAGAAGGTTTTCACCTGTAATTCCCTGCTTACGCTCTGCCATCTCAAAATAATGATGGAACTGTCCTTCCTGTACGCCGTAGAATCTTCTTGCTCTCTGCTTTGCACGAAGCTGTGTGCCATATTCAGAAGACTTTTTACGTCCCTGACCGTGCTGACCGGGAGCATACGCTCTGGCGTTGAATGAACATTTCTCGGAATAGCAGCGCTCACCCTTTAAGAACAATTTCTGTCCTTCACGGCGGCAAAGTCTGCATACTGCTCCGGTATATCTTGCCATTTATCAATACACCTCCATAAAGTTATACGCGTCTTCTCTTCGGAGGACGGCAACCATTGTGCGGAATCGGGGTAACGTCTTTAATCATACTTACCTCAAGTCCTGCTGACTGCAACGCTCTAATCGCAGCCTCACGTCCTGCGCCGGGGCCCTTAACATATACTTCAACGGTCTTAAGTCCGTGCTCCATAGCAGCCTTTGCTGCAGTTTCTGCTGCGCTCTGTGCTGCGAAAGGAGTTGACTTTCTCGAACCTCTGAAACCGAGTTCACCAGCAGATGCCCATGAAAGAGCAGCGCCCTGTGTATCGGTTATTGTTACGATAGTATTGTTGAAGGTTGACTGGATGTGGGCAGCACCGCGTTCAATATTCTTTTTCTCGCGGCGCTTGCGGGTTGCTGTTGTTTTACCCTTTGTAGCCATTTTACTTTCCTCCCGCCTACTTCTTCTTGTTTGCTATCGTCTTCTTGGGGCCCTTGCGTGTACGAGCGTTTGTCTTTGAACGCTGTCCGCGAACAGGAAGTCCCTTGCGGTGGCGAGTGCCACGATAGCTACCGATTTCTATAAGTCTTTTGATATCAAATGCAACGGCACGACGACGGTCACCTTCTACCTGAAGGTTATGGTCGATGTACTCACGAAGTTTTGATATTTCGTCCTCAGTCAAATCTTTTGCACGAGTATCAGGATTGATTCCCGTATCTGCGAGGACCTTCTTTGATGTTGTAAGACCGATGCCGTAGATATAAGTAAGAGCGATTTCTACTCTCTTTTCATTGGGCAGGTCTACACCAGCAATACGCGCCATTTATCAATACACCTCCACTTGTGTTTAGCGCAGGTTAACCCTGGCGCTGCTTGTGCTTGGGATTTTCACAGATTACCATGATTTTTCCCTTGCGCTTAATAACTTTGCACTTTTCGCACATCTTTTTAACAGAAGGTCTGACTTTCATTTGGATTTTACCTCCTTATAATTTGCGACTACTTCGAACGCCATGTTATGCGTCCGCGTGTCAAATCATACGGCGACATTTCAACCGTTACCTTATCACCCGGCAGTATGCGTATAAAGTTCATACGCAGTTTGCCTGAAATATGGGCAAGGATGATGTGGCCGCTTTGAATTTCTACCTTGAACATTGCATTTGGCATTGCTTCAACAACTGTTCCTTCAAGCTCTATCATATCTTCTTTTGACATATGAGTTCCTCCCGGAAAATATCCTCTGCACCAAACTTTGCCAGTGCCTTTCTGAGCGCTCTGTTTGAATTAAGACATTCACGCTCAATCTCATAATTTGTGAACACGATGTGTTTTTTGTTTTTAAGTTTTGGCCGCTCAATCGGTCGTTCTTTACCGTCACAGAGCAGTACTCCGTTTTCGGTTTCCCTTATTAGCGCCATAAACTTACCTTTATCGCGTCCTGCCTTTGAATATACCACACTAACCATAAAATCACCTACGGTGCGACCGTCATTATTTTCGGTCCGTCCTCGGTTATTACGACGGTGTGTTCGAAGTGAGCAGACAATGAGCCGTCCGACGTGACGGTGGTCCAACCATCCTTTAGAACCCTTACTTGATAATCACCCGCGTTGACCATTGGCTCAATCGCCAAGGTCATTCCCGGCATCAAGCGGAAACCGTGTCCCGCTTTGCCGAAGTTGGGTACTTCGGGGTCTTCGTGAAGTTTGGTTCCAACGCCATGTCCGACAAATTGACGGACGACGGAAAACCCGTTTGCCTCAACATAACTCTGCACAGCGTGAGAAATATCACCGATTCTGCCGCCCGGACGCGCCGCGTTTATGCCTTCGTAAAGACTCTCACGCGTTACATCCATCAGCCGCTTTGCTTCGGGTGTAACATCACCGACAGCAAAAGTGGCGGCATTGTCGCCGTGGTATCCCTCATACATCGCACCAAGGTCGACGCTTACTATATCGCCTTGTCTTAAGATACGCTGTTTAGAAGGTATGCCGTGAATTACTTCGTTGTTGATTGATATGCAAGCTGTGGCCGGATAGCCTTGGTAGTTTTTGAAGTTTGGCACTGCGCCTTTACTTCTTATATACTCCTCAGCCAATCGGTCGAGCTCGGCGGTCGAAACGCCGGGCTCCACAGCCTTGGCAACTGTTTGCAGTGCTCCTGCCGAGATAACGCAGGCCTCTTTCATAATGGCCAACTCACGACTTGTTTTGAGCACTATCATATTTATATCTCCAATGCAGCGAAGACAGCAGCGGTTGTATCTGCAACCTCCTCACAGCCTTCTACTGAACGAAGTTTGCCTTTTGCGGCGTAATAGGCTTTGAGTGGCTCGGTCTGTTCTGCGTAGACTTTAAGTCTGTCAAGAACAATCTCGGGTGCATCGTCCTTACGAAGTACGAGTTCTGCACCGCAGCCATCACAAATGCCATCCACCTTAGGCTTCTTATATTCAATATGGTAGGTATTACCGCAATCAAGACAAACGCGGCGTCCCGACATACGAGCAACGATTTTCTCGTTCGGAACCTCGATTGAAAGTGCTGTATCAATGTCACAGCCCATCGCGTCGAGCGCTTCTGCCTGCGGAATTGTACGGGGGAAGCCATCAAGAATGAAGCCGTTCTGGCAATCACTCTCTGCAAGACGTTCCCTTATGATGCCAATTACAACATCATCCGGTACCAACTTACCTGCATCAACATAAGATTTTGCTTTCTTACCCATTTCTGTTCCGTTCTTCATAGATTCGCGGATGATGTTTCCTGTGGAAATAACCGGAATGGAAAGTTTAGCACTTATTTTTTCAGCCTGTGTGCCTTTTCCGGCGCCAGGCGCTCCTAATAGGATAAGTTTCATATCTTTACTCCTTAATCAAGGAATCCCTTGTAGTGTCTCATCATCATCTGTGACTCAAGATTCTGAACAGTATCAAGAGCAACACCTACGAGAATGAGGATGGAGGTTCCTCCAAGTGACACCGATATTCCGCCGACCGAGCCAATAATAATCGGAAGGATTGCAAGTATTCCGAGGAATATTGCGCCCATCAAGGTTATTCTTGACAAAATCTTTTGAATAAAATCAGATGTCGGCTTGCCGGGACGGATGCCCGGGATTGCGCCGCTGTTCTTGCGGAGGTTGTTTGCCATTTCAACAGGGTTATACTGAATTGTTACATAGAAATATGCAAACGCGATTATCAGTATAAGGTAAAGAACGGCATAGAAAATACCCTGAACGCTGAACAGTGTAAGGAATTTGTACCAAGTTGAGTTTGTGTTCTTAACGAACGACAAAATCATTGTAGGTAACATCAAAATAGAACTTGCGAAGATGATGGGCATAACACCCGACATATTAACCTTAATCGGAATATGTGTGTTCTGTCCGCCATACATCTTTCTGCCGACAACACGCTTTGCGTACTGAACAGGCAATCTTCTCTCTGCATTGGTCATCCAAACGATGAAGCCGATGATTGCGAGGAAGACAACAACTATGCCGATAACGGCAACGTAGCGTCCCATTTTGATATAGGCAACCAATGTGTTGGCAGCCTGCGGTGCACGGGATATGATACCTGCAAACAACAGCATTGATATACCGTTGCCAACGCCCTTTGCGTCTATCTGCTCACCAAGCCACATAACAAGTGCGCTTCCTGCAGTGAAGCAGAGAATTATTACCGGTGCTGCAAACCAGAGCCATCCGCCAGATGCGCTTATAAAGCCACTTGCGTTTAGGTAAATATAGTATGCAGTACCCTGAATGAGTCCTAAAATTATTGTAACATAACGGGTGATTTGAGCCAACTTCTTGTTGCCCTCTTCGCCCTCTTTTGACAGCCTTTCCAGATAAGGAATGGCTACACACAAAAGTTGTACGATAATTGAAGAGTTGATATACGGCTGAACGCCCATTGCGAAAATGGCACCGTACTCAAGTCCGCCACCTGTTAAAACCGAAAGATAACTAAAGAACTGATTAGCTATACCGGTATCGCTTACCGATGAACGAAGTGCTTCAACATCGATAAACGGAACAGGAATTACGGAGCCTACGCGGAACACAACGATTATAAGCAGTGTGAATAATATCTTTTTGCGGATATCAATAACACGCCATGCATTTCTTATTGTTTCCAGCATATTACTTCACCTCGACAGTTCCGCCTGCAGTTTCAATCTTCTGCTTGGCTGTCTCAGAGAAGTTGAGTCCTTTTACGGTAACTTTCTTGGAAAGTTTACCATTGCCGAGAACCTTAACGGGCATAGAAGCGTCCTTAATTATACCCTTCTTAACAAGTGCAGCAACATCAACGACAGCTCCATCGTCGAACATCTCTAATGCTGCAACATTGATAATTGCATATTCCTCAGCAAAAATATTGTTAAAGCCACGCTTAGGAACGCGTCTTTGAAGCGGCATCTGACCACCTTCAAAGCCAGGTCTCATACCGTGTCCGGCACGAGCCTTCTGACCCTTGTGACCTTTACCGGCTGTTTTACCGTTGCCGGAGCCATGACCTCTACCTATACGCTTTGCTTCCTTTGTGGAACCGAAAGCAGGATGCAGTTCATGTAATTTCATTGTTCGCACCTCCTTGCATAGTTGCGGTTAAATCTTTGAGGCAAATTTTAAGCCTCTGTTACCTCTATGAGGTGGATAATCTTCTTAATCTTACCCTTAGTCTGTGCGTTGTCGGGCTGTACTGTTACATCGCCGATTTTTGCAAGACCGAGAGAAGCGGCAGTAGCTATCTGGTCCTTTTTAGAACCTATCAAGCTCTTAACCAATTTGATAGTAAGGCCCTTAGCAGCCTTTTTTGCAGTAGCCATAGTGCTGCTTCCTCCTTAACCTAAAATTTCCTTAACCGACTTATTGCGTATCGCTGCAACCTCTTCAGCACTGCGCAATTTGGACAGACCGTCCATAGTAGCGCGTACTACATTGCAAGGATTGTTGGAACGCAGAGCCTTTGTACGAATGTCCTTGATTCCGACAATTTCAACAACGGAACGAACAGGACCGCCGGCAATAACTCCGGTACCGGGTGCGGCAGGCTTAAGCAAAACTCTACCTGCGCCGAATTCGCCGATTATTTCATGCGGAATTGTTGTGCCCTTAAGCGGAATCTTTACAAGATTCTTCTTAGCGTCTTCGATTCCCTTACGGATAGCATCCGGAACTTCGCCGGCTTTACCCATACCGAAACCTACGATGCCGTTACCGTCACCAACAACTACGAGTGCCGAGAATTTCATTATACGGCCGCCCTTAACTGTCTTGGATACACGGTTGATGGCAACAACATGCTCCTGTAAATCTAAAGTAGTTGCGTCAATGTTAGTAGCCAAAAGTATTCCTCCTCCTTCTTAGAACTTGAGGCCGCCCTCACGGGCACCTTCGGCAAGCTCCTGTACGCGTCCGTGATAGATGTATCCGCCGCGGTCAAATACAACCTCTTCGATACCCTTTTCAGCAGCGCGTTTAGCAATTAACTGTCCAACCTTACGAGCGCCTTCCTTGTTGCCGCCGTTCTCGCCGAAATCCTTTTCAGCAGAGTTTGCTGCTACAAGTGTAACACCCTTTACATCGTCAATAAGTTGGGCGTAGATGTTGCAGTTGGAGCGAAATACATTCAAGCGAGGACACTCTGCGGTGCCGCTAATCTTGCTGCGTACGCGAACGTGACGCTTAAGACGAGCCTTATTGCTGTCAGACTTTGATACCATGTCTTATACACTCCTTCTTTATTTCTTACCGCCCTTGCCGGCTTTACCCTCTTTACGACGGATATATTCGCCAGCGTACTTAACGCCTTTGCCCTTGTACGGCTCAGGCGGACGCTTCTCGCGAACTTCTGCGGCAAACTGACCAACTTTTTGTTTATCCGCACCTGTTATAATAACAAGGTTCGGATTCGGTACTTCAATGCTTATACCCTCAATCTCAGGCATAACTACCGGATGAGAGAATCCAAGGTTTAATACGAGGTCCTTACCCTGCTTTGATGCACGGTAACCAACACCGTTTACCTCGAGTTGCTTTGTGTAGCCTTCCGTTACACCTGTAACCATATTTGCTACAAGTGTTCTGGTGAGACCGTGCAGTGAACGGTGCTCAGCTTCATCGGACGGGCGTGTTACGATTATCTCGTTACCTTCCTGCTTGATGGAAATTGCGGGTGAAAACTCGTTAGCGAGTGTTCCCTTGGGTCCCTTAACGGTTACCTTGTTGCCCTCAATCTTAACCTCAACACCGGCAGGAATCTCTATCGGTTTTTTACCAATTCTTGACATTCCTCAGCACCTCCTTACCAGATGAAAGCGAGGACTTCGCCGCCAACATTGGCTTTGCGTGCCTGCTTGTCTGTCATTATACCTTTAGAGGTGGAAAGGATTGCGATACCGAGGCCCTTCATAACCTTCGGCATATCCTCTACATTTGTGTAGATGCGCAGGCCGGGCTTGGATACTCTGCGGAGTCCTGTCAGTACCTGCGATTTATTCGGGCCGTATTTCAATGAAATGTGAATTACGCCCTGCTTTCCGTCTTCTACGACCTGAAAGCCGTTGATATATCCCTCATCAAGCAAAATCTGTGCTATCGCCTTTTTTACGTTTGAAGCAGGGATATCTACCGATTCGTGTTTTGCTGAATTAGCATTACGAATTCTTGTAAGCATATCAGCGATTGTATCGGTGATTTGCATGCTGTCAACCTCCTTTGCGTATGCTGTTTACCAGCTTGCCTTCTTCACACCAGGAATCTCACCCTTATAGGCCAACTCCCTGAAGCAGATACGGCAGATGCCGTACTTGCGAAGATAAGCATGCGGGCGGCCGCAGATTTTGCACCTGCTGTATTCTCTTGTGGAAAATTTAGCGGGACGAGCCTGCTTAACTTTCATAGATTTCTTAGCCATAATTCCTTCTCCTTACTTCGCAAACGGGGCGCCCATGAGTGAAAGTAACTCGCGTGCTTCCTCGTCATTCGTGGCTGTGGTTACAAAAATTATATCCATACCGCGAACTTTGTCTATCTTATCGTACTCAATTTCAGGGAAAATGAGCTGTTCCTTAACGCCCATGGAATAGTTTCCACGGCCGTCAAAGGAGTTCGGGTTAATTCCTCTGAAGTCTCTAACTCTCGGAAGAGCCATGTTGAAAAGACGGTCAACGAATTCGTACATCTTTTCGCCTCTGAGTGTAGCTTTAACACCGATGGGCATTCCTTCGCGCAACTTAAAGTTAGCTACGGATTTCTTCGCCTTACATACAACTGCCTTCTGGCCTGTGATAAGAGCGAGGTCGCCCATTACAGCATCGATTACCTTTGCGTTTTCTTTTGCATCGCTGCAACCTACGTTAATTACAACCTTATCAAGCTTCGGAATTTGCATGGTGCTTTTATAATTGTACTTTTTCATAAGTGCAGGAGCAACAGAAGCCTTGTATTCTTCTTTCAATCTTGCCATGTCAAATCCTCCTCACTAAAAGGTTTCGCCGCATTTTTTGCACATGCGGTCTTTTTTGCCGTCTGCGTAAATCTTGTGACCTACGCGGGTGGGCTTATTGCACTTCGGGCAAACAAGCATAACCTTGGATGCGTGAATTGCACTTTCTGTTTCAATGATGCCCGAGGGGTCTCCGGCCTTGCGCGGTTTAACATGCTTTTTAACAGTGTTAAGTCCTTCTACAATAACCTTACCCTCTTTGGGGCTTACTTCGAGCACTTTGCCCTGCTTACCGCGGAACTTATCGTCACCTGTAAGCAAAACTACTGTGTCGCCAGTTTTTACGTGAAGTTTATTCATAATTCTTTACCTCCCTTAAAGTACTTCGGGAGCGAGAGAAAGAATCTTTGAGTAATCCTTCTCACGCAGCTCACGTGCTACTGGTCCAAAGATACGAGTACCGCGGGGGTTCTTGTCTTCTTTAATCAGTACAGCTGCATTTTCGTCAAATCTAATGTATGTGCCATCATTACGGCGAAGACCGCGTACAGAACGTACGACTACTGCCTTTACTACATCGCCCTTCTTTACTGTACCACCGGGAGTGGCCTTTTTAACAGAAGCAACGATTACATCACCGATGTTGGCATACCTCCTTCTGGAGCCGCCCAAAACACGGATGCACATTAATTCTTTTGCACCGGTATTGTCAGCAACCTTGAGGTAACTCTGTTGTTGTATCACAGTGTTTTCCTCCTATCAGACTACTTAGCCTTTTCAATTATCTCGACCACGCGCCAGTGTTTATCCTTGGAGAGAGGTCTTGTTTCCATAACGAGTACACGATCGCCTACACCGCAGGCATTATTCTCGTCATGAGCCTTAAGCTTTACGGTCTTCTTTATGATTTTGTCATAAAGAGGATGCTTTACATTGTCTTTAATTGCGATTACAACGGTTTTATCCATCTTGTCGCTAACAACATAACCTGTTCTTGTTTTACGAAGATTTCTTTCGCTCACAGCTTATTACCTGCCTTTCTTAAGAATTGGCGCTGTCTTTAAGTTCAATCTCACGCATAATTGTTTTAACGCGTGCGATGTCTTTCTTAACAGCACTGATTCTGGTCGGGTTGTCGAGCTGGTTAATTGTAAGCTGGAAACGGAGTTTGAACAATTCGTCATTAAGACTTGCCAGCTGCTCTTTGAGTTCCGGTAAATTCTTTTCTCTGATTTCCTGTGCCTTCATTACTGCTCACCATCCATTTCCTGCTTTGCAACAAATTTGCACTTAATCGGAAGTTTCATTGCTGCAAGACGCATAGCTTCCTGAGCCTGTTCTCTGCTAACGCCGCCAATTTCGAACATTATGCGGCCCGGCTTTACTACGGCTACCCAATATTCGGGTGAACCTTTACCTGAACCCATTCGGGTTTCAGCCGGTTTCTCAGTGATTGGCTTATCCGGGAATATTTTAATCCATACCTGACCGCCACGCTTGATGTAACGAGTCATAGCAATACGGGCTGCCTCAATCTGATTAGAGGTAATCCACGCCGGTTCAGTTGCCTGAAGACCGAAATCACCATATGTTACGGTGTTGCCGCGAGTTGCTGTACCGGTAAGACGGCCACGTTGTACTCTACGGTATTTTACACGTTTTGGTAATAACATTAGCGGGCGCCCCTTTCGTTTTTAGATTTACGAGCATCGTGAAGAACTTCACCCTTGTAAATCCAAACCTTTACGCCGATACGACCGTATGTGGTATTTGCCTCAGCAAAACCGTAGTCGATGTCTGCACGAATGGTCTGTAGCGGGATTGTTCCCTCGTGATAATGCTCTGTTCTTGCGATTTCTGCGCCGCCGAGACGACCCGAAACCTGTGTCTTTATACCCTTTGCGCCGAGTTTCATTGCACGTCCGATTGACATCTTAAGTGCGCGGCGGAAGGATACACGCTTTTCAAGCTGTGCTGCGATGTTCTCTGCAACGAGTGTAGCATCTAAATCGGGGTTCTTAACCTCAACAATGTTGATAACTACGGGTTTGCCAAGCATCTTCTGGCACTTTTCGCGAAGTTTTTCGATTTCTGCACCGTTGCGGCCGATTACCATACCCGGCTTTGCGCAGTGGATATGGATGCGAACCTTAGATGCATCACGCTCGATTTCAACCTTCGGAATACCTGCTTGATACAGTGTTTTCTTCAAATACTTGCGGAGGTTATAGTCCTCTACCAATGTATCGCCGAAAACATTGTCCTTGGTGAACCAACGGGAATTCCAGTTTTTGATAACGCCAACACGGAATCCGTTAGGATTTACTTTCTGGCCCATAACTTAACCTCCTTCTTAGTTTTCGCGTTCTTTGAGAACGAGTGTAACATGTGATGTTCTCTTTAATATGCGATGTGCGCGGCCGTGGTCCTTCGGGCGAATTCTCTTAAGAGTGGGGCCCGGACATACGGAGCACTCAGCAACATAAAGTTTTGTTACGTCCATGTTGTGATTGTTTTCAGCATTTGCAATAGCTGACTTGAGCAGCTCTTCCAAAAGCTCACAGGCGGCTTTGGGTGTAAACTTGAGAATAGCCATAGCCTTGTCAGCATCCTGATTGCGGATGAGGACCAAAACAATCTTCACCTTACGGGGTGAAATACGGGCGTACTTTAATATAGCCCTTGCTTCCATAGTTTAACTCTCCTTTCAACCGCTTACTTAGTTGTCTTAGAACCGGCGTGTCCCTTAAATGTTCTTGTGGGAGCAAATTCACCGAGCTTGTGTCCAACCATATCCTCGGTTACATATACCGGAACGTGTTTACGTCCGTCATGTACCGCAAATGTGTGTCCGACGAAATCGGGGAATATAGTTGAAGAACGGCTCCAGGTTTTGAGAACTCTCTTCTCACCGGCATTATTCATTTCACGAACTCTTTTGAGCAGAACGGGCTGCACATAAGGTCCTTTTTTAACGCTTCTTCCCATTACTTAAACTCCTTTCGTCCGACTAATTGGCATTTCTGCGCTTAACAATATACTTGTCGGTACGCTTATGCTTATCACGAGTCTTATATCCAAGAGCAGGTTTGCCCCACGGGGTAACCGGTCCCGGACGTCCGATGGGTGATTTACCTTCACCACCACCGTGCGGGTGGTCGTTCGGGTTCATTACAGAACCGCGTACTGTCGGTCTCCAACCCATGTGACGCTTGCGTCCTGCTTTACCGATGTTGATGTTGCCGTGCTCAGGATTGCTTACCTGACCAACAGTTGCCATACAACCAACGGGAACATTACGAAGTTCACCGGAAGGAAGACGAAGAAGTGCGTATCCGTTTTCCTTAGCCATAAGTTGAGCCATATTACCAGCGGAACGGGCAAGTTGTGCGCCGCGGCCGGGGTGAAGTTCAACATTGTGGAGGAATGTACCTACCGGAATGTTCTTAAGCGGGAGTGCGTTACCGGGTACGATATCTGCATCCGGTCCGCTAACTACGGTGTCGCCAACCTTAAGACCTACAGGTGCGATGATGTAGCGCTTCTCGCCATCCTCATATTCAACGAGGGCGATGAATGCGGTACGGTTCGGGTCGTACTCTAAAGTCTTAACGGTTGCGGGAACGCCGAAACGCTCACGCTTGAAATCAATAACTCTGTACTTTCTGCGGTTTCCGCCGCCGCGATGGCGAACGGTGATGCGGCCATAACTGTTGCGGCCTGCATTTTTCTTTAACGGCTCAAGCAAACTTTTCTCGGGTGCTACCTTTGAAAGTTCGGAATAGTCCATAGAGGTCATTCCGCGGCGACCCGGAGTAGTCGGCTTATAATGTTTAATTGCCATTTGTTTCACTCTCCTATTTAGGCTTAGCGAGGCAGTTTCCTGCCCCATACATCACCGGAAATCATATTTTGATTTCGTATGAATGGATTTACTTACTTAAGGCCATCGAAGAACTCGATTGGCTTAGAATCCTTTTTAAGTGTTACAATTGCTTTCTTCCAAGAAGAAGTATAGCCACTGTAACGACCCATGCGTCTTTCCTGTCCGCGAACGCTGATGGTGTTTACCTTCTCAACCTTTACCTTGAAAAGATTTTCAACGGCTTCTGCAATAAGAACCTTGTTTGCGTCCTTTGCAACCTTGAAGGTGTACTTTTTATCAGCGATTCCCATCATGCTCTTTTCTGTGATGATAGGTGCGATGATTACATTTTCGTAGGCCTGCATTATGCATATACCTCCTCAATCTTTGCCACAGCATCCTTAACGATTACAAGTGAATCTGCATTCACGATATCGTAGGTGTTGATGGTGTTGTACTGAGCAGTCTTAAGACCGGGGATGTTAGCACAACTCTTTACGCTTACGGGATTGTTGTCCGCTAAAACGAGGAGTGTCTTCTTTCCTGCGCCGATTGCTTTGAGGCAATCAACAACTGCTCTTGTCTTATAGGTCTCAAGTTCGAACTTATCAAGTACGATGAGAGCCTTGTTCTGTACCTTATCAGAAAGGGCAGACTTGATAGCAAGTGCACGAACCTTCTTGTTGAGAGAGAAAGAATAATCTCTCGGCTTCGGTGCGTGTACGATTCCGCCGTGTCTCCACTGGGGAGCGCGTGTGGAACCCTGTCTTGCGTGACCTGTTCCCTTCTGTCTCCAGGGCTTTTTACCGCCGCCGGATACTTCGGTACGAGTAAGTGTGGACTGCGTTCCCTGACGCTTATTGGCAAGGTAGTTTACAACAGCCATGTGCATAACAACCACATTGGGTTCAATTCCGAATACGGCTTTGTTCAGTGTGATTTTATCAACGCTGTTACCTGCCATATCTACTACTGCTATTCTAGGCATATTCAATACTCTCCTTCCCATTAGGCCTTAACGCTGTCGAAAAGAACAACAATTCCGCCCTTGGGTCCGGGAACGGCACCCTTAACTGCGATGATGTTGTTTTCAGCGTCAACCTTAACTACATCCAGGTTCTGAACGGTTACGCGTTCTGCACCCAAATGACCGGCCATCTTCTTGCCCTTGAAAACTCTGGCGGGGTCGATAACGCCCAAAGAACCGCCGTGACGGGCAACAGGACCTGTACCGTGAGACATCTTGAGGCGAGAGAAGTTCCAACGCTTGATTACGCCGGCATAGCCCTTACCTTTGCTTGTGCCTCTTACATCTACTTTGTCGCCTTCTGCGAATACATCTGCTTTGATTACATCGCCAACATTTACTGCGGCCGTGTCTTCAAGACGGAACTCGCGAAGTACCTTTTTAGGAGCAACATCGTTCTTTGCGAAGTGTCCCTTCATAGGCTTGTTTACCTTATGTGCTTTCATATCGCCGTAGCCAATCTGAACAGCATCATAACCGTCATTTTCTACAGTCTTCTTCTGGCATACCATGCAAGGACCAGCCTCAATCACTGTTACGGGAATGACATTACCCTTTTCGTCAAAAAGCTGTGTCATACCAAGCTTTTTGCCAATGATACCCTTTTTCATATTTTTTCCTCCTTTGGTTATTGGTTGGCAGATTTGCCAACATGACCACGCCGTTTATTAGAGTTTTATTTCAATCTCTACGCCGGCGGGGAGCTCAAGACCCATAAGAGCTTCAACAGTTTTGTTGGAAGGTCTTAATACGTCGATAAGCCTTTTGTGCGTTTTTGTTTCGAACTGCTCACGCCTGTCCTTATATTTATGAACAGCGCGAAGGATTGTAACAACCTCTTTCTCTGTGGGCAGCGGCACCGGACCGGAAACGCGTGCGCCTGTGCGCTTTGCAGTTTCAACAATCTTCTCTGCCGACTGGTCTACGAGTGCGTGGTCGTAACCCTTGATTCGAATTCTGATTTTTTCCTTTACTGCCATTACTGGTCGCCTCCTTGTGTTAGTTGGCGGGGTAAAACTTACACTGTGCCGTGTGTTTCATCACGGCCCATTATAAAACCGGATAGGCTGGGGTCACAGTCACATCCGGGTACGGCACAGGTGTGCCGTTGCACATTAAGGGTTCGCAAGTACCCTTTGTGCCACCTCTAAGTTCTATCGCCCGGTTTATAAATCGGACATACTCCGCGGAAATTTCCCCACTCTAAGTGGGCCACCTCCCGCATCAACGCATATCTATACGCATAGCGTACTTGGGTATAATAACACAAAGTTTACATAAAATCAAGTGTTTTTTTAATTTTTTTCAAAAAATTTTTTAGGGCAAAAAACATAGGGACCGATACGATAAAATCGGTCCCTATACATATTATATATTATATATACGCGCGAGGAGGTTAATACGCCTTACCCCAATAGAGCATCTTCTTTGCGGGTTTGCCGCAGCAAACACAGGTATCCCCTACGCTCTCCTGTTCAAACGGAGCGCATCTTGAGGTTACTCCCGCTTTTTCTTTAAGTGCATCCTCACACTCGCGGTCGCCGCACCACATAGCCTTTATAAATCCGGGTTGTGTATCGGCAATCTTTATCATCTCGTCAAGATTGTGTGCTACATATGTCATACGCTCTCTGCGCTCGAGCGCAGCGTTGTACATACTATCGCGCATATCGGCGAGAAGTTTTGATATCTCCTCTTCGATATTATCAAGCGATACGAAATACTTCTGTCTGTTATCGCGGCGAACGATTACGCACTGATTTTTCTCAATATCCTTCGGTCCCAATTCAACACGGAGCGGAACGCCCTTCATCTCATACTCAGAGAACTTCCAACCGGGTGTCTGGTCGGACAAATCAATCTTTGCACGGCATACATTCTTTATACGCTCGTAAAGTTCGGTTGATTTTTCTATAACACCCTCTTTATGTGATGCAATCGGAATTACAACGGTCTGAATCGGTGCAATAGCAGGGGGCAACACAAGTCCGTCGTTATCGCCGTGTGTCATAATAACCGCGCCTATAAGACGGGTTGTACAACCCCAAGAAGTCTGGAACGGATTTGTGAGTTTATTATCCTTATCGGCATACTGAATATTAAATGCTTTTGCAAAGCCGTCACCAAAGTAGTGTGATGTAGCGCTCTGGAGTGCCTTACCATCGTGCATAAGCGCCTCGATAGTATATGTATCCTCTGCACCCGCAAAGCGTTCTTTTTCGGTCTTAACACCCTCAACGACAGGCATAGCGAGGGATTCTCTTGCAAACTTGGCATAGGTTTCGAGCATTCTTATGGTTTCCGCCTTAGCCTCTTCTGCCGTTGCGTGAACGGTGTGTCCTTCCTGCCACAAGAATTCGCGCGAACGCAGGAAAGGACGGGTGGTTTTTTCCCAACGAACAACCGAGCACCACTGATTATAAAGTTTGGGCAGGTCGCGGTAGGATTGGATTATGTTTGCATAGTGGTCGCAGAAAAGAGTTTCGGATGTAGGACGAACACAAAGTCGTTCTTCAAGTTCTTCAAGTCCGCCGTGGGTAACCCAAGCAACCTCAGGCGCAAAACCTTCAACATGGTCTTTCTCTTTCTGCAAGAGGCTTTCGGGTATGAACATAGGCATATAGACATTTTCGTGTCCGCTTTCTTTGAACATACCGTCAAGTATTTTTTGAATATTTTCCCAAATAGCATATCCGTACGGACGGATAATCATACATCCCTTTACAGATGAGTAGTCAATAAGTTCTGCCTTGGTAACAACATCTGTGTACCATTTTGCAAAATCCTCATCCATTGATGTAATTGCTTTTACCATTTTTTCGTTAGCCATATTTTTCGCTCCGCTTCTTTTCCAATACTAATATAGTATTATACTTTAGATTTACCAAGATTGCAATAATAAAAATTTTTTGCAAAAAAATGTTGACAAAGTCGCGTTTTGCACATATCATTTTATATAAGCGGGGCGTACCGCTCCCGTCTTCATTCTATTTGGAGGTTAATTTTTATGGTATTTGAAAAAGTTAAATCTTTACTTGCAGAGCAACTTGACGCTGACGCCGAATCCATCACAATGGACACCGACATCGGTAACGACCTTGGCGCAGACAGTCTTGATGTTGTTGAAATGATTATGTCGCTTGAGGATGAGTTTGGAATTCAGATTCCTGACGAACAGATTGAAGAAATCAAAACAGTCGGCGACCTTGTAAATTACATACAGAGTCAGCAATAATAAAAAGCCGCCGTTGGCGGCTTTTTAGGTATATATTTATGGAAATTATTAAATTAAAAGAAACCGATTCCACCAATCGCGTTGCTAAAGAGTTAGCGTCACAGGGCGCACCCGAATGGACCTGTATTGTTGCAGAAAAACAGACAGGTGGCAGAGGCCGAATGGGCAGAACTTTCTTCTCGCCTGAGGGCAATCTTTATATGAGTATAATCTTGCGTCCTGCTTTCCGCGCCGAAAACGCGTTGCTGATTACAACGGCGGCTGCTGTGGCGGTTTATGATGCTGTTGAAGAATTCTTTGCCGAAAAGCCACGAATCAAATGGGTAAACGACCTTTATCTCTGTGGCAGAAAAATCTGCGGTATTCTGGCAGAGGCGGTTTTTACCCAAAATAACCTCGACTGTGTTATTTTAGGTATTGGTGTTAATGTTTCTAAACCCAAAGAAGAAATACCCGCCGACATAAAAGACATTTACGGCTATATTTGTGAAAACGCGGATATGGACACCGTTTATGCGTTCGGAAACGCTATATGTCAAAAATTAAAGGTATATTATGACGACCTTGAAAACAAGCCGCATCTAAATAAATACCGCGACCGATTGGCACTTTACGGCAGAGAAATCACAGTATTTCAAAACGAAACGCAAAAACCCGCCACCGCACTCGGTATTGACGATGATTTCAGGTTGCTTGTAAAATACGCTGACGGCACCGAGGCGGCTCTGTCTTTCGGCGAAGTTAGCATTAAAGGAAAATTTTATGATTAAAACGCTATATTTTGACAAACATATTATCGTTTGTTGCAAACCTGTTGGAATTTTATCACAGGCAGATGCATCCCGCGCCCGTAATCTTCCCGACCTGCTTAAAAGTGAAACCGGCTCTTATTATGTCGAGGCGGTACACAGACTTGACAAAACAGTTTCGGGCGTTATGGTATATGCGCGCAATAAAACGGCAGCGGCGAAACTTTGTGAGGATGTCAAAAACCGAAACTTTTATAAAGAATATCTTTGCGTTGTGCACGGAAAGCCCGAAAACGACAAAGGCGAATATCGCGACTTTTTATATAGGGACCGAGCCCGTTGTAAATCCTATGTTGTAAAGACACAGCGCGTTGGTGCCAAAGAGGCGATACTGCAGTACGAGGTTTTAGAAACCAATGGTGACCTATCACTCGTAAAAGTTGTTCTCAAAACGGGGCGAACACACCAAATACGCGTACAGTTTTCTCACAGAAAAACCGTTCTTGTTGGTGACGATAGATACGGCGGTGCGCAGGACAAATGCAACATAGCGCTCTTTTCCCACAAAATTGCATTCACGCATCCCGCCACGAAAGCAAAGATGGAATTCAGTCTTTTACCGCCAAACACATTCCCTTGGAACAAGTTTGAAACATTAAAAAAAGAGAGTCTTTAAGACTCTCTTTTATTTTTGGAAATTATCTGTACTAAAAAACTCTGTTACCGTTATATCAAGTCCGTCACACAGTTTTTTAATTGTAGCAATCCCGGGATTTTTGCTTTGATTGTAAAATATTGATTTGACAGTAGTATAAGGAACATCCGACAATGTGGCAAGTTTGCAAAGACTTATATTCTTCTTATCGCAAAGTTCTGCAAACCTTTCCTTTACATCTTCTGTTATATTCATTAAAACATCCCCCTTATTCCACGGTTACGGATTTTGCAAGGTTGCGCGGCATATCAACATCGCATCCGCGCGCAACGGCGGTATAGTATGCAAGAAGTTGGAACACAACACCCGCAATAAGCGGTGCAAAAGGAACAGGCACAGCGGGAAGTGTGAGCACATAGTCCGAAACATTTGATACCGCACTCTCACACTCTTTGGTGCATACGGAAAATACCGTTGCTCCGCGCGACTTGGCTTCGCGCACATTATTCATTGTTTTTTCAAGCAAATCACTTTCGGTGAAGAGTGCCACAATCGGCACATTATCTGCAACGAGCGAAATTGTACCGTGTTTGAGTTCTCCCGCAGGATATGATTCACTGTGTATATATGAAACCTCTTTAAGTTTAAGCGATGCCTCTTTACAAACTTCGTTATCTATTCCTCTGCCTATGAAAAACATATTTTCATAGATTGACAGTTTTTCTGCCACGCGTTTGATTTTGCCACTCATAGAGAGAACTGAAGAAACAATATGGGGTATTTCTTCTGCCAAACAAACGCAAAGTTCACGGCAACGACCTTCGCTTATCTGTCTTCTCGCTAATGCAAGTTTGAAGGCAATCTGATACATTATGGCACACTGAACGGTAAATGCTTTTGTAGATGCAACCGCAATCTCCGGTCCCGCCCAGGTATATATCACATAATCGGCAAGACGCGCAACAGATGAGCCCACAACATTGACAACGGCAAGTGTCTTAGCGCCCATCTCGCGCGACAGGTTAAGCGCGGCAATAGTATCCGCTGTTTCGCCCGACTGAGATATAAAAACCATCAGCGTATTTTTATTTATTATTGGATTGGAATAACGAAACTCCGATGCAATCTCGACCGATACGGGAATTCGTGCAAAACGCTCTATAAGCACTTTGGCGACAAGTCCCGCGTGCATTGCGGTGCCACACGCTACGATTTTTACATCGGTTATATCGGTACCAACTCGGTCAAGCATATCACAATCAAACACAGGTATCCCGTCTCGCAGACGCGGCATAACCGTATTTTTGATAGCATCAGGCTCTTCATTGATTTCCTTTAGCATATAGTGGTTATAACCACACTTTTGCGCCGACTGGGCATCCCACTCAATTTTTTTCTTTTCACACGATATTTCGTTGTCAACAGACGAAAAGAAAGAAATGTTATGCGGTTTTATTTCTGCTAAAACGCCCTCAGGCAAGGCATAATAATTTTTAACAAACGGCAAAATTGCCGTTATGTCCGATGCGACATATCCACCCTCTGCCGATTGGGCGCAGATAAGCGGACTTCCCTTTCTTACCGCGTAAACGGTTTCGCGGTCGTTTTTGAACATCACACAAAAAGAAAACGAACCTTTTAAGTGACGCATAGCCTTAAAAATTGCTTCTTTTGGGTTTTTGGTTTCACAAAAATAAAGGTCAATAAGATGCGCTGCCGACTCGGTATCGGTTGCGGAACGGAACGAATAGCCTTTTTTACGAAGCATTTCTTCCAATTCAACATGGTTTTCAACAATGCCGTTATGCACGAGTGAAAGATTTTTCGAAAGATGCGGATGGGCATTTTCTTCGGAAGGTTCTCCGTGTGTTGCCCAACGGGTATGGCCTATGCCTATGGTTCCACGAAGTTTCTCCCCCGCTTTCAGACGGGTTTCTAAGTTTTTGAGTTTACCCTCTGCCTTTACGGTGACAATCTTATCCTCATACACCGAAACACCCGCAGAATCGTAACCCCTGTATTCAAGCGCCGAAAGCCCTTTTATAAGTATTGGCAACGCCTGTTTTCCGCCTGTATAGCCAACTATTCCACACACGAAAATCTTACCCTTCTAAATTTTTTCAGTGTGGCAACACCGCGCCGCCACACTGAACCGTAATATTAATATTTTTTACGCAAGTTCCTTTTTTATAACTGCGGCAACATCTTTGGCAAGTTTTTCTATAAGTTTTGAATCATCGCCCTCTACCATTACGCGAATAAGCGGTTCTGTTCCCGAGGGACGAACAACAATTCTACCGGTGTCGCCTAATTCGGTTTTTACCTTTTCAACGGCCTCTTTAATCTTTTCATCGGTATAATAACGCAACTTGCCCTCTGCCGTTACCTTAAGGTTTATGGTGGTTTGCGGACATTTTTTCATTACCTTTTTAAGCACCGAGAGTTTTTCATTCTTGCGGCGCATAAGCGATAAAAGTTGTGTTGCGGTAAGTTGACCGTCACCCGTTGTTGCGAAATCGCGGAAGATAATATGTCCCGACTGTTCGCCGCCGAAAACGGTGTCGTCAAGCAACATTTCTTCCAAAACAAAACGGTCGCCAACCTTGGTTGCAACAAAACGGATTCCGTTTGCCTCGCAGAAACGCTGGAAACCGAAGTTGGTCATAATTGTACCAACGGCGGTGTTTTTGGCAAGTCTGCCGCGCTCTTTAAGGTCGGTAGCACAGATTGCCATAATTTCATCACCGTCAACATATTCGCCGTTTTCGTCAACACATAAGCATCTGTCTGCGTCACCGTCAAATGCAACGCCGACATCAAGTTTGTTTTCAACAACATACTTCGCAAGTGCTTCCATATGTGTTGAACCGCAATCCTTATTTATATTCTGCCCATCAGGTGACGCATTCAGAATATGAGCATTTGCACCGAGTGCGTCGAAAATCTGTGCGGCGGTGGCACTTGCCGAGCCGTTTGCACAGTCGATTGCGATATTAAGTCCGTCAAGCGAATAAAGCACACAACTCTTAACATGGTCACAATAATCCTTAACAGCATTAGTAGCAACCGTTACTTTTCCGACATCGTGGCCTATCGGGAATTCGGAAAGTTCGCGCTTACCGAGAACGATATCCTCCACCTGTTCTTCAAGCATATCGGGCAACTTAAAGCCGTCACCGCTGAAAATTTTAATTCCGTTATATTCTGCGGAGTTGTGCGATGCCGAAATCATTACACCTGCATCGGCTTTATATTTTCCTACAAGAAATGCAACGGCGGGTGTGGGAACAACCGACACATTGATAACATCAGCGCCAACCGAGCAAAGTCCTGCTATTAAAGCGCTTGATAACATATCTGACGAAGTACGGGTATCACAGCCTACTACAAAAACAGGTCTGCGGCGACCACCCTCCGCCAAAACTGTAGCGGCGGCTCTGCCTATCTGCATTGCGGTTTCACAAGAAAGTTCTGTGTTTGCTATACCTCTTACGCCGTCTGTACCAAATAATCTACCCAAAACAATCATCCTTTCAAATATTGTATATTGGTTACATTAATTATTTTACCACACAGAGAAAAACTTTTCATCTCTTTTCTATTTTTGCGTCAATTTTTTGTGCATATTTTATCTCATTCTCATTATTTTTTTCATTTTGAAGACAATTTATACAAAAAAACTCAAAAAAAGCGGTTTCCAAAAATTACATAAAAAAGGACATAGCAAACATTTTGCTATGTCCTTTAGTTTAAGCGTTAGCCGCTTTGGTTCTTTCTATTATGGGTTCGCCGCCCTCTACGGTTTTTTCGGTTATTACCACGCGTTTTACGGTATTATCAGACGGTATCTCAAACATTATGTTTTGAAGCACACCCTCAATAACCGAACGAAGTCCTCTGGCACCCGTTTTGCGTTCAATTGTTATATCGGCAATTTTCATGAGTGCCTCCGGCAAGAACTCAAGTTCTACCCCGTCCATACGGAAAAGTGCCTCATACTGACGGATTACCGAGTTTTTAGGTTCGGTCATTATTTTTATAAGTGCCTCGCGGTCCATACCTTTAAGCGCCGTTATAACGGGCAAACGGCCTACAAGTTCGGGTATCATTCCAAATTTGACAAGGTCCTGATGGGTAGGAACAACGAGAGAGGCTTCCGTTTTAATATCGTTTTCCGACTTAACCTCTGCCCCAAATCCAAGGCTACTACCGCCTATACGCTTTTCAATTACCTTATCAATACCGTCAAATGCACCCGCACATATAAACAATATATTGGTGGTGTCGATTTGTATGAATTCCTGTTGCGGATGTTTTCTGCCACCCTGTGGAGGAACATTTGAAACAGTGCCCTCTAATATCTTGAGCAGCGCCTGTTGAACGCCCTCGCCACTGACATCGCGCGTTATGGATGCATTTTCCGATTTACGCGCAATCTTATCAATCTCGTCAACATAGATTATGCCTTTTTCAGCGCGTTCGACATCAAAGTTCGCCGCTTGAATAAGGCGCAAAAGAATGTTTTCAACATCCTCGCCAACATAACCCGCCTCCGTCAGTGTGGTAGCATCGGTTATGGCAATCGGCACATCCAAAACACGCGCTAAGGTCTGCGCAAGTAAGGTTTTACCAACGCCGGTAGGACCGAGCATCAGCACATTGCTTTTGGAAAGTTCAACATCCGATTCATCATTTGACATTATGCGCTTATAGTGGTTATAAACCGCTACAGACAGGGTGATTTTTGCCTCGTCCTGTCCTATTACATATTCGTCAAGACGACTCTTTATTTCTGCGGGTTTTAAGAGGCAAAACTCCTCTTTATCCGCTTTTTTATTCCTTTGCGGCAACGGCTCATCAAAAATCAGAGAACTGCAAAACTCAACACAGCGGTCGCAAATATACACTCCCGGTCCTTCTACAAGACGGGCAACCTCATCCTGTGTTTTGCCGCAAAAAGAACATCTTATTTGTTTATCGTTTGTGTTCGTGGACATTTCTGTTCCTTTCAGCGTTTTTCAATAACCTTATCGATAAGTCCGTATTCACAAGCCTCGGCTGCCGACATAAAGTTATCGCGTTCGGTATCTATTCTGATTTGTTCAATCGGTTTTCCTGTATTCTTAGCGAGAATTGTATTAAGGTTTTCCCTAGTTTTTTCAATGTGACGGGCGTGAATAAGAATATCGGTTGCCTGACCTTCCGCCGCACCCAAGGGTTGATGAATCATAATTTCAGAGTTTGGCAGAGCATAGCGTTTACCCTTTGCACCTGAAGACAAAAGGAAAGCACCCATACTTGCCGCCATACCAATACAAATTGTGCTTACATCACACTTAATGTACTGCATCGTATCGTAAATTGCCATACCCGCCGAAACACTTCCGCCGGGGCTATTGATGTAAAAGTTTATATCTTTATCCGGGTCCTGTCCCTCTAAATAGAGCATCTGTGCGATTATAAGACTTGCTGATGCGTTGTCTACCTGGTCGTTGAGCATTATTATTCTGTCGTTGAGAAGTCTCGAAAAAATATCATAAGAACGCTCTCCGCGGCTGGTTTGTTCGATAACATAAGGTATTGTGTTCATAAAATTGCCTCCTATCGTAAACATTATGTGCTGAAATTGAAAATTATAATCAGTATAGCACAAAAGGGAGCACAGGCTCCCCTTATGTGTTATTAGTCTTCTTTCTTTTCTGCTGCCTTTTTCTGTGTGGTCTTTTTGGCTGTTGTGGATTTAGAAGCCGTTGTGGTTTTCTTGGCTGCGGGTTTCTTAGCCGGTGCCTTCTTTTCGGTCTTCTTCTCAACATCCGTTACTACCGCGCTCTCTTTAACAAGTTCGAGTGCTTTTGTAACAGCCAAATCTTTTTTCATTTCCTTTACGGGAACGGCAGATTTAACCTGGTCTTCGGTTACGCCGTAACTTTCAGCCATCTTCTTGATTTCGGCATCTACATCCTCGTCCGAAATCTCGATGTTTTCAAGTTTTACAATCTTTTCAAGGGCTAAGCGCATCTTAACCTGTTTTTCGGCTTGAGGACGGAAACTTGCCTTGAAATCATCGGCGGTAGAACCTGTGTACTGGAGATAAGTATCAAGGTTCATACCCTGCATCTGCAGTCTGTATGCAAAGTCCTGAAGACTCTGATTGCAACGGTTTTCAATCATAGCATCGGGGATTTCTGCTTTCATACCGTCAACAATTGCATCAACGAGTGTGTTTTCAACATCCTCATCTGCGGCGCGTGTTTTACGCTCAAGTTGATGTTTCTTTATATCTTCTTTGAGTTCAGCCAAAGTTTCAAACTCTGAAACATCCTTAGCAAACTCATCGTCAACTGTCGGCAGTTCGCGATTTTTGATTTCGTGAATCTTCACCTTGAATACAGCAGCCTTGCCTTTGAGTTCTTCTGCTTGATAATCTTCGGGGAATGTTACATTAACATCGAACTCTTCGCCAACATTGTGGCCTACAACCTGCTCCTCAAAGCCGGGAATAAACTGGCCGGAACCGAGTGTAAGCGAGAAGCCCTCGCCCTTGCCGCCTTCAAAAGCAACTCCATCAACGAAGCCCTCAAAATCGATAACGGTAATATCACCGTCTTCTGCTGCTCTGTCTTCAACAGCAACCATTCTTGCGTTGCGGTTTGCCATCTGACCGAGTTCAGCCTCAATCTCCTCGTCCGAAACGGCGGGGGTTACGCGCTCTGCTTTAAGGCCTTTATATTCGCCAAGTTCTACATCGGGAACTACTGTAAGTGTTACCTTGAAATCAACGCCGTCTGCCTTGCTGATTGAAACAAGGTCAAAATCCATTTTATCGTCAACAATTTCAACACCTGCTTCTTCTGCTGCAGCCTCTAAAGCGTCTGCATAGAGAAGATTAAGAGCATCCTCATAGAAAACAGATTCGCCGTAATACTGTTCAACAAGTGCGAGCGGTGCTTTGCCCTTGCGGAAACCGGGAACGCTTATTTGTTTACCATTTTTCTTATAAACCTTAACAATAGCATCGGAAAATGCCTGTCCGTCTATTGTAATTTCCAACTCGTAGCGGTTGGTATCTACTTTTTTTGCTTCTTTCAAACTCATGTTTTTTACCTCCGAGTTAATCATTCCATATAATTATAACACATTGTGGTTGATTTTTCCATACATTTTTTGAATTTTTTTATATTTTTTTATAATAATATGGGCACAGGACAAAAATCGACACAATCAGCCGACAAAAGTCGCATATTTACGCCGTCATATTCTTTTTTTGCATTATTAAAGCCCGAACCGTGAATATGGCCGTGCCAGACAGTTTTAATGCCGTGTTTTTTAATAACCGAAAAAATTTCTTCGCAAACCCATTCGTTATAAACGGGCGGATAATGCAAAAATACAACGGGAGTTTTTCCTGTTTTCTCTGCCGCCATAATCGAGGTTTCAAGTCTTCCCGCCTCGCGTTTTACAACCTTATCGTCAGGCGCTAAATCGTAAAACCAACCGCGCGTGCCGCAGACGGCTTTATCCTCTACCACAATGGCATTGTTAAAAACAAAAGAAATGGTTGAAAAGTTGTTTTCTTCCAAAAACTCTGTCAGTTTTTTCGATGTTGACCACCACAAATCGTGGTTGCCTTTGAGTATTATTTTTTTGCCGGGCAGTGAGTCTAAAAACGCAAAATCTTCCTTTGTTTCCGAAAGTTTGAGCGCCCAACTTATATCGCCCGGTATAACAACCGTATCGGTGTCTTTTAAGAGGCGTGTCCAATTCGCTTTCAGTCTTTCAACATAATTATCCCATCCGCGAAAAACATCCATCGGCTTATCGGAAGACAGTGACAAATGCAAATCAGAAATTGCATATAATGACATTAACTATCACCTATATTTTCAAAAGTTTTGCACATAATACTATTGCCAAAAGGCAATATTTTTGAAGGGAAGTTTATTATGAATAACGATTGCAAAGATTGCAATGTAGTAAGCGGCATTAAGTGCAGCGTTGTGAGTTGCGTTTACCATTCTACAGAGGACGCCTGTCACGCAGGTCACATCACCGTAGGTGGCGACAGTCACGCTTGTGAATGTTCTGAAACATCTTGCAGAACATTCAAAGCAAAGGCGTAACCAACCCGAAAATTGCCCCGTTTTATCGGGGCAATTTTTATATTTTCAAATATTTGCAAACCGCATCTTTCATTTCATCGCGGTCGATAACCTTCGAGAAACGGCGAACCTTTCCCTTGAGTGCACTAATCGGTGCGGGAATAGGTGTATTTGTCGCTTTAGAAAGGGTGGCAAGTTTTATAAAATCGTCACCGTTTTCTTCTATTTCCAAAGCATCAAGTACGCTGTTTGCAAACTTATACGGACTTGCGGTCGATGCAATTATTGCAGGTGTTGTATCGCCCGTTTTTTCACGGTATTCGTTATATACTGCAACGGCAACTGCGGTATGAGTATCAAGCAAATATCCGTATTTTTCGTATGTTTCCTTGATGGTCTTTTTGGTTTTTTCGTCATCACAGCAACCGCCGTAGAAAATGTCTTTGATTTTAGATTTAATGCTATCGCCAACCTCAAAACGACCTTCGGTTTTAAGGGCGTTTTGCCACTTCGCAACCTGCTTATCATCGCAGTCCGAAAGCATATAAATCATACGCTCAAGATTGCTCGAAATGAGAATATCCATAGAAGGTGACATCGTGGTATGGAAGGCGCGGTTGCGGTCATAAACGCCTGTGTTTATGAAATCCGTAAGCACATTATTTTGGTTTGAAGCGCAGATGAGTTTGTTTATCGGCACACCCATCTCTTTTGCGTAATAAGCCGCCAAGATGTTGCCAAAATTGCCCGTTGGAACGGTTACATTAAAGCCGTTTTTCAAATCTGTGCCAACAGAGAGCATATCGCAATATGCCGAAACATAATAAACAATCTGCGGAACGAGGCGTCCCCAGTTTATAGAGTTAGCGCTTGAGAAAACATAGCCGTTCTCTGCTAATTTTTCCGCCATCTGCTTGTCCGTAAAGATTTCTTTTACGCGGCTTTGTGCATCGTCAAAATTGCCCTTAATGGCGCAAACACAGACATTGTCGCCCTCTTGGCTATCCATTTGTAGTTTCTGCATAGCACTAACGCCGTCACTCGGGTAGAAAACAATTATATCGGTGCCTTTTACATTCTTAAATCCCTCAAGCGCGGCTTTACCCGTATCACCCGATGTGGCAACCAATATTACAATTTTACCCGAATCAATCTTCTTTGCCGAAACGGTTAAAAGATATGGCAAAATCTGAAGCGCAAGGTCCTTAAAAGCACAGGTAGGACCGTGCCAGAGTTCAAGTATGCCTACGGTTCTGTCAAGTGCGTAAATCGGTGCGGGAAGTTCCTCATCGAACGAGCCTGTATACGCGCCCTCTACACAATAGTTGAGTTCTTCATCGGTAAAATCCGTAAGGAATTTTTTAAGGACGATTTTTGCTCTGCCTTTATAATCTGCCTTAACTAAAGCGGCTATATCCTCTTTACTGAGCGAAGGTATGCTTTCAGGCAAAAACAGTCCGCCGTCTTTAGATATTCCAAGTCCGATTGCCCTTGCGGACGGAACCGACACACTGTTATCTCTTGTACTTACATAATTCATTATTTTCCACTTCCCCAAAAGAAATTAAAAGCGTTATCATAAAACAACTTATTAAGCAGTTGTTCATCATAAATTTTTGAAAGATATTTATAAAGTTTCGGTATTTTATCTACAGAATCGAGTTCTTTCGCCATAGTCGCGCCGTCAAAATCCGAACCGATAGCGACAGCATTCTCCCCGCCGAGTGACAGTATATGTGACAGGTGTCGGGAAAAGAGCGAAAAAACATCGTCCCCGCCCAAAAAGCGCGGATAAAGACAGATGCCTATAAGACCTTTTTTATCTATGATAGTCTTTATTTGCTCATCTGTCAAATTACGCGGAACATTCGCGATACTTCGGCAACACGAATGGGTTGCAAGTACCCTATCTGCTAAATTAACAGCATCTAAAAACGACCTATCGTTAATGTGGGACAAGTCCACCGCCATACCGAGTTCGTTCATTCGCATTATAACCTTTTTGCCGAAAGAAGTCAGCGGTGCATTTGTATTTGCACCACCCGCTATTTTATTTTTGCCGTTCCAGGTCAGCGTTACAACCCTTACGCCACAGGAATAAAGCATATCAACATCTTCTACGCTTTTTATGACCGAACCGCCCTCAAGCGTTAGCATAAAACAGGTGTCTTTTTTAAGGTCTGCCCTATTTTCGAAAACATCCACCTGTGCTCTAAAGTTTTGACAAATTTTTATAAACCGTTCTTTCGGTTCTTTTTCATCATCGGGTACCCAAACGGCGCAAAGAGCGCACCATTTATCAAAAATTTCGCCTTTTTCGGCGTTTACTGCACAGTCACCGTTTCTAAACGGCACACACTTTTTGTAGATTTCATAAGGTGTGTCACAGTGCAAGTCAAAATATTTCATACTACCCCTCCGATGAAAATGCGTTTTCTATATAATCTATTTTATATTCCTTACGCTCTTTTTCACCGAAAACGGTTATTTCCGCAACATCAAACCTCGGTTGCAGAGTAGTAAACGACTTAGAAAGATACTCCTGTGCTGTTGCAATTATTTTTCGTCTCTTATTTATATCCACCGCCGAGAAGCCTGAAACGAAGGCTCCGCTTTTGCGGGTTTTAACCTCTACAAACAATATATATTGTTCGTTTTCCGCAATAATGTCTATTTCACCGTAGCGGGAATGAAAATTGCGTTTTGTTATAATAAACCCGCGTTCACGCAGATATTTAGCCGTTAGTTCTTCGCCTTTATCACCCGTTTTTTTAGTCAAATTCATAATAAAATCTTCCTCAAAAAACTCGGTCTATGAATTGGCGATAGCCCATATTCCTTTATAAGTGCTATGTGTTCAGCCGTGCCGTAGCCTTTATGTTTTGTGAAGTTATACTGCGGATATTCTTCCGCGTACTCAAGCATAAGTCGGTCACGCGACACCTTGGCGAGAATTGACGCCGCCGCGATAGAGCAAGACTTAAAATCGCCCTTTACAATCGTTTCGCAAGGAACGCTTATATCGGTCGGCACTCGGTTACCGTCTATAAGTGCGTAATCCGCCTTTTGTGACAGCCCCTCAATCGCGCGGTTCATTGCAAGATATGTTGCGTTCAAGATATTATATTCTTCAATTTCCTCAACCGTAGCATAGGCAATATGATATGCCACCGCTTTTTCTATTATTATAGGAAAAAGTCTTTCTCTTGCCTTTTCGGTTAGTTTTTTAGAATCGTTTAGACCTTCAATTTCAATGCCCTCAGGCAAAATTACTGCCGCCGCACAGACCGGTCCCGCAAGTGGACCGCGTCCTGCCTCGTCAACGCCGCATATAAAGCGTTTTCCCTTTTCTCTTGCGGATATTTCATAAGAAAAATCAGGCATTGGGCACCTCCAGAGTTATACGGCCGATTTTTTGTGTTCTGAATTCGGACAGCAATATATTTGCGGCACGGGCGGTATCATACTCTCCTCCGCGGATTAACATTCCGCGTTTTTTAGCAAAAGCGCACAGCATCTCATAAGGTTCATCCTTTTCTATGCCATAAGCCGCCGACAACAAGTTCATATATTTATCCGATAACACTTCAAGCAGACGGACCGCCAACCATTCGGTATCAAGAACATCGTCCTTAACGGCACCTGTAAATGCAAGGTATTCCCCTGCGAGTGCATCGTCAAGTTTAGGCCACAGAACGCCCGGTGTATCTAAAAGTTCAAGTTCATTATCAATCTTAAACCACTGGTTACCGCGCGTTACGCCAGGGCGGTTTTCAACCTTGGCGCGTCCGGCACCCGCCATTCTGTTTATGAACGAGGATTTTCCAACATTCGGTATGCCAACCACCATAATTCTAAGCGGTTTACCAACCATTCCTTTTTCCCTATACTGTATTAGTTTATCAGACAGTATTTCCTTAACAGTGGTTTTGAAAATGTTAAGACCTTTGCCCGTTCTGCAATCGACAGGAATAGCGGTAACACCCTCACCTTTATAGTGTTTTATCCACATATCTGTAACAGCGGGGTCTGCCATATCACACTTATTAAGCAAAATTATACGCGGTTTACCCGCAACAATCTCCGACAAATCGGGGTTTCGGCTGCCAGATGGCACACGCGAATCTACAATTTCTGCCACCGCGTCTACCAGTGGAAGACTTTCTTTCAGCAGACGGCGGGTTTTTGCCATATGCCCCGGAAACCACTGAATATTCTGAATTTCCGCCATCAGTAAAGTCCCCCTATTTTTGATACGGGGTATATTCTATAAACCGCTTTTCCAAGCACGTGTCTTGTATCTATCATTCCGTTTTGACCGATACGCTCTGAACGGCTGTCAAGCGACCAGTTGCGATTATCACCCATTACGAAAATACAGTTATCGGGAATGTAAACAGGAAAATCAATTTCATCCTCAATCCGTGCGGTTGTGGGCGTTTTTGTGTACGGTTCTTTGAGTGCTACGCCGTCAACATACACGATACCTTGCTCGTGGTCGATGTCCACCGTTTGCCCCGCAACGGCTATAACGCGTTTAATAATAGGTGTCGCATATTCCGCAGGGTCTAATGAATTATCGGTATTACGAGAAATTACCACAATATCGCCCTGTTTGGGGGTGTATGCAATATTAGAAATAATGACCTTTTCACCGCTTATAAGGGTATCAAGCATTGAATCTCCGTCTATTGTGACAACCCTGAAAAAGAATGTAAATATGAGCACAACAACAATGACCGATGTTGCTACAACATCAATCCAATCAAACAACGAGACCTTAAAACTTTCCTTATTTTGTTTTTTAGGCGCTTTTGGTGCCTTGGGTTCTGCTATGTGTTCTCCTGTGTAAAAATCCATAAAAAACCTCATTATAAAGCAAAAAGGGGCTAAAAAGCCCCTTTTTCTCGTCTCTGTGGCAGGGCACAAGGTGTTAGATTTGCTCTTTAACCTTTGCCGCTTTACCAACGCGGTCACGCAGATAGTAAAGTTTTGCTCTGCGAACACGACCGTTTCTTACCAGTTCTACCTTTGCTACATTCGGAGAATGTACGGGGAATACTCTCTCAACACCTACACCGTAGGATACACGGCGTACTGTGAATGTTTCGGCAATGCCGCTTCCGTTCTTTGCAATAACGGTTCCCTCAAATACCTGAATTCTCTCTCTTTCACCTTCGCGAATCTTTACATGTACGCGTACGGTTGAACCAATTTCCACAGCAGGAGCATCTTCACGAAGTTGTGCTGCTGCGAGTTGCTTTACAGCGTCCATCTTTTTTCCTCCTTAACGATATCAGATGTTCATAAACCAAAAGGTCAGAGGACCACCCGCTTCAATGTCGAATTTCGGCACTCAAGCCGCCCGTAAGGACAGGGCGAAATCAAATGCTAGAGCATTATATCACAAAGCACAAAAAAAATCAAGAGTTATTTTTTATTGATTTTTGCACGATAATATAATATAATCTAATAAATGTTGAAAACTGCGTATTTTGGCGTGTTTTTTTCGGATTTGAGAAAAATTACCAAATAAAATTCGCCATTATCCGCAGTGGATAAGAATTTTTACGCTTGAAAGGAGCATATTTATGGACACAATTTTGGAATTTTTGGAAAAAGACGCGCGTCTTACACCCGCGCAGATTGCGGTTATGACCGAGCGTGATGAGGGAGATATTAAAAAAGCCATTGCCGATTTTGAAAAGGACGGCACAATTTTGGGCTATCAGGCGCTTATAGATTGGGATAAAACAGAGCGCGAATATGTTAACGCTGTTATTGAACTCAAAATCACACCGCAGCGCGACTGTGGTTTTGACAAGGTTGCCGAAAAGATTTATTCTTACCCCGAGGTTGAGAGCCTTTATCTTATGTCGGGCTCATACGATTTGCATCTTGTGTTAGAGGGACGCACAATGCGCGAGGTGGCACAGTTTGTTGCCGCAAAGTTGGCTCCGCTTGAGTCTATTCTTTCCACCTCTACCCATTTTGTGCTTAAAAAATACAAAGACAAGGGCGTTATTTACGGCACGGGTGAACAAGACGAACGAGGAAACTGCATGATATGATAGATTATAGCAAAATTTTATCACAAAGTGCGGTTTCTATAAAACCATCGGGTATACGCAAGTTTTTTGAACTGACCGAAAAGATGGATAATGTCACAGCTCTTACGGTTGGACAGCCCGATTTTGTTACGCCCTGGCACATCAGAGAAGCCGCCATTGAAAGCCTTGAAAAAGGCCGCACATATTACACCTCTAACGCGGGTTTAACCCCCTTGCGTGAAGAGATTTGCAAATATATGGAACGCCGTTTTTCGCTTTCCTACAATCCTCAAAACGAAACGCTTGTTACTGTTGGCGGAAGCGAAGCCATCGATTTAGCGATACGCGCAACCGTAGCGAAAGGTGACGAGGTTATTATCCCCGAACCGTGTTTTGTGTGTTACGCACCTATTGTGTCGCTCGCAGGCGGAACACCCATAGCGTTACCGCTTAAAAACGAAAACAAATTCAAACTGACCGCAGAAGAACTAAAATCAAAAATAACAGACAAAACAAAAATGCTTGTGTTGGCTTTTCCCAACAATCCGACAGGCGCTGTTATGACACGCGAAGATTTAGAGCCGATTGCAAAACTTTTACGCGGAACCAATATCCTTGTGTTGTCTGACGAAATTTATGCCGAACTCACTTTTGGCAGAAAACACTGTTCTATTGCATCAATTGACGGTATGCGCGAACGCACAATTATTGCAAGCGGTCTTTCAAAGGCATACGCTATGACCGGTTGGCGTATGGGATATACCTTAGCGCCTGCCCCCATCACAGAGCAGATGTATAAAATTCACCAATACGCCATTATGTGCGCCCCCACAACGAGTCAGTTTGCGGCGGTTGAGGCGCTCAAAAACGGCGATGATGACATTGAATATATGCGAAACGAATATGACCGCAGACGCCGTCTTATTTTAGACGGATTCAAATCAATCGGTCTTGACTGTTTTGAACCCGAGGGCGCTTTCTACGCTTTCCCGAATATTAAAAAATTTGGTATGACGAGTGACGAATTCTGCACACGACTACTAAACGAAAAGCGTGTTGCGATTGTTCCGGGCACTGCTTTTGGCGAATCCGGTGAAGGCTTTGCAAGAATATCCTATGCATACTCTGTAAACCATATCACAACCGCAATCCAAAAAATAGGCGAATTTATAAAAACATTATAAGAAAACACCGACCTTTGCAGGTCGGTGTTTTTATTTTAGAGTGAACGGATTGAATCAACCGGTTTTTTCTTTGCCGCGTTGTAAACGGGGATAAAGGTTGATATCACCGCTGTCAAGAAAGCAATTGCCAACATAACAAGGAATGATGCTACCGTGAAGACAAGCAGCGATGCGCCTATTCCCTCTGCGAGTATGGTATTAAGATATCCGCAAAGCACGGCACAAGCAACGGTTGAAACCAAAAGACATATTGCCGCAATCACAAAAGATTCTGAGAAGAAAATTTTGAAAACATCGGCACTTCTCGCACCTACCGCGCGTAAAATTCCTATCTCTCTTGTCTTTTGTGAGATGGATACCGAAATAAAGTTTGAGAAAAGCAGTGCCGCAAAAAGTGCAAGTGCAAGGCCCATATATAAGAATATCTGCGACATATCCTTTACCATACCGTCGATAGACTGCAGTGTTCCAACGAAGGCACCCGTAAGGCGTACGCGGGAATCGTCTTTTTCCCATTCTTCGTTGTTATAAAGTTCCCAATATTTATCAATCGTTTCGTCCGAATACTGATAAGGTACGTAAACCACGTTATAATTTGCTTTGGGGTTTACCGTCTGATATTTTGTGGTTTGAACAGAATAATATTCAACCGACAACTTTTGTTCGTCCCAAAGTTTTGTAAAGGCATCGTCCGCCATAACGAAACAGTCGTTCAGTTCGGCGTCTCTCGGCACAATCATAACCGCGGCGATATTATATTCTTTTAGGTCGCCAACTGTGGTTTGATTCATATCGTCGAAGATTTTGATACCGAGTTTAAGCGAAATATTATCGCGTTTTGCAGCCGCCGCAAGCGATTCAATTTTTGCCTTTATTTCAGCAGTACTATAAGCCACAAACTCGTCTTTTTTGGTTTCTTCGTTGCGCTTATACTTACCGCCCATTTCAATCTCACTTGCAAGGTTTGCAAGTTGATAGTATTTATCGGCAGTTTCATAATCTTCCGCATAACCATCGGCAATTTGGCGGTATACTTCGCCCATTCTTGATGCAAACAGTGAAGACGGTATTATAATATCGTTACCTGCAGGAAGAATGTTTCCGCCAGCAATTTTTACTAAATCGTTCATATCCGTAAGAACGGAAGAATCTGCATAACGGGCATTAGACCATTCGGGGAATTCGTATTTGCCGCCCGATTTTATCGACGCTACTACCCTCGTATAGTTATGTAATCCCTCTGTGTAATCGCGATTTTCCTTTGCGACGTCTGCAAGACGGTTTTCGGTTACGAAAGCCACAAGGTGAAGTCCGTCCGAAAGATATGAAGAATATTTCATTTCAAGCATCATATCGTCGGTATCGGCATTTTCAAGCGCCAAATACTGTTCGGGCACGGCTTCTGTGTTTATGATGGCTGTAATTTTATATATTTTACCGCCGAGGTTTACACTCTTGCCGATTATGTCCGCAGCCGACGGAAGTTCGAGTGCTACGCCGTTGCTGTCGAAAACGCTGCACTTATAAAGCGCTTCTGCCGTGTATGACGAAATTGCAATTTCACCGTCGTTTTGCGGATAAGTGCCGTTTATATCCGCACGAACAGAATTATCCGCGGGAAGATAGGCAAAAGCGTTTATTGTGCTTTTGTAATATTTGGAATTGCCCTGACGAACGTTGAAACTTACGTTTGCGTTGACTGCGCCAAAGGCATCGTTGCCCAAATCGGCTTTTATTTTTTGTGTTTCTTCACTTGTAAATCTTGTGGTGTAGGTTGTGTCATACTCGTGCTCTTTTTCACCGCGCGAATACCAAATTTCTTTGGCTTTGTACTGCTTTTCAACCTTCATTGCTGATACTGACGAATCTGCCATTGTTTCTTTGAACGTGGCTTCGCTATCATAAAAATTGAGTGTAGAAAGCAGACCGAAAAGAGTGAATGCAACGGTGCAAAGAATTACCGTAAAGAAAAGGCGTATGGGTTTATTTTTAAGCCCCGAAACACCGATTTTTGCCGCGTGGCGAAGCGGTAATTTTGAACGGATAAAACGGCTGTCCTCTTCTGTGTATTCGCGTTTTTTGCCGTCATCTTTTGTGTCGGAAAACACTTCTTTCGCTCCGCGGCTGTTAATTCTGCTTACCTTTTTGAAATTTTCTACATCGCGCTCATTGTTTGCGATTATAACATCGCCCTTTGAGCCTTTTAAGAACTCTTTGATTTTATCAAAATCAATGGCGGTAAGAGAGGCGCCCTTTTTAACGCACAAGACATCGCCTACAGCGTCTACATTTTCAGAAACGGCAACCATCTCATTCTCACATTTTGTTACATCCGAGATAACCTTGCCGTCTTTGAGTTCTATTATTCGGTCGCCATACTGTTCTGCAAAGTCGCGGTCGTGCGATACGACTATTACGAGTTTATCGCGCGACAGTTTTTTAAGGGTTTCAAAAACCTGTTTACCTGTATTAGAATCAAGCGCACCCGTAGGTTCGTCTGCCATAATAATTTCCGGCGATTTTATGAGTGCACGGGCTATTGCAATACGCTGTTTCTGACCGCCCGACAGGGTGTTGGGTTTGCGCTTTGCAAAACCCTCTAAATCAACCTGCGAAAGCAAATCGGCTATTGCCTCTTTATCCTTGGGTTTTCCCTGGAGTTCAAGTGCGAGGGCAATATTATCTTCAACCGAAAACTCGTTAAGTATATTATACTCTTGGAAAATGAAACCGATAAAAGTATTTCTGTAACTGTCAAAATCACTCTGTGTGAAATCTTTACTGCTTCTTCCCTTTACAAGAATTTCGCCGTCTGTGGGTGAATCAAGACCGCCGCAAACATTAAGAAGGGTTGATTTACCACTGCCCGATTTACCGAGCAAAAACACCATTCCCGTATCGGAAAAGCGCAGTGACACACCGTCAAGCGCGTTGACATCGGCGCCGTTTTTGGTTTTATAAACCTTTCTTAATTCCCTTACTTCTAACATTTATTTCCCCCCTGTATTTATTTGTTAATACTATAACATAAACCCCATATTTTTACAAGAAAAAAGAGCGTGTTTTACACGCTCTTTTAATTATTTGGATAACATCTGTTTATCGCTTACAAACGCGCTTCCGCTTCCCTTTTCAAACAGAGAAAGCAACTGCTCTATTGTAAGTTTTTTCTTTTCTTCGCCCGAAACATCTACAACAACATTACCCTCGTGCATCATAATAAGGCGGTTACCGTAGCAAATCGCATCGTGCATATTATGGGTAATCATAAGTGTTGTAAGTTTGTTTTCGGTTACGATTTTATCGGTAAGGCTCAAAACCTTACTTGCGGTTTTAGGGTCAAGCGCCGCAGTATGCTCGTCAAGCAACAAAAGTTTTGGGCGTTTGAGCGTTGCCATCAAAAGCGTAAGCGCTTGTCTTTGACCGCCCGAAAGAAGACCTACTTTAGTGGAAAGGCGATTTTCAAGCCCCAAATCAAGTTGCGAAAGCAGAGCCTTATATTCTTCGCGGTTTTTACGGGTGCAACCCCATTTAAGTTTGCGCTTTTTACCTCTACGCGCGGCAATAGCAAGGTTTTCCGCAATTTCCATATCGGGTGCGGTACCTTTTAGGGGGTCTTGGAAGACGCGGCCCAAAAACTTTGCGCGTTTATGTTCAGGCATAGCAGTTATATCTATGCCGTCAAGTTCTATTTTGCCGCCGTCAAGTTTCCACACACCCGCTATTGCGTTAAGCATTGTGCTTTTTCCCGCACCGTTTCCGCCGATTACGGTTACAAAATCACCGTCTTCCAGTGTTAAATTAAGTCCGCAGAGGGCGGTTTTGGCGTTTACGGTACCCGCGTTAAAGGTCTTTTGCAGATTGGTGATTTTAAGCATTCTCGCCACCTCCTGCTGCTTCGGTCTTTTTGGAGGCGAAATATTCGCTCTTTATATACGGTACTGCCAAGAATATAGCAACGATGATTGCCGAAAGCATTTTAAGGAAGTCGGTCTTAAGTCCTAAAAGAATTACAAAGTTATAAACTATGTAATAAATAATTCCGCCACCTACAACGCCGATTAAACTTACAACAAAGTTTGGTTTAATCTTAAGCGAAACCGAAAGTCCTATAAATATAGCAGCAAGACCTATAACAATTGCGCCGCGGCCATCGTTAATATTTGCAGAGCCTTTATACTGTGCAAGAAGCGAACCCGCAAGGGCTACAATGCCGTTTGAAAGCGCAAGGCCTATAACCTTATTAAGTTTGACATTTATACCTTGTGCGCGGCTCATATCGGGATTATCACCCGTTGATTTCAGGGTTAGTCCTACCTCGGTATAGAAGAAGAGCCAAAGTCCCACAATTACAATAGCGATAATAGCCACCATTACAACTATAGAAAGCGGGTTGTCACTCATATTAAGCAAAAGAGTGTTTGCGCGGGGGTCAATTGTTGCAAGACTCTTTCCGCCCAAAATTGTAAGGTTGACGGAATATAGAATAAGTTGCGTTAAAATACCCGAAAGTATTGCAGGAATACCGAGTGCGGTATGTAAAAGTCCGGTTAACACACCCGTTAACATACCCGCAAGGAAAGCAACCAAAACCGCTATTATTGCAGGACATCCACCCGCCATCAACATAGCGCAGACACACGCGCCGGTACAGATTGAACCGTCTACCGTTAAATCGGCTATATCCAAAATTTTATAGGATATATACACACCGATTGCCATAAGTCCCCAAATGAGTCCTTCGGCTACGGCACCCGGTAACGCATTCAAAAAAGCCATTGTTTACCTCTTATTTCTGGGGAACAGTAATTCCAAGTTGTGCGCAAAGGTCTTCGTTATATGTAACCGTAGGAGTTAAAGTTTTAATCTCTATATCCTCAGGTTTTTTGTTGCCAAGCAAAATTTCTGCTGCCATTTTGCCTGTTTCTTCACCCAGCGCATAATAATCAATTGCCAAACTTGCATAGCAGATTTTTCCGCCGTAACTTGTGTATACAGGAACCTTCTTCTCGTTGCAGATGGTGCCTACAACGCTATCGTTATCCGCAACGGTGTTATCGGACGGAACATAGATTGCCTTGCTTTCTGCTGCTGCGGCGTTTGTAACGGTCTGAAGTTCGGTTGTATCCGAGAAGGTGTGTGCCTTTACAACGATGCCGCTCTTCTCAAACTCGGCTTTAACTGCCTCATACTGAATTACCGAGTTAGACTCGTTAGTGCAGTAGATTACGCCAACCTTATCACCCGATTTAAGTGACAAAGACTCTATCATCATTTTTGCCTGTTCGTCAAACGGAACGGCGTCTGATGTGCCGCTGACATTCTTGGGAATTTCGTTTTTGAAGGTATCGTTATAATCGGTTACCGACGTACCTAAAACAGGGATTTCGTTTTTGGCTGTGCCGTTTGCCGCCGCCAAAAGTGCGGGTGTGGCATTTGCCATAATTAAATCTACATTTTTAGCGGTGAGGGTGTTGATTACCGTGGGACAAAGGTTGGGGTCACCCGCAACCTGTGTATCAAACTCAACCGTTTTACCCTCTTCCTTGAGTGCGGCTTCAAGTGCTGCAATAAAGCCTTCTGTTGCTTTATCAAGCGATTCGTGCTCCATAAGTTGACAAATGCCAACAGTGTAATCTGCCTTCTCGCCACAGGCCGTAAGCGAAAGACAAAGCGTTGCACAAATGCAAAGTGCCATTAAAACTGCGATGATTTTTTTCATAATAAAAACTCCTTTATAAAAAAATAACCCGCCCTTTCCGTTTCGGAAAGAACAGGGACAGTTACAAAAACCGTGATACCACTCTGTTTCGTCCTTTTTTCGCAAAAAGAACCTCATAGGGTGCAAAAACACCCTTGCAATGTAACGGTTGCTACCGGTAAAGCCTACACAACAATCGTCTTCAGCCCACAGCTAACAGAATGAATTCGCCGAAAATCACACTACTGTTTTGCACCAACCAACAGCTCTCTACAGTGCGAAAGGAACGGTTACTATTTTCTGCTCAAACGCTTTGTAAAAAATATATTCATATTTTAACGGACGCATTACCATTTGTCAAGATTTTTTTATAAAAAATCGCGGATGACAAGCACCCGCGATTTTTGTATCTATTTGCAACTGTAGGTTACCTTCTGAAAATTGGTTTTTTCAAAGGCATCCTTTTCGTCTTTATAAGCACCTACGCCTATTCCCGCAAGCATACATGCGCCGACTGCACCCGCTGCCTGTCCGTTTACGACAGTTATATCCTGTCCTAACACCTCTGCAACGATTTTTACACAGGTACCTGAGTTTGTTATGCCGCCAATCATTGTGATTTTATCGGCGCGAAGACCGCACTCTCTCACCGCTTTGAGATTTTCTTTTAATTTGAGTGCCGCGCTTTCAATAATCGCTCTGGCAATGTCGCACCTGCTATATTCTTTATCCAAATTGAAATCGTCATCAGTAAAGTTAAAGACAAGTCCGTTACAGCCGAGTTTTGAACCTTCACACAAAACATCAAACTCTTTATGCGAAATGTGACCTAAATAGTGTTTGCGAAGAGCATCTATTTTAGCGCTTATGGAGGCTATCGATTTCATCACGCAATAAGGACAGCCCGAAAGCATAAATCTATCGACAAGTGCTTTCGTAGAAATTGCGAACTCGCGTGTTGACACAGGGAAAAATTCCACCCACGATGTACCGCAAGAAAGCAACATTTCGCCTTCCTCATACACTCCCGAACCTGTTGCGCCTGACGGATGGTCAAAACTGCCAAGAACAACTCGTGTATCGGTTGATAGACCGAGTTTTTCCGAAACCTCCGGCAAAAGTGTGCCTATAGCGGTGCCCTTATCATAAATCGGTGGGAAGTTTTTATCCTCAATACCTAATTTTTTAAGAAGCGGGATATTGTATGTGCCTTTTTCCTGGTCTAAAAGATAAAACGGCGTTCCCATTGAATGTGAAATTCCCCACTCGCCCGTTAAGCAAAAGTTGAGATATTCCGCACTCATTGCAATTGTTTTGGTATTATCAAGCAACTCGGGGCGGCGAAGTTTTATAGCCGCAAGATACCCTACGGGGAATCCGAGTCCCAAACGCCAACCGACAGTTTTATAAAGGTCGTCTATTTCCGCATCTGTGAAGAAATAATCTCTATCGGCTTTATCAATTTTCGTCTGCCAACCGATAATGGGGGTAATCGGTTTATCCTCATTATCAAGCAATATAAGATTACCGCTTGCGCAACAAGGACAGATTGCGGCAACATTCATACCTTTACAGTATGTAGATGACAGTTCGCTTATAACCGAAAAACACGCGTCTACAAATTCCTGTGGATTTAACAGACTTTGTCCGTCTTCACCGTAATAATTATATTTTCCCGTTACGGTGCCAAGCACCTTACCGTCCTCGCTCATAGCGGCGCCCTTAACAGCCGAGGTGCCGATATCCAAGCCTATAAAACAGTTCATACTAACTCCTTATTTTACAGCCTCAATAAGTTTTTTAGCGTTGGTGAACATTATATCTTCTACTTCCTTGTCGGTCAGTTTAAGGTCTATTGCCACACGCTTTAAGGCTCTGATTTGCTCATAAATCATTGTTGTAACATCGGTTTCATCGGTCTCTCTCATACGGGGAACGCCTGTAAGGTCGCCGTAGAGTCCGCGCGGTACAACATTTATATATTCACCGTTTTCAACGATGCGGTACATACGCATAAAGGCAATCGGTAAATCTGAACCGAACATAAGTCTTTGCGGTCCTACTGCCTCAATACACGCTTTGATTGCATCGTCACAAACATTGGCGGTAAAATCAAACATCATATTTTTTGTGTTTTTAAGGAAATCAAACGCATCGCCGATATCCTCTTTAGCATAGGCACGGCCGATATGAGCAACAACCAACTTAACATTGGGGTACTTTTCTTCAATCTCCAAAAGTTGCGCAATATTTACAGGGTCTTTAAGACGCTTATCACGCGCGATGTGGAGCATTACTATCCAGCCGTGTTTGTTAGCAACTTCCAAGTGCTCTTTCGGCAAAAAGTCGAAAATACGGATTTCTTCACGCGGAATGTAAGAGGGCGAGAAGGTAAGATAGGGTTTCAGTCCCAAAAAACCGCCCTTTGTTACCTGTTCCTCAAGGAAGTCTGCACTCATATCATAACTTGTGCGGAAGAGCGTGGGCATATTATATTCATCTGCAACGCCCTTTACATAATCGTTGCACAAATTAACATCTCTATTTTTTCCGCAAGCGCCGAAGATAAGAGGGGTTACCTTATTTTGAGGGAACTTATCCTTATAAGTCTCTACAAGTTGTGCGCCCGTCATTTCTCTTGAAACCTTTCCTGTCCAATAAACACGCTGGGGACCAGTAGTTTTCATCAAACCCGTATCATGCGCATAAACATGAACATGACAATCGATAAACTCAGGCGGTAAAAAGTCCTTAAGTTCGGTTTCGTACACATAATTGTCATAATCATTATTTAACTGTGATACTAATTCTGTTGCCATATCTAATACCTCCAACATAATTTTATTAGTATTATACCGCTTATTTACATTTTTGTCGATTGAAAATAGCCATCAAAACCTTGAAAAAAGTTAGGTTGCACAAACAGGGCTCGAAAAATCGAGCCCTGCCTTTTTAGATTTCAAAATATTCAAATGAAAGCGTTTGTGCAAATGTTTTTGCAAGACACCTTGCGTCACCGTACATAAGTGTAAGATGGTGTGGACCGCCAAGGCGGCTATAATCACACAAAAAGTCTGCTATTGGTTTGTTTGGTGTAAACCAGCCCTTTATTACACCTGCGGCAAGTTTCTTGCAATCAGGCGTTTTCATCTCCACAAGAGATGTAACTATTCTGAACTTACCGTCGGCTACGGGGATAAGGCTTATAAGCGTTGCTACACCCGCCTTATATGTTGCAGAAATTTTAACGGTATCAATATCGGAATATTTCATCGGTGTATGGAAAATGGTGGGTTTATCCGCCGCTAAAGCGGTATTCATTTCACCCATATGGCTTATGAATATCATTTCATCTTTCCAATCGGGGCAGAACATTTCTATAAACGATGCTTCATCGCTTACAGACATAAGCGCACCGAGAAGAGCAGAGTTAAGAGTATCACCCTCACCCGCATAGCCGATGCCGCGCTCCATAGCACGATTTGCTTCAGAAAATGGCATTCCGCCGATGCCGAAAGCCTTATCAACCTTTAAGAAGTTAGCGGTAAATGCAGTAAGTCCGTTTTCTTCAATAAAGCGTCTTACAACAAGGCTTCCCCTTGCCGTTCTTCTGTACACATCTTGCGGAAGGTCATCAGACTGGTTGTATTTTTTGCCGTCATCCGCTATAAGCGCATCAACCTCTGCCTCGGTTATTGTTGCATCAATTTCCTTAGCCTTTTCGGGCGTGAGGGTTACAACCTCTATACCGAGTCGGTTGTATGTATCCGAAGGCAATAAAAAGTCGCCCATACCCGCAAAAGAACCGCCGATTGAGCCAACCCTTGCAGATGTAAAAGCCTTTGCCGCTTTTATTCCCTTAACGCGTGAAACGACGCGTTCTATAACGTCGCTTTCCTTATAGTGTCCTGCCTCTATAAAGAACTCTTTTTTATTCCTTACAAGCAAGTTACACATATCCTGAACGCCGTGTATGCCGTGGTTATAACTAATAACCGCTTTGTCATCATCGGTCGTAAAAGCGTATGTTGGGGTTGTGTCAAGAATTACTATCGGCAAAGTGGTGTTTTTAAGCACCTTTTCCGATTGTAATGACGGGGAATATGCAAGGTGAATGGTGACAATAGCGTCAACCTTTTCCGCTTCAAACTTATTGACCGCTGCCGCAAACTCGTCTTCCAGACGGCAGATATCAGCGCTTACGAGTTCAACGTCTTCCCTACTTGCGAAAATGGATTTTATTTCCTCTGTAAAGGGGTTAACGCGGTCACGCATAGCGGGTGCGCCGTCATCATAAAGTTTTACGTAAAGCGGAAGCAATCCGATTTTAACCTTGCTCATATTATTCTCCTATTATCATAACCTGAACAGTGCGTGTTCTGCCACGTGTCTGGTCAAAATCGATAAAATGGATTCTGCCGAATTCACCCAAATCTGCTACGCCGTCATCAATAACAACGGTAACATTTCTGCCGATTATGGAAGAACGAAGATGTGCATCGGTGTTGTGGCAACCGAAATTGTCTTCACCGTGCTCCTCTGCAAATTCAAGCGCCTTGGGGCCGGGATGCATATACATACCCTCGTATCTGCAGGTGGGAATCCACTCTTCAAACACATTAACTAAATCCTGTTGCAATGTTTCAAGACCTGTCATAGACATATCAAACGCACATTCCTGTGTGATAACCGAACAGGTGGTGTGGTGTGAATATACAACGACAATACCGTCCTTAATGCCCGATTCTTTAACGATGGCTTTTACGTCATCTGTTATATCGTGAAAACTTACGGCGCGATGTCTTGATTCGAGTTTCAAAGCCTTTTTATATACCATTAGAAAAACCTCTTTACTTTTATCTTTTAAGGTCATCTGCCGCGCGGCGTGTTGCAGCAATCATCTCATCAATCATCGAGAGCGGGGCTTCGGCATTCATAATGCCCGATGCCGCACCTGCCGCCTCGCTACCCGCCATTATAAAATCGTAAACCTCTTGACCGCAGGTAATTCCTGCCGCCTGTTCTACCATAATATTGGGGTCGATTTCCTTTATTACGCGAATAGAATCCTTAACATAAGACATTGGACTTGAGCCTTTGCCGCCGCCAATTATCTCTGAAGGTTCGGGATTGATGATGTCGGGATGCAACTGAGCAATAGCCTTAGCCTCGTCAAGGGTATCAGCACAGGCAAATACATAAAAATCCAACTCTTTAGCGCGGTCAATGGTAGCCTTGATTTGCGGTAAACTCATAGGCTTTTCACAGTGGTTTACCATTACGCCTACCGCACCTGCCGCTTTCAGTCCCTCAGGCAAAATATCAGCACAGCCTCTGCCGGGACGCAAAGTATCCATATATGTAGAAAATACAAACAAATTCTTTGTATTCTCTGCCACTCTGCGAACCTCTATAGGCGGACATATAAACAGAACATCTATATCGTACTTTTCTGCCGCTTTATCTGCAGCAATTGCATACTCAAGCAGTTTATCGCCATATACGTAATTTTTTGTTCCAACCTCAAAATAAGGCGTTCTGATTTTTCTTCTCATTTTAATACCTTATCTCTTCTGCTGAAGGTCATAATGAACATCGTATGCCTTTTCTTCTTCAAGGAACTTGTGTTTTGTATCAACAACTTCACCGTTGTTCCACTTTCTGTCACCTACGTCCTCTGTTGTACCCATAACGGTGATGTTAACCTGTCTGCGACGGGCAAGAACGTGGTCCCAGTCGATGAAGTATACATGAGCAAACTTACCGCCGTCAACAATGCCGTCTTTGATGGTCATTGTTTCGCTTCTGCCGAAGAAGCAGCTGCGGAGGTGTCCGTCTGTGTTCATGCTTGAATAGTCACCGGGCTCGTTAACGTATCTGCCGTACTGTGCGTGAATCGGGCCGGGGTGACGATACTGATGTTCCTCTGCGAAGTCAGGAATCATCTTTCTCATTATATCAAGAAGGTCATGCTGTAAAAACTCGAGGTCGAAAGAATCGATATCGTGTGAGCACTCCTGTACCATTACAGAACAGGTTGTGTGGTGTGAAACGATGCTAACAGTACCGTTTTTGATGCCCGATGCTTCTACGATTTCATTAACCTCTTTCGAGATGTCGTGGAAGGTGGGTATCCATCCTCTTGACTGAAGTTCTACTTCCTTTTGAAAAACTTTGAATTCCATTTTCTTTTCCTCCAAAAATTATTTATTTATTCGCTCACCTACCGCACCGCCGGGGTGGATAAGTGCAAATTGCTCGTTTTTATAACCTGTTTCCTCAATAAGTGCCGTCTGCAAGGCGTGGAAAATCATACAAAGGGCGGTTGAAGACGTTGTGCCCTGTGAATTGTATTTATCGGTTTCGCGGTTGACGTGTTGCTTAAGCACAACATCGGCGGCCTTTGCCATAACCGATTCCTCGTTTTCCGTAACGGCAATTATGTTTACGCCTTTTGCTTTGCAAATATCAAGCATTGGCAAAAGTTCTTTTGTTTTACCGCCGCGAGAGGCAAAAAGACATACATCACCTTTTTGTAAATATCCCATTCCGCCGTGAATTGCCTCGGCGGGAGAGATGAATTTTGCGGGTTGTTCAATACAGCACATAAGGTGTGCAAAGTGTTGACATATTATGCCGCTGTGTCCACAGCCCGTGGCGCCGATACGCTCGGCGTTTTTGAGAAGAGTTACAGCCTTTTCGAATTCCGACTCATCAAAAAAGTCGAGCATTTCGGCTATACATTCACTCTCAATCTTATATGCGGCTTTTGCCATTTCTAACGCTTCTTTTTTCATTTTGTCACCCTTAAAAATCCAAAATGGTTTTATCGCCGTAAACCGATTTCCAATCTTTTTCAAATCCCTTGATGGCTACATCGGTCATTGGGTGGCCGATTATCATTTTAAGCGCCTCTGCCGATACGGTTGCGGCGTGGCAACCTGCAACGGCACATTTATGTATCTGTTCTGCGCTTTTGAAACTTGCGGCAAGTACCTTAGTATCAAGACCGAAACGCTCAAACTGTTCTACAATCTCTGCAACAACATTTATGCCGTCTCCCAAAATATTATCAAGGCGGTTAACATACGGTGCTACAAAATCCGCACCCGCTTTTGCGGCAACAAGTGCCTGTGCGGGAGTAAAGATTGTTGTAACCAAAACACCAATGCCGAGTTTTTTGAGCATCATTGTTGCCTTAAGTCCCTCTTCGCTAATCGGAATTTTAAGATAAAAATTGCTTCCGAGTCTGTCACGGAGAACTTTTGCTTCCTCAACAATTTTTTCTGCCTTTTTCTGAACTGTCTGCACAAACAAGGCTTTATCGGGACCTATTATATTACGAATATCCTCAATAAGCGTCCAAAAATCCTCTTTCTCTTTTGCGATAATTGAGGGGTTTGTGGTAACGCCCCAAAGGGGATAAAATTCGTTACAGTGTTTGATTGCTTCTCTGTCTGCTGTGTCTAAAATATAAAGCATATAATCGTCCTTTCTTTATGCGCAAAAACACGCGCGTACCATATTTAAGTATAAATTTTAAGTCAAATATTGTCAAGCCATTTTACCCGTAATTTGTCTTATTTTTCACAATCTTTCAATTTTTTTGATATATAGTCCTTAAAATTGTATCAAATTTACCTATTCACTTCGAAAAATGAGAAACCGATAGGTTTTTGTTCCTATCGGTTCTATAATAATCTATTAAACTTTTAATGTCCAATTACCTTTTCAAAAAGCATAAAAATTACGGGTATGGTTGCCGCCGAAAGCACATGAGATATGAGTGCCATTCCCGCCGCAAGTGATGTATCCTTTCCGTAAGCACCGGGTATTACAACGGTATTAAGTCCGAGCGGCATTGAAAGCGAACACAGTATGCAAAGTTTCATCTCATAAGACATTGGCAAGAAATAAAGCACCGCAATTACTATAAGCGGTATAACAATAAGTCTTACAATCGTTGCGGCATAGATGCCCACCGTCTTAAAAATTTTCTTGAGGTCGATTTTTGCCACCGTCATACCTGTAAGCAACATTGCAACAGGTGACATACAGTCGCCGAGTGTGGTTACAGCATTTTTCATAAACGCGGGAAGCGGTATTTTAAGAAGACCTATGATTATTCCGATTATTACCGCCGCAAACATTGGATTCATAAGCGGACGCAGACGCTCTTTCAGCGTTGTTGCATTTTCCACAGGGATTAAAAGCGTGGGTACTGCCCAGGCGTATATAAACATTTGATAAGGCGTTGTGAGTATTAAATACTGCATAAACATTTCGGGGAAAAGCGCAGAAAAAACGGCGTTACCCATAAAACCGAAGTTTGCAAACGCAAAGCCGTATGTATAGATTTTACGCTCGTACGCACTTTTTGAAAAGAACCGCGCTATCAGTGTGCCGAGAGGCGCCATAATACACATTACTATAATACCCACAACAAAAAACCTGCCCGATACAGACAGTTTTTCTACCGTGAAGTTGTTCATAAATGTGCCAAGCATCAATGCGGGTACGAAAATATTATTCTCAAGTTTAGATAAAACACCCGCATACGAGCCATCAAGTGTACCGGTTTTTACAAGGATATAACCTATTGCCATAAGCAACAGCAAAAACGCAGTTTGATTGAGTGTTGATATAAAAAGTTGCATCATATCACCTATCTTGATAACGCAAAATCACCACTGCGCAAGGTCAGTGGTGTTTTACACTATATTTCTACTTCTAATCCATCGTATGCCACAAGAATATCTTTCGGTGCCATACGCTCTGTTAAGGTTTTATGGTCGGTATGAAGTGTCAGCGCCATATGGCTTATACAGAACTGCTTTACAAACGGCGCTAATGTTTTCTGCATTTCCTCTACCATATATAAATTGTTGTGTTCAAATATACGGTAGTCTCCGTCCACATCGCCTATCGTTGCATCAAGCACGGCAAAATCGGGTTTATGCTCTTTTATCGCCTTGACCTCTTCATACATAAGCCAGGCAGAATCAAGTCCGTAAAACAGAGTTTTATCTCCGTCCGCAATTATAAAATGCACCGTAGCAGCGGCGGTTGAATGGTTACCGTAATACGCTTTTACAGTGTATTTACCAAGGGTTTTCTCATCCCCTGCCGCAAATTCAACAAAAGAAGCACCCGCATCACACAGCGTTTTAATTGTATCTTCATTATAGTGGTCACTGTGTTTGTGGGTATTTATTATGTACTTTATACTTTTTATGTCTTTTCCATATTCAGAAAGTGCAGAAAGAACATGCGGGCCCGGGTCTATAAGCAAAACATCATCTACAAGTGCAGACGAAAATCTGCGGTTATCGGTGAAACCTTCGGGTTTTTCCAAAAGCCAGTCTGCCGCACCTGTTCCCAAAAATGTGATTTTCATATTAACACCACCCCCAGGGGAATATACCATATTCTTTGAAAAAAATCAACAGAAGCATTCACAGTTATAGGGTTTTTTATAATGTTTTGAGCATTTTGGGCATTGTCCACACCAAAAGCCCCGTGAGCACAAAAAACGGTTAGGGTAACAAAAATAATCCGAACTCGATTTTAGACAAGCGGATTATTCTTGTTACCTTATCTGCAAACTCTTTTGTATATTAAAAGAGCAAGTGGAATTGATGCGGCACCCGACAAAAACTTTGCGAGTATCATCGGCAAAACATAACCCGCATCGAATGCCATTGTAAATGCAAGATGGGAACCGAGTGTAAACGCCGCCGAAACCAGAAACGCCGAATTGAGAACAACGCCTTTTCTTTCCATTCCGTTGAGCATTTCAAAGGTGGTTGAGTTGGTTACGGTAGTGGATACAAGTCCCATAGCCGACTGTGCGTTGATACCCAAAAGCTGTCCGAATTTTGTAATGGGCTTATTAAGAACGCGTGAAACGACTGCCATAAACGGAAAAGCACCTGCCAACACTACCGCCGCGTTAAAGCATATATCGGCGCCTTCTTTTATATCGGCAAGACCTTTTATTATTACAATCCCCGTCAGTGACTGGAACATTCCCACAAGAAGACCGAGCGTGATTGCCGCCTTCATAATTATGCCAAGCACCGAAAATGCCTTAATTGTGGCGGTGGGGACAAGAATAAGTCCGCAAGCGACTATGCCTGACAGAAGTATAATCGGAAGCAGGTTAAGCAGAACCGACAGCACGGGAATTCCCAAAGTGAGTCCCGACACAAAACAGCCGAGAGGTATGGTGGCAATTCCGCACAACATTCCCAAAAACATATCCTTGTGATGCTCTTTTTTAACAACACCGAGACCGTAGGGTATGCTAAACGATATAGTACAGCCCATAACCGATGACACAACAAGTGCATTGAACATTCCCAAGTCCTTGTCGCGTGCGACCTCTGCTGCAAGTGAAGCACCGCCCATATCATTCGCGAAGACCGATGCAGGTATTACTGACGGGTCGATATGCAAAACGCTGTAAAACCAATCAAAACAGGGGGACAGCAGGTCGGCAATAAGTGGGGATATTACTATCATTCCAATCATTGAAAGCGCCATATTTCCAAGGAGCATAAATCCGCGCTCAAACTCTTTGCCAAGTCCGAAACGGTTACCGATAATCCTGTCAATTCCGCCCAAAACGGCAAAGACAAGCAAAACTATAGAAATTGCGTTCATAATCTTCCCCCTAAATTTTGGTGGCAGTAAAACCGCTTTCGGTCAATATATAGCGTTCGTTAAAACCACATTCACGCAAAAGTTCTCTTCCCTCTTCAAAAAAGCAATCAATGCGGCTTCCATCGTGACAGTCGGACGAAATAACCGCACCGAATCCCAATCTTTTCAGTTCTTTAAGCAGCGGCACTGACGGGTATGGCATTTTGCGGTAGCCACGGGCTATTCCGCCTGTATTGAGTTCAAAAAAAGGTATTTTACCCTTAAGCGCGGTCATAGCCTCAACCGCCATTTTTATGTATTCTTCACTGTATTCATCAAAAAACGGTATTTTATCAAGGTTTTTTGAAATTATATCAAAATGCGCTATAATATCGAAATTGCCATACTGTGAAAGCGTGGCGAGTTGTCTATAATACTCTTTTGCGAAGCACATTCCATCGCCGCCGAAATTTTCATCAATGAGCGCTTTCACGCGCTCTGCCGAAGTGTCAAAGCCGAGATATCTATCGCCCTTTTTGAGATAATGCATCGCACCAATCAAGTAATCGTAGCCCGACAAATCTACGCCCGAATACATATCAACCTCGAGCCCCAAAAAAATCGGGAAAATGTCCTTATACTTATCTTTAAGCGCTTTTATTTCCTCTTTGTACTTTTCTGTGGTCTCGGCTGTTATTTTAACATAAGGCGAATATGAGTTATGTGAATGTCCCGAAAAACCTATAGACTCAAAACCCTTATCACGCGCGTATTTTATCATTTCTTCTGGTGTATCCTTACCGTCACAATAAGTTGTGTGCGTGTGAAGATTCTGCAAATTCTTCATATTATCACCCATTTTTCTAAGAAATAGGATTTTCAAATCCCCATAAAACATTCTAATAAAACAAAAGCACACCCTTTCGGACGTGCTTTTATTTTGTTGGCTGAGGAATAGGGATTCGAACCCCAACAAACAGAGTCAGAGTCTGTCGTGCTACCGTTACACTATTCCTCAATGGATAGTCAACATTGTTTATTATATTACTTTTTTTTCTTTTGTCAAGTCTAAAATGTGCAAAACTGAGGGAAAATATTCATATTTCAAAAAAATACTTGCTTTTTACTTTCTGTTGTGTTAAAATCACTCTTGCAGTTTATGGGGTTTTAGCGCAGTTGGTAGCGCACCACACTGGCAGTGTGGGGGTCAGGGGTTCGAATCCCCTAAGCTCCACCAGAAAAAAGCATCGACTTTGTCGGTGCTTTTTTCAATGAAATTCGCCTTACAGCGAGTGAAATAGCTTCGCTATGAAATATTTGCTTCGCAAATGTTTAAGAGGCGAATTTTATTTCACTTTCTGCGTTAGCAGAAAATTTCATAATCCACAAGGATTATTTCATATCGAGCACGGCGAGATATTTCATTAAAAAACTGTAGGGGTTTGAATATATAGGTCAAAAACTCAAAAGACTTCGAATTTGAACAACCCTTTCAATAAAGAAAAAGCATATCCGCAAGGATATGCTTTTTCTTTATATTTTACAGAACAGAGAAACAATATCTTTATTTAGGGCCAAGGAAGAGTCGCTTAAAAGGCGGCTGCTTACACTGTCGAATTCATATTTACAACCCTTGAGCGCTTTTCCTATATTTTCTGCAAGGGTGCTGTCCATTGCGTCGGTAAAGACCTGTATCTCAGATATCATACCGTCTTGCACATTCAAAAGCAGTTGCAAACTTCCCCAGCCAAAACGGTCTTCAAGTGACACTGAAAAGTCAATGGTTTTTCCGAAAATATAATCCCAACTGCTATATTCTTTAGCGAGAGAATTCACAAAATCCATATCAATATTTTTTATTTCTTCAAAAGGCAAATCTAATGTTTCTATAAATGCTTTTAACACATTTTCTATTATGCTTTCGCAGGTTACAGACGGCGAAAGTTCTGACAAATTTACAACCCTTGAACTTACCGATTTTACGCCTTTTGCTGTGAGTTTTGCTGATGGCGGTGTGAGAATTTTTTGCATTTTTTCTTTGTCGACAGAGACAAGCAGCGTTCCGTGGTGATAACATTTGGTTTTGGTGTTATAAAAGGCGTTTCCCGAAAACTTTTTACCCTCTGCCACAATATCGTTTCTGCCCGAAATTTCGGTTTTTATGCCCTCATTCGCACAGGCTTTTTGGATAATTTTCATATTGCGTGTTATATCGCTGTTTTCTATGGACGACAGAAAGGTAAAATTAACATTTCCCTTGTCGTGATAAACGGCGCCGCCGCCCGACTCTCTTCTTGCAACCAGTCCGCCGTCTTCCTTTACTAAAGACACACTGCACTCTGCCCACGGGTTTTGATTTTTACCTATTACAACGGTATTTTTATTCTGCCACAGATAGAGTATAACGGTATCTTCATCCACCCGGTCAAGCAGATATCTTTCTATACTCAAATTGATATACGGATTGGTTTCTTTACTTTTATAAAACTCTAATCTTTTTATCATAACTTTCCCCGAAAATTTTTTTATGTAATCATTATAAAATCTTTCACTTTCCAAGTCAACGGCAAATAGTATTATATTTTGTACTATTCTCTTGTAAACAATTGACAAAATATTTTCATAAGAGTATAATTTAATTTAGACCTATTATATAAGTAAATGGGAGGAACTTTTATGGCAAATGCAGTTATCATGCCCAAGGCCGGTATAACGGTTGAAAGTTGTATTATCGGCACTTGGGAAAAGAAAATCGGCGACTCTATCAAGGTCGGCGATGTTTTGTTTACATACGAAACGGACAAAGCAAGTTTCGAATGTGAATCCACCGAAGAAGGCACTTTACTTGAGATTTTTTACGGCGAAGGTGACGAGGTTCCCTGTCTTGTAAATGTCTGCGCTATAGGTAACGAAGGTGACGATTGCAGTTCACTTCGTCCGTCAGACGCAGCGGCTGCCGCACCTGCCGATACGGCGGTTATTGAAGAAAAAACCGAATCCGCGCCCGTTTCTGCCCCTGTAACCGCAGAGGCTACCGTTTCAGTGGACGGCAAAACCGCAGTTTCGCCCAGAGCGAAAAAGTTAGCCGAACGCGCAGGTGTTGATGCGACTCTTGCCACACCCACAGGTCCAAACGGCCGTATTATTGAGCGCGATGTGCGAGAACTTATGAATAATCCCGCAGCAGCAAAAGCTCCCGCCGCAGCAACATCCTCACCCGACACTGAGTATGAGGATGTTAAATTCAGCGGTATCAGACGCGCGATTAGTAAGTCTATGCATACCTCGCTTTCAACAATGGCACAACTTACCCACAATTCCTCCTTTGACGCAACGACAATTCTGTCCTATAGAAAGCAACTCAAAACAATGGGCGGCGATTATGCGGGAATTACGCTTGGCGACATTGTACTTTTTGCCGTTACAAGAACGCTTAAAGAACATCCCGACCTCAACGCTCACATGCTTGATGACAACAACATCCGTATTTTCAAGCATGTAAACTTAGGTGTTGCAATTGACACACCGAGAGGACTTATGGTTCCGACAATTTTCCACGCAGACGAAAAGAGTCTTTTAGAAATTTCCAAAGAGGTTAAGGAACTCGCGGCGGCTTGTCGCGAGGGCAATATTTCTCCCGACAAACTCGCGGGTGGTACATTTACAGTATCCAACCTTGGCAGTTTGGGAATTGAATCTTTCACACCCGTTATCAATCCTCCGCAGACAGGATTACTAGGTGTTTGCACAACTATAGACAGAGTAAGACAGGGTGCAAACGGCGCTATTGAGATTTATCCCGCTATGGGACTCAGTCTTACATACGACCACCGTGCAGTTGACGGTGCACCCGCATCAAGATTCCTTCGTGACCTTGGTGTTAACCTTGAGAACTTTATGGCTCTTTTGACTAGCCAAAGCAATTAAACCCGAACCAGCCTTAAAGGGCTTACTTTCGGCGTCTTTTGGCTCATTGGCGCACATAGGCGTTAGCCTTATGCGCTTCGCTTCACACAAAATCCACACAAAAGTCAGCACCTTTAAGGTCGCAGAATTTTGTAAACAAAGGATTTTGTGTCTGTGCGAGGCAAAAACACAGCAAATCCTGACGGATTTGCGAGTATTTTAACAATGTCACAGCGTAAAATCCTTATTTCAAAATCTGATTCGGGTTTAATTGCTTTGACTAAGGAGATATAAAATGGAAACTTTTGATTTATTAGTATTAGGCGGCGGCCCCGGCGGTTATCTGTGCGCAGAACGCGCGGCACAGGGCGGACTTAAAGCCGCTGTGTTCGAAAAAAAGGCGCTTGGCGGCACCTGTCTTAATGAAGGATGCATTCCCACTAAGACTTTTCTTAATTCCTCAAAAATGTACCGCCACGCGAAAGAAAGTGAAGCCTACGGCGTAGTAACCGAGGGCGTTACCTATGACCACGCTAAAGTTGTTGAACGAAAAAACAGCGTTGTTAAAACACTCGTAGCGGGTGTTGGCGCTACTATGAAGAGCAACAAGGTAACTGTTATTTCTGCCGCCGCTAAAATTAAAGGCCGCGGACAGAACGGATTTTTGGTTGAGGCTGATGGAACAACCTATGAGGGCAAACGCCTTGTAATTGCATCGGGCTCTGAGACGGTTGTTCCCCCTGTTCCAGGTCTTAAAGAGGGCTTAGACTCAGGTTTTGTAGTCACCAACCGAGAGGTTTTGGACGAAAAGACACTGCCCAAAAATCTTGTGGTAATCGGCGGCGGAGTTATCGGTCTTGAAATGGCTTACTATTTTGCAAGTGTTGGCGTATCTGTTACCGTTATTGAAATGATGCCCAAAATCGCCGGTGCTACCGATGTAGAAATCTGCAAAGTTCTTACAGACGCTTTCACAAAAAGAGGTATGGTTTTCAAACTCTCTTCCAAGGTTTTGGAGGTTAAAAAGGACAGCGTAATTTACGAAGAAAACGGCGAAAAGAAAGAAATCACCTGTGACAAGGTGCTTCTCTCGGCGGGACGCAAACCTGCAACCGCCGATATCGGTCTTGAAACACTCGCGCTCGATATGGACAGGGCGGCTATAAAAACCGACCGTCATCTTTGCACAAATGTTTCGGGCGTATACGCTATTGGCGACTGCAACGGCAAACTGATGTTGGCACACACCGCATACCGCGAGGCAGAAGTTGCCGTTAACCACATGCTTGGAATCCCCGATGAAATGCGCTACGATGTTATCCCATCTGTTATCTACACCGACCCCGAGGTTGCAAGTGTTGGTTACAGCAAAGAAGAGGCCGAGAAAAACGGTATGAAGGTCAAGGAAGTTAAACTTCCCATGTCTTATGCCGGTAGATACCTTGCCGAAACAAACAGCGGCAAAGGATTTATAAAACTCGTGGTCGACACCGAGAATAACCGCCTTGTTGGTTGTCATATGGTTGGCTCTTACGCATCCGAAATAATTATGACCGCCACTATGATGGTTGACACAGAACTCACCCCGTCAAGACTTAAAAAACTGGTGTTCCCGCACCCGACCGTTGCGGAAATTATCAGAGAAGCCATATTCCACATTTAAGGAGGACAAAAATTATGCCAAAGAATTTATTTGTTGACCCAAAAGAAACACTTGCCGCAGGTAAAATCTCGTTTAACGATATTCCTGTAAACACTTATAATAAAACTATCGAAGAAGAGCGCAGCCGCTTTAGCGATGACGATTTAGTTCGTATCTACCGCGACATTGCCGTTCTTCGTGAGTTTGAATCAATGCTCAATCAGATTAAAACACAAGGTCTTTACAACGGCATTGAAACAACCTACCCCGGCCCTGCCCACCTGTCAATAGGTCAGGAAGCAGCCGCTGTCGGTCAGGCATACCTCCTTGACCAGAACGACTTTTCGTTTGGCTCACACCGCAGCCACTCTGAAATTTTAGCAAAGGCACTTTCCTGCATACATAAGTTAAGCGAACAGGAACTTATGACAATCATGGAAGGTTTCCTCGGCGGCTCGGCACTTCGCGCTACCGAAAAGTTGGGACCCGTTGACGACATAAAAGAACTTGCTATACGTTTCATTCTTTACGGAACACTCTCGGAAATTTTTGCGCGTGACACCGGTTTCCACAAAGGCATGGGCGGCTCAATGCACGCTTTCTTCCTGCCTTTCGGTATTTACCCGAACAATGCTATCGTTGGCGGCTCTGCGGCTATTTCCACAGGCGCTGCTCTCTTTAAGAAAATTAACGGTAAACAGGGCATTGTTGTTTGCAACGCGGGTGACGGCGCTATGGCTCGCGGTCCCGTTTGGGAAGCCATGAACTTTGCGGCTATGGACCAGTTCCACACCCTTTGGGAAAGCCACAAAGGCGGTATGCCCATTCTTTATAATGTATTTAACAACTCCTACGGTATGGGCGACCAGACACGCGGAGAAACCATGGGTTATGATATGCTTGCCCGTATCGGCTCGGGCGTTAGTCCCACACAATTCCACGCAGAACGCATCAATGGATTTAATCCCCTTGCTGTTATTGATGCCATGGAAAGAAAACTCAAGATTTTGCGTGCCGGCGAAGGTCCTGTTATGCTTGATACTCTTACATACCGCTATTCCGGTCACTCTACATCCGACCAGAATGCATACCGCACCAAAGAGGAAATCGATGCATGGCGCGAGATTGACCCGATTATCACCTACAGAAAGTCGCTTGTTGATGCGGGTGTTGCTGCTGATTCTAAGTTTGAAGAAATTCTCGCAAGTGTCAGTGAGCGTATGACAATGATTTGTAAAGCCGCTTCTGACACCACAATCAGCCCCTATGTTGATTTCAAGAAAGACCCCGCCGTTGTTGAAAGACTGATGTATTCAAACGAAAAGGTTGACAAATTTGACGACAGAGAACCCGAAGTTTTGATGCCCAAGGAAGATGTTCCCGCATACAAGAAGATTAAAGAAAAGAGCCGCTGCCCGATTGTTGACGGCAAGCCCGTTTCTAAAATGAAACTTTACAATCTTCGTGATGCACTCTCTGAGGTTATTTATGACCGTTTCTACGAAGACCCGACACTCGTTGCCTATGGTGAAGACTGTCGCGACTGGGGTGGCGCATTTGCCGTTTACCGCGGTATGATGGATGCATTCCCCCACTCCCGCCTCTTTAACTCGCCCATCGCTGAAGCCGCTATTGTTGGTACTGCGGTTGGTTATGCACTTTCGGGTGGCCGCGCACTTGTTGAACTTATGTATGCCGACTTTATCGGTTGCGCGGGTGACGAAATCTTCAACCAGATGTCCAAATGGCAGGCAATGTCTGCAGGTATTCTCAAGATGCCCGTAATCTTGCGTGTTTCGGTTGGTTCTAAATACGGCGCACAGCACAGTCAGGACTGGACCGCACTCTGCGCGCATATTCCCGGACTCAAAGTTTGCTTCCCCGCAACACCTTGGGAGGCTAAAGGTCTTATGGAATCGGCTCTTCGCGGCACCGACCCTGTTGTATTCTTTGAAAGTCAGAGAATTTACGATGTTGGCGAACAGTTCCACGAAGGGGGCGTTCCCACAGAGCGTTATGAAATTGAATTTGGCGATGTTAACAAGGTACGCGATGGTAAAGATGTTACCATTTTGACGGTTGGTGCTGCTCTCTACCGCGCTGTAGATGCCGCAAAACAGTTAAGCGAAAAATATGGAATGGAAGCCGAAATCATCAACCTCCATTCCCTTGTTCCGCTTGATTACACCAAGATTATTGAGTCTGTTAAGAAGACCGGCCGCGTTGTTTTGGTATCAGACGCTTGTGCCCGTGGCTCGTTTATGAACGATGTTGCTAAGAACATCACAGAGTACTGCTTCGACTACCTCGATGCACCGCCTGTTGTTGTTGGCGCTCGTAACTGGATTACACCTCCGTTTGAATTTGACGAATTCTTCTTCCCGCAGGCGAGTTGGATTTTGGATGCAATCAACGAAAAACTCGTTCCGCTTGCCGGATACGTATCCGAAAACGGTTGCACCGAAACCGAATTCCTGCGTCGTTCTAAAGAAGGCGTATAAACATAAAAAAAGAAAAGCCATTCGTGGCTTTTCTTTTTTTCGTGTGCCGCAAGGCACATATCGCATCAAAGATATATCGTGCCCTGTGGGCATATCGCAAATTCCGATAGTAATTTATATCGCAGAAACCGTGCGCACTAAAAGTGCGGCGGTTTCTATATGGGTTGTACGGGGGAATAAATCAACAGGGGTGGCTTCGACAACTTCATATCCAAGTTCCGATAAAATTTTGCAGTCCCGCGCCAGTGTGGCGGGGTCGCAAGAAACATACACAAGTCTTTCCGGACAGAAATTGTTTGCTATGATTTCGAGCACTTCTTTGTCGCAACCTTTTCTTGGCGGGTCGACAATTACAACATCGCTTTTTATGCCCTCGTCACGCAGTTTCTGTGCCGCCTTTGCGGCATCTGCACATATGAATCTTGCGTTTTTTATGCCGTTTTCTTTGGCGTTATATTCCGCATCCTTTATAGCATCGGGCACGATTTCTACACCGATTACGCTTTTGGCGCGTTTTGCAAGAGAAAGCCCTATTGCGCCCGTACCACAGTACAAATCTATGACGGTTCGCCCCTCTGGATTTGCATAGTCGGCGGCTTTTTTATACAGTTTTTCCGCCATATTGTGATTAACTTGGCTGAAAGACAGTGGCGACACGCGAAGGCGGACACCGCAAACGGTATCCTCAATATACCCTTGACCGTAAAGCACTTTTTCTTGTTTGCCCAATACAACATTGGTTTTTTCGCGGTTTATATTAAGCATTACGCCTTTGAGTTTATCCCCAAAAACAGATTTTAACATTTCTATAAACATATCGCTGTGTGGAAGATTCTCGCCGTTTATGACTAAAACCACCATTATATCCCCGATATGAGATGTACGGACATATATATGTCGCAGAAGTCCTTTTCCTGTTTTTTCGTTATATACACTTACGCCGTACTGTTTTACAAAAAGTTCTGTTAGTTTTTGTATTTTTGAAAACTCTTTGGGTTGCAAAAGACAATCGTCACAGGGGATTATTTCGTGACTGCGCTTTTTATAAAACCCTGTTTTGCCATCCTGTGATACGGGGTATTGCGCCTTGTTTCTATAGTGTTCATCCGCACCGAATACAACCTCATTAACAGGAGGGTAAAGTTTGCCGATACGCGCAAAAGCATCTTGCACGAAACCGCGCTTGATTTCGCGCTCTTTTTCATAATCTATATGCCAAAAGGCGCAGCCACCGCAACTATCGCACCGGCTGCACTTTTCTTTTATTCGGTATTTTGAGGGGGTTATTACTTTAACAAGGTCGGCTGACAAAAAGTTTTTTGAAACCTTGTTTATTTTAGCGCGGACAACATCTCCCGTTACGGTATGCGGTACAAAAACCGCCACATTATCCGCTCTGCCAACGCCGCACCCCTCGTTTGTGACGGCGGTAATTTCTACATTTATTTCACTGTTTAATTTCATACTTAAAATGAATTTTCGTCATAGATTCCGCCGCGGCTATCATACACAACCGTATCGACATCTATATGCATACCGTTTATAACAACGGTATCATTATCTGCCCAGTAAATAGTTTTTTCACTTGTTTTTGTGTCCCAATATATATTGCGCTCGGACTTACCGTCCCAGAGTGAACATTTTACAGCATCTCCGAGCACAGTTTCCACCTTATAGCACATAACCTTTTGTTTGCCGTTTGGTGAATTATACTCTGCCACAAGTTGTCCTTTTGGTACATCGTCTATGTTATAAAACACCGCATCATAAAGCGAACCGAACATATTAAATGCCATTGTAAACATAGCAACAAAAAACAAAACTGTCATTAATTTTTTAGAACGCATATTAAAGTTCCTTTCTAAAATGTACTGCGGTATTCGGGGAAATCGGTCTTTTTCATAAGTTCAATGTTATGATTATAATGATTAAAAGCAAATCGGCAATGCACGGTATACGCTACTAACATATAAGGCATTGTGTATATTAAAGTAACGCCCAAAAACGATAGCAAAATCCAACCCGTAAATCCGATTACAAGCACCAAAAACGGACCTGACGAATAGCGACTTATATGCTTTGACATATATATTATCTCGGTCCAATGCATATCACAGCAACTGACAAACAGCATTGGTGCGATATAATAACGCAGATTTATAAGCAAGAAGAATATAGCGCAAACTAAAAACACCACAAATCGAACAATGGAAAACTGTAAAAACATTGAATCCGCAACAAACTTTAGCGGTAAAAATTCTATAATGCGTACTATAAAATACGGCAAAAATGTGAGTAGTCCCGAACCGCCCATTCTACACACGAGCATAAAACAAAACCAAACGGATTTTTTATATTTGATTATATCCCCGAAATAGTAGAAAAGCGAACCTAAACTATCCACATTTCCGTAAACTGCACGGCGGAAAAACCTAAGCAGTCCAAAAAGGCAGGGTACGGCAAACAAGAATATATAAATCACCGAAAGAACTACATTAAGCACTGTGGCGCGAACGCCGAAAAGGGTGCTGTTTACGGATAGTAAAACCATAAGCACCGAACAAACCGCCAAAAACCAGAGCGATGCCGCTATAGCCTGTGGCCAAAAGCCTTTAAGCGCGGTACGGGCCGTGCTTTTAACCGCCATATTTCCCGGCATTCAATCACTTCCTTTACAAGCATTATTATACTGTTTTTTCAGAAAAAAGCAATACTATTCTACTTTACTGAGTTTTGCAAAATTAGACATAAGTTTTTTGGTGCCGACATTGTCAAAAGCAACCTCTATCAATGTGTCGTTGCCCATCGGCGTTACTGAAAGCACCATACCCTCGCCGAAGGTCTTATGGCGAACACGCATTCCAACCGTACAGTCTATACTCGGTGCCGCAGGTTTATTTTGTGGCGGGGGCGCGGTCTTCTTGGGTGAACTGCCAAATGAACCGAAAGAAAAATCGTCTTCCTGTTTGTAAGACGAAAATCCGCCGCTAAACGACCTTTCCGACCAATAACTATTAAGCATCTGCGCTTTGCGGATGTTGCAAAGTTCTTGTGGCACTTCACTTAGAAAACGCGACTGCCTGTTGCGATTTGTACTGCCGAATAACATTCGCTGATAGGCGTTTGTTATATGAAGTTTGCGCCGAGCGCGTGTTATGCCAACATACGCCAAACGGCGTTCTTCTTCAATATCTTCTTCCGAACCGAACATCGTCTGGTTTCCGGGGAATATTCCCTCTTCCAAGCCAATCAAAAACACATTATCAAATTCAAGTCCTTTTGCCGAGTGAAGCGTCATTAAAACTACAGAATCAGATTCCGCATCGTAATTATCAATATCGCTGAAAAGGGCTACATCTTCAAGATATGAAGACAGAGTTACTATGTCATTTTCCTGTTCGTACTGGTATATACTGTTTAATAATTCCTTGATATTTTCTGCCCTGTCGGCGCCCTCTTCCCCTTGGTTTTTAAGGTAGAGCATATATCCGCTTAACTCCAAAAGTTTTTGACAAAGTTCGTGCAAGGATACAGTATATTTTAGTTCGCAAAGTTCTGTCATCATCCCCGTAAACTCCCTCATTCTTGCAGCAGAACGCGAAAGTTCGGGGTATTCGTTGGCTTTACTCAGAACATCAAAAAGCGGTGTGTTCTCCCGCTCTGCAATGTCTGCCGCGCGGGAAAGCAGAGTTTGTCCAATTCCCCTTGCGGGTTCGTTAATTATACGGGTTAAACGCAAGGTATCGTTTTTATTGTTTATTACCGAAAGATAGGAAATTACATCCTTAATCTCTTTTCTTTCATAGAACCTTGTGCCGCCTATTACGCGATACGGTACACCACTGCGAACAAAGGCATTTTCTACTGCGCGTGACTGAGCGTTCATTCTGTAAAGCACGGCATTTTGCGAAAATCGGCCGCCCGATGACACAAAATCAAGTATGGTATCACCAACATACCGCGCTTCTCCCCTGTCGTCTTCCGCTGTATAAACCTCTATTTTTTCGCCGTTGCCTGCAGCGGTCCAGAGAGTTTTACCTTTTCTGCCTTTATTGTTGGCAATTACGGCGTTTGCAGCATCTAAAATGTTGCCGCTCGAACGGTAGTTTTGTTCAAGCCGTATAACCTTTGCATCTTTATAACCGTCTTCAAAACTTAAAATGTTTTCAATTGTCGCACCTCGGAAACGGTATATACTCTGGTCGTCATCACCAACAACACAAAGGTTTTCATACCCCTCTGCCAACAGTTTTACAAGCACATACTGTGCGTGGTTGGTATCCTGATACTCGTCCACCATTATGTACTTGAACTTGCGGTTATAATATTCCTTTATATCTTCGTTTTCCGATAAAAGACGGACGGTATTGTAAATCATATCGTCAAAGTCCATTGCATCGGCATCGAACAGTTTTTTCTGATAAAGTCTATACGCTGCGGCGATTTTTTTCATACGAAAATCGTTGCCTACGCTACTTTCATATTCACCGGGAGAAATGAGCGAATCTTTAGCGCTGCTGATTGCCGAAAGCACCGATTTTACGGGAAGATGCTTTTCTTCAACACCGAGTTCTTTAAGGCACTCTTTCATCACGCGTTTACTGTCATCGGTATCGTATATTGAAAAGTGGCGGTCGTAGCCAAGTCTATCGGCATCGCGGCGAAGCATTTTTCCGCAAACAGAGTGGAAAGTTCCCGCCCAAATGTCGTTACCCGGCTCACCGAGCATATTTATAATTCGCTCTTTAAGTTCACCTGCCGCCTTGTTTGTAAATGTTATGGCAAGGATTTCCCAAGGTTTTGGCGCTTTAACGGAAAACGCGCCCTGCGGTAACTCATCACTCTCCCCCGCAAGATATGCTTGTCCCGCTATGATATCGTCATCGGTTACGCCGTATGGCACTATATCGCTACCAAAAGCGGCACCGTATTTCATAAGACAGGCAACGCGGTTTACAAGCACTGTCGTCTTGCCCGAGCCCGCACCCGCAAGTACCAAAAGAGGTCCGTCTACCGTTGTGACGGCAGAAAATTGCATATCGTTCATACGCGAAAAATCTTTTTTTATTATATTGTCACGAAGTGTTAAATATTTATTAGTGTCTATCATTTTTTCTCTCCCATATCAGATAAGTATAATTATACACTATTACTTATTTTATATCAATCTTAATTTGTTCTTGATTTACACTCTTTTTTATCATATAATAACCTTAAGAGGTGTTAGTTTATGGAAAAAACCGAAATAGTAAGACTTTATGCCGATGCAGAAAGTCTTAAAGATACAAAAGTTACCGTTTGCGGATGGGTTAGAACTATCCGCGTATCTAAAAGCATTGCCTTTTTGGAATTGAATGACGGAAGTTCTTTTAAGGGACTTCAGGTTATTTTGGAAGAGGGCAAACTTGAAAATTACAAGGAAATAACTTCTCAAAATGTTGGCGCCGCCGTTATTGTTACGGGAAATATCGTGTTGACTCCAGAAATGCGTCAGCCCTTTGAACTACACGCTGAAACCGCGGTTGTTGAGGGTGAATCTTCCCCTGAATATCCGCTACAGAAAAAGCGTCATTCGCTTGAATTTTTGCGTACTATTCAACACTTGCGTCCGCGCACAAATACATTCCTTGCGGCATATCGTATGCGTTCCGCTTGTGCTTTTGCAATACACAAATTCTTTAACGAGCGCGGATTTGTTTACGCCCACACACCGCTTATTACAGGAAGCGATGCTGAGGGTGCGGGTGAGATGTTCCATGTTACCACACTTGATTATAATGACCTGCCGCTTACCGAAGACGGCAAGGTGGATTATACACAGGATTTCTTTGGCAAACAGACCTCTCTGACTGTTTCAGGTCAGTTAGAGGCTGAGTGTATGGCAACCGCTTTCGGCAAGGTTTACACCTTTGGTCCCACCTTCCGCGCCGAGCGTTCTTACACCACTCGCCACGCGGCAGAGTTTTGGATGATTGAGCCTGAAATTGCCTTTGCAGACCTGTCTGACGATATGGCTCTTGCTGAAGATATGCTCAAATTCGTTTTCCGTTATCTGCTCCAAAACTGTCAAAACGAACTTTCATTCTTCGAACAGCATTTTGACAAAGGCCTTACAGAGCGTCTTTCAAATATTGTAGAATCTGATTTCGCCCGTGTTACCTACACAGAGGCAATAGAAATTTTAGAAAAAGCCAAAGACCAATTCTCTTACCCTGTTTTCTGGGGTTGCGATTTGCAAACAGAACACGAGCGTTATTTAACCGAAAATGTTTTCGGCAAACCGCTTTTCGTCACCGATTATCCAAAGGAAATCAAGGCTTTTTATATGCGTCTCAACGAGGATGGAAAAACCGTTGCCGCTATGGACTTGCTCGTGCCTGGCATTGGCGAAATCATCGGTGGAAGTCAGCGTGAAGAGCGCCTTGATTTGCTGACAGAGCGTATCCGCGAACTCGGCCTTGACGAAGAACAGTACAGTTGGTATCTTGATTTGCGCCGTTTCGGCAGTTGCCGTCACGCCGGTTTCGGACTCGGATTTGAACGCCTTGTTATGTATGTTACGGGCATTGGCAACATCCGCGATGTACTTCCCTTCCCGAGAACTACGGGAAGCGCAGAGTTTTAAGCGTAAATCCGCTTGGAATATAAAATGAAATATGGAGGTAAACTTATGACAAGACAAGAATTAAAATTTCGTGCTAAAGAGAGGCTCGGAAACAACATTTTCGGCCACACCTGGTTAATGGCACTCGTAGTTGTACTGATTTTCGGTGCGATTACCGGTGTTCTTTCCACCATTCCAGGCATTGGTGTAGTTGCTTCCATTTTGGTAACGGGCCCCATCACATACGGTGTTTTAAGGCTTTTCCTTAAACAAGCGCGTGACGGAATGGAAATGAATATTGCCGATATGTTCTGCGGATTCCAAGACTGCTTTGCCGATTCATTTTTGATTGGTCTGTTAACCGCTCTTTTCTCTGCACTTTGGTCACTTCTTTTTGTAGTGCCCGGTATTATCAAATATTATTCGTATTCTATGGCTTACTACATTAAAGCGGATAACCCCGAACTTACCGCCAACCAATGCATAAAGGCAAGTATGGCACTTATGGAAGGTCATAAAATGGATTTATTTATTCTCGACCTAAGTTTTATCGGTTGGTACATTGTAGGCTCTTTGTGTCTTGGTGTCGGTACTCTTTGGGTTGCACCCTATCATCAGGCAACACACGCACAGTTTTATGAGTCTATCAAGGCTCCCGCTGTTACCGCGGAATAATTTTACTTAAAAGACCGAAGAGTTTTCTCTTCGGTCTTACTAAACTATAAAAGGTGATATTTTGAATAACATTTGGCACGATATTGACAAAAAAAGAATTACACCCGAAGATTTTGTTGCCGTTATTGAAATTCCAAAAGGCAGCAAGAAAAAGTATGAACTTGACAAAGAAACGGGACTTATAATTCTTGACCGCGTTTTGTACACCTCAACCCACTACCCCGCTAACTACGGTTTTATTCCCCGTTCTTACGGTGATGACGGTGACCCGCTTGATGTGCTTGTTCTCTGTTCTCAGGCGCTTGAACCTATGACGCTTGTACGCTGTTATCCTATTGGTTATATCTCAATGCTTGACGGCGGACGCAACGACGAAAAAATTATTGCCATTCCCTTTGCCGACCCAACATATAATAAATACCGCGATATATCTGACCTTCCTCCGCACATTTTTGACGAAATGCGCCATTTCTTTAAGGTTTATAAAGAACTTGAAGACAAGGAAACGGTAGCGGGTGAAGTCAACGGCAGAGATGCCGCAATTGAGGTTATTAAAGACGCACTTGCACATTATGAAGAAGTATTTGTAAAATAAAAAACACCCTACGGGGTGTTTTTTATTTTATTAGAATATAAACTGCACAAGCGCCATATAAACGGCGGTGCCGCCGCAAATGCTTAAAAGTGTTTTTCGTTTCCAAATGTGTAAAAGCACAACCGCCAATGCCGCCACAATTTCGGGTATGCCGTGTGAACTTGATAAAAAGTCTGTTGCACGAAGACAGTATATCACGAGCATTCCCATTATTGCATAAGGCAGGGTATTGCCAAGATATGTTACAAACGGCGGTACAGATTTTGCTGAGAACACAAAAAACGGAAGCGCCCTTAAAAGCGCGGTCACAACGGCTATTACCGTAACTGACAGAATTATATATGTATTACTCATTCTTAGCACCTACCTTTTTATAAACTGCAAGTGCTATAGTAATTAAAAACATTGTGGGAATTAGGAAATTATCCTTGCCAAAAATAAAGAGGCAAACGAGTGAAGATGCCACTCCGATTAAGGCGGGGATGTGTTCTTTTGTGGCACACCACTGTTCTACAAAAACGGTAATAAAAAGTGCCGTTAGCGCAAAATCCATGCCGTTTGTATTAAAGTTTGTCACCGTTCCCAAAAAAGCACCTAAAAGTGTGCCGACAACCCAATATATATGATTAAAGAGTGATACGAAAAAATAATACTTTTTATCCTTCTCTTCGCCCTCACACACAAGGGAATAGGTTTCGTCTGTCAGCGCGAAAACGAGATACGGTTTCACTTTGCCGACCGACTTATATTTACCTATCATTGAAATTCCGTAAAACAGGTGCCTTGCGTTAACCGCAAGGGTTGTAAGCGCCGTAGCAACAAGCGATGCGCCGCCAGAGAGTAAATCTATTGCCAAATACTGCATAGACCCTGCGTATATAAAAATGCTCATACAAAGGGGAACTATTATACCATACCCTTTTGACTGCATTATAATGCCAAATCCTATTGCCAGTACTAAATACCCTGCCATTACGGGCAGGGTATCTATAAATGCGTGTTTTATAACTTTTTTCTGCATAATTATCTTCTTCCTGCGCCGCCTCCGCCAAATGAGCCACCGCCGCCAAAGCCGCCGCCTCTGCCTGTGCCGCCAAAGCCGCCGCCGAAATGATTATGATGGTTGTGATGGTGATGGTGGTGTCCGTGGAAGAAAAACGGTCTGCGATAAAACGGTCCCATAAACAAAAATGGCATAAACGGGAAACCGCCGTAGCCGTAAGGATGGTAAACACAAGAGCGCGAAATCAGCAACACAACTACAATCAAAAAGACAAAAAATACTATTGCCCACACTGTAAAAGATGTGCCGTATGATGCACTCATTCCGCCCGCCGCGTGTGTGCGGTAACCTGTAAATGTATAGTCACCGCTTTCATTATAATAATCAAGCGGACCGCCTATTCCCGATTCGTTAAGCAAGGTGCAAAGAGCGCTAAAACATTTAAGCACACCCGCATCATAGTTTTTTGCGGCAAAATCAGGTTCAAGTTCGGTATCGAGCAGATTTTGCAACTTTTCTATAAGCGAATCCAATCCCGTACCGAAAGCGACATAATAATTATCATCTTTTATGCTTAAAAGCAACACCATTCCGTTATTATATTGTGCCGAACCAACACCCCACAGGTTGCCGAGTTCTTTTGCATATTCTCCGATTTCTTTGCCGTCTGTATTATCGACCGTTACAACCACAATCTCGCCGCCCGTTGCGGTGCGAAGCGTCTGGTTGCCCGAAACAATTGCCGCTTTGGTAGCATCAGACAACACACCCGCATAATCGGCGGCGTAAAACTCCGCCTCGGTTGTGGGAGCGTTTGGAAGGGCAAGTGCCGATGCCGAAAAGGCAAAGGAAAATAACATTATTAAAACAAGAAAAAGGGTGACAAATTTTTTCATTTATGTTCTCCCATATATTTTTTTATTATTATACGATAATTATAAAATAAAGTCAAACACAGTTGTTGCGAAACTGCGAATTTTGTAGTATAATTCCTTAAGAGCAATATTGGAGGTGCGATATGAACTTTACACCGATTGATAATAAAGGCACGGTTGAGGCTTTTTGCCTTGTTAAAACCTGTGACAAGAAAACATCGCAAAAGGGCGACTGTTTTTTAGACCTTACACTTTCTGACAAAACGGGTGAAATCAACGCAAAAATCTGGAACTATAGCGAAAGTGAATACGGCGAATATGATGTTGACGACCTCGTTAAAGTACGCGGTACACTTTCTAAATACCAGGGCAACGACCAGTTGCGCATTGATAAAATAAGACCTGTTTTACCGTCTGATAATGTGTCTGTTGAAGATTTTGTACAGTCTTCGCTTTATTCCGGCGAAAAAATGTACGAAGAAATTTTGGGCATTGCAAATGCTTTTTCAGACGAAAATTTACGCAAAATCACCGCATTTTTGCTTGAAAAGCACAAAGAAAAACTGCTTTTCTGGCCTGCGGCTTACAAACTGCACCACGCCATTCGCGGCGGACTTCTGCTTCACACACTTTCAATTATCCGTCTGTGTGAGGGCGTTTGCAACATCTACCCCGCCGTTGACAAGGAACTACTGATTTCGGGCGCAATTTTGCACGATATTGCCAAAACAGAAGAGTTTACCGTTTCGCATACGGGTGTTGCATCGGGTTATTCTACTAAGGGTAACCTTATCGGACACCTGGCGGGTGGTGCAATACTTATTGCAGAAGCCGCGCGTGAATGCGGCGCAAGTGAAGAAACGGCTATACTGCTCGAACATATGGTATTATCGCACCACGGAGAACCTGAGTTTGGCGCCTGTATGCGCCCTATGTTTTTAGAGGCTATTCTGCTTTCACAACTTGATATGCTTGATGCGACTGTTTATGAGGTTTTGGATGCAACCGCACCGCTTAATAAAGGTGAATTTTCCGGTAGAATGTGGGCGCTTGACAACCGCAAACTCTATAAACACGACCGCAAACAAGATGAAAATATTAAACTGTTTTAATAGAAAGGATGTTTATTTATGGTAATCACAAAAGATATGTGCGTAGGCGAGGTTCTTGATATGGACCAGAGCGCAGGAAAATATTTCCTTGAAATTGGTATGCATTGTCTTGGCTGTCCCTCTGCCAGAGGAGAGAGCATTGAACAGGCTTGTGCCGTTCACGGAAATGACTGTGATGCGCTTCTTGCTAAACTTAACGCTCATTTCGCCGACAAATAATGATTTTTTTAAGAAAAAGACTTGCAGAAATTGCAAAACTTGTAAAACAAGGTGACCGCGTTGCCGACATTGGCACCGACCACGCATATTTGCCGATTTTTCTAAGAAAGCAGAACATCTCCCCCGCTGTTTTGGCGTGTGATATACGCTCATTACCGCTTAAAAGTGCAATGAAAAATGTTTATGATAGCGGTGTCAGCGGCATTGATTTTCGCCTGTGTGACGGACTGTCCCACATAGAAAAAGATGAGGTTGACACCATTATCATCGCGGGTATGGGCGGAGAATGTATTGCGGGAATTTTGGCGCGTTCTTGGGCAGAAAACAGCAAAAAGCGTTTTTTATTACAACCAATGAACTCGCCCGAAGAACTGCGGCGTTATCTTTATGGCCGCTACACCTTGCTTTCTGAAACTGCGGTTATTGACGGCAGACCTTACACCATAATGGAAGTATTGGCAGAAAAGTGTCCCGCAGAAGACAATCTTGAATTTATCTACTGTGGAAAACTAAATCCCGAAAAATGCGAAGACCGTGAGTTTTTGCAAAAGCAATATGCAAGGCTAAAAAAATGTGCCGACAGTATTAAAAGTGTTCCCGAAGAGGCGGAGAAATATGAGGAATTTTCTTTGGCCGCCGATTGTATTAAAAATTTTTTAGGTAAAAATTATGCCATTTGACGCTATTTTTATTTCTAACCTATGCAAAGAACTTAATACCGCCTGTGGCAGCCGAATTGATAAAATATTTCAGCCGCAACGGGACGAACTTGTAATCACTCTGCGCGGAGCAGGTTATGTTAAAAAACTGCTCATATCGGTGCGGAGTGGTTCTTCGCGCATTTCTTTCACAACTGAAAATTTTGAAAATCCCGCCGTTCCGCCGATGTTTTGTATGCTTATGCGAAAACATCTGACGGGCGGTAAACTTATATCTGTTACACAGGATTCGCTTGAGCGAATGTTAACCCTTTGCATCAGCGCAACAGACGAGATGGGCGAACGCAGAAATTTGCGACTTGTTACCGAATTTATAGGCAACAAAAGCAACATTATTTTAGTAAATGAAGACGGCAGAATCTTAGACGCCATAAAGCGTTCCGACATTGAAACAAACACCCGTCTTATTCAGCCCGGTGCTATTTATACTCTGCCCCCCACACAAGATAAAAAATCTCCCTTTGATGACGCGGTTTTAGAGGATATTTTAGCAAAAAAAGACCTACCGCTTTCCAGTGCAATACTTGAAAGTGTTGCGGGTGTTTCTCCCCTTGTTGCAAGGGAAATTGCCTACTCTATCGGTAATGATATCATCGTACGCGATATGAATGATTCGCAAAAAAGTTCGTTTTTTTTGGCCTTTTCCAAGTTTTTGGATATGGCAGAAAACGGTACTCCATATATGCTTTTAGCAACTGACGGAACACCTAAGGATTTTTCTTTTTTACCCATAAATCAATATGGCAGCAGTTACACTCTTAAACAGTTTGGCAGTATGAGCGAGTTGCTCGATGCCTTTTACTCCGAGCGTGACGCAGCGTCACGCATTAAGCGAAGTGCCGCAGAGGTTTTAAGGGTGGTTACAAGCACCAAAGCGCGTCTAAATAAGAAACTTTTCATACGAAAAAAGGAAAAGGAAAAGTGTAAAGACCGCGAAAAATATCGTATTTACGGCGAACTTATCAAGGCGAACATCGCTCTCATTAAAAGCGGCAGCCCCTTTGCCGATGTGCCAAACTACTATGATGAAAATCTATCAACAATCCGCATTCCGCTTGACCCTGCGCTATCGCCGCAAGCGTGTGCCGCCAAGTATTTTAAGGAGTATAGAAAACTTTGCTCTGCCGAGCAGACACTTTATACACTCATTGCCGATTGTGAAAGCGAACAAGCATACATCCAGTCGGTTGAAGATGCACTTTTGCGTGCCGAAAGTATGGCGGAAATTTTAGATATACACGATGAACTCGTTTCCACAGGATACATTAAAAAACAAAAAAATAAGGCGGTAAAGCACAAATCTCTACCGCCGAGAAAATATATGTCTTCGGATGGCTTTTTAATTTTAGTAGGCCGAAACAACGCGCAAAATGACACCCTCACTCTGCGAACCGCCAAAAAAGATGATATTTGGTTACACACCAAAAATATTCACGGCTCACATGTTATTATTGTGTGTGATGGAAAAACCGTTCCCGACAACACCATTTTAGAGGCGGCTTCCCTTGCGGCATTTCACTCACAGGCAAAAAATTCTTCACAGGTACCTGTTGATTACACCATCGTCAAAAATGTTAAAAAACCTGCGGGTGCAAGGCCGGGTATGGTAATTTACAAAACCAATAACACCGTTTTCGTAGCACCCAAAGATATGCAAGAAAAATAGATACCACAAAACTGTGGTATCTATTTTTTTCTAAACATATCTGCCGCAATTGCACAAAATGTTGTCAAAAGCAGACTCTTCTGTGCAAGATTTCCGAATGTGTTTATCATATTAAGCGCCCTTATTCCGTCATTGCTGTTTTTGAAGCCTAATATGTAAAAAAGGCACAAAAAGGAAAATAAAACTGATAACAAAAACCCGACACACAAAAACGTATTAACTATATTTATCTTCTTCATACAACCACCTTATATATATTAAATTGTATTCCGAAAAAAAGCAAAGAAAAATTTTTGGGATTTTTGGCATATTTTTGAAAAATACCGCTATTTTAAGCCTTTTATGTCGATTTTGCAAAATGTGAAAAACTTTGGAATTTTATCTTGACAAGTGACGAAAAAGGTAGTATAATCGCCTTGGGTTCAAGGGGGTTTTGAGATGCAAAAATTCGCTTACGAAATATTAGAAAATTCTATGCTTGACGAAGGTGGTAACCGCATAAAAACTTACGGATTGTCGCTCACACTTGAAGGTAAATCTTATAACTTTTGTGACCTTTGCACCGACAAAAACCGACTGGTTTCCCTCTGTAAGAAATTTGAAACAGAAACACCCGAACCCAAAACGCTTTATGAAATTTTTGATGATTTTATTTTCCAAAAATAAGTATATATAATTATTAACAAATTACTTGATATTTGCGATTGCATATGCTATACTTGTCAATAGCGTATGCAATTTTCTTTTGCCTTGAAAGGAGTTTTTAATAAAAATGAAGGAGATTTCCATTTGGTTCGTCATTGACGTAATTATCAAAAAAATTTGGTTTATAATTGCGGCTGTGGCAATTGTTGCAGGGGCAACTTTTGTTTACAACTACAATTTCGTTAAACCTACATACACCGCATCATCTGCTGTTATCGGTAGTAACGGTGCTATCGGAGCGGAAAATTATGCTTCTACAGCAAGCGGTAAAATCAACAACACAGAAATTGCCGCATCTCTCAACATGGTTGAATCCTACGTTGATATTATGAAAACTTATTCTTTCTATGAATATGTCGCAAAACAAGATGAAATCTCATCTTATGGTTATTCTGCTATGCAAATTATGTCTATGACCACAATTGAAAGACGTTCTGATACGTCACTCTTTATAGACATAGTTGTTAATTGCCCCGATGCAAAACACGCTATTGCTATCACCAACTGCATCTCATCAGCAATAACAGAATATATGCCCAACATATTACAGGGCGCAAAAATCGTACAGGCAGATAAATGCATTGCCGCAAGACTCGTTTCCAACACCGTTAGAAACACGCTTCTTATGGGCTTTGTTGCAGCCGTTGTGACCGCAACAATCTTTATTGTTTTCGCATCAATTGATAACGCTGTTAAGGGTGAAGAAAGTCTACAGGGCGTTTATGAGGCTCCTGTTTTAGGCGTTGTTCCCAGTTTTGAAACAAGCGGCCGCAAATCTTACAAATCATATAAATCTCACAAATCCTACAAAGCAGAATCCTACAAGGCAGAAACTGGTAAGGAGGATGTGAAATGAGTTACACCGATATTTCGAAAAAGCCCTCCACACAGAAGAGCTCCCCTTCGAATTTTACGGTGGTTGAGTCTTACAAAATGATTCGTACCAACCTGCTCTTCTTACTATCGCAGGCTGATAAAAAATCCTTTACCGTTTCCAGTGCTAACGAGGCTGAAGGTAAATCCACAACCTCTATAAATGTTGCAATTGCATTTTCACAACTCGGTTGCCGCGTGTTGCTTATCGATACCGATATGCGCCGCTCCTCTGTTCACAAAAAACTTCGCATCTCTAACGAAAAGGGACTTAGTTCTTTGCTTGTTGGCTTTACAACACTTGAGGAAACCGTACACAAAGTTAACGACAATCTTGATGTTATCACGGCGGGTGCAATTCCGCCCAACCCGAGTGAACTTTTGGCCTCTCAGCAGATGAAAGACCTTCTTGAAAAATTACACACGGTTTATGATTACATCATTTTGGACGCACCGCCCGTAAATGTTGTTTCGGATGCTTTGGTTGTTGCACCGCAAACCGGTGGAATTGTATTTGTTGTTCGTGACCACATCACACAACACTCACAAATCGCAAAGGCACTTAAGAACATAAAATTTGCCGGTGCACACACATTAGGTCTTGTACTTAACGATGCCAGAAATGCGCACAAAAAGTCTTCCCGCTATGAATACCGTAACGAAAACGCTAACTATAATTACAACTACAATTACAGTTACAAGCGTTCTTCCAAGGATTAATTCCTATGATTTTCGATATTCACACACACGCACTTTTTTCGGTTGATGACGGCGCGAAATGTCCTGAAGAAACCGCAAAAATACTCAAAACCCAGCGTTTAGACGGCGTTGCCGCTATGGCGTTGACTCCACACTTCTATCCATCTAATGAAACCGATATTGATGTTTTTGTGGACAAGGTGTCAACGCAGTTTAGAAAACTGCATAACACCCATCTTGACGCTTTGCCCGAACTGTTTCTGGGCAGCGAGGTTTATATGTTTCGCGGAATGGAAAATGTTGGCGGTCTTCAGAAACTGTCTTTGGGGAACTCTCGCTATATTCTACTTGAATTACCTTATGACAAGATAAGTCCCTGGTGTGTTAACGCTATTGTGGAAATCAATTTGCGATTAAATCTTACGCCCATTTTGGCGCACATTGAACGGTATGTGAAGGTTGACGGATTTAATGAAATACTTTCACTTATTGATGACGGATATGCATTAGCGCAGGTCAATGTTGCTCCGCTTTTGCATTTTCGCACACGCCGTCCTGTGCTTAAACTTATCAAAAACGGGTTTGTAAGTTTTATTGCCAGTGATGTTCACAGCGGACAAAGTCCACACAGTATTAAAGAGGCATTGATGGTGGTCGAAAAGAAACTCGGCTCGGGTTTTGCAAAAAAGATTACCGACAACTTTAATAATTTATATTTGGAAATTAAAAACAGTTAAAAAAAGACCGGTTTTACCGGTCTTTTTTATTTTTGCGGACAGAATAATTTTATGAAGAAAATTTATAAAATTATTGTTTGTTTACTATTTTTAATAATTTTTATAGGCGAGGAATACGATTCTCCTCTGCTTTCGATTTATTTTTTCGATGTGGGACAAGCCGACTGTGCATATCTTAGTTTGCCGAACGGCGAAAATATGTTAATTGACTGCGGAAACACCGCGGACGGCTCACGCATTGTAAACCATCTCACTCTTATGGGTGTCAAGGAAATTTGTCACCTTGTGCTCACCCATCCGCACGAAGACCACATCGGCGGGGCAGACAATGTGCTAAACAGTTTTCACATTAAAAATGTTTATGCTCCAAGCATTGATAATAGCGCACTCTATCCCACGCTTTGTTCTATGGAATTTGAAACGACATTAAAACGGCAAGGCATTTACAAAAAAACGCTGTCTTTTGGAAAAACCATAGTAAGTGACGGCTTTTTAGAAATTGTCTGTCTTTCCCCCACAGATAAAACCTACGATGAACTTAACGAATATTCTGCCGTTTTGCAGGTTTCATTTTATGAAAACACATTTTTATTTATGGCGGATGCCGAGAAAACCAATGAAACAGATTTACTCTCACGCGGCATATTGCCCGACTGTGATTTGATAAAAATCGGACACCACGGAAGCAAATCCGGTACCACAGAAAAATTTATAAAGACAACGGCGCCCGAATATGCTATAATATCGGTAGGCGACCGCAACACTTTCGGGCACCCCGATAAAAAGGTATTAATGCGCCTTAAAGACGCGGACGCCGCAGTTTACCGCACCGACCTTTGCGGCACCGTAATTGCCGAATGTGACGGGCGTAACATTAAAATCCACACTTCTGATATTTGCTTGGATGGTGACACATATTGAAGATTGAAACAAAAACACTTAATGTTCATAAAAAGGACGGACTTTTATATTTTACCTTTCCCCTGTTCGATAAATTTGGCATTAAACATGCTTTCACATCTAAACTCGGTGGCGTAAGCGAAGGACAGTACGCCACATTCAACACAGGCTTTCTGAATGGCGACAAATACGAACACGTGTATGAAAACTGGCGCCGATTGTGTAAAGCCATAGATTTTTCTGAAAAGCGCCTTGTTTTCTCAAAACAAACCCACACTAACAATGTCCGCACAGTAACGGCATCAGACATTGGCAAGGGCATTACAAAACCGCTTGACTACGATGATGTTGACGGACTTATATCCGACCTTACAGATGTGGGACTTGTAACGCAATATGCCGACTGTGTTCCCCTGGCGTTTTATGACACCAAATTAAAGGTCATTGCAACCTCACACGCAGGATGGCGCGGCACTGTAGCCGAAATCGGACGGGTGACGGTTGACAAAATGATTTCCGATTTTGGCTCAAATCCGCAAGATATTATCGCCGCAATAGGTCCCGCAATTGACAAGTGTTGTTACGAGGTTGACGCCCCCGTTTATGAGGCTTTTTCAAACATTAAATATATAAACCCGCTTGATATTTTTACCCCAAAATGCGAGGGTAAATATATGCTTAATCTGAAAGAAGCCAACCGACTGATTTTAATAAACGCAGGGATAAAACCCGAGAATATTTGCGTTGCCGATATTTGTACCTGTTGCAATGGGGATATTTTACATTCCCACCGCTACACAGGGGGCAAACGCGGTAATTTAGGGCTTGTGATTGCATTGTGACATAAGGTCACAATGCATCGATATAAATCTTTTCAAGATTTACGATATATCCGAAGGATTCGATATGCGCTAAAGCGCTCGATATGTTTCCTTGCGGAAACAAGATTTATATCATATCGAAAACGAACAATGTGAGTTTATATCGAATTTTACGAAGTAAAATATATCGAACACGCGTAGCGTGTATATCGACAAAGGAAGTTTAATATGGAACAAAACAAAAATTTATTAAGAGAAGAAACTATACAATTAGCAATTGAAATATCTGATATGTGTGATGAAATTAGTGGTTGCTCAGTATATGTTAATCAATTGTTACGCTGCTCTTCTTCGGTAGGTGCAAATCTTCACGAAGCAAAATATGCCCAGAGCAGAGCAGATTTTATAAATAAGTTGGAAATTGCGTTAAAAGAATGCTTTGAAAGTGAATATTGGTTAGAATTATTATTTCGCAAAAATAAAATTGACGAACTCAAATACAATAATTTGCTTAACAAATGTGGTACTATTCGCAGAAAACTTATTGCTTCTATCACAACCGTTAAGAGAAAAAATATATATAAAACGCCGCACTTTTTAGTGCGGCGAAATTTTTATTTTGCTAAAAAGTCTTCAAATATGTAGGCCTTAAAAGATTTTTTAGCCTTTTTATACTGTTCTTCATTTTTTATTGTCCAACCTGCAGACAGTGCGCCCAGAAGTTTTACTAAGCGGAACATTATATTATCCGAATGATTTATATCGTATGATACAAAATCGGGGCGGGAAATAAAATTAAATATTAAAAGTCCCAAAAGGCGTTTAAGTGTTCCCTTTTCGCCCGAGGTTGCGAGTTGACCGCGCAAAATGTCACTCCTGTTTTTGCGATACCAATGAAGCACCGGTGAAAAAAAAGACTGAACAAAATATTTACCCTTATAATCCTTTAGTATTTCATTTGCCGCCGCGCACAGCGCTTTATAATTGCTAAAACTTTCGGTCTTAAACTCTATAAGCAGCGGCACTCTACCGTCAACAGCCTCAAGACACTCTTTAAGGGTTGGAATTTTTTCGTCCGAACCCTTAAGGGTGTATTTTTTTAGTTCTTCTAAGGTGCATTTTTCAATCTCGACATCGACACCGCACATACGCGTAAGGGTGTAATCGTGGAAGACCACAACATTACCATCGGCAATAATGTGTATATCGTTTTCAATGGTATATCCGCGCGCCGCTGCCTCTAAAAAAGCCGCGATGGAATTTTCGGGTGTATTTACCGACAATCCGTGAAGTCCGCGGTGGGCAATTTTCAGTCCCGACAAAACCTCTCTGTCCGGATGATTGCGAACAGACGGAAAGATTAAAAACAAAATTAGTGCTAAAAAAAGTAAAACTATAGTTAAAATTATGAGCATAAACTAATCCTCAACATCAAAGTTTTCCAAAACCGAACCTCGCTTTTGCGGTTTGCTGTCGCCGTGTTTTACAAAACTCATAGTGATAAACGAAAGCACAGAAAACAGCACGGCATATGGGAACAAAACAGAATATCCGAGCCCGAGGTTATCAATAAGGAATCCCGAAAGCAATGGCGTTGTGATTTGTGCTGCCATTGAAAAGGTATAATAAAGGCCTGTATATTTTCCAACATCTGCACCGCGACACATCTCGACAACCATCGGGAAAGAGTTAACATTTATTGCTGCCCAGCCGATGCCCACAAGACCGAATATTGCGTACATTATCGGGGTTTGGTGTTTTATAAACACTGCCACCAAGTAACACGCCGTCATAAGCACAATTCCCAAAAGAACGGTGGCTTTTCTGCCCACCTTGCCCGACAGAAAACCGAGCGGTACGAATGCTATTATAGCAGATATTGTAGCCGTTAAGAGATAACTTGACGAGGTGCCGAGGTCGGTGCCCCAGACATTAACACAGTAGCGTGAAAATGCGGTTGTTACGGCATTATATGCCATAAACCACAAGAAAACCGAAGCCAAAATAAGCACAAGACTTATGAGTACGGGACGGGACATTTTGCCGCTTCCTTTTTCTGTGACCTCTTCATCATCTTTAATGTCAACACTTGCTAAAAGTTTGTTTTCGTTTATTGAAAACACCAGTATCAGCACCGATACGAGCATAAAAGCCGCCACAATAATAAATACGGGCAGGAAGGATTGGTCTTCCGAATAGACCGAACCGCCGTCTGCGGTTTTATCGCTTTTTAAGAGGAACATCATTAAAACTGTTGAAAAAATTCCGCCGATATATCCCACAAGATTTATTATGGCGTTTGCCTTGCTGCGAAGCGGTTTTTCGGTTACATCAGGCATATATGCAACGGCAGGCGTTCTGTAGGTTGCCATTACTATAAGCAAAAGCATAAGCGTTATTATAAAGCCCCAAAAACTTTTTGCTTCCTCGAAAAGACCTAACACAACAAGCAGTGTGACAGCCACAAGCGTACCAAAAAGTATATACGGTGTGCGTTTGCCAAGGCGCGTTCTTGTTCTATCCGAAATTGCACCAAAAAGCGGCAACATAAATATTGCAAGAATATTGTCTACAGACATAAGCGCATTCGCCGTAAAGGTGTTAAGACTAAACACATTTTCGAGCACATAAGGTATTACCTGGTCGTAAAACTGCCAAAACGCCAGAATTGACATAAAGGCAAAACCAATAAGAACGGTGCGTTTATAATTGAGTTTCATAATGTACCTCTCTTTATATAAGTTCATACGCCAGTCTTTCGGCGCTGTTTTCAAGATATATTATACCACATTCTATGAATCCGTGTTTTTTCAGCGTGTTTTGCATTATAACATTATCTTTGTGGGTGTCTATGCGGATATGCGTGATTTGCGACTTGCAAAAATCGAGGCAAGAAGTGAAAACACCCTTCACCCGTCCGCTACTCGCAACGCGGTGTATAACACCGTATTCGCTACCGTCTTTCCACGCGCCCTCAATATACGAATATGTCGGGTCCAGTCCTATAAAAAACACAAAAACGGCATCGATATATTCACCATCTTCCAAAACGAAAAGCCGATTTTTCTCTATATCTTCCCGCAAAATGCTTTGCTGCGGATAACCGTCTGTCCATTGATTTTTATTACCGTTTTGCGCCATATATTTCCTTGCGCGTTCGTATATCGGCATAATACGCGGCAAATCCGCAACCGTTGCAGGTCTTATCAAAACACACACCACCTTTTTATATTTTACATTATATATTTTATTATCCTCAAGGTCAATAAAAAAAGGCGCTATGCGCCTTTTTCAGTTAATAGTGAAAAGTTTCGATGGAAAAAGTGATATTGCAAACTGTCGTTTGCAGTGATATTTTTGCCTAACAGCAAAAGTGATATTGAAACCTTGCGGTTTCAGTGTTATTTTATTCGCCATTAAAACTGCCGAAGGCAATATCACTTGGACATAGTCCAAATATAACTGCGAAGCAATATAACTCGCCTTTGGCGAATAAAACTGGGAGACTTCCCTTATGAGAAGTCTCCCTATGCGTCCCTTTTTCTTTATTATTCTTCTTCAAATGCGTCTTTGCCGAGAGAGCAGACAGGGCATACCCAATCTTCCGGTACGTCTTCCCAAGCCGTGCCGGGAGCAATACCGTTTTCTTCGTCACCTACTGCTTCGTCATAGACGTAGCCACAAGGGCAGATATATTTTTTCATATTTTTCACCTCATATTTGTTTTACACAATAGCGCTTTAAATATTCACATTTTTGGTTTTATTTCAGCGTGGTAGTGTGCATAGGTGCAGGAAGGTTTATCTGACAGCACCTTGGATTCGGTCACTTCACCGATAAACTGTATATGTGTACCCAAGTCTTCCGCACTTACAACCTTTGCCGAAAAATAGGCGTTTGTGTATTTTGGAATATAGATAATTCCGTTAGAAGAATGCTGAACAGTTTCGCAATTTTCAAACTTGTTTACATCTCTGCCCGACTGCATTCCAAAATGACGGATAACTTCATAAGGCACATCTTCTGTGAGAACAGATACATTGAATTTACCTGTTTTTTCAATCATCTCACGCGTAAGATTTCCTTTTTGCACCGACACACTTATACGGGTGGGCATAGATGCTACCTGAATTGCGGTGTTTGTGATACAGCCGTTGTCCTTATCTCCGTCCTTGGCTGTTAGCACAAACAGTCCGTAACTTAAATTGAATAACGCTGTGGGGTCTTCGTTTATTTCTTCATTAGCGAAAGTAGCGAGCAAGCAGGCCCTCAAACGCCTTGCCGTGACGAGCCTCATCACGAGCCATTTCGTGTACTGTATCGTGTATTGCGTCTAAACCTAACTCTTTTGCAAGTTTAGCAAGTTCGAACTTACCTGCGGTTGCGCCGCACTCTGCATCTACACGCATCTCAAGGTTTTTCTTTGTGGAATCGGTAAGTACTTCGCCCAAAAGTTCTGCAAATTTTGCGGCGTGTTCTGCCTCTTCAAGTGCTGCTTTTTCCCAATAAAGTCCGATTTCGGGATAACCCTCTCTATGTGCTACGCGCGACATTGCGAGGTACATACCAACCTCTGAACATTCGCCGTTGAAGTTTTCGCGGAGACCTTCGATAATTCTCTCGTCAACGCCCTTTGCGATGCCAACAACATGCTCTGCTGCCCAGTTTTTTTCGCCTGCCTGCTCTGCAAATTTGGCGGCAGGTGCGTGACAAATGGGGCACTCTGCCGGAGGTGTATCACCCTCGTGAACATAACCGCATACTAAACATACATACTTTTTCATAACCTTTTCTCCTTTGAAAATTTAATTTATTTTTTTAATTATTTATACATTCACGGCACACGCCGCGGAATAACAAGGTTTCTCCCTCAACTTCGCATCCGTCAAGCCCTTTTATAAGATCGCGGATTTTTGTATCATCACACGATAGGTCGGTGACTTTGCCGCAGACCTTACAACAAAAATGCGGATGAGGTTTTGAATCACCGTCAAAATGGGAAACGCTTTTGAAAATAAAGTTTTCAATCACACCTTCTTCTGATAGTTTTTCAAGATTTCTGTAAACAGTTCCGAGGCTTATATTAGGCATTTTTTTGCGTGCCTCTTCATATACCGTTGCTGCTGAAGGATGCGCTTTTGTTTTGTGTAAAATATCAAGTATCAGTTCACGCTGAGGTGAGTATCTTGCCATTTGTGTGCCTCCTTAAGTAGTAATCATTCCTATTTACAAGCATACTATAACACACTGTAAATCATTTGTCAACACTTTTTTGAAAAATTTTTTATATTTTTTTATTTGTTGACAAATCGGCGGTTTTAGGTGATAATAGATAAGGATAAAATAACACAATACATATTATATATGGAGGATTTTTATGGACACTTCCCGTCACATCTCCGACCTTGTAATAAAGCGTTTGCCTCGCTATTACAGGTTTTTGGGAGAACTTAAAAATTCGGGCATGGGCCGCATATCCTCGCGTGAACTGGCCGATAAAATGGGCCTTACAGCAAGTCAGATTCGTCAGGACCTTAACTGCTTCGGTGGTTTTGGTCAACAGGGTTATGGTTATAATGTTGAGCAGTTACACGAGGAAATTGGCCATATTTTAGGGCTCGATCGCAAACAAAAAGCCATTTTAATTGGTGTTGGCAACCTTGGCCGCGCAATTGCAAATCACATAAGATTTGAGCAACTTGGTTTTCAACTTATCGGAATTTTTGATAAAAAAGAATCCCTAACGGGCGACATTGTAAGAAATTTACCTGTCAGAAACACCGCCGTTATGGACGAATTTTGCAGAGAAAATCTGCCCGATGTTGCCATCCTTTGTATTCCCAAAGAAGACGCTATGACGATTGCAGAGCAACTTATTAAACTGGGAGTACGCGGATTTTGGAACTTTAGTCACGCCGATATTGCCGTCAAACATCCCGATGTTTCGGTTGAAAATGTGCATTTTGGCGACAGTCTTATGACACTGAGTTACCGAATCAAATAGCATAATTTAGAAATTACCGCACACAATATGTGCGGTGATTTTTTTATGCTTAGTACCATTTTAAGAACGGTTATTGTCTACTTTTTTATAACCCTTGCAATTCGGCTTATGGGCAAGAGGCAGATTGGCGATATGCAGCCTAACGAACTTGTTATAACGCTGCTTATATCCGAAATTGCCGCCATTCCTCTTCAAGACCCGTCACAGCCGATTTTGAACGGCGCACTTGCGATTTTTATGCTTATTATACTTGAAATTTTTCTTTCGGTTTTCGCTATGAAATCCTTACGCTTCCGTAAACTGATGAGCGGAAAATCGGTTGTGATTATCAAAAACGGACTTATAGATGAAAACGCAATGAAGCAGGTGCGAATGACCACTTTAGACCTTATTGAACTGCTCAGACAAAACAACTGTTTTGACATAGGTGAAGTATCCTTTGCGGTGCTTGAAGTAAACGGAAATTTGAGTGTTATGCTAAAACCGCAGCACAACCCCGTAACCCTCAAAGACCTACACATTGTGCCCGAAAAACAGGGGCTTTTTCTGCCCGTTATATGTGACGGCTTAATTTTAAGTGAATCACTTTCAGCCATCGGAGCCACCAAAGAAGACCTTTATAATATATTATCGGGGCAGGGCAAAAATGTACATTCTGTTTTCCTTATGACGATGGACAGATTCAAAAACTACAAAATTATTGGCAGGAGAAATGATATATGAAAAGGTTGATAGCGGCGGTTATACTGCTTTTTATTGTCATAGGTGTTACCACCGCCAACTTTATTATAACAGAGCACCACTATAAAAAGATGACGGCACTTATAAAAGAAAGCACAGAACTTTATAAAGAAGGCAACAAAAAAGCCGCAGCAGAAAAAGCCGCGGCTGCAAATGCACATTGGGAAAAACACGAAAAAATACTTGCGGTTTTCATAAACCGCGGGGTTATAGACGATATCGGCGAATCGGTAACGCGGTACCACACCTTAGCACAAAGCGGTGACGATGCGCTGTTCCTTTCCGAAGGTGAGGTCTGCCTTATGCTCGTTACACACATGCACGATATTGAGCAAATTATGATTTATTAGTTGATTTCAATTTTTTCAATCACTATGTCGGTTTTGGGACGGTCGTTTGCGCCAACAGGTGCTTCTGCGATTGCATCAACAACATCCATACCCTCAAAAACCTGACCGAAAACGGTATGACGGTAGTCAAGCCAGGGTGTACCGCCGAGTGATGCATAATCCTCTGCACATTCGCGCGGGAAGCCTCTGTCTTCTAAATCTTTCATTTGTGCGAGCATCTGTTCCGGTACGGATTTTGCCTGTACTATAAAGAACTGGCTGCCGTTGGTGCCGGGACCTGCGTTTGCCATTGACAGTGCGCCGCGGATATTGTGAAGCGCGGGGTCAAACTCATCCTCGAAAGGTCTGCCCCAGATGCTTTCGCCGCCCATTCCTGTGCCTTGCGGGTCGCCACCCTGAATCATAAAATCTTTTATAACTCTGTGGAATATAATTCCGTTATAGTAGCCGTTTTTGGCGTGTGTTTCAAAATTCTCTACCGCTTTGGGTGCTTCTTTTTCAAAAAGGCGCACACAAATTTTGCCCATTGTGGTATGGATTACGGCGGTTTTTTCGTTTTCTGTGGGTTTTGCTGTCTGATAACTCATAAAAAATCTCCCTTTTTTATACTTTTGTTTTCTATATATTAACAGTTATTTCCATTTTTGGCAACTATTATTTATTTTCTTGCATTTATCTGCAGAATATGGTATAATAACACAAAATATTGTTAGGGGGATTACTTATGAAGTGCCCATTTTGTGCTTATGAAGAAAGTCGCGTTATCGATTCGCGTCCCACAGACGAGGGTGAGCGTATTCGCCGCCGCAGAGAATGTCTTAAATGTCAAAAGCGTTTCACTACATACGAAATTATCGAAAATCTTCCCGTTATTGTAATCAAAAAGGATAATTCACGCGAAGTATTTAACCGCGACAAAGTTTTAGGCGGACTTATGCGCGCGTGTGAAAAGCGCCCTGTATCAATTGATATGCTTGAACACATCATTGACGATATTGAGGCAAATTTACAGAACTCGCTTGACCGCGAGGTTACATCCGAGAAAATCGGCGAACTTGTTATGGACAAACTCAAAGAGGTTGACGAAGTTGCGTATGTTAGATTCGCATCGGTTTACCGTCAGTTTAAGGATATCGACACCTTTATGTCCGAACTTAACAAACTTATGAAACAATAATATTTTATGCCCCTCGACTGCTGTCGGGGGGCTATTATTTTATATAATATAATTAAATTATAAAATAATTAAAATTTTTGTTGTAATTTAGGAGGAAATCTGTAATAATATATAGTTGAGATATAATTACTTTTTTTTGAGGTGCTATAATGACTGACAACTGCAAAATGGCGGAACTTTTACTGCCGCAAATAGATAAAACACCCGAATATTACGAGAATATGTATCCCGAAAGAAATCTGGATGAAAACGCGCGTGTTACCCGCATTGCACCCAGTCCCACAGGATATTTACACCTTGGAACACTTTTTACATCACTTGTTAACCGCACAGCCGTAAACGGAAACGGTGTTTTCTTTACACGAATTGAGGACACCGACAAAAAGCGCGAGGTTGAGGGCGGTATTGCCGACATCATTGACGGACTTAATTATTTTGGAATCAAGATTGATGAGGGTTATATAAGCGGCACCGAAGAAACGGGTGCTTACGGCCCTTACAAGCAAAGTTTACGCGCCGAAATTTACCAAACCTATGTTAAGGATTTAATAAAACGCGGACTTGCCTACCCCTGTTTCTGCACTGAGGACGAACTCTCCGCAACGCGTGAAGAACAAAACGCTCTCAAGGTTCGTACAGGCTACCACGGCAAATGGGCGCGTCACCGTGACATTACTTATGAAGAGGCAAAGGCACAGATAGACGAGGGCAAACCTTTTGTTATCCGTCTGCGTTCAGGCGGTGACGAAGAAAAACGCATAACATTTGTAGACGGCATTAAGGGTAAGATTGAGATGCCGCAAAATGATGAAGATTTTGTTTTACTTAAATCAGACGGTATTCCGACATACCATTTCGCACACGCTATAGACGACCACCTTATGCACACAACCCATGTTATACGCGGTGATGAATGGATTTCTTCTGTTCCAAAACATATTGAACTTTTTTCAGTTCTTGGTTTCAAGGCTCCTAAATATGCACATGTTTCGCCTATTATGAAGACTGAAAACGGCGCAAAACGCAAGATTTCCAAAAGAAAAGACCCCGAAGCCGCTGTTCGTTATTTCATTGAACAGGGTTACGATGCCGACAGCGTTATTGAATATTTAATGACCGTTGCATCGTCCGATTTTGAGGACTGGCGCCGCGCAAATCCCATATCCGACCGCAAAGAATTTACGCTTAACCTTAAAAAGATGAGTGTATCGGGCGCACTTTTTGACGGCGACAAGTTGGTTGATGTCAGCAAACGCGTTGTAAGCCAGATGAATTCATCACAGGTTGTTTCTAAACTAACCAACTGGGCAAAAGAGTTTGACAGCGAATTTTTCGCCCTTCTCACCCGCGACCGTGACTATGCACAGCGTGTATTCGCTATTGACCGCGACTGCCCGAAACCGCGCAAGGACATTGCAAAGTGGAGTGACGCTAAGGATTACTGCTCTTATATGTACGATGAACTTTACACACCCGATTACACAATGCCCGAAAAATTAGAAAGGGCTGACTGTGTTACCATTTTGCGTGAATATATAAAGGCATACAAGCCTACGGAAGATAAAAACGAGTGGTTTTCGCAAATCAAGGACATTTGCCCTGCCGCAAACTTTGCATCCGACACCAAGGAATATAAACAAAACCCCGAAGCCTACAGGGGTAACCCGGGTGACGCGAGTACCATTATCCGCATAGCCCTTACAGGCAGACAACAAACGCCCGACCTTTGTAGTATTATGAATGTTTTGGGCTACGATAAATGCATTGAAAGGCTTTCTGCCGCAGCAGACTTTTTGGAGGACAAATAAAAATGGATGAAATTTTGAACACTACCCCCTCTAACTTTATATTTGACGCCGTTGACACTGACCTTGCAGACGGCGTATACAGTAAGGTTCAGACGCGTTTCCCACCTGAGCCTAACGGATATCTTCACATTGGTCATGCCAAGGCTATCTGCATTGATTTTGGTACTGCCGAAAAATACGGCGGCACCTGTAATTTGCGCCTTGACGACACCAACCCCACCAAAGAAGATGTTGAATATGTTGATGCTATAAAAGAAGACATTGAATGGCTTGGCTTTAAGTGGGACAATGTTTTTTACGCATCGGATTATTTTGATTATATCTATGAATGTGCGCTAAAACTTATTGATTTAGGACTTGCGTATGTTGACGAACTTTCGGCAGACGAAATTCGCGAATACCGCGGTACTCTTACCGAAGCGGGTAAAGAAAGCCCCTACCGCAACCGCCCTGTAGCCGAAACTCGCGACCTTTTCCGCAGAATGACCGAGGGTGAATTCGAGAACGGCAGTTTAGTGCTTCGTGCCAAAATTGATATGGCATCGCCCAATATGAATATGCGCGACCCCGTTATATACCGCGTTATGAAAGCCCACCACCACCGCACAGGCGACAAGTGGTGTGTATACCCGATGTACGATTTTGCACATCCGCTTTCCGACGCGCGTGAGGGTGTTACACACTCGCTTTGTTCTTTGGAGTTTGAAAATCACCGTCCGCTTTACAACTGGTTCTTGGAGGTGCTGAATATTCCCACACCGCCCAGACAGATTGAATTTGCGCGAATGAACTTAAACTACACGCTTACAAGCAAAAGAAAGTGCTTAAAACTTGTTACCGATAAATTAGTATCGGGTTGGGACGACCCGCGAATGGCAACCCTTTGCGGTATGCGCCGCCGCGGTTATCCTGCAGAGGCAATACGCGCCTTTGTTGACAAGATTGGCGTTTCTAAGGCAAACAGCGTTATTGACTATGCGCTGCTTGAATCCTGCGTACGCGATTATCTTAACGAACACGCCGACAGAGCAATGGCTGTTTTGCGCCCATTAAAAGTAGTTATTGATAACTACCCCGAAGACAAGGTGGAATATATCGAGGTTGATATTAACCCCAATAAACCCGAACTTGGCAAGAAGAAAGTTGCATTTACGCGCGAGGTTTACATTGAACAGGATGACTTTATGCTGAATCCTGTTGGGAAATATTTCCGTTTGTGCCCTGAAAAAGAGGTGCGCTTAAAGGGTGCTTATTATGTTAAATACGCATCGCACGAAACAGATGAAAACGGCAACATAACCGTTGTTCACTGCACCTATGACCCTGAAAGTTTTGGCGGCGAGACACCTGACGGAAGAAAGGTTAAAGGCACACTTCACTGGGTTTCTGCAAACCACGCTGTACCCGCTACTATCCGCCTTTACGACCGTCTTTTCAATGTTTCCAACCCGTCTGACGAAGAGGGCGTTTCAAGTTTCGCAGACAATCTAAACCCCGATTCTTTAACCACCCTTACAGGTTGTATGCTTGAAGCAGATTTGCAAAACGCAAAACCGCTCCAAAGATTCCAGTTTATGCGTCAGGGCTATTTCTGCATTGACAAGGATTCCACACCCGACAATATTATAATTAACCGTACGGTTGCTCTTAAAGACTCATTTAAGGCGAGGTAATATTATGACCGTTTATGATGTTTACCGCTACATTGACACGCTTTTCCCCTTTGACAGCGCGGCAGAGTATGACAATGTTGGTTTGCTTATAGGCGATATGAATACGCCTGTTAGTCGGGTGCTTGTGACACTTGACTGCACAAAAAGCGCCGCAGAGAAAGCAAAAGAAATTGGTGCCAACTTAATCGTCACACACCATCCTGTGATTTTTGAGCCCTTAAAACAGGTGTTATCCGATAGTGTTATACACTTTTGTATAAAAAATGGTATCAGCGTTATTTCCGCCCACACCAATGTTGATATGGGAAAAGGCGGCATCAATGACAAACTGTGTGAAATGCTATCACTTAAAAACACAGAGCCGCTTAATTGTGACGGATTTGTAATCCGAAAAGGTGTTTTAGATACACCCGTATCCGCAAAAGAACTGGCAAAACGCTGTGAAACGCTTTTCAAAATGCCCATTCGTTTTACGGACGGCGGACGGGAGATTAAAACCGCCGCAGTATGCTCGGGCTCGGGCGGTAGTATGCTTTCGGCTGTAATAGACGCAAATTGTGATGCTTTTGTGACATCCGATGTTAAACATTCGCAATTTGTTTTTGCACACGATAATAATTTATCCCTTTTTGATTGCGGTCACTTTAACACAGAGGATATTATTGTAGAGCCGATTAAAAATATGCTTTCTGCCGCGTTCCCCGAAACCGAGTTTTCGGCATTTCACGGCAAGGAAATATTAAATACCTGTGATTTTGGAGGTAAAAAATGAGAGAACAACTAAGTAAAATTCGCGAAGATGCGCTTGTTGCCATTAAAGCGGCGGCAGCACTCTCTGACATAGAGGAACTTCGCGTTAAGTTTTTAGGTAAAAAAGGCGAAGTATCGTCCATCCTCAAACAGTTGGGCAGCCTTTCGGCTGAGGAACGCCCCGTTATCGGACAACTTGCAAACGAGGTAAGAAGTGATATTGACGCCGCTATATCGGATGCTAAAAAGCGCCTTGAAGCAGACGCATTAAACCAGAAGTTAGCCGCCGAAAAACTTGACATAACTATGCCCGGCAAGGCTAAAAAAATCGGTGGTTTACACCCGATTAACACCGTACTTAACGATATGATTGACATCTTTCAGTCTATGGGATTTGATGTTGTTGACGGCCCCGAGGTTGAGACCGATTACTATAACTTTGAGGCTCTCAATGTTCCTGCCGACCATCCCGCAAGAGATATGCAGGACACATTCTATTTGAGCGATAATCTTTTATTGCGCACACAGACATCGGCAGCGCAAATCAGAACAATGAAGACTCGCAAACCTCCCATCCGCATTGTCTGCCCGGGACGCGTTTTCCGCGCTGACGAGGTTGACGCAACACACTCCCCTGTTTTCCATCAGATGGAGGGACTTGTTGTTGACAAGGGTGTTACAATGTGTGACCTTTTGGGTGTTCTTGAACAGTTTGCACACGAAATTTACGGAAATGATACCAAGGTTAAATTCCGTCCCTCCTTCTTCCCGTTCACAGAACCGAGCGTTGAGGTTGATGTTTCCTGCTCTGAATGTGGCGGTAAGGGTTGCCGTGTTTGCAAGGGTACGGGCTGGATTGAAATTTTGGGCGCGGGAATGGTACACCCAAATGTACTTCGTGCCTGTGACATAGACCCTGAAGTTTATTCGGGCTTTGCTTTCGGTATCGGTCTTGACCGCCTTACCACAACACGCTATAAAATAAGCGATATCCGCCTTTTGTTTGAGGACGATATGCGCTTCCTTGAACAGTTTTAAGGGGGGAATAAATTATGAAGATATCATTAAACCAACTTAAAAATTATGTTGATATAAATGTTCCTGTAGAAGAACTTTGCGACCGTATGGTACTTGCAGGATTTGAGGTTGAGGAGATTATTGACCTTTCTGCAAGTCTTAAAAATGTTGTTGTAGGACAAATTCTGAAAATCACACCCCACCCCGATTCCGACCATCTGCAGATTTGCGAGGTTAATGTTGGAAGCGAGGTACAGCAGATTGTAACCGGCGCACAAAATGTTTTCGAGGGCGCTTTTGTTCCCGCCGCTTTGCACGATTCTTATCTGCCTGACGGCACCCATATAAAGAAGGGGAAACTTCGTGGTGTTGAGTCGGTTGGTATGCTGTGTTCGGGCGGCGAACTCAACCTTAAAGACTGCGACTACAAGGGCGCAGAGGTTGACGGCATTATGATTATGGATGACCGCTACCCCGCGGGTACCGATATGCGCGAGGTTTTAGACCTTTTTGACTATGTAATTGATTTCAAGATTACCGCAAACCGCCCCGACTGCAACTGCATTTTGGGCGTTGCAAAAGAAATCAGCGTTGTTTTGGGCGCTCCTTTCAAGGCTCCGTCTACCGAATATAAAACCTGTGGCGGAGATATAAATGATTATATAAAAGTTGATGTTGAAAACTACGACCTTTGCCCCCGCTATGTTGGCAGATTTGTTAAAAATCTTCGCATTAAAGAGTCTCCGCGCTGGCTTAAACACTGTCTTAATGCTTCGGGTATGCGTCCCATTAACAACATTGTTGACATTACAAACTTTGTAATGCTTGAAACGGGACAGCCGATGCATGCCTTTAACTATGATGAACTCACGGGCAAACACATCATTGTCCGCAACGCAAAAGAAAACGAGAGCATTACAACGCTTGACGAAAAAGAACATAATCTCACACCCGAGATGCTTGTTATTGCAGACGGCGAAAAGCCCTCCTGTCTTGCAGGTATCATGGGCGGTATTGAAAGCGAAATTGAGGACGACACCAAAAATCTCTTCCTTGAATCCGCTAAATTCAAACGCGACAATATTCGTAAAACAGGCAGAAAACTTGGTATTCGCACCGAGGCAAGCGGTCGTTTTGAGCGCGGAGTTGACATTGTTAATACCGCATACGCTATGGACCGCGCACTCGCACTTATATGCGAACTTGATGCAGGTGACGTTATTGACGGCGTACTTGACCGCAACGAAGGTTTACCGGAAGACAAGATTTTGACCGTTACCACAGATAGTATCAACGCGCTTTTGGGACTCACAGTTCCCGAAGACACTATGCTTTCAATTCTAGGCAGTCTTGGTCTTTCGCCAACGCTTGAAAACGGTACGCTTACCTGCCGCATCCCCTCTATCCGCAGCGATATTGAGGGCAGAGCCGACCTCGCAGAAGAAATTATGCGAATTTACGGCTACCACCACATAAAAGGCACCGCTATCCGCGGCGAAATCACACGCGGAAGACTTATGCCGCAGCGTCTTTTAGAAAACCGCATTAAAACCGTTATGGTTGCGGGTGGCGCGTATGAAATTATGACATACTCATTCATCGGCAGCAAGGCAACCGCCGCTCTAAAACTTCCCGCAGATGACTGGCGTATGCAGACTGTAAATATTCTCAACCCGCTAGGTGACGAATATTCTACAATGCGCACACAACTTACAACAAGTATGCTGTCTGTGCTTTCAACCAACTATAACCGCAAAATACCGTCTGCGCGACTTTTCGAAATCAGCAAACGCTTTGTTCCCAAAGATTTGCCTATAACCGAACAACCTCTTGAACTGCCGACAATGTCTATCGGTATGTATGGCGAAACGGAAGATTTCTTCACACTCAAAGGCGTTATTGAGCAACTTATGGCAGAACTTTCTGCCAATGTTACCTACGCGCGTAGCAGCGAACCCTATCTCCACCCCGGCAGACAGGCTTATGCTATGCTCGGTGATACAGCCGTTGCGGTGTTTGGCGAACTCCACCCCGAAACTGCCGACAGTTTCTCGTGCGCCAAACGCACATATATTGCTGAAATCTGGCTTGATAAATTACAGAATGTTGAAAAGGAAAAGGTTGTTTACAAACCGCTTCCCCGCTTCCCCGCTGTTAGCCGCGATTTTGCTCTCCTTTGCGATATTGACCTACCCGCAGGTACGATTGAGGCAACCATCCGCGCCGCCGCAGGAAAACTGTGTGAAGATGTTAAACTCTTTGATGTTTATGTTGGCAGTCAGATTCCCGAAGGCAAAAAGAGCATCGCTTACAGTGCAACTCTGCGTTCAAAAGAATCTACTCTTACAGAGGAAGAAATTGAGCGCGTGGCACAGAAAATTATCAAAAAATTAGAGGAAATCGGCGCAGAATTGCGTAGATAACCTAAATTTAAGATAATCTTCATATTTTGGTACTTGCATAATATCAAGTTTTATTATAGAATTTAATTGCGAGGTGTTTATTATGAATGACAAGACTATGACTTTTTCTCTTGGTAATGAGCAGGAGCAGGAAATCCGCCGTGTTCTTACCGCCGTTTATGACGCGCTTAAGGAAAAGGGCTACAATCCGATAAATCAGATTGTGGGATATATTCTGTCCGAAGACCCCACTTATATCACAACGCACAACAATGCACGCAGTCTTATAAGACGAATTGACCGCGACACACTGTTGCAGTCGCTTGTCAGATATTATCTTACCAACTGATTTTATAAAAGAAAAACCCTTGTGCTCGAAAGCACAAGGGTTTTTTCATATTAGTATAATCGATACAACAATAAAACTTATTATCACAATTGCGCTTAAAACCGCCAAAATAATATAACAGTTAAAGTACGGTTTTCTCACCTTTTTAATTATGAAGACTATAGAGAGAATTATAAGTGCTAACGGCACTATGCCGAAAAGGAAGAGCGATATTGCAAATATAACTCTAAGTGACGGTTCTCTATCGTCTATTATCCAATCGAGTTCTTCTTTTGGAACGGTGTTATAAAATTCGCTCAAATCATTTATAAGTTTTTCATCGGTGAGATGGTAAAGCGTTACTTCAATTTCTGGACTGTCTATTGCAAAACTACCGTCCGCATAGAAACAGTTGCGCTCATATTCGGGGTAGTATATAAGGGTGTAATCATCGGGAGCATTTTCGTTTACCTGTCGCAAAATCATTCCTATTTGCTTGTGCATACCGCCTTTTTCATCGGTTTTATAAATAGGGAGATGTTCGCAATATGAAAATCCGTTGGCAGATACAACCGCCGTCACACCGCTACCAAGCCATTTTGAAAATTGTTCGCGGGTTATTTCATATTCGAACTCATAATCACTATGGGTGCAAAAACTGTGCGCAGTGTCAATTCCGTTATCGTTTACAAATTTCTCTATCGCATCATAGTGGGTTTCTTCAACATAAAAACCCGAATAATCGTAACCATTACGAAGAGCGGTGTTTACACGCATTACATAATCGTATTTTTCGTTGACAGAAACATCAAAATAACTATACATTCCTTCGGTTTCGCTATCGAAAAACTTAGTGCTGATGTAGTTTATTTCACCGACTGAAAACGCAAAGTTTGTGTTTCTTATGGGTTTATAGGTTTTGCCCTGATAGAGAATGGTTTCTGCGTTTTCCATTATTATGGGAGTCTTGAAACTTTCTTTATATTCCCAACTTCCCGCCGAGGCTACTGACGAAAGACACAGGCAGAGGGTTAAAACGGTTATAAATATTGCTAATATTTTTTTCATTTTCTCTACCCCCTATTCCAAATTAAGTTTGCGTTCAAGAAGCCACACATGCAGCATATAAAGCAGTGCTGAGGCTATACCCGCTACGGCTATACCGCCGAGCAACAAAAATGCTACCGAATTAAGACACGGCACCCTTTGGAGTTCCACGATTTTTTCTATTATATGATAGAAACTAAAACGAAGAATAAGCACTTCAATCAGTCCCGATATAACGCCCGTTGCAATATAGTATATTCCCACCGCCGCTAAAACCTTGTGTTTGTGCACAAGCATTGAGGCTACCGTAATACAGAGGAAAATTGCAAGTGCGGTAAATATCCAAAGTACTAAAAGCGCTATTAGCCCCTCTATTATATAAACTGCAGTATATCCGCCGAGCACCCTTATAATATCGGCAATTACGGCGAATGTCTGCTCCCAGAAAAATGGCTTGAAAATTTCGTCTGCATAGCCTACCATCAGCATAATGCCAATATCCAGGAATAAGACAACCGTTGATACTACGAAAACTATAATCGACATTAAGAGTTTTGAATTAAGAAGACTTGCTTTACTGACGGGTAAAGTGAATGTTAGATATCCCTCATCCGAATAGAAGTTTTTATAATAACGAATAAGCACAAGCAGTTCGCTTAAAACATAGAAAAGTACTATACCGATTACCGACAGCACTATACCGAGAATGGCAATCGTCTGCAATGCATCGTAACTTGTATAACTAACATTTGCAATACTTATACACACGCCGCCCAAAGCCGACACAAGCACCGATACCGCCGCCGCAATCCACCAATGCTTAAAAACGGCGCGAAGGTCATATTTTAATAGTTTTGCGAACATCTGAAAACCTCCTTAAACATCGAATCAAGCGACATTCCGCTTTGTTCTCTTGCCTCATCTACGGTGCCTTGCTGTAAGATTTTTCCGCCGTATCCCAAAAAGACATATTCATCAAGCACCTGTTCAACATCTGAAATCAGGTGTGTTGTTATTATTATGGTAGAATCAGGGTTATAGTTGCCAACAATGGTACTTAAAATATACTCGCGCGCCGCAGGGTCTACACCCGCAATCGGCTCGTCAAGCAGATAAAGTTTAGCATCTCGCGACATTACAAGAATTAACTGCACCTTTTCCTTTGTGCCCTTCGAGAGCGATTTTAACTTTGCAGTCGGGTTAATTCCAAGGTCGGACAGTAGATTGTATGCCTTTTCTGCGTTGAAATCTTTATAAAACTCCGAAAAATACTGTACAAGTTCCGAAACCTGCATATATGAATTAAAATATGTGCGTTCGGGCAGATAGGATACAAGCGCTTTGCTTTGGTCACCTATTTCGTGTCCGTCCACCAGCACCTCACCCGCAGTTGCCTGTAAAACACCCGCTATGATTTTAATTAGAGTGGATTTTCCGCAACCGTTAGGGCCCAAGAGCCCGACAATTTTACCTTTTTCGATTGTAAAATTCATACCATTAAGTACGCCTACGCCCTTTTTATACTCTTTATAAAGATTTTTACATTCAAGTATACTCATAACACGCTGTCCTCCTTTAACATTTCTATAAGCCGTTCACGGCTGATTGCAAGATTTTCTGCCTTCTTTACAAAATCGCGCACAAGCAGCCTCGCCGCCTCATTTGCAGCATCGCGCAGTGTATCGTCATCATCTGTTACAAAACGGCCTTGTGTGCCCTTAGCGCACAAAAGCCCCTCATTTTCAAGTTCTGTTAAAGCGCGTTGCACGGTATTAGGGTTTACCGCCGCGATAAGTGCCAACTGGCGCACCGTAGGAATTTGGCTTCCCTTTTTATAGTTGCCCTTAATTATCTCATCACGCAGACGGTTTGCTATCTGAAGATAGACGGGGGTATGTTCATCAAACTGCCAAGCCACATTTTTTCTCCTTTCTTGTATTACTGTACTAATACAATAGTACAACAACAGTATATTTTTGTCAAGAAAAAAATTCCAAACGGAAAACCGTTTGGAATTTTACTTTTTATTGCGCTTGAACCTTATCATAAAGAAAAGGATTACGATTATCTGCATTATTACAACCGCGAAAACATAGGTGGCGGCTTTTAGCGTATCAAATGTTAGTATAAATGACAGCAACAAGGTCCACAAAAGCGCCGAAATGGAAAATGCAAGTTTTGCCTTACCCCACCACATAGATGTAAAGACGATAAGCACGATAGAGGCAACAGGCAACGCATAAACAAAACAGTACCATAGTGGAATTCCTGTGAAATTCACAACACTTAAAGTTGCAAAAACGATTGCCGCGACAAAGAAAACAAGCCCTACTGAAATCAGCGTTATGAGTTTATGATTTCGCACAATGTCAATCGGTCTTTCGGGAACTTTTTCGTTCACAAGGTCGTCAACCCTGACGGAGAAAAGTTCTGCTATCTGTGACAGGACAAAGATGTCGGGCACCGATTCGCCCCGTTCCCATTTGGAAACCGCTTTGTCCGAATAGTTTAGTTTTTCTGCGAGTTGCGACTGTGTAAGTCCTGCGCTTTTGCGGTAGTGCGTTAGTTTCTGCGCGAACGCTGACTTGATTTTTTGCTCGTCCAAAGCCATCTCTCCTTTCACATACATACATATATATTACTATATTTTCACATTTTAATCAAGTGTTTTGTAATAAGAAACCGACACTACATACTCTCTGCCATCCACAAAAAAGCGTTTTGTTTCCGTACATATATTACTATAAGATTCAAATGTGCAAAGATGCTCCATAGCGGATACACCCTCGCCGGTTAGTTTGCATATACTTTCTTTTTTGGTCCAGATTTCTAAAAACCGAATATTTTCTTCGCCCACATATTCGCGTTCTTTCATAGATAAAAAGCGATTTTTTATTGCCGACACATTAACCTTTCTGTCTATCGGCTCTATATCCACGCCGACCGAAAAACCCTCGCCGCCTACAAACATTTGCCAATCTTCGTTTATATCTTTTTTGGCTTTTCCCACATTAACGGCAACCGCCGCGGCGCCACCCGAATGTGAAACCGAAAAGCCGATATCTTTATAAATCGGTTTTCCCTTTTTCGTGTAGGTGATGCTTGTGGGATTATAATTTTCACAGAGTTTTTCCATCATATAATCGCGAAGGGTTTCCCCTGTTTTGTGCATTTCTTCTGCCGTTTCGCCGCACTTTTTGAGTCCTAAATAAATCATATTCCCACCACCTTTTTATCTAATTTTAACTGTTCTCTCTCCATCCGTCAAGTTAATTAACTTGACAAAAATGCTTTCGCGTGTCATAATTTTCAATAGAAAGGGGTGGCGTTATGTATAAAGCAGAATTTTTAGATGCGCTTTGCAATAGGCTCTGCCATCTGCCACAGGAAAAAATTGAAAACGCCCGACAGTACTACAGCGGTTGTATTGACGGCCGTATGGAATGCGGTATGAGCGAAACTGATGCCGTTGCCGCTATGGGTAGTGTTGAAGAAGCGGCGCTTAAACAGATTAATTTTGCTTACAAAAAGCAAAGCCACCGCATATCCCGTAAAATCAAATCTATGCCGACATTTATGCGCATAGTTTCTTCCGGACTTTTGAGTGCGATTTGTTTTATCGCTGTTGGCATCTTTTGGGTTGCCTCTGTTGCGCTTTATGCACTTGTTGCCGCCGTTGGCATTAGCGGTGTGGCTTCTATTTTATCGGGTATTGCTATGTGCTTTATCCGCACTGTGCCTGTCGGTCTTTGCATTATCGGCGCAGGAACGGTTTTGTTTTCTGTAATGTTCTTGCTTTGGGGACCTACTCGCATCGTAAACCGCCTGTGTGTTACCTTTACTGCATTTATTAAAGCCAAGGTACGCGCACTTCTCGCAAAGGAGGCACTGGCTGTATGAAATACGGAAAAATTTATATAACCGCTTCTATTTTTCTTTTTATAGGTATAATAATTTTCGGTATCGGTTTCGCCATGATGGGTTTCAATATTATGAACTTTGATACCGAACCCGCATACATAGAAAAAAGTTATTCGCTTGATGGCAATGTTTCCTCTATTGTTGTGGAGGAAATTGATGCAACCATAAATATTTTGCCGTCCTCTGACAAGAAAATTAACATTAAATATTACGAAAACGGAAACAAAACCTACAGCATAGGAAAACTTGCAGATGGTTCGCTTTCCATAAGAAAAAACAAAGTGGCAGGACTTTTTAATAATCTGCTTACTTTTTCGGTCAGCACACCCATTCTCACCATTGAAGTTCCCGAAAAATATGAAGGCAAGATGATTATAGAAAACCAAAACGGCAACACAATAGCCGAAGGTATTTCTATGGGCAGCATAAAAGCAGAAGCCGAAAACGGATTTGTTCGCATTTATGAATCAAGCGTTCTTGGCAACCTTGACATTGACACAGAAAACGGAAATATTGAACTTTATGAAACACAGGTTGACGGCACTGCAAAACTGTCGTGCGAGAACGGCAGACTGTTTGCACAGGCGGTAACTGCAAGTGAAATTTACACCGAAAATGAAAACGGATTTACAGCACTTGTTAATACCAAAGCCAAAAATACCATTTTTGCCGAAAATGAAAACGGCAACATTGAACTCAGCAGTGTTGAGTTTTCGGTTGGCGCTACCATCATAACCGAAAATGGTGACATTCGCGGAAGCGTAATCGGTGAGGAAAGTGATTTTTCTTTCAACTGTGTTTCAACAAACGGCAAATGTAATCTTGGAAACACAGCCACACAAGGAGCCAAACAACTCAATCTCCGCTCTGAAAACGGCGATATTGACATTACTTTTTTGAGCGAGTCCGAAAATAAAGATTAGGATAATGCACGGATTTCATCCGTGCATTATTTTTTGCATAAATCGATTTTTATGCAAATTATGCGTAAAATTATGAATTTTTTGCATAATTTTTATTTTTTTAGCGAAATATTTGAATTTTTACAGAATAAATATGCAAAAAGTGTTGACATCGGCACTTTGGCGTAATATAATAAACCGCGTACTTGAAAATGTTTTTGGAGGTCCTTTTAATGAATAAGGAAAACATCAAAAAGGTTGTTCTCGCCTATTCGGGCGGACTTGATACATCAATCATCATTCCTTGGCTTAAGGAAAACTACAACAACTGTGAAGTTGTTGCCGTTTCGGGCAATGTCGGTCAGGCAGACGAACTTGAAGGTCTTGAAGAAAAGGCACTTAAAACAGGTGCATCTAAACTTTATGTACTTGACCAGACCGATGAGTATGTTGATGAATACATAATTCCCACCATGAAGGCGGGTGCTGTTTATGAAGATTATCTGCTTGGCACAAGCCATGCTCGTCCCTGTATTGCAAAAGGACTTGTTGAGATTGCGATAAAAGAGGGAGCAGACGCTATTGTTCACGGCTGTACAGGTAAAGGTAACGACCAGGTTCGTTTTGAACTTGCTATTAAACACTTTGCACCCAATATGCCGATTATCGCACCGTGGAGAGAGTGGGACATAAAGTCTCGTGAAGAAGAGATTGAATATGCCGAAGCGCACAATATTCCTCTCAAGATTAACCGCGAGACCAACTATTCCAAGGATAAAAACCTTTGGCACTTATCGCACGAAGGTATGGACCTTGAAGATACCGGTAACGAGCCGCAATACGAAAAACCCGGTTTTCTTGAGATGGGCGTTTCCCCAATTGCCGCGCCCGACAAGCCGACCTATGTTGAACTTGAGTTTGAAAAAGGCATCCCCACAGCGCTTGACGGCGTAAAGATGACCGCAAAAGAAATTATTCTTAAACTCAACGAACTTGGCGGTGCAAACGGTATTGGTATTATTGACATCGTTGAAAACCGTCTTGTTGGTATGAAATGCCGCGGCGTTTATGAAACCCCCGGTGGTACTATTCTTTACAAGGCACACTCGGTGCTTGAGAGCATCTGCCTTGACAAGATGACTCTTCACGAAAAACAGAAACTTTCCATCACCTTTGCCGAACTCGTTTATAACGGTCAGTGGTTCACACCTCTGCGTGAAGCACTTTCTGCTTTCGTTGACAAGACACAGGAAACGGTCACAGGTAAAGTAAGACTTAAACTTTACAAGGGCAATATGATTAACGCAGGTGTTTGGAGTCCCTATTCACTCTACAGTGAAGAAATTGCCACTTTCGGCGAGAGTGACTACGACCAGCGCGATTCCGCAGGATTTATCAATCTCTACGGACTGCCGATTAAAGTTAAGGCTATTGTTGACGGCAAGTAAGGTGAAAAAAATGGCTAAAATGTGGGCAGGTCGCACAAGCGGCGCTACCGAAAAAATAGCCGATGATTTCAACTCTTCCATTTCGTTCGACAGCCGAATGTACAAACAGGATATTAAGGGTAGCATGGCACACGCGGCTATGCTCTCGGCACAGAAAATAATATCCGACACCGATGCAAAAATGCTGATTGACGGACTATCAGACATTTTAGATGACATTGAATCGGGTAAATTGCCGATTGATATGGAATGTGAAGACATACACATGTTTGTCGAACAGGTGCTCACCGAAAGACTTGGCGATGTTGGCAAGAAACTGCACACCGCGCGAAGCCGAAACGACCAGGTAGCACTCGATATACGAATGTATCTGCGAGATGAATGTGAAGAAATTACGGCACTTATTAAAAAATTAATATCTGCTCTGAAAACACAGGCAGAAAATCACAAGGAAACGATTATGCCGGGTTACACCCACTTGCAACGCGCACAACCTATCACATTTGCGCATCACCTTTTGGCGTATGCTATGATGCTTTTGCGTGACTGTGACCGAATTGCCGACTGCAAGAGGCGTATGAACATCTCCCCCATCGGCTGTTGCGCCCTTGCGGGAACGACATATCAGACCGACCGACGATATGAGGCCGACTCGCTCGGCTTTCAGGACATCTGTCTTAATAGTTTAGATGGTGTTTCGGACCGTGATTTTTGTGTGGAACTGCTATCCGATATCTCAATACTTATGATGCACCTCTCTCGATTCGCTGAAGAAATTATTCTTTTTTCAAGTTGGGAATTCAAATTTATTGAACTTTCGGATGCGTACACAACAGGTTCTTCCATTATGCCGCAGAAGAAAAATCCGGATATGGCAGAACTTGTAAGGGGTAAAACCGGCAGGGTTTACGGCGACTTAATTGCGCTGCTTACAACCCTCAAAGGTTTGCCCCTGGCATACAACAAGGATATGCAAGAGGATAAAGAGGGCGTGTTTGACGCTTGTGACACCGTTAAGATGTGTCTTAAGGTCTTTACCGGTATGATTGAAACAATGTGTGCTAACAAGGATAATATGTTAGCCGCCGCACAAAAAGGTTTCATAAATGCCACCGACCTTGCGGACTACCTTGTTAAAAAGGGACTGCCTTTCCGCAGTGCTTACAAAATTTCGGGCGAGATTGTGGCACTATGTATTAGCAATAACACCGTGCTTGAAAATCTTCCGCTTGAAACATACAAAACTTTCTCCGATTTATTTGAGGATGATTTGTATAACGACATAGCCCTTAAGACTTGCGTTGAAAAGCGCATAAGTGAGGGCGGAACTTCGGTTTCATCTGTCAATGCACAGATTGAATATATTGAGAAAAAATTATTAAATTTATAAAAAATGAAAGGTTATGATTATTATGAAAAAGATTTTAGCACTAGTTTTAGCAACTCTCCTTATGCTTTGCTGCCTCACAGGATGCGGTGAAAAAGGCAAGACACTTGCAGAGGTTAAAGAAGCAGGTGTTCTCACAATGGCTACAAGCCCCGACTTCCCTCCCTTCGAGAGTCTTGACGGAACAGATGTTGTTGGTATCGAAGTTGATGTTATGAACCTTATCGCTAAAGAACTCGGAGTTGAACTCAAGATTGAGCAGATGGACTTTGAATCTGTTCTTCCCGGTGTTCAGGCTGGTAAGTTTGACGTTGGTGTTTCGGGCATTTCGGTTACACCCGCTCGTGAGAAAAACACTCTCTTCACCGACCCCTACTGCCTTGCAGCACAGGCAATCGTTGTTCTTGAGGATAGCCCGATAAAGACAAAGGCTGATTTGACCGGTAAAAAACTTTCTGTTCAGACCGCTACTACTGCAGAGGAGTATTGTATGGGCGAAGGATATGATGTTTCGGCTTATGCTGCAAACAGTGACGCAGAAGCTGCTCTCACCACAGGCAAGGTTGATGCTTGGGTTATTGACGACCTGACCGCCGCTGAAATGGTTGAAACATATAACGCAACAGCAGAAAAGAAACTTGTTATCCTTGAAGAAGCAATGACCACAGAGCCCTACGCTTTTGCTTTTGCTTTCGGTAGTGAAGACCTTGTTGAAGAAATCAACGGCATCCTTGCAAAACTTGTAAAAGACGGCACAGTTAAGGGAATCTTTGACAAGTTCGAAGCACCCTACACATCACCCGAAACAAAGTAAGATAAATATCACAAGGGAAGTGTTTTATCACTTCCCTTTTTCCGCTTAAATAAACACGGACAAAACTTGAAAGGAATTGATTTTTTGAACGCTTGGTTCGAACAACTTTATAGCACTTTTATTGAAAAAGAACGCTATACTATGCTTATAGACGGTTTTAAAAATACCGCTATTATAACCCTTGGCGCGCTGATAATTGGTGTCATTATCGGTACTATTATTGCGGTTGCCAAATATTTTTCGGAGGACGTTAAGGCACTTAAGCCCATTTCTATCCTCTGCGATACATACACAACCGTTATACGAGGTATACCTGTTGTTGTTTTATTGCTCATATTCTACTTTCTCATTCTCGCATCATCAGAGGGTGTTGTTGTAGCAATACTCACCTTTGGTATCAACTCGGGTGCGTATATGGCAGAACTCATCCGCAGCGGTATAAACGCTGTTGACAAGGGACAGATGGAAGCGGGACGCAGTCTTGGTATGTCTAAACTTCAGACTATGCGCAAGATTATCTTCCCGCAGGCCATTCGTTACATTTTGCCCGCCATCGGCAATGAGTTTATAGCGCTGCTTAAGGAAACGTCGGTTGCGGGTTACGTTGCGGTTGTTGATATTACACGCGCAGGCAACCTTATCCGCAACAACACACACGATGCCTTTAATCCGCTTATGGTGGTTGCTATTACGTATCTTGTATTGGTTGTACTATTCACACAACTGTTAGGTCTTTTAGAGAGGAGGTTGGCTAAGAGTGATAAGCGTTAAAAATTTACAAAAAAACTTTGAAGGCACCGAAGTTCTCAAAGGTGTAAACGTTGATATCAACAAAGGCGACGTTATCTGCGTTATCGGACCTTCAGGTTCGGGCAAATCGACCTTTTTAAGATGCCTTAACCTTCTCGAACAGCCAACAGGCGGCTCTATCATTTTTGAAGGCAACGACCTCACAGACAAGAAGGTTGACCTGAACCTACACCGTCAAAAGATGGGTATGGTTTTCCAACAGTTCAACCTTTTCCCGCATATGTCGGTGCTTCAGAATATGACCTGTGCACCCATTATGTTAAAGGGACTTTCAAAACAGGAAGCAGAAGATAAAGCACTCGAACTTTTGGACCGCGTGGGCCTTAAAGACCGCGCCGATTCTTACCCTAACCAATTATCGGGCGGACAAAAACAGCGTGTTGCCATTGTTCGCGCACTTTGCATGGAGCCCGACGTTATGCTCTTTGACGAGCCGACAAGCGCTTTAGACCCTGAGATGGTTGGCGAAGTTTTGGACGTTATGAAAGAACTTGCACACGAGGGTATGACAATGGTTGTGGTAACACACGAAATGGGATTTGCGCGTGAAGTATCCAACCGCGTTTTGTTCCTTGATGACGGCATCATTGCCGAAGAAGGCTCTCCTGAGGATATTTTCACTAATCCCAAAAGTGAGCGTTTGCAGTCTTTCTTAGCGAAAGTTTTATAGGAGTTTTATTATGTTATCACTTAAAGGTAAAAGTTTTTTAACGCTGCTTGATTTCACACCCGAAGAAATCACAGGGCTTTTAAATTTATCTGCCGAATTAAAGGCAAAAAAGAAACAAGGTATTCCCCACCGCTTGTGCGAGGGCAAAAATATTGCGCTCGTATTTGAAAAGACAAGCACACGCACACGCTGTGCGTTTGAGGTGGCGGCAGCCGACCTTGGCATGCACCCTGTGTATTTGGACCCGTCAGGCTCACAAATTGGCAAAAAGGAGAGCATCGCTGATACAGCGCGTGTTCTTGGCAGAATGTTTGACGGCATTGAGTACCGCGGTTTCGGGCAGGAAATCGTAGAAGAACTTTCACGTTATGCGGGTGTTCCCGTTTGGAACGGACTTACAAACGAATTTCATCCCACACAAATTCTTGCCGATTTTCTCACAATTCGTGAACAGTTTGGCACACTTACAGGCAAAAAGTTAGTTTATATGGGTGACGCGCGTTACAATATGGGTAACTCTTTGATGGTTGGATGTGCTAAAATGGGAATGCATTTTGTTGCCTGTGCCCCCAAAAAATATTTCCCCGATGCAGCGCTTGTTGAAAAATGTCAGGAAATTGCCAAAGAGACAGGTGCAGTGCTTGAGTTTATCGAAAACCCGCTTGACGCTGTAAAAGATGCCGATGTTATTTACACAGATGTATGGGTTTCAATGGGTGAGCCCGATGCCGTTTGGGAAGAACGCATACGCGAACTTTCCCCTTACCGCGTTACAATGGATATTATGAACGCGGCGGGAGAAAAATGCCGCTTTATGCACTGTCTACCCGCTTTCCACGATTTGAAAACTACGGTTGGCAAACAGATTTATGACAAGTTTGGCATAGACTGTATGGAGGTTACAGACGAGGTATTTGAGAGTGAAAAATCAATTGTCTTCCCGGAAGCCGAAAACCGTATGCACACCATAAAAGCCGTTATGGCGGCAACGCTATAAAATAAAAAGAGCCGAAAATTCGGCTCTTTTTTATTTGCAATCATTATTATTTTATAAAACAACGAATTTGTTTCCGCTTATGCCGCGGGGCACTTCCTTTCTGCCCGTTTGCAGAAAGGAAGCAAAGAAAAACTCAAGGGGAATTCCGATTTCCCCTCGCGACAAAGCAAATATTATGTTCTGCAACTGCGTTTTGCCGATACGCCTATCGTCAAAACGAGAACTGTGCTAATTTAATTTGCTTATCTCTTTGCGCTCACCCCAAACGGCCAAGGTTGCCACCTTGGAACCGCCACAGCCGGTAGTACGAATGCTTTTCTTTGTTATGTGATAAATAATACCCGACCGATTGGTCGGGTATTATTTTAATTCTCTGTATCAAAACTTGCGAAGAACTGCTTGTTTTCCATTACAAAATTTCTTATGGCAAAGAAATAATATATAGAACCGATAACACCTATTACACCGCCAATAACAAGGTTATAAACCAATGTTATTATAGGTAAGGTAATTGGTTCAAACTTTGCTACAATTCCGCTTGGATTCTCTAATAATGTTTTACTGTATTGCATATCCTGAACGGAGGAAATGATATTGAGCACACCAACTATTAGCAAAAACCAATCAATAAAAATTCCGCCTAGAATTTGTAATACGCCTATTACAAGCCAGATAATACCGTTTGTGTTAAGGCGTTGAGATAAAGTGTTTAATAGTGTAGCGCCGTTGAACGACATATCGTTTGCCGTTTGAGTATTATGTCCATCAACCGCACAACCACATCCAACACAAATTACAGCTTCATCAAGTAATTCTTTTCCGCAATGTGTACAGTATTTCATTTTACAAACTTCCTTCTTTAAATCGTTTCTATTAAACTCTGTAAATAGTTTAGTAATTCAGTGGTTTTTTGAAAAAAACTCATAATAGATTCTAAGAATAACTGTACATCTATTAGAAATCCAACAATGCTAAACACAATCATCAAACTTAATATTGTAGATACTAAACCACAAACTAATCCTACATTTGCCGAGGTACACAACTTTCCATTAGTTTCGTTTTTGCTGAAATATGCTAAAATCACCGCTAACATTCCGAAAACAAACCAACCGACAAAAAAACTTGTAATACCTAAAATTTTAGACCACGTTGCAAGTTTAGATTCGGTTTCAAGATTAGTTGCTTGACGGAACGCAAAAGAACTACTTTTTTGTGTTGCACAACCACAGTTTAGGCAAAATGCCGTTTCGCTTAAGAGTTCTTTTCCGCAGTGCGTACAATATTTCATTCTCTACCACCCAAGGTTGTTATGCAAATTTTGATCATAGGTTGCATAATCATGGATATCTTTTATTTCATCTAACTGTTGTACTAAACCGTGTCCATAGTCACCACTGTACATATGTGCATATTTTGATGGGATAGAACTTTTGTAAGAATCTATTGCACCAATTCCTACTCCAAATAATATTAGTGAAATACCGATAACTATTGTTACAATAAAATTAACTTTTAAGGTCTTGCATTTCTTACGCAATTTTGATTCGTATGTACGCTTCTTAGCTTTTTCAATTCCCAAATCGGTAAAAAGTTTATTCGTTTTGATAGATATAACAAATGTGAGTGCAGCAGCAACACATAACATTACAATACCAACTACAGTATGCACGAATAAAAACAATATGATAGATGCTAACCATAAACATAAAGCTATTATTGGAAATGTTGTTTTTCCGTTAATTTCTTTTTTAACCTTTTCAAACACATCTTCGTCAGAAGCTATTTCTTTTTTTGTTTCAATTATAACTTCGACTGGACAACCGCAACCGACACAGATTACGGCTTCATCTAATAATTCTTTTCCGCATTTTTGACAATATTTCATTTATAATATCCTACTTTCTTTTTAATAGTTAAATCCACCTAGTAATTCAAGAATGTGCGGCGAATATACCTTTAACTCCCCACCTGTTTCAACTATTTTTACGGTCAAATCTTTTTCCAATGCACCTGCATTCATACTAATTGTTACGGAAACACTTGCCTCATATATATTATCTATATTTTCTGTATCTACAATCCCGCCGAATTTTGTTTCAATTTCATTTATTATCGCTTCTGTTGTGCTCGTTTCACACTTGGCCACTTCGCTTTCGTTAACTGTAACGCTCAAGCCCGGATTATTAGTTTTTGTAGCGTCTTCATATGCAACATACAAATCTTCAATAGATACTATTTCTCTTTCATATGTAGAACTTTGAAAATTTAAATAACCTTTAAGAGTAAAAACTGTATAATTTCCTTCTGATAGACAGTCTTCTAAATCAATAATTCCGCATTCTGCAATTTTTGTAAGATTGCCACTCATATACGCTACTGCATATTCTTCTGCCAATCCTTTTGCCGCATTTGTATTGTCCCCACAACCCGTACAACAAAAGCATACAACGGCAACCAACAAAAAACATAAAAACTTTTTCATATAATAACCTCCAAATGTTTATACTCTATATACAGAGCATAAACATTATACTCTGTATGTCGAGCATTGTCAAGTAAAAGAGCAGAAATTATCATAATATATAAGAGGTGATATGATGATTTCTTATGAGCCCTTATATAAAACGTTAAAAGAAAAAGGTGTCTCGACCTATAAACTAATAAACGATTATGGGGTAAGCCGTAGTTTGCTTGATAGGTTAAAGCACAACCGTCCTATAAGTACAGTAACGCTTAATGACCTTTGTAATATTTTACATTGTAAAGTTGAAGATATTTTAGTTTTTATTGATGATGAATATAAATAAAAGCCGTTATGGCGGCAACGCTTTAATGAAATAAAAAAGAGCCCGTTGGGCTCTTTTTTATTTTATCAGTTATATTTAGGCAACCAGGTTCCGTGTGTTTCTATGAGTTCATCTACCATTCTCTTTATGCTATCAATATCAAGTTCACTTGCGGTGTGCGGGTCAAGCATTGCGGCCTGATATATATGCTCCTTCTTTTTAGTGTGCGCCGCCTCAATCGTTAACAACTGAACATTGATATTTGTCACATTCATCGCTGCACACTGCACAGGCAGTGCACCAACGCGGCAAGGATTTATTCCATGTCCATCCACCATACAAGGCACCTCTATACACGCTTCGCGCGGAAGGTTGTCTATAAGTCCGTTTGTATTAAGTACATTACCGCCGATTTTGAATGGGTTGTTTGTGACAATTGATTCCATAATATATGAGGCATATTCTTCGCTTCTGTTATGCTCTTTTATACCGCTTGTTCGCAACTCTTTATATTCCTCTTTCCAAGCCTCAATCTGCGAAACACAGCGGCGCGGATATTCATCAAGCGGAATGTTATAGCGTTTTATGAGTTCGGGATAGTTGCTTTTAATATAAAACGGGTTATATTCGGCATTGTGCTCACTCGATTCAGTGCAATAATATCCGAAATGATTTATATAATCAAGGCGGACCTTATTTGCAAACTCGGGGTCTGCCATTTTTTCTGCAACGCGCGATTTAATCTCGGGGTACAGGTCGTTGCCGTTTTTATCCTTGATTTCCAAAAGCCACGCCATATGGTTTATACCCGCTATCAGTTCGCGTCTGCCCTCAATTTTATCCTCCATTCCCAACATTTGCAGAAGGTCTTTTGAGCAGACCTGCACACTGTGGCAAAGTCCAACTGTATTTACGCCCGTATATCTTTGGATATAACCTGTGAGCATTGCCATTGGATTTGTATAGTTAAGGAAGAGTGCATTCGGACAGACCTCTTCCATTTCGTGCGCAAACTCCTCCATAACGGGAATAGTTCTAAGGGCGCGCATTATACCGCCGATACCGAGAGTATCTGCTATGGTTTGACGAAGACCGTATTTTTTAGGTATTTCAAAATCGGTTATTGTACAGGGGTCATATCCACCGACCTGAATAGCGTTGACAACAAAATTAGCGCCACGAAGCGCATCTTTTCTTTGCTCTATGCCAACATAACACTCGATTTTCCCGAATCCGCCCTTGGCGACACGCATCGCCTCTAATATAACGCGACTTTCTTCAAGACGGTCTTTATCAATATCATAAAGCGCAAAAACGCTGTCACGAAGTGACTCTACACACATACAGTCCCCTATTACATTTCTTGCAAAAACGGTGCTACCCGCACCCATAAATGTTATTTTCATAATCGTTCCCCCTTTTTGCTTATTATACATTGACAGCGCGTTGATTTTAATAGTATAATGTTGTTATAATTTGTCATTTTGTTGGATTTGAGGTGCGCTATGGTTCACAATGTTTTGCTTACAGAAAGCAACTTTCCCGCCGTTAATATAGCGGATTTCGGCTATGAAGACTGTGAGAAATCACATCATTTCGGCCCTGCAGTACGGACCTACTGGCTTTTGCATTTTGTTGAGTCGGGATTTGGTGTTTTCAAAATCGGCGACAAGACATATAATCTGAAACCCGGCGAAATTTTTGTTATTCCGCCTTTTGTTGAAACCTATTATGAGGCAGACCGCCTAAACCCTTGGAGTTATATTTGGATTGCTTTCACCTGTGACGGCGAACCGCCTTGTTCGCTTAGCGATACGGTTTACTGCCCTGAGGCGCTTGGCGTTTTTGAAGGAATGAAACAGTGTGAAAATCTGGCGGGTGGAAAAAACGCTTTTCTTTTGGCAAGGCTTTGGGAACTTTTTTCTCTTCTTTGTGAATCACAAAAACACGATGACGATTATATAAGTATGGCGCTTTCCGCCATACACACAGAATATATGCAAGATATTTCTGTTTCTTCGATTGCCAAGCGGCTTTCGCTTGACAGGTCATATTTTTCCACACTCTTTAAGGAAAGAACGGGGCTTTCTCCCGGACAGTATCTTTTCAATTACCGAATGACACAAGCGGCATTTTTTATGACCGAGGGCGGACAAAGCGTTTCCACCGCCGCAAACTCTGTTGGATATAATGACATATATAATTTCTCGCGAATGTTCAAGCGGCATTTCGGCATATCACCAAGAGAATATATAAAAAAACACCGTGTTTAACACGGTGTTTTTTTATTGTCCTATACACGCTTTACAGGGTGAATAGCCGTTTTCTATAAGTGTTTCTTTAGAGTCGTTTGACATCTTTTTGTTTTGCGGTTTCATATCCGCTACATTTTCGCAATCGGCTTTGTGAAATTTCTTTGTGTTTTTGTTTATAACATATTCATATATAACTGTGCTTGTCGTTTCCGAACTGACCGGCAGTTTATCCCCGAGTGCACTTTCGCCCGTTTTATAATCTATTGTAATACCGGGCTGATTATTATAAACATAAACATTAAACTGTACGCCTTTACCGTTATCCTCGACCGATTTTGCCTCCATCTGCACCCCGTGCGCCAAAAGATTTAGTCCGTCATACACAGGGGTTACGCGGTAAAGCACATGGTTGCCCGTATCCTTTACATAGTCGGCAACCATATTTTCAAACGGCAACATTCCGTCAACATTCAAATAACGCGTTCCTGTTATAAGATTTTCCTCATTCGCGTTTTCTCCCGTTAACTGATAGCCTATAAGGTGGCAACGGTTATATAGATATTTGCCATCAACAATATCATATTTTACGGTATGCCATCCTGACGGTTTTACCATTCCGATAGCACCGCGCTCTTCTGTCGGCATTATATCCTCACCGACACAGGCGTCTGCAACACCGCAACGTCCCAAAAAATCAAGCGGAGAATAGCGTTCATACGATTTTTCGGTCATTTGGCTTTCCTTGAAAGTGGGTACACCGCCGTTAATCTCAACATAGGGTGTTTCGCCGTCAAACTCGGGCACATCGTTTACTGTTGCTATAAAACCGTCTCTGTTACTTGTGGGAACCGCATAATCCGTACAGGCGGAAAAAAGCAATATAAATGCAAGTAATAACGGCAATACGGATATTTTTTTAGTCACTTCTACACCCTCACAGTTTCACCCGCGCGGACGCAGTAGATTTGCTTGTTTTTGGCAAACCATACATCAATTGCCGATGGGTTATGTACTATTGTTTCGTCTAAACTCACCTGTAACGATTCGTACGCTTTTACATAATCATAAATCTCTATATTAGTTGCATACCAAATGTCATCTCTGCCACCGATATACTCACAAAATTCTTCTATTACATTCCAATTATCGTTGTTATCAAACTCATAACTGTGTCCCCAAAGGTAGAACATTTTGGCATCCGCATCACGCGTGATTTCCGCTTCTGCAAAATTTTTGGCAAGTTCCATAAGTCTTTTATCGGTATGGTGACAGGTTGGATGAAGGGCAAGCCAATTCTGCGGAAAATCGAATTTTCCTGTCGATGCTGTCGTTCTCGAATAACATATACCGCATTTTTTAAGGCACTCTATAACCTCTGTACTATATGTGCCGAAAGGATATGCCATTCCGCGCGTAACAACGCCGTACTGTTTTTCAATATCCTGTCGGTCGCGCATAACATCGCAAATTACCTGTTCGGGTTTTAATTTTTCAAGGAAAGGATGTGTATATCCGTGAACGGCAACCTCGTGTCCCGAACCTATGTAAAGTTCTTTTGCTTCGCTGAGTTTCATTCTGCCATAGTACTTTTCGCGCACGGCATCTTCTGCGAGATAAGATCCGGAATTGATATTAAAGGTGCCTTTAATGCCACACTTATCCATAATGGCGATGAGTCTGATATCCTGTACTACACCGTCATCATAACTGAGTGTTAAAACTTTGGATTTGCCATCTTTTAACTTCATATACATACGCGTCACCTCTATTTGAGTTTTTGCTGTTTTTGCCAAAACGACATAACAAAACCGTGCGGTAAAATTTTTGCAAGTAATGTCTGCACCCTTGCTATAAAGCCAAACTGTATAACATCGCGTCCGCGCTTTACATCGCGCCAGGTGCGCGATACAATCTGTTCCGGACGGTACATAGCAACATATTTTTTAACTACGGCATCGCTGTTCTTTTTAATGGCTCTATCGAAAAATTCTGTCTTTGTCCAGAACGGGCAGACCGCCGAAACAGAGATACCCAACCGCTTTAATTCGCGGTTAAGTGAGCGGCTGTAATGAAGAACAAACGCTTTTGTCGCGCTATATACATTTATGTAGGGCACAGGCTGAAACGCCGCAACCGATGCGATATTTATAATCTGCGCACCGCGCTTCATATACGGCACACTTAACTGACACAAGGCTACTATTGCCTTGCAGTTAAGGTCGACCATATTAAGATTATCGGAAACGGGTGTATCAATAGTTGCCTCAAATTTACCAAAACCACTCGCGTTTATGAGCAGTGTTATGTCGGGGTTTTCGCTCTCCAAAAGATTTGCGTACTCTTTATAACTTTCTTCTTTTGACAAATCAAGTACTATAGCGCGTGTAGGATATGCGAGTTTTAATTCCTCGAGGCGTTCGCGGCGGCGGGCAATCACCCAAACCTCGTCAAAAGCACCGTACTCTCCTACGGTTTCGGCAAACAGTCTTCCCATTCCGCTTGAGGCGCCTGTTATAACTGCGATTTTTTTCTGCATAATATCACCTATTATATTATTGTTTCAAAGGTCGCAAGCCATAGCCTTTTTATAATCTCGTGTCCGCAGGAGGTTGGGTGAACACCGTCAAATGTCCAATATGTCGGCTCTGCTTTTTCACATGCAGCATCAAACGCTTTTTGCAGTTCAATACAGGGCAAACCGTATTTATCGGCTATTTTCTTTGCTACCGCTGCTTTTTCGGCAACATCGGTCCTAAAGCGCTCAAGACGGTCTGGTATTTCCTCTGTGTTGCAGGTTGCGGGACCTTCAAGCACATAAGGAGCGATAATTATAAGTTTAATATCGGGACAGGCGGCATAAATTTCGTCAAGCAGCATTGTATAAAATTTTTCAAATTTTTCGGTATCAACGCCGTTCTGACTTCCAATTTCGTGCCAGGTATCATTAACACCAATATAAATACTTGCATAATCGGGCTTAAGGTTAATAAAATCCGATTTTATACGCGCGTAGAGGTCAACTATTCGATTTCCGCTTATACCCTTATTAATAAACTCGTACTCACCGGGGCAATCGTGACCTAACACACCTTTAATAAGTAGCGGATATCCGTTTCCGACGCAATATAAATTTTCTCTGTTTCTACCGCAATCGGTTATGGAATCACCTTGGAATAAAATTCTTTTTGACATAAAAACACTTCCCAATTTTTGTTTTTTTAATTTTAACATTCGCAATAACCGTTGTCAACCAAAAGGCACATAAATTAAAAGAAAAACAGTAGATACCAAACGGTATCTACTGTTTTTTGTTTGAGTCATAAAAAATTATTTATTCTGCAGAAGCGGCACCGTCAATGCTTGTTATGATTGAATCGCTGCCCATTGCCTGTGGGAGTTTGCCGTCCCATTTTTCATAAAACTTAGAACGGATAACCTCTTCACTTAACGATGCCTTTATTTTGTTGTTAGCATCGGCTTCTGCCTGTGCTTTGATGCGGGTGGTTTCAGCCTCTGCCTCGGCGTTTGTAATTGCCGTTTGTTTTTCGGTTTCGGCTTTAAGAAGTTTCTGTTGTGCTACCTGTTTCTCTTCAATCGCCGTTATAAATGCTTCGGAAAAATCAAAGTTTATAATGTTAACATCGGTTATGTAAAGGCCTATATTATTAAGTTTTTCGTTAAGACCTTTTATAAGTCCATCTGACACGAGTGTTCTGTTTGTTACGCTTTCTTCAGCCGTGTACTGCGCGGTGATTGCCTTAAGTACCTCGTTTACGGCGGGGGCAACCAAAACCTGCTCGTAGTTTGCGCCTATGTTTTTATAAATGCTATACGATTTAGAGGTATCTACGCGGTAGTTTATGGCAAGTGTGGTTGCAACGGTCTGCAAGTCTTTTGAAAATGCCTCAGTATCGACCTCAAGTTTTACAATACGGTTATCAATCTTGACAACCTTTTGAACAAAAGGTGCCTTGAAATGCATACCCTCTTGCAACACGCCCTCGTTAACCTTACCCAAGGTTACAACAACTCCTGTATGACCGGCGTCTACAATAGTAAAGCAATTAGTAACAAGAACCAAAGCAAACAATACTATTATCAAAGCAAGTGCTAATTTTTTTATATTCTTTTTCATTTATAATTCCCCCATTTTTGATTTACCCATATTATAACATATTGATAGAAACGGTGCAAGGGGCGAACTTTGGTTGTCGCCCCCTTTTTACATTTTTTTGTCGTCCGTTGCAGGATTTTCTATAAGTTTTCCGCTTTCAGTAAAGCGAGAGCCGTGGCAAGGGCAATCCCACGAATGTTCGTGCGGGTTATATTTAAGTGCACACCCGAGATGCGGACATCTTGGCGCGGTTGGAGTTGCCAGATTTATAATAGTTTCTGCCATATTTATTGCGAGTTGGCGGTGCATAATACTTCTTTGAGGCGAAAAGATTTTTGCATAGTCGTTTTCTTTTCCATTTATTAAATCGGTTAAAATTTTAGCCGCCGATGCCGAATTTGTCATTCCCCATTTATTAAAACCCGTTGCAACATATACATTTGAGAGCCTTTTGGAATATTCACCGATATACGATATATCGTCCAATGTCATACAGTCCTGTGTTGCAAAACGCGCAATCTCTCTGCTTCCTTTATAATATTGATGGGCAAAGGTTTGCAATTCTTGCCACGCGCCACCTTTTTTGCCCGTTCTATGACTGCCGCCGCCCAAAAGCAACATGCCACCATATTCTCTGAATGACAATCCTTTAATATCGGCATCGACATACATTCCGTTTGGTAGCGATGCGTTTTCCAACACCAATACATACGAACGATGTTGATACATTTTATAGAAATATCCGCCGTATTTATTGATAAACGGAAAATGCGTAGCAATTATAATTTTTTTTGCAAAAATTTTGCCCTTATTCGTAATCGCGCCGCCGCGAAAGATTTCTAATACTTTGGTGTTTTCATATATGGTAAGTCCCACTGTGAGCGCATAGCAAAACTTGAGCGGATTAAACTGCGCCTGGCTTTCAAGGCGCAGTGCGCCCTCTATTTCAACAGGCACCTCTATTTTTTTGCAAAACTCTGATTTTAATCCGATTTTTTCGTATGCCGCCGCCTCACATTCTATATTATAGAGGTTATCCACCGAATAAACATACGCATCTTGTAATTTATAATCACAATCTATATCCTTGCACACATCTCTATAAAAATTCATAGCGTCTTGTTGCGCTTTAAGATACATTTTCGCCGATTCCTCGCCGTATTTTTTAATAATTTTATTATAAACCAGTCCGTGCTGAACGGTTATTTTTGCAGTTGTATTACCCGTTACCCCGCCACAAATGCGGTCTGCCTCTACTATAACACAATCGGTTCCCGATTTTTTCAACATATACGCGCACAAAATACCCGCTATTCCGCCGCCAACTATTAGCACATCAGTTTTAATATCTCTTTCAAGCGGTGCAAAAATCGGGCGTTTTATAGTTTTTTGCCATATAGATTCCATTGTTTATCCTCCGTAATGTTTATATGGCTTATTGTACCCTTTTAATAAATAAAAACACCATCCAAAAGGATAGTGTTTTTATTTATTTATTTTCTTCCTCTATCGCGGTTTTAACCTTTTCTACAACTCCCGCAACATAGGCGTTCATTAAAATATTTTCTATATCCTGTTTTGTTGCCGTAACGTAGTTGTTGGCGGCACAGGCGTCCTTTAACGCGTTTTCGGCAAGTATCGGGATATCCTTCATATCAAACGGTGTATCGCACAGGTGTGGTATACCAATCTCACGCGATAATGCGCGGACCTTTTCAATCGCTAAAAGTGCGGCTTCATCGTCACTTACACCCTCGGTTTCGGCATCAAACCACGCCTGACCGATACGCGCAATTCGCTTTGTGCGGTATGGTGCGTTATATTCCATTACAAACGGCAAGAGTATTGCGTTTGCAACGCCGTGGGGTGTGTGGTAAAATCCACCCAACTGATGTGCAATTGCATGGACAAGGCCAAGACCGCTGTTTGAAAACGCGAGTCCCGCCAGATATTCTGCCCAACACATATCGGTTCTCGCCTGAATATCGCGGCCAAAATGTGTAGCGCGTTTTAAGGATTTACTTACAAGGCGTATAGCCTCTATCGCAGCGCCGTCACTAAACGGTGTATGTACATTGGAAAGAAACGCTTCAACCGCGTGGGTTAACGCATCCATTCCCGTTGCGGCGGTAAGAGCGGGTGGCATACCAACCATCAAACTCGGGTCGTCAATTGCAAGATACGACATACAATTGTTATCCATCATAACCATTTTGATTTTCTTTTCTTCATCGGTTACGACATAGGCGCGTGTAACCTCAGAGCCTGTACCCGCGGTTGTGTTGATGGCAACAATCGGGGCGCCGGGTTTTTGGGATTTTGCAACACCCTCATAATCCCTTATATCGCCGCCGTTGGTAGCAAGTATGCTGACCGCTTTGGCAACATCAATAGGTGAGCCGCCGCCGATGGCGACCAAAAAATCTGCGCCGCTGTTTTTATACTCCAAAAAAGCATCATTCACTATGCGGACGCTTGGATTAGGCTCTACCCTGTCAAAAACAGTGTAGGGCACATTATTGTTATCAAGCACATCGGTAACAAGTTTAACGGTGCCGAGTTTTACAAGACCGCTATCGGTCACGACAAGTGCGCGTTTGACGCCTGCCGAACTCATAAAACGCGGTATTTCCTTTATGCTACCGTTGCCTATCAGCGTATGTGCGGGTTGAAAAAGTTCAACAATATTACCGTTTTTCATAGCATCACCAAGGGAATTTTTTACTGTGTTATTATTTTAACATACTATGGCGATTTTTGCAATAGGTATTTTTGTTTTTATTTGTTTTTATTTGTTTTTTGCCACATTTATATCTACATTTATTTGGTTTTTTAATTCTTCTTTAGAAGAAAAGGTCTTTTCCGGTCTTATATATTGCAAAAAGTGCACCGTTAATTCTCGGTCATAAAGGTCACCCGAGAAATCAATTATATTGGTTTCAACAATCGTTTCCTTTAGTTTGTATGTTGGGCGTTTACCAACATAGGTAACGGCGCTATAATCTACGCCGTTTATATTAACACGCGTTGCATAAACGCCGTGTTTTAATTCGCAAAGTGTTTCGGGGTATAAAAAATTCACAGTTGGAAAACCGAGTGTTCGGCCGCGACTGTCCCCGTGTGACACTGTACCCGTCAAGTGAAACGGGCGGGACAACAGTTTCTCTGCCACATCAACATCGCCGTTTTTTATCAGGTTTCTTATCCTGCTTGACGATACCCTGTCTCCCAACATTTCTACTGCGGGTGTTACAGACAGTATTATTCCGTTTTCCTTACAAAAAGTCTTTAGCAGTTCTGTGTTACCCTTACCCATAAATCCGAAGTGATAATTATATCCGCAACAAATCATTTTGGGGGAATATTTTTTCAAAAGGCTCTCCAAAAACTGTTCTGCCGTAAGGGTATGTACCGTATTAAAGTCGAGCGTTTCAACAGTAAATCCAAGAGAATTAAACATTCTTATCTTTTCTTCCACCGTTTGTAAAAGTTCTGCTCTTCCCGACATTACCATAGATGGCGGCAAAGAAAAAATGACCGCCACGCGTTCTTCTGCATCCTTTGCGGCAGAAAGCACCTTTTTATGTGCTATATGCAATCCGTCAAAGGTGCCGAGCACCAACGCTGTATCGGTCATTTTAATCACTTCCGTCTTTATTATTTAATACACACATTACCTTAATGCTACCATCTATGACTTGTCCTATCCCTAATAAAACATCGCCGTATTTTACACGCAGCAACATTCCGTCCTGGGCGCATTTAAGTCCTGTCCTTGTAACATCAAGCATTCCGCCGTTTGAAAAGCGTACCGCCTGTTTTTCGGTAACCCTCACTTGCGGCATATTTTCCACCGCCTTGTCGGTTGACAGAATATAATCCTTTATATTTTCTTCTGTAAGCGAATCAAGCGGCACACAATTTTCAATAGAAAAACCTGCCGTTTTGGTGCGTGTAAGTTCCGTCATTGTGGCGCCGCAACCTAATTTTTCGCCGATATCGCGGCAAAGTGAGCGTATATATGTGCCCTTTCCGCAGGTGACATCCATATAAAATTCATCGCCGCAAAAATCGCGAACGGCGATGCTTTTTATAAAGATTTTGCGCGGTGTGCGTTCAACACTCTCCCCCTGACGCGCCAGAGAATAGAGGCGTTTGCCGTCTACTTTAATAGCCGAAAACATCGGCGGAATTTGCATACTTTCTCCCAAAAAACTCTCTGCTACGCGCTTTAAGTTTTCTTCGCTAACGCTTACTTTATTCTCCGTTAGCACATTACCCGTTATATCCTCTGTATCTGTGGTAATACCGAGTTTAACACGAGCAGTATAACTTTTTTCGGTTTCGGTTATATAACTGCAAAGAGAGGTTGCTCTGCCAATCAAAATGGGCAAAACCCCTTCTGCCAACGGGTCAAGGGTGCCTGTATGGCCTACACGCTTAATATTTGTAAGACGGCGCACCTTTGCCACCGCAACGAAAGAGGTTATTCCCTTTGGCTTATTTACAAGTATTAGTCCTTGCACACCGTTTCCTCCAACGCCTTTTTTACATGTTTGAGAATTTCAGCCTTTGCCTGTTTCAGCGTACCGATAATCTCGCAACCGGCGGCGCATTTGTGACCGCCACCGTTCATCGAGGCACAGATTTCCGACACATCAACTGGCGGATAGGAACGCATCGAAACCTTCCATTTTTTAGCACCGCGCTGACGCAGAGTAACGCCGACAAGCACACCCTCTATAGAGCGCGGTATTGCGGTTATTCCATCCAAATCTGTATCGGTAGCGCCGCTGTCGCGCATCATTTTGGTCGTAATTGGCATAATGGCACACTTATCGTCAAACTGTAGTTCAACCGAACTCAGCGCCGCTTTTTCGATTGCCATTCGGCTTTTTGACTTGGTATCAAACATTATGCGGTTAATCTCAGATTCTTCTATTCCGTAAACCATAAGTTCTGCCGCAATAATGTGGGTTTTGGGCGTTGTGTTGGAAAATTTGAAACATCCTGTATCGGTTGCAATACCCGTATAAAGTGCTGCCGCGATAACATCATCAATCTCTACACCGAGTTCGCGCACAATATCATACACACATTCTGCCGCCGCGGCTGCTGTTCCGTCTAAAAACAGGTTCTTTGCAAAATCGCGGTGTGACGCATGATGGTCTATTGCGAAGACAATTTTTTCTTCATACTCTTTTTGCAGTTTACCTAGCAGTTTCGCATCGGCAACATCGACAGAAACTATAGTTTCTGGTGTGAATTCGGGAAATTCTACGCGTTTTGTGAAAAAGTCGTACTGTGCGGGAATTTTATCAGCACACAAAACTTTCGCTTTTTTACCCATTTTTATAAGCGCACTGCAAAGTGCGTATGACGAACCAAGCGTATCACCATCGGGCAACGCGTGTGTTAATATTAGATAATTATCGTGATTTTTAAGAAAATCACAAGCCGATTTCAGATTGCACCTTTGGGACCTAAACATCCGTTTCGCCTCCGCCCTCTGTGTCGGGGAAGGAATCTATTATGCGTGAGATGTGTGCACTCTTTTCAATTGAATCATCTGCCACAAATCTAAGTTCCGGCACCTTGCGAAGAGATAATCTACTTCCGAGTTCTCTTCGCAGATAGCCACTTGCATTTTTAAGTCCTTTAACCGACTGTTCGGTTGCCGCGCGGCCCTCTATTGCACTGACATAAACAGTTGCATAAGAAAGGTCGCCCGAAACATTTATTTTTACAATACTCAAAAGACTGCTTATGCGGGGGTCTTTCAGGTCGCGGAAAAGTTCTGACAGGGCAATTCTGATATCAGATGTTATTCTGTCAATTTTATATCCTGCCATTAATCTCTATACTCCTCCATAATATAGGCTTCGAAAATATCACCGTTCTTAACATCGGAGAATTTCTCAAGTCCTATACCACACTCATAGCCTTGTGCTACTTCCTTAACATCGTCTTTGAAACGGCGGAGAGATGCCATCTTATCCTCGGCGATAACAATACCGTCACGCACTACGCGTATCAGGCAGTTTCTTGTAATTTTGCCGTCTGTGATGTAGCAACCTGCAATTGTGCCAACATTGGAAATTTTATAAGTGTCACGCACCTCTGCGGTGCCCATTTCTGCCTCGCGGTATTTAGGTGCTAACATACCCTTCATAGCCGCTTCGATTTCTTCAATACAATCGTAAATTATACGGTATGTGCGAACATCAACGCCATCACGCTCGGCATTTGCCTTTGCAACGGGGTCGGGACGAACATTGAATCCGACAATAATCGCGCCCGAAGTGCCGGCAAGCATAACATCCGACTCGTTAATAGCGCCAACGCCGCCGTGAATTACGCGAACGCGTACCTCATCGTTAGAAATCTTTTCAAGGCTGGTTTTAACCGCCTCAACAGAACCCTGTACATCGGCCTTAACTATGATATTGAGTTCTTTGAGTTCGCCTTCGCTCAACTGATTAAACAGGTTATCAAGCGTAACCTTTTGAGCCTGTGAGAACTCCTCGTCCTTAATCTTCTGTTTGCGCTGTTCAACAAGTTGACGAGCCAAGCGCTCATCCGAAACGGCGTCAAATCCGTCACCCGCATCGGGTGTTTCGGCAAGACCTGTAATCTCTACCGGAACCGAAGGACCTGCTTCAGAAAGTTCAATACCGTTTTCGTTGGTCATTACACGAACGCGTCCAACCGATGTTCCCGCAACGATGATATCACCTGTGTGGAGAGTACCTGTCTGGACAAGAAGCGTTGCGACAGGGCCGCGGCCTTTATCAAGACGCGCCTCGATAACAACACCTTTTGCGCGGCGGTTGGGGTTGGCTTTAAGTTCAAGCATTTCTGCAACAAGCAAAACATTTTCAAGGAGATTATCAATGCCGTCGCCTGTCTTAGCCGAAACAGGAACACAAATTGTGTCGCCGCCCCACTCTTCCGGAACAATTGAATGTTCTGTGAGTTGCTGCAGTACGCGGTCGGGGTTAGCCTCGGGTTTATCCATTTTATTGATAGCAACGATAACCGAAATGTTTGCGGCTTTCGCATGGTTGATAGCCTCAATCGTCTGGGGCATTATACCGTCATCGGCGGCAACAACCAAGATTGCAATATCGGTCGACTGTGCGCCACGCTGACGCATCGCTGTAAATGCGGCGTGTCCCGGCGTATCAAGGAATGTTATATCGCTTCCCTTGCAATTAACGCGGTAAGCACCGATATGCTGTGTGATACCACCCGCCTCTGTATTGGTAACTGCGGTATGTCGGATAGCGTCAAGAAGTGAAGTTTTACCGTGGTCAACGTGTCCCATAACAACAACAATCGGGTCGCGCTGACGCAGATTTTCTGCGGTATCCTCGGTATCGTCCATAATTCTGTCTTCGATTGTAACAACAACCGCGCGTTTGATTTTTGCGCCCATCTCGGTTACTACAATCTCTGCTGTATCATAGTCAATTACCTGGTTAACGGTTGTCATCATACCAAGTTTCATAAGTTCCTTTATTACCTCGGCGGCGGTCTTCTTAAGCGCGGCGGCAAGTTCGCCAACCGTTATTTCATCGCCAACCGTTACGGTAATAGGTGTCTTCTTTATGCGCTCAAGTTGAAGTCTTCTGAGTTTATCTGCCTCGGTATCGCGCTTGGCACCCTTCGGACGCTTATAATCCTGTGATTTCTGCTTAATCTTCTGCTTACGCTGCATATTGTCGTGCATTGTATTGGCAGGAGCAATGTTTTCATATTTCTCGTTATACTTTTCAATATCAACATTAGAACTGCGTGTGTCAACATGCAAAATCTGTGCAGGTCCTCTGTTGGGGGCTTCGCCCGGCACCTTTTTCTTCTTGGGCGGAGGAGTAATAACGATAGGCTCCGATTTCTTTTCGGGCTCTTTTTTCTCTTCTGCCTTTTTGGGTGCTGTTTTAGGTTCTGCCTTTTTCTCCTCTTTTTTAGGTGCGGCAGGTTTTTCTTCTGCCTTCGGCTTATCCGCCTTAGGCGTTACGGGTTTCTCCTCTGCTTTTTTAGGTGCAGGTTCGGGCTTTTTGCCCTCTTTTGCCGCTTTTTCAGCCTCGGCTGCCGCCTTTAACTGTTCAAATATTGCCATCTGTTCTGCAAGTTTGCGGTCTTTCTCTGCCTGTCTTTCGGCTGCCGCTTTCTCTCGCGCAGATGCGCCTGTTGCAAAATATTCGTCAAATTTCTTAACACTGTTTTCCTTTGTAAGATAGTTGAAAACAAGACTTACCTCGTTTTCTTCAAGGGAAGACGAACTTTTCTTTGCAATCTGCAACTTATCTGCAAGAATTGCAACCAACTCCTTTGATTGCATATTAAAATCCTTTGCTAAGTCGCTAACCTTATATTTAACCGTCATGGGCATTTCCTCCAGTTATATATTTTTTAGAATAGCAGTTGCGAATCCTTCATCCTCAAGTGCCAGGATTCCCGCACGCCTGCCAATTGCGGCTGAAATTTCTTCTATTGTCATAGGCAAAATTTCGAGCCTTATGTTATTTTTTTCGCAAATAAAGCGCATTTCCTTTACGCTTTTAGGTGATATATCGTTCGCAATGAGCACAAGTTTTGCGCGGCGGCGTAAAACCGATTCACGCGTTGCCTCGGTTCCGAGTTTTAGCGCACCCGACTTGCGCGAAAATCCCAAAAGGGCTATTATTTTATTTTGCATCTGACAGCGCCTCCGCAAGAGACTTGTAAACCTCTTCCGATACCGCGGTGCCGAATGCCTTTTCAAGACGGTGGGCTTTTGCGGCTTTCTCCAGACATTTTATATCGTCACAAATATATGCGCCTCTGCCGTTTTGTTTGCCCGTCTTATCAATCAGGATTTCTCCCTCTTTGGTTTTGACAACCCTGATAAGCGTCTTTTTATCTTTCATTTCACCACAGCCAACACACATTCTAAGCGGTGTTTTTTGGGATTTCATTTAATCACCTTATTCCTCGTCTTCTCCGTAAAATCCGCTTTCGGGGCGGATATCAATATTCCAACCCGTAAGTTTTACTGCCAAACGAACATTTTGTCCGCCGTTGCCGATTGCAAGTGAGAGTTGCGAATCCGGTACTGTTGCACGGCAACTACGCGGCTCCTCACTTATGATTTCAACCGAAACCACCTTGGAAGGAGAAAGTGCCTCTGATACAAATGCGGCAGGGTCTTCTGAATATTTTACAATATCAATCTTTTCTCCCGCTAATTCTTCAACGATTGTGTTTACACGAGCGCCCTTAGGACCGATACAGGCACCAACGGCGTCAATCTCGCTGTTTTCGGACCAAACAGCCATTTTTGTGCGGCTTCCTGCCTGACGCGAGATTGCTTTAATCTCGATTGTACCGTCATAAATTTCGGGAACCTCGTTCTCAAACAGGCGCTTTACAAGTCCCGGATGTGTGCGTGAAAGCATTACCTTGGGACCTTTTTCGGTGTCCTTAACATCAACGATGTAAACTTTGATATGGTCGCCCTCCGAAAGCACTTCGCCCGGCACCTGTTCGGCTTTCGGAAGCATTGCTTCGCTATGGCCGATGGTGAGTGACGCGTTGCCTGTCTTGGGGTCAATACGCTGAACAACAGCCGTTACAAGTTCGCGATTGCGGGACTGGAACTCGGCAAGTGCCTGGTCGCGCTCAACATCGCGTATACCCTGACGGATTACATGTTTTGCGGTCTGTGCAACAATTCTGCCAAAATGTTTGGTGTCAAGTTTAATGTTTACAGTACCGCCCACCTTAGAGCGTTTGCTATGTTTGTAAGCATCCTCAAAAAGTATATCGGCGTACTCGTCTTCAATTTCCTCAACAACATTTTTCTTGAGATAAACGCTGAATTTCTGCTTTTCACAGTCAATGTCGCAGAAAACAATGTCGCGTCCGCCATATTCTTTTTTAACAGCGGTTACGATTGCCGATGATATTTTGTTTGCAATAAACTCTGCGGGAATGCCTTTTTCGGCTTCCATAATTTTAAGTGCTTCAAAAAATTCTTTGTTATTCATTTTCCGTTTTCCTCCAATTTACAGTTCTATATCATTAAGTTTTACCGATGAAAAAGTGCCTTTTTCGAAATAAATCTCTTCGCCGTCTGTGAGGAGTTTTATTCCGCCGTCAAAAGACATCAGCGTTCCGTTATAATCGCGTTTGTCTTTTACGGGGCGGTAAAGGTGTACCGCAATTTCTCTGCCTTGCATTTTAGTAAAATGTTCGGGACGGGAAAGTTCACGCAAAAGTCCGGGCGAACAAACCTCTAAATAATACGCCTTGTCGATTGGGTCTGCCTCGTCAAGTATCGGGTCGACCGCATGTGAAACATCGGTGCAATCGTTTATATCAACGCCGCCATCTTTATCAATAAAGATGCGCAGATACCAACTTGTACCCTCCTTTATAAAGCGCACATCCCACAAATCGTACCCCATATTTGTGATGGTCGGTGCTACAAGTTTTTCCACTCGTGCTGCGGTATTTTCTGCCATTTTTCCACCTTTCCTTTCGTGTCGGACCTTTGCACAAGTCCACACAATGAAAAGTGAGCGGGTTGCCCCACTCACTTTCTTTAACATCTTAACAATGAGAGTATAACATATATAAATATAAAAATCAAGTGTTTTTTATTCTTCCATCTGTTTACCCAAAAAACCTGCTGCGACCTGTATAAGTTTAATATCGGTTTCGGTCGGAACTTTTGCTGCCTCTCCCGCCAACATAACAACGGCGCCTGTAACATCGCCCGCAGAAATAATAGGTGCGGCAACGCACATATCGCGCTGGACGCCGTCAAGCGCGGCAACCGATTCATCGGCGGTAGCGGTGTAGAGTCTGCGCGACTGCATAATCTCGTCAAGCGCCACAGAATTTCTGCGCTCTAACACCTCTTTTTTAGAAATACCCGCCGCCGCAACGCAGTGGTCACGGTCGCAAATAATTACTGCAAGTTGTGTGCCGCGCAAAAGTGCCTCGGCATACTGCGAGGCAAACGCCGACAGTTCGCCAATCGGCGAATATTTTTTGAAAATTACCTCCCCACCCGCATCGGTATAAATCTCCAGCGGGTCGCCTTCTCTTATCCTCATAGTACGGCGGATTTCTTTGGGGATGACCACTCTTCCCAAATCGTCGATTCTACGAACTATTCCTGTTGCCTTCATATATACATTTCTCCTTAAATTATATTGTGTTGTATATTACGAGCGAACGCGAGTAACAAGGTTCACTCAGGTGTCCAAAATTTCCAATTTTGGAAACACCGTGTGGTTCTTATTATCTGTA
>JAZSRO010000067.1:0-9690 GCA_045538515.1 Acutalibacteraceae bacterium | reverse complement strand
GGTCAAAATGTGCTGTTTCTCGGCAAAAATTTTTCTTCAAAAACCGCCTAAAAACTCAGTATTTATAAGGCTTTATCGCACTTTTGTGTTATTATAACACGAGCCTCTATTCTTCTCACAATCCCTGTTGCTTTCATATATACATTTCTCCTTAAATTACAAATTGTGTTGTTATTATCTGTAATTTGAGGAGATTTATACTGTAAGTTAATCTAAGATTTCTTTTAACCGCTTCATATTTTCGGTGTCGGGTGTTTTGAAAATTTGCGGCTCTTTGCCGATGGCGCGGTATTTGTTTTCGCCCATTGCGTGATATGGTAACAGTTCTATCTTTTCCGCCGTTCCGATTGTTTTAAGAAAATCTTTAATTTTCTGTATTTCTTCTATACTGTCGTTGACATCGGGGATAATGGGAATACGAATCCATAATTTCGCCTTTCTTTCAAACAACTTTTTAAGATTTTCAAGAATCAGTTCATTGCTCACGCCTACATATTGCTTATGCTTTTGACTGTCGAAGATTTTAATGTCATAAAGGAACAAGTCGGTATATGGTAAAATTTTTTCGAAATTCTCAAACAGTATATGTCCTGCGGTGTCAACTGCGGTATGTATGCCGTTTTCTTTACACTTTTTTAATATTTCTGCAAGAAAATCTATTTGCAGCATACATTCACCGCCCGAAAAGGTAACGCCGCCACCCGAAGTTTCATAAAACGCCTTATCTTTCAGAACCTCTTTTAAGACTTCATCTACGGTGTGTTCTTTGCCACAGACCTTTCTGGCATCCACAGGACAGTAAAGGGTACAGTTTCCGCATAATTCACATTGTTCCAAATGATATGGGCAAACCGATTTACACTTACCGCAACCCGTACATTTATCCTTATAAAACATCATCTGCGGCTTTGCACTCTGACTTTCGGGATTGTGGCACCAAGCACATTTTAGATTGCAGCCTTTAAAAAACACGGTGGTGCGAATTCCGGGACCGTCAACAAAGGAATTTCTTTGAATGTCAAAAAATATCGCTTTATTCATTTCAAAAACCATCCCATTTACTGCGTATGCTTTGTTCTCGTAATAATTTCGTCCTGCAAAGCATCGTTAAGAAAAATAAAATAATCCGAAAAGCCACTTACACGCACACGCAAATTTTTATAATCTTCCGGTGTTTTCTTTGCGTTTATAAGGTCTTCCTTTGAAACATAGGTGAGTTGGAAATGTGTACCGCCGTTTTGGAAATAGGTTTGAAACAGATCTACAAGTTTTTCAAAATTGTCATCATCTTTGATCAGTTTTTCGTCGATCAAAACATTGGTGACACTTGGACCTGTAAGAACAGCGTCGGGGTCGCACTTTGCAACGGAATTTAAAAGGGCTGTAAGTCCGTTTCGATCTTTCCCTTGTGACTGACCGATTCCAAAGTTTGTCGCATCACCTGCAAATCTTCCGTCCGGTGTGGCCTTAAGGGCACTGCCGAAGAATTTGTGGTGCTCATTATAGCCGATCAGATTGCCGAAAACCCACTTTTTACCAAGATAGTTTTCGGTATTGTTCCATTCTCCAATGCTGGCGAAAAGACGTTTTGCAACTTCGTTGGAACAGTCTTCGTCATTGCCGAAGAAATTGCCCTTTTTTAAGATCAAGCTGTGAAGATCTTCGTACCCTTGCCAGTTGTTTTTCAAGGCTTCAATAAGTTCGCTGATGGTTATAATTTTTTCATCAAAAACAAATTGCTTTGTGATGGAAAGTGAATCTATAACATTAGAAAGTCCTATCGGCAATCCAACCGCGATATATCTGGTAAGACCGCCTTGCGTACAGCTTTTCGCATTTTCTATAGGGCCCTCAAGAAAAATATTACTTACAATATTACAGTCTCTGCTTCGGATATCCTGAAAACCTTTGCTAATTCTTTCCGCCGCCCACAAATCCGCAAAGAGTTCCTGCTCGTAAATATTATACACCTCATCAAAACTATGCGCATTTATGAGGTCATCTGCTCTTTTATAAAAAGTGCTTTCAACAGAACGCACGATATTGAATGGATCAAATCCGAAAACCATCCCGCCGGGAAGGGCCAATTCGTTGCAGCCCATCATTGTATAGTTTACCGCTTCTTTATAAGATAGCCCGGTATATTCCATCAGCCCCTTAAGCCGCGGTTCGTCATTTACAAACGCAATTCTTTTATTGGGGTCGTGTCGCTCGCAGTCGAGCATAAACTTCAGCACTTCGCGGGGCGTTTTTTCAGTCCAGCGCAGAGATATTTGCGGAATCCAGGTGGGAAGTTCCATTAAGGACTCCACGATCAGCTTCGAAAGCTCGTTAAACCCGTCTTCGCCGTTTTCCAGGTAGCCACCAATACAAAAATGCGATCCACCACCACGGTAGAAGCGGTCAGAGGCTTTGTTTATTCTCGCTTGAAGCATTAAGAAAAGCTCCTGTAAGTATTCTTTCGCTTTTTCTTCGGTCAATTCACCGTTATTTATATCCTTTATGTAAAATGGATATAAATAACGGTCGATCAGTCCGATGCTATCTGGAATAAACGGATAACAAAAATAAAGGGAAAGCACTGCCTCATAGAAGTTTTCCGCAGGTTGCTCTGGTACTTTTTTCAGTCCATTCGATAATCTGATTAAGTTTTCTTTATACTCTTGCTTTTCGGTTTCAGTTGCCTTTTCAAGTGCTTTTTTTGCACCTATATGCGCCCTTTGAATATTGGCATCGCATAAATCGGTCTGCGTTTGTAAAAATTCGAGCGCCGATGCGTCGCTCTTGTGAGCTTGCTTTGATTTTTCAATATCGTCCTTTATGCCTGCAAGACCGCGATTTATGATTTTTTCAAAATCGCCAACAGAATGTTGCCATTCGAATGTCATAAGATTATCAACGGGTTTGTTATAGAAATTTTGCGTTGCTATGTTAAAGTTTTTGTGTCCGGACCTATCAAAAACATCACCTTCTACGCTACCGTCAAATCGCATAAGGCCCGTAAAGCAAGATTCTTCCAAAATCAGCAGCTCTTGATTTAATATATATTCGCAAACCCTTTTGGCAGACATCTTTACAGGCGATAAAAACAAATCGGTTCGGTCATATTCAGTTTTAACGGTTTTTACCCACATTTCACCCTTAACGGTTCTTTCAATTAACTTTTTTATTCTTTCATTCATACTCTTCACCTCATCGAATTGAATATGCACCGTCTAAAACAACCGTTTCGCCGCAAACCATCTTTGCTTCTTCACTTAAAAGGTACATAGCAAGTTTAGCAATTTCTTCTACCGTAGCAAATCTTCCGAAAGGAATCCTATCGTGCTTCATCGGATCGCCTTCATGCCAGTTGTTCATTTCTGTAGCAACAGGACCGGGGGCGATACCGTTTATGGTAATACCGTCATTTGCAAACATTCTGCCCCATCCTCGGGTTAAGCCTGTTGCAGCAATTTTTGATGCGCCGTACGCGCCGTATACCGGCTCGTAGCCTGCAACAGAGGTGACATTCAAAATATTACCCTTTATATTGTTTTCAAGCATATAGTTTACCGCCGCCTGCATGGTGAAAAATATGGCGCTTGTATTCGTTTTCATAACCGATTGCCACTCGTCCACAGTAGTTTGAAGCAAATCGGTTTTGCTCCACTCATTACGTTGCGCAAAGATACCTGCATTATTCACCACAATATCCAAGCCGCCCAAAATTTCAGCTGCCTCATTTATTTTAGCCGCAGCTAAATCAATATCGGAAGCGTTCCATACCATTGGAATTGCAGTTTTGCCGATTTTTTCCGCCGCAACCTTCAAAGTTTTTTCGTTTCGTCCTGTAATAACTACAGAACAACCAGCGTTTACAAGTTCCTTGGCAATCGCAAAACCAATTCCGCGACTCGCGCCTGTAACGATTGCTTTATTTCCTTTTATCATAATAACCACCTCATAGTAATTATATCATTTGCCTATAGAAATTGAAATGATTACAAAGATGTTTATTTGTTTCAAAAGGACATAAGTGTTGATTTTGCAGCTTATCGGTAGTATAATATTTATAGACTTTTTTGGAGGACAAATCAATGATAAATGAAGTTTTTAACTATCAACTGTTTTGTGACACGATTGTTTTTACCGATACAATAAAAAAAGACGTCCCCTATGTTTCTGAAAAACCACGCAATCACGAAAGTTTGTTTTTTGTCACAAAGGGAACACTACTGTATGAGAAAAACGGAAAAACAGAGGTTGTCCGTGAAGGGCAGGTCGGATACATAGCAAGAGGCTCTGTTGATAAAAGCGGTACTTTTTCTTGTGATGAAGTTTCGTATATAGCCGTAAATTTTTGTTTTGACAGGAAAAATGCCACTCCTAAAAAAACACTGCCGTTTGAAACAGTATGCTCCGAAGGTATTACCTATAATTACGAAAAACAATTCAAGCAAGCTCTAAACTGTTTTCTTTCAAAGGCACCAGGAAATATCGCAATATGTAACGGTATTATGTTGCAAATCATCGGCCAATTATATAATGAACATAAAATCGAAGATGCTGATTTTTTAAAAATGAAAAGAATCGAAAAGGCCATAGACTGCATAAAAAAGAATTACTGCAATCCGTACTTTAAGATAAGTGATTTGGCTACTGTAATGAATATGAGTGAAAAGCATTTCAGGCGAATATTTTTAGACGTGTATAAGAAGACGCCTTACTTATTTTTACAGGAATTCCGTATTAACAAGGCTGAGATTTTACTTTTAAACACCAAAAAGAGCATTTCTGATATTGCACTTCAATGTGGTTTTTCGGATGTTTACAGCTTTAGCCACAGTTTTAAAAAGCACAATGAAGTATCTCCGACCGAATACAGAAATATGTTTTAATCGCACAACACAAGGGGCTGTAAAAAAACAGCCCCTTGTTGTGTATATGTCGAAATGTGTAATTATATGCAAATTGAGTTGGACAAAAATCAGCAAAAACCCAGTGTTTATGCGGGTTTTGGGCGGTTTGCCCTATTATAACACAAGCCTCTATACGCCTAACTATACCTGTTGCCTTCATATATACATTTCTCCTTAAATCACAAATTGTGTTGTTATTTTCTGTATTTTAAGGAGATTTATACTGCTTGTATTTACTTTTGAAATGAAATGTGTTATAATAAATCAAAGGCGGTGAATTTATGAAAACAAAAGCAGTTTTATCAGCAATCACTGGTTTCTTTTTTGCTCTGATTACATATTTCTTATTACAATATTTAGAGATAGATGATGCTCTTTTAATTTCGGTTTTTGGAGGATTGTTGTTCTATATTCTATTATTATTGCTCCTTTTGGTTTATGGAAAAATAATGGATAAGAAATATGCGGAATTTGAAAAAGAAATAACTTCTCCCGTTTTTTATAAAACCAATGGTAATTTTAACTTGGGAAACGGAAAAGTTAAAAACGGCAATATATATTTTTGCGAAGCAGGCATCGTTTGTTTGTGCCTTGACGAAAAACCATATACATTAGACGAAATATTATTACAAGATGTTGACCATTATCAGTTTGATGATATTCACTTAAACATTTTTACTAAAGATGGAAGACTGTTTGTTATTACACTTCCAGATGCCAAAAATGTTATAAAAGTCTTAAAAGAAAAAGATTGGATAGAGTTTTAGTTGCTAGGATGGTGAGTTTATGGAAGGTATGTTTCTTCGCAAGAAATTTAACTTTTGGCTTTTTCTATTGTTTGTTTGTGGTTTGTTTTTTATTGGACTGTATATTTTTCTTAATATAGTTGACCCCGAAGCAACTAGTGAATTACTAACCTTTTTAATTATGGGCATTCTTGTGATTTTGGTTGTAATTCCCTCTTGGCTATTAAATTTCGGTGCATACATACACATTGATGAAACTTCAATCAAAGCAAAATATCATTGGTTTGGAAAAATCGATTGTAAACTTTCGGATGTAACTTTTGCCGTAGCACGAGTTAATACTTTAATCATTCAATTAAAAGATGGTAAAACTCATACCATTATGGGTGTCGAAAACTCTTGGCCTCTCGCTTCGTTGATTCGACGGAACATGAGTTTTGATGTAACAGAACAACCGGAAACGCTAAACGAAAAACTGAATAACTTAAAGTCCGCCAAAAAGAAGGGGATTATATATGTTTGCTTCGGTTTGGCTTTAATGTTCATTAATATCTTTGTTACAGTGTTTTTGACTGGCGAAAGAGAAATGCACGAATTCAGTAACATTGATTGGACAATATTCGCCATTATGGGTGTAGTAGAAATTGCAACAATCATTGCTACTTTCTATTTTGCTCAAAAGACAGGAAAGAATAATGTTCCTATAGAAAAATTGCAATACATCATTCAAAGAAGAATCATTGAAACTCAACCACTGTTGCCCGGGAATGTAATTAAGGTTTTTGCCGATGAAAATTACACAGTACGTCTCACATTTTTTGGATATCCAAATCAAACATCAGTTTACTATGCCGTACAAGAATTTGCTCCGGACTATACTTTCTTTAAATCTTATGAGTCTGAAATATTTGAAAATATTGAACAGCTTCAAGGTGGTTTTGAAGCATTGATTGACATAACAGAAAAAGTGTTACATTAACCACAAAAGCGAGGTGAAATTCACCTCGCTCTTGATATGTATAAAAACCGCCGAAAACCCTAAAATTAGGGGCTTGTGTTCAATAGGGCAAACCAGCGAAAACCCTAGTGTTTATGCGGGTTTCAAGCGGTTTGCCCTATTATAAGCAATAATTTGTTCTTGCTGATCCTAATTATACTATTATTAAATTCAAGTCGGTATAAGAGTGCAATTTATGACATTAAACTTGCATAAAGAAAGGGCATCGCGTTTAAACTGCGACGCCCTTATAAAGGTATTCAGATTTATCCCAAAGCAACCATACTGAAAACGAGTGCGAACAACGCAACGGTTTCACAAAGACCGACAACAGTAATGTACTGTGAAAAGCCTTTGCCTGTTTCAGCTAAAGCATCTGCACCTGCAGCACCGGCTTTACCCTGAGCAATGGCAGAAAAAGGCATTGACAAACCGGATGCGATTCCAAGGCCGAGCAAAAAAGCAGGGTCAGCAGTCGATGCTTTCATCTGCTGCATTAAAAGAAAGCCGTAAATGGTCTGTGTAAGAGGCGCACCTGCAAAAACGGTAAGAATAAAAGGTGCCGCTTTATTTACCATATAACACTTCTTCCATGCGCCAATAGAAGATTGACCTGCAATACCAATACCGATTGCCGAACCAATTGCGGCAATACCCATAACTAATGCTGTACCTAATGCTCCAAAATTCATAATAATTCTCCTTAATAATCAATTTTTTCTTCGAAAGGTTTAAACTTGTATCCGCTCCAAGACATACCCAAATGAGACGAAAACTCCAAGGTGTTAAGTCTGATTCCGTGAACGATAACCGAAAGAATATTTAGAATCATATTCAGTCCGTGGCCAAACACCAAAAGAACAATGGCAAGGATCATAAACATAAAATTGCCAAGCAAGGGTCCTGCGAGTTCATTAACGGTAGCAGAGATTGCGGCACCTGCAAGGCCGACAGCCCAAAGGCGTATATATGAAACAATGTCACTGAACAGATTAAAGATACCAAGTAAAACCGAAACAATATTGGTAAGACTTGAAAGTATAGATTTAATTACACTACCTTCATAGTTTGCAAATATAAAGCTTAAAACAAATCCAATGGCAATAAAAGCAATAGCAATAGTACCAACGGGAATGCCACCTATAACCAAGCTAAGACTGAAAACCTCTCCGTTTACTACAAAGCTAAGCACTAAATAGAACATACCAATAAGTTCTATTGCAGAACCAATATCGCCAATCACTTTAAGGGATTTTCTATTCCGTACAGCACATTTAATATGAGCTACAGTCAGCTGAACAAGAGCGAATACAAAACACAATATCTGCAAATTTTGTGCTGTGGTGAGTCCTGCGGTGCCATGGGTCCAAAACGGATACCATATCTTATCGGCATACACGTTTGAAATTACCGGTATGGATAAGCTCTTAAGCCACGCAGGTAACTGCTCCGGAGAGAGTCCGAACCAAGTGCAAGTAAGCGTTCCCCACAAAACAGTTGAGAGTCCGAACAGTCCCACAAGCAAAAACATGGGTGAAATCTGCTTTTTGGTGATAAGCGATTTTATAATCGGGATTGCCGCAACAGCACAGATAAGCAATCCGTATCCGCCGTCACCGAAAATAATTCCAAAGAATATGAGTATAAATGCCAAGAACCAGCCCGAAATGTCATACTCAAAATAACCGGGAACGGTGCCCAAAAAGTCGGTTAAAGGATAAATAAGACTTACAAATTTGTTGTTTTTAAGTTTGGTGGGAACGTTATTCTCAATCGAAGGCTCTTCCACGAGAAGTCCCCAAGAATTGCTTTGGGCGGTTTGCTTGAGCCTGTCAAGGTTTTCAGCTTCAATATAGCCCGTGAAATATGAAACTGAAAGTGGCGACTCGCTTTCGGGTGATAAATTTTCGTCTGCCATACCCGTAGCGTAGGTTTCAAATTCAATTTCCTTTTCGGTAGCCCCGACGGCTCTCTTAATGCTCTCAACATAACAAGCATTGGAGGCGATCGTTTCGTCGATTTCGTCTATACGAGTGCTAAGTTTCGAAAGCCGTTTCTTCATCTCGCCTGTAGAAAGCGAAGGTAATGCCAAACGGTATGTGTTCAGTGCTGTAACAGCTTCATCAAGTTCTTCCTTATTGGATTTGAGCAGCATAAATCTCACAGTCGATTTTGTTACATCAATCCGAACGGTTTTAATGCTTTCGTCAAGCAGTTCATATTCTGCCTTCGGCATCTCGTAAAAGGATATCTCATAACCTTTTGATTCCAAATCGTTTATGCTGTTCGGATCAATGTCACCCCAGCTTTTTAAGCGGTCAAGCTCGGAACTGAGTGCAATTCGTTCTGCCCCGCACTGCTTTTTCTCAACATCGAGAGTTTGAATTTTCGTTGCAACGGACAATGCCTCTGCAGTCCCCACATCTTTTTGCTCTACGTTTTTCCTTTTGCCAATCGTAAAAATTGCACGTTCAAGTAAAGCAATTTGTTCTCGAAGTGTAGTAAGCCGTTCACCTGAGCCTTCGGTTATCTCGATGTGGACAATTCCTAATTTGCGAAGTTTTTTTAGGGTTTCGTTCTTTTTATTTTCTCTGATAATAAGAGATACTTTTTTCATAGGCACTATCATAATGAATAAACCTCCTTTTCGGAAGCCACAGCATTACGAAGGGCTATTTTGCGTTTTGATATTTTTGAACGCACTACGGCACTAACCTGTTGGTCTGCCATATAAATCGATATTTTTTTGATATTTTCCTCGGTTTCGGGGATTTTAACCTTTTCAAACAGGTTGACTCTTTGAGAGGTTGCAAGCAATTCAATCTCTAATAATCTGACCTGTTCATCTAACACTTTCGCCTCTAAATCAAGTGACATTGCCTTTTCCATATGGTTTGCGGCTATGTCCACCCAAAGAGGTGTTTCATAAAAGTCATAATCTCCTCGTGAGAAATCCGCGCCCTCAAACGTAGGAATATCAACGCCTGCAATGTTTCCTTTTCCTTTACGAATATTGTTGACTGTGATAATTCCCTCGGGGAAGGCA
>JAZSRO010000098.1:0-1587 GCA_045538515.1 Acutalibacteraceae bacterium | reverse complement strand
ATAAAAGCATACTCAGGTAACTGATAATAACGACAAAAACTCCCTTGCGGGAGTTTTTATCGTTCTGCTTACTGACAAACCCTTGTTTTGAAAACAGCATTGTCAAAGAGCACAAAGAACAAGGCTCCCTCCGAGAGGGAGCTCCCACGAAGCGAATGAAGGAGAGTGCGTAAGCAGTAAAATAAACTAAGCTTTTAGTTGCGCAGGCTCCTTCCACCACTTACGTGGTCCCCGGCAGATTGTCAAGCAAGTGCAACACTAAAAAATGCTTCAAAAGGAGATTTCCACCCCAAGCATTTTTTAGGTCTTAAGTTAATAGATAAAACAATATTTTGCAAAGTTTCATTATCCAAGGAATGAAAATTGTAGCCTTTAGGAAAGAAAAATCTTAAAATATCATTGGTGTTTTCATTGGTTCCACGCTGCCAAGGCTTATGAGGTTCCGCAAAATACACTTCTGTATTTAGATTTTGTTCTAATTCTCTAAATTCTGAGAACTCCGAACCGTTATCCAAAGAAATGCTTTTTACAGGCATATCTTTTAGCAAGGTTTCAATCATGTTTCGTGTTTCCGTAGAAGAACGGCTTTGAATCAATCCGGCACACAAAAAGCGAGTTTTTCTGTCAACTAAGGTCACCAACAAGCCTTTTCCTACTCCACCGTATACTGTATCGCCCTCCCAATCGCCTATTCTGGCGCGTTGCTTGATCTCGTCTATCCATTCAGAAATGATACGATCCGGATGAATAGTATTGTAGTTGGAATTTTGATGGCATCTGTGTTTATCTCTACGGCGAAGGTGTTCTTTTGCCTTTATTTTAGGGAATCTTTTAGCTTTAATCGCTCTGTAAATAGTTGCGATACAAAGCTTTTTGCGTTCCGGATAAAGCAGCTCCCAACGTCCGCATATTTGTTCAGGCGTCCAATATTGCGCTAAATGACTTACAATAAAATCCCATTCAGGAGTGTTTGGCTGTAAAACAAAGCGATTCTGCTCACGTCTGCGACGAATATACAAGTTTTGAGCGCGCCAATAGTTATACCAATATTTGTTGTCGGGTTTGCTATGAGGTTTGTATTTTGCCTTGTTTCTATTGACCTCTCGGCTAATAGAGGAAGGGCTTCTTTCGAGAAGATCTGCTATTTTGCGAAAACTTAATCCTTCTGCTAAAAATTGTTGTAGACATTTTCTTTCTTCTGTGGTAAAATGTTTGTAGGGCTTCATGCTAACCTCCGTTCAAAATGTTTGTGTGGTAACTACATTTTACACCTTGGAAAGCATGAAGTCTATCCTTTTGCCCAAATTTGTATTTTTTTCGTTCAAGGCTAAGCCTTTATCTCAAAAATACAAATTTATCATTCTATTGGTTTATCTGTTTTTTATGGGGTGTTGCACTTCGTATTATAACATACCCAGCTCCCTCCCGGAGGGAGCCTTTGGATGCGCGCAACTTTGGGGTATGGGCTAAGCCCCAAGCCCGCGTTGCAAGCAACGCCGTAATACAAAGGCGAACCGGCGATAAAACAGAACGATAAATTCTTCTTTATCTAACAAAACAAGAAAACTCCAACAGACCATAATTAAT
>JAZSRO010000085.1:0-53092 GCA_045538515.1 Acutalibacteraceae bacterium | reverse complement strand
CGACGGCGAGTGGGTGGATTTAATTTCACTTGATGCGATAGCATCAAATTTCACAATTTACGGAGTAAATTATTTCACCGTGAGCGTAAGCGAACGATTTCACTAAAAACGAACGGTTATGTAAGAGTTCGAATTCATACGCAAAAATGCCGAAAAAATCTTTTTTATCCATTGCGAAAGCGCTGGTATATCATAACGCGAGCGTGTATTAAATACTTTCGCAATGATAATGTGCAAAAGTTGAGTTTAATTATATTTTTGTATAATATCCATATAAATCTTTTGTCGGTAACGGTCGGATTTTGCCGATTTGCCACTTGACTGCGCTAAAGCGTGGTGGTATACTATATTCAAATAAAATATCGCCCGATGAAACCTTTAGGAAAATTTGACTGAAGGCGGAGGGGACTCTGGAGAATCTCTTAAATGAGTGCCGAAGGTGCAAGGCGTATTTTCGCCGAATCTCTCAGGCAAAAGGACAAAGTCAACGATACAAATAATAATTAACTATGTTTTGTATCCATTTTGTCCGAACCGAAAGGGTCGGATTTTTTTATTAATAAAAGGAAATAAGGAGTGTTAAGAAATGATTCTTGACAAAATTGCCGAAATAAACGGCAGTATCAATGGAGTTGTATGGGGTATATTTGGTCTCGCACTTCTCATCGGAACGGGTATTATTGTTACCCTTTGCACTAAAGTATTTCAGATATCACATATCGGTCTTTGGTGGAAAAATACAATCGGTAGTATGTTCACAAAAGATGTTATGAAGCATCGAAAAGAAAAGGGTGTTATTTCTCCGTTCCAGGCGCTCTGTACTGCTCTTGCCGCTACGGTAGGCACAGGTAACATCGCCGGTGTTGCCGCGGCGCTATGTCTTGGTGGCGCAGGTGCTGTTTTCTGGATGTGGGTTGCCGCATTTTTTGGAATGATGACAAACTATGCTGAAAATGTTCTCGGTATCTATTTCCGCCGCAAGAACTCAGAAGGTGAGTGGTCGGGCGGCGCTATGTACTATCTTCGCGATGGTCTTGGCAAGAAAAAAGGTTGCAAATGGATTGGTAAAGTTCTTGCCGTTCTTTTCTGCATCTTCACAATGCTCGCGTCTTTCGGTATTGGTAGTATGGGACAGGTAAACAAAATTGTTGCCAATGTATCTGCTGCTTTTGATGTTAAATCTCTTTCATCAATTATGGTGTTTGACGGTATCTCGCTTTATAGCATAATCTTGGGCGCTATAATTATGATTCTTACCGCAGTAATTACTCTTGGCGGTGTTAAAAGAATTGCAAATGTTGCCGAAAAAATCGTTCCCTTTATGGTTGTTCTATATGTAATCGGAAACCTTGTTATCATTGGTATCAACTACGACGCAATACTTCCTGCATTTAAGGCAATATTCGTCAACGCTTTCAAGCCACAGGCATTTGTTGGCGGCGGTATAGGCGGCGTTATAATCGCTATGACCAACGGATTCAAGCGCGGCGTATTCTCTAACGAGGCAGGTCTCGGTTCCTCTGTTATGGTTCACTCAAACTCAAGCGTTAAAGAGCCTGTCAAACAGGGTATGTGGGGAATTTTTGAGGTTTTCGCTGATACTATGGTCGTTTGCACAATGACTGCTTTGGTTGTACTTACATCGGGTGGCCTTGCCGGAGGCGTTTTCAATGTTGAAACAGGCGAAGTTGCCGCAGGTCTTTCGGACGCTACCTTGGTTGGCGGTGCTTTTAACGAGGTTTTCTCGTGGGGTAATATTGGTCAGAGATTCGTTGCAGTAGCAATGTTCCTCTTTGCATTTACCACTGTTCTCGGCTGGTCACACTACGGCTCAAAGGCTTGGGAATATCTCTTTGGTGCTAAGAGTACGGTTGTTTTCAGAATAATTCACGTTTGTACCGTTGTTTTCGGTGCGGTTCTCACTTCTTCTCTCGCTTGGGATATTTCTGACACCTTTAATGGACTTATGATGATTCCCAACCTTATTGGTGTTCTTGTTATGCTACCTCTTGTTATGAAAATTACGAGAAACTATGTCGAACGCAAGGTTAAGAAAAAAGATGTTGAGGCTGTCGTATCATATGCCCCCGAAATTCAGACTGCCGATGCAGAGGCTATAAAAAACGGCGCTGAATAATATAAATGCAAAAAGCCAAGTGTTTTTCACACTTGGCTTTTTTCTTGAAATTTATATAATAATATGTTACCATATTGTCAACTTGATTTTGATTGGAATGTAATAAATGTTAAAAAATAGATTTTCATTACTTCCTGCGATTTTCACACTTGCGTGGCCAACAATCTTGGAGCAGATATTGCAAACCGCAGTACAGTACATAGATACAATGATGGTGGGTAGTTTGGGCACGGATGCAACGGCGGCTGTCGGTTCAACCGTTACAATAAACTGGCTTATAAACGGTACCGTGGCGGCTATTGGTGTTGGGTTTTTGTCTTTTATTTCACAGGCAAACGGCGCGGGTGAAAAAGAAAAAATTTCTGCTGCAAGTGGACAGGCGATTTTCTGTACACTAGTCATTGGTGTGTTTTTTACGACATTAACACTTGCCTTGAGTCCTTTTGTGCCTACCATAATGATGGTTGACCCCGCGATAAAGGATATAACCGCGAAATATTTCTTTGTGCTATATAGTCCAATGCTATTTAGAACTGCGACCATAGTTTTTGGTGCGCTATTACGCGCGGTTGGGGATACCAAAACGCCGATGCGAGTGGGACTTTTTGTTAATATTATAAATGTGGTGCTAAATTTCATTTTGATATATCCAACAAGAGAAATCACACTTTTTTCAAAAAACATCAAAGTTTACGGCGCGGATTTGGGGGTTATAGGTGCTGCTATAGCATCGGCTGTTGCTTTTGTGGTTGGCGGATTGGCAATTACAGTGGCGCTTTTTCACCAGCCTGACCTGAATCCCAAAGGCAAAAAAATAACACCGGATAGAGAAATTTTGCGTCCTTGTTTACGGGTTGCAATCCCAAATGCTTTGCAAAGATTCGGAACATCTCTTGGTTATGTTGTATTTTCTTCAATGGTGAATTCCTTGGGCGAAGTTTCAACCGCCGCACACACAGTTGCTAATACAGTTGAATCCGCTTTTTATATTCCCGGCTACGGAATGCAGTCAGCCGCCGCTGTGCTTTTTGGAAACGCATACGGTGCTAAAGATATAAAAAGAATGAAAAATCTCGGCAGAACAATGATTATTATTGAAGTTCTGTTAATGATTCTATCGGGCGCTGTGCTATTTGTGTTCTCGGAAAAACTTGTCTGCCTTTTCAGTACCGATGCCACGGTTATAAATTTAAGTACCATAATTTTGCGTATGGTTGCATGTTCAGAGCCTTTTTTTGGCATCGCAGTAATAATAGAAGGTATGATGCAGGGAATAGGCAAAACGGTGAACCCGCTTGTGTTTAGCATATCTACAATGTGGGGTGTTAGAATTTTGGCAACATTTTTTTGTATAAACTTCTTTGATGGCGGTTTAATTTCTGCTTGGGGCGCAATGCTTTTGCATAATATCGTCTTGTGCGCACTTTTTGTTATTTATTATAAATTAATGTTAAAAAAGCCAACATGTAGTTGGCTTTTTTTCTATTCTATTACCTTTTTATTTTCTGAAACAAGCATTTCGGCGTATTTAGCATGGGATATAGGACCGGGATGTCCGCGTGAGCCGAATATTTTTGACAAAAAAGGTAATCGCGTTCATCATAATCAATCGGTACATTCATATTCAAAGTATAACGCCGTGCCCGTAACGTTTAGTTCAAGCGCAGAACCCGTCCAAAAAAGCGGAACACCTTTTTCGGTTATTTTGCCAACACGGCCTTGTATTAAAATTTTATCGGTTATTTTGGATAATTCAATTTGTTTTAATTCCATAAATATCACAACCTATAAATTTTTAATCATTATAACAAGGAAAAAAATATTTAGCAATATTTTTCTTGCAAAAAATAAGAGATTGATATAAGATGAAAGTGTTATTAAATTAAGGGGGTAATTTATTTGAAAAAAGAATATATTTTTCCCGAAATTATTATGCAAGAATTTGTTGTTTCAACCTCATATTGTGACCAATCAACTGTGCTTGATGAATCTTTACCACCGAAAAATGAAGATAAAGACGACATGAACGGTTGGACGCCGTGGCAATAAAAAACGCTTGAAAAAATTCAAGCGTTTTTTGTTTTATTCAGCTGTATAGTTGTCAAAATAACCTTGGATAAATACAATCGGTGTGCCCTTGTCGCCCGAACCTGATGTCAAGTCACAGAGCGAACCGATAAGGTCTGTAAGACGGCGAGGTGTAGTGCCTTCCGAATCCATCTTACCAACAAGGTTATTGTCCTTTTCGTGAATTTTATTTTTAATAGCCTCTTTGAGTTCCTCACCCGAAAGACCGGCAAATTCGTTATCTGCAAGATACTTGAGTTTGAGTTCGTTCGGTGTGCCCTCAAGACCGCTTGTGTAGGCGGGGGAAACAACCGGGTCTGCAAGTTCCCAAATCTTACCAACAGGGTCTTTGAATGCGCCGTCACCGTAAACCATAACCTCAATCTTTTTGCCAGTTGCTTCATAAAGTTTACTTTGAATAGCGTCAACAACCGCTTGGCAGTCGCGCGGGAAGAGTTTAACCTTGTCTTCGGTTGCCTTGTTGGAGCCTAAAAGACCGTAATCAGCGTTGAAACCGCTTCCGTTTATAGAGGTAGAGAGAATCTCATCAAGTCCCAAAACAATCTCTCCGCCTGCGGCTTTAAGGATGCGCTTTGTACGCGCTCTTGTGTGAATGTCACAGCAAAGAACATTCTTGGTGTAATCAAGAATTGCTTTCGGATTGTTGGCGAAAATAATTTCACATTCAGCGCCGCAGTCTTTAATGAGTTTTTCATAATACTCAACATAGTCAACACCGGTAAATGTGTGCTTTTCGTAACCAAAAAGTTCGCGGTATTTTTCAAGACTCAAAACATCTTTGTACGGGTCAACACCCTTATCATCAAGTGCGTCAAGCGAGATTAAGTGGTTTCCAACCTCGTCAGACGGGTATGATAGCATCAAAACAACTTTTTTAACGCCCTTAGCAATTCCGCGAAGACAGATAGCAAAGCGGTTACGGCTTAAAATCGGGAAGATAACACCAACGGTGTCACCGCCAAATTTTGCCGAAACATCTAAGGCAATATCGTCAACAGTGGCGTAGTTACCCTGTGCTCTTGCAACAATAGCCTCGGTCATTGCAACAATGTCGCGGTCGTGAAATTTGAAACCGTCCTCTTTAGAGGCTTCAAGTACAGAAGATGAAACAATCTCTACAATGTCGTCGCCCTCTTTAATGATGGGTGCTCTAACACCGCGGGAAACCGTGCCAATCATACGACTCATGTAAAACAACTCCTTAAAAGTAAAAAGAATGTAAAATAATAATTTTTCCGACAGTAAATTATATCATTATATTATTTACTTTTCAACATTTTTTTATAAAAAAATCCAAAAAATTTTATTTTCCAGTGCTGCCAAAACCGCCCACTCCACGTTCTGTTTCGTCAAGCGCGTCGGTTTCTATGAAATCCATCTCCATAAATGGCATAAGCACAAGTTGCGCAATGCGTTCACCCGCGTTTATAACCTTCATTTCATCGGAATCGTTGTGAAGGCAAACAATAAATTCTCCGCGGTAATCGGAATCAACCACACCAACACAGTTTGCTGGGCGCAAATTTTGTTTTGTGGCAAGTCCGCTGCGTGCAAAAATCGCGCCAAAATAACCCGCGGGCAAAGCGGCGGCAATACCTGTTCCGATTTTCGCAGATTTGTGCGGTTCGATTGTAATGTTTTCACCGTCAAGACAAGCATATAAATCATATCCAGCGGCAAAAAGCGAACCACGCGAGGGAATTATAGCATTTTCTCTTAGTTTTTTAATTTTAATTTCCAAAGCAATTCTCCTAAAAAATTAGTATATTATAATTATACACTTTTCTACAAAAAACGCAAGGAATAAAACATATACTTGTTTTGTGTGCGAATTTATTATATAATAAACTTTAACGAGTAGTTGGAGGGAAAATATGTATTCTTTTGACGCTAAAAAAACTGCCAAAGACTGTGTGCAGTGGATAAAAGATTGGTTTTCTGAAAACGGTGACGGCTGTAAAGCGGTTATCGGCATTTCGGGCGGAAAGGATAGTTCGGTTGTTGCCGCGCTTTGCGTAGCGGCGCTCGGCAAAGAACGCGTTATGGGCGTTTTGATGCCGCAAGGCGAACAGTTTGATATAAACTATTCTGAGGAACTTTGTGAAGTGTTGGGAATAGAGAATATAACCGTTAATGTCAAAGGCGCGATAGACGCAATTATGGCGGAAATTGACGGTAAAGTGCCCGTTTCCAACCAAACAAAATTTAATCTGCCGCCCCGCGTGCGTATGGCAACGCTGTATGCCGTTTCACAGTCGGTTAACGGCCGAGTTGCAAATACCTGTAACTTATCTGAGGATTATGTTGGATATTCTACAAAGTTTGGTGATATGGCGGGGGATTTTAGTCCTCTTTCCAAACTGACGGTTTACGAGGTTAAAGAGATAGGCAGAGCGCTTGGACTTCCTGAAAAATTTATTGAAAAGCCTCCGATAGACGGACTTTGCGGTAAAACTGATGAGGATAATTTAGGCTTCACCTATGCCGTTTTGGATAAATATATACGCGAGGGCGTAATCGACAGTCAGGAAACTAAAGAAAAGATTGATATTAAGCATAAACAAAATGCATTCAAACTGAAACCGATGCCGTGTTTTCCGTTTGAACCAAAGGAGTAATAAAGTATGGCGCTTTATGACATTGCTGACCTTGTTGTATCTATGAATTGCAAGGGGGATGTTTTGCTTTCTCGCGCCGAGGCGTATAGGTTGGACGAAGCAAAAACACCCGATATAGTTGTTGAACGTGCGGAAGAAAAAATAATGCGTTCGGCAGAAAAATATCCGCATCTTACGGTTGCTGATTGTGAATATATGCATATGGGCTCGGATTTTTATGCTAAACTCATTGACTTTGACGGAATGTTGTTACATGCATCGGCGGTTGTGGTTGACGGTAAAGCATATCTCTTTTCTGCACATAGCGGAACGGGCAAATCAACCCACACATCTCTTTGGCTTAAACTTTTTCCGGATGCGTATATTATAAACGATGATAAACCTGCCATTCGTATGGTGGATGGTGAGTTTTATGTTTTCGGAACACCATTTAGCGGTAAACACGATATCAGCCGTAATACAAAGGCTAAACTTGGTGGCATTTGTTTTATAGAAAGAGCAGAGCAAAACAGCATACACAAAATGGAAATGAACGACGTAATTTTCAATATGCTGACACAGACTCTTCGCCGTTTCCCAAAAGAGCGTATGGATAAAATGCTAACTCTGCTTGATAAACTTTTAAGCAATGTCGGCGTGTATAAACTTTGTTGTAATATGGATATTAGCGCAGCAAAACTATCTTATGAAACAATGAGTGGTGAAACTTTTAATGGCTGATTTAGTAAATCTCGGCGATATGCTCCCAGCAATGCTTGAAACATTGGGCGCGGGTGGGGAGGTCAGTTTTATTTCAAAGGGCAGCAGTATGTGTCCAATGCTTCGTGACGGCGTTGACACCGTCATACTTAAAAAGCCTACATTTCCGCTAAAACGCTATGATATACCGCTTTATATCCGCAAAAACGATAAGTTTGTTCTGCATAGAATAATTGCTATTAAGGACGGAAACTACATAATTCGCGGTGATAACTGCAAATACATAGAAACCGATATTAAAGACGAAAATGTTGTTGCAGTTTTGTGCGGATTTATCCGCAACGGCAAAAAATATTCCACAGATAATTTTTTCTATAAAATTTATAGCCGCGTTTACAGTAGCGAACTATTTTATTTTTTTCACAAACGCGCAATACCAAAACTTAAAAGAATAGTAAAAAAAATAATTCACCGTCATTGACGGTGAATTATTTTTTTCTTATCTTTCTTCGCGGAAATAGGAAAGGCCGAGTGATGCAGGAGGCTGATTTTCCTTTTTGTCGCGGATGCTCGTAATAACAAGTACAAGTATTGTTACAACATAGGGGAGCATCTTAAAGAGTTCCTTGTTTGCGAAACTAACGCCTGTTATATAACTACTTGCAATATAAAGGGCACCGAAAACAATTGAACCGATGATTCCTAAGTTTGGCTTCCAAACGGTGAAAATAACAAGTGCAATAGCAAGCCAACCAATAGCGTCAATACAATATTCCCAGTTGCCGTGTAGATAGTCCATAACAAATGTAAGACCGCCAAGACCGGCAATACCGCAACCAATACAGGTAGATACATATCGATAAAGTGAAACATTGATTCCCGCCGCATCAGCCGTTGCGGGATTTTCACCAACACTGCGCAGATTAAGTCCAACTCTGGTTTTGAAGAGTACAAAAGAGGATACAAGCGCAATGATGATTGCCAAATAAATCAAAATTCCGTGTGAAAAGAAGAGTTCGCCAAACCAACCTAATTTATCTGCAAAGGGGAGAGGCGCTGTGAAATAACGGCTACCTTTGCTGTAAACGGGGCCGGTCTGTGCAATCATAAAGTCAGATAGACCAACACCGAATGTTGTGAGAGCCAATCCGGTTACATTCTGATTAACCCTTAAAGTAACGGTTAAGAAACTAAAGAGCAATCCGCAAAGTGCGGCACCGATAACGGTCGCTAAAATCGGAATTAAGATTGCGAGGAAAGGATTGATATTTCTTTTAACAATATCAAAATAGATGTACTCTGCATAGCATCCGCAGGAAGCGCCGACACACATAACACCGGGTATACCCAAATTCAAGTGTCCCGATTTTTGTGTTATTGTTTCACCCGTAGAGCCAAAGAGAAACGCCATACCAAGTCTGATGGCACTAACAAGAAAGGTTAACATTATGCATTCTCCTTTCTTTTGTTACTGAAAACAAGTTTATATTGTAAGAAAAATTCACAACCGATAATGAAGAAAAGAATTATTCCTGTTACAATATCCGAAATTGAATTTGGAATTCTGAAATCGGTTGAAACCTGTCCGGCACCTTTTTCAAGGAAGACGATGAGGAAAGAGGTGAAAATCATATATATAGGGTTAAATTTGGCAAGCCAAGAAACCATAATGGCGGTAAATCCTCTTCCACCTACGGTTGTGGTGCTAATGGTATGGTTAGTACCGCCAACGAGTAAAAGACCTGCAATTCCGCAAAGTGCACCCGAAACGATAAGCGTACGGATAACAACCTTTTTAACATTTATGCCTATGTATCTTGCGGTGTTTTCGCTTTCACCAACAACCGAAATCTCATAACCTTGTTTTGTGTATTTAAGATAGATATAAACAACAACGGTTAAAATAGCAACAATTATAATGTTCATAAGATACGGCTGACCGAATAATACAGGAAGACCGTATTCAGGAAGTGGGGTTAAAACGCCGGAGCCGTTTTTAACAAATGTTTTAAGGAAGAATGCAACCAACTGCGTGGCAACGTAGTTCATCATAAGGGTGAATAGCGTTTCGTTGGTGTTCCAAAGTGCTTTGCATACAGCGGGTAAAATAGCCCATATAACACCCGCCAAAACCGATGCGAAAAGCATTACGATGAGTAAAACAGGGAGGGGAAGTTTGTCACCGCAGAACATCATAACTGATATGGTTGCGAGTCCGCCGACCAGGACTTGTCCTTCGGCACCGATGTTCCAAAATTTCATCTTAAATGCCGGTGTAACTGCTAACGAAACACAGAGCAAAATAGCAATGTTTTGGAACAAACTCCATATACGAAGGCTTGAACCAAATGCACCCGAAATCATCGAGGAATAAACTTCTATTGGGTTTTTGCCTGTTAGCAGCATAATAACAACAGCCGAAACGAGAAGCGCTAAAACGACCGCTGCAGCGCGAACAGCAAGGTTGTAAAACCACGCCATTGGCTCTTTTTTAACAATTCTTACAGAGAATTTTCCCATAGCAGTTTACCTCCTTATTTATCAGTTTTGGTCATAAGAAGACCGATTTCTTCTTTTGTTGTTTTTCTACCGTCAACAATTCCTGTGATTCTGCCAGAACCGATAACCATAATTCTGTCACACAGTTCAATTAAAACATCAAGGTCTTCGCCAACGAAAATAACAGCAACGCCTTTTTTCTTCTGTTCATTAAGAAGATTATAAATGGTATAAGACGAGTTAATGTCAAGTCCGCGTACAGGATATGCCGCCATCAAAACAGTGGGGGAAGCAGCAATCTCGCGTCCTACGAGAACCTTTTGAACATTACCGCCGGACAAGCGGCGAACGGGGGTTGTAGCAGAGGGTGTAACAACCTCAAGTTCATCAATTATGTGGTTTGCAAGGTCTTTAGGAGCCTTGCGCTCTAAAAACACCGACCTACCTTTGCGGTAACTACGAAGCATCATATTGTCAATGATGTCCATATTGCCGACAAGCCCCATGCCAAGTCGGTCTTCGGGAACAAACGAAAGGCGAACACCGAGTTCTCTAATCTGCATAGGTGTTTTATTTCTTAAATCCTCAACCATATTGGTTTTTGGGTTGTTGTATGATATTTCACCAAACTGAACCTGTTGGAGACCGGCAATAGCCTCAAGCAGTTCGCGTTGGCCCGAACCCGCAATTCCCGCAATGCCTAAGATTTCGCCCGAACGAGCGGTGAAAGAAATATCGTCAAGAATTTTAACACCTTCGCGATTGATACATTCAAGGTCTTTAACAATCAAACGGTCTTCGGTGTTAACAGGTTCGCTGCGTTCGATGTTAAGCGAAATCTTTTTACCAACCATCATTTCAGTCAGTTCAGATTCGTTTGTTTTAGCGGTTTCAACCGTGCCAATGTATTCGCCCTTGCGCAAAACGGCAACGCGGTCGGAAAGTGATAAAACTTCGTGTAGTTTGTGTGTGATAATAATGATTGCCTTGCCGTCATCGCGCATACGACGGAGAATGGCAAAGAGTTTTTGTGTTTCTTGCGGTGTTAATACCGCTGTAGGCTCATCAAGAATAAGAATGTCGGCACCGCGGTATAAAACCTTGATAATTTCAACGGTCTGTTTTTCAGAAACCGACATCTCGTGAATCTTTTTCTGTGGGTCAATGTCAAATCCGTATTTGGTACTGATTTCCAGTACTTTTTTTGCGGCTTCTTTGACATTAAACTTACCCTCGTTTTCAAGACCGAGAATAATATTTTCGGTAGCCGAAAAAACATCAACAAGTTTGAAATGTTGATGAATCATACCGATTTTAAGGTTGAATGCGTCTTTAGGTGAGCGTATAACAACCTCGTCTCCGTCAACAAAGATTTGACCTTCATCGGGGAAATATATGCCCGAAATCATATTCATAAGGGTTGTTTTACCGCTTCCGTTTTCGCCTAAAATTGACAAAATTTCTCCACTGTTAACCTGCAGAGAAACATTTTTATTTGCAACAACCTTTCCAAAAGTCTTGGTTATATTTTTAAGTTCAATAGCAGGAGATTTAGACAATCTCATCCCTCCTAAATATAATTTTAATTGCTCAAAAATACACACAAAAATATGCATTTTTGGGCAATTAAAAAGCAAGATTAGGCGGGGCAAAAGCCCCGCCCTTAAAATCATTAGAATTTTTCGTTGAGAAGTGTAATACCGTCAATTCTTACATCAAAGTAAGGAGCAGAACGATATTCAGACTCGTGGAAGAATCCGTCTGCAACAACCTCTGTATCGGGTGTGAAAGCAGCGTCTGTATCAACATCAGCCTTATAGGTCTCAAGAGCCTTTTCGCCAACGGTGATGAAGTCAGCCTTAGCGGTGTCAAATACCTTAACAGTACCTGCCTTGAGGTCTGCAACAGCCTTCTTTATAGCGTCAACAGTGCCTTCAGCAGCAACATCTTCGTTAACACCGGTCAAAACAACAGAACCTTCTGCAATACCGCCGCACCAGTCAGCAGCAATTTTCTCGCCCTTTACAACACAAGAAATGATGTAGTTGTAGTAAGGAGCCCAGTCGATTCTTGAAGAAACGATGAAGGTCTCAGGGCAGGAATCATAAGTGCTGCCGTTGTAGGAAACGTTCGGAACACCTGCAGCCTCACAAGCGGAGGGAGCACCCATAGAGTCAGCGTGCTGGCTTATGAGTTTGCAGTTTCTTGCGATGAGAGCCTCAGCAGCGTTCTTTTCTTCTGTTGCATCATACCAAGAACCTGTGAACTGAACATCCATTGTAACGGGGGGGCAAACAGATTTTGCACCAAGGTAGAAAGATGTGTAACCAGAAATAACTTCAGCATAGGTGTAAGCACCAACGTAACCAATCTTAGCCTCTTCAGCCTTGAATTCACCAGCCTTAATCATTTCGTTGAGTTTCATACCGGCAGCAACACCTGCGAGGTAACGGCCCTCATAAATGGAAGCGAAAGCGTTGTGATAGTTGTCAAGGCCTTCAGTGTGAGCCTTTGTGCCTGTTGCGTGGCAGAATTCAACTTCGGGGAACTCTTTAGCGGCTTTAATCATGAAATCTTCATGACCGAAAGAGTTAGCGAAGATGATGTCGCAACCCTGGTCAACAAGGTCCTTAGCAGCATTGTAGCACTCATCACCCTCAGGAATCTGAGTCTTAACAACAACCTGTTCGTCTTTGAGACCGGCAACTTCCTGAATCTTGTCAACAGCCTGTAAGAAGTTTAGGTCATAGGTGGATTTCTCATCGTGTAAGCAGATGAAACCGATTTTGAAGTCTTCAGGAACTTCGTAGTCAGCTTTCAATTCAACTACATCGATGGGAGCAGCGCTCATGCCAAGGGCATCGTCTGCATTTTCTGTTCCGCAAGCAGCAAAGCAGAAGAGCATTGCAGTTGCGAGAAGAAGTGCGAGTAACTTTTTCATTTTGAAAAACCCCTTTTCAAATTTTTTATGTAAAAATAAAATTACATACTACGGAATGTGAGCGAATCATCGCTCATACTGTCGACAATTGCCAACGATTCAACATGGAGCCCCGAGGCGCGAAGCTCGTCCCCGCCGCCTTGGAAGCCTTTTTCAATGGCCGCAGCAACACCCACAACGGTGGCACCTGCTTGTTTGGCGATATCAATAAGACCGTTAACAGCGTTTCCGTGTGCCAAAAAGTCATCAACAATCAAAATTTTGTCATCAGCCGATAAAAACTCGCGGCTTATGACGATGGGATAGGTTTTTTCATGAGTGTATGAATAAACCATGGAAGAATAAACATCACCCGTAACATTGAGTGACTGATGTTTTTTAGCAAAAACAACAGGAACATGCATATTTGCCGCGGCAGCAACCGCGATAGCAATACCCGATGCCTCAATCGTTACAATTTTATTTATCTCTTCATTCTGAAAAAGGCGCTTGATTTCGGCACCCATCTCCATAAGGAAATCGGCATCAATTCTGTGGTTTAGAAAACTGCCGACTTTGAGAATATTGCCCGGCAAAACCTTACCTTCAAGCAATATTTTTTCTTCCAATGCCTTCAAATCAAACACCTCTTAGAAAAACAAATACTAATTATAAACAAATGGTATCACAATATGTAATAATTTGTCAATAGAAAGTATACAAAAAAATCAAATTTGTTATTTTATACAATATATTGTGATTAAAGCGCACCTGCCAAACCTAAAAATGCTTTGGTTTTTTCAGATTTCGGATGGTCGAATATTTCTTCGGGGGTGCCCATCTCCTCAATAACGCCGTCCGACATAAAAATAACCCTGTCAGAAACGCTTTTTGCAAATTCCATCTCGTGAGTTACAACAATCATAGTGCGGTCACTTGATTTAAGTCCCTTTATAACCTTAAGCACCTCGCCCGTGAGTTCGGGGTCGAGTGCGCTTGTCGGCTCGTCAAAACAGAGCACATCGGGTTTTAATATAAGTGCCCTTGCAATAGCAACACGCTGTTGCTGTCCGCCCGAAAGTTGACAGGGATACGAACTTGCTTTGTCTGCAAGGCCAACTCGTTCTATGAGTTTAAGCGCGTGTCCGCGGATTTCGTCCTCGCTTTGCTTTTTGTGAAGCAGGGGAGCGAGCATAACATTTTTTAGTACATTATATTGCGGGAAAAGATTAAAGGACTGAAAAACAAGACCAAAATGCAGTCGGCTTTCAAGTTTGTCCTTTTCGTTTACGCCAACACCTTTTTCGGCATCAAACAAAACCTTATCGTTTACAGTGATTTGTCCGCAGTCTGCCGTTTCCAAAAAGTTAAGGCAACGCAAAAGTGTCGTCTTACCGCTTCCCGATGAGCCAAGTATGGTAACAACTTCACCCTTTTCAACCGAAAAGTCAATCCCCTTTAGAACATCAACCTTGCCAAAGGATTTTTTAATGTTTTTAACTTCTAAAACTGCCATACTATCTCCTCAAGTTTTGTAATAGTCAAGTTTCTTTTCAATGTAGCCAAAGAGCAAAGTAAGAAGACCGCAGAATACAAGATAAAATACGCCTGTGTAGAAAAGCGGCCACAAAAGTCCCTTTGCGGCAAATTTTTCTGCCGCCTTAATAACCTCAACAATGGCAATAACGCGGACAAGGGAGGTGTCTTTTACAAGCGTTATAATTTCGTTGCTCATAGGTGCTACAATGCGTTTTACAACCTGCATTAAAACAATTTTGAAGAAAATTTGTGTCTTGTTAAGGCCAAGCACCTGTCCCGCTTCGTATTGTCCTCTGGGAATCCCCTCAATTCCGCCTCTGTATATTTCTGAAAAATATGCTGCGTAATTTATAACAAAGGTTATAAGTGCCGCCAAAAACCTATCGTTTTTGAAAATGGGTTGTCCAAAAAGCATACCCGGCACAAAAAATACAATAAGGATTTGTAGCATAAGCGGTGTTCCGCGGATAATCCAAACAAACACCCTTGTTACAAAGGATAGAGGTTTCCATTTTGACATAGAGCCGAATGATATTAAAAGTCCAAGCGGCAAAGCGAACAAAAGCGTCATAGCAAATAACTTTAATGATACGCCAAAACCGCTAAGTAGGGAAAGTGTAACTGATAAAAAATCGTTCATAAAAATTTTCCTTAAAACATATGTAGCGGCAGCCATTTAGACTGCCGCTAAAATATAAATTAGTTTGTTTCGGTTTCTACTACAAGAGCATCTGCCAAACCGTATTTTGTTGCAAGTGTATTAACGGTTCCGTCTGCCTTGAGTTCTTTAAGAATTTCGTTGAACTTTGCGGTAACATCACTGCCCTTGCGGAAAGCAACAGAATAATATTCGTCTGTTGTTTCAACAATCTTATCAAGCATCATAAGGGTAGAGAAGTTGCTGCCCTCTTTATTAATAAGATAGTTTGCCATAACATAGTCAATAACTGCGGCGTCAGATGTCTGTGAAAGAACCTCTGTCAAAGCGTCAATCTGATAATCCTTTTCAACATAGGTAGCATCAGCAAACTTATCAGCAATGAAAGATTCACCAGCAGAGCCTGTTTCGGCAGCAAATGTAGCAGCCTTCAAATCTTCAGCAGTCTTATATTTGTCTTTGTTTTTAGAGTTGATAACAACAACCTGACGGTTAAGCATGTAATAATCACTAAGACTCATATTTTCAGCGCGTTCTTCATCCCAGGTGAGACCGTTCCAGATGCAGTCAATGGTCTTGCCGGAAAGTTCGCCTTCTTTTTTGCCCCAGTCAATAAGTTGGAATTTAACCTCAACACCGAGTTCTTTACCAACAAGTTCTGCAAGTTCCGCGTCAAAACCGGTCCACTTGCCGTCAACTTGGTAGTCCATCGGCTCAAAATCGGTAACGCCAACAATCAAAACGCCCTTTTCCTTGATGTATTCAAGGTCGGAAGCATCAGCCTTTTCGCCGCAACCTACAAAGCAAACGGCAACTAAAAGCAAGGTAAGTAAAAGTGCTAATATTTTTTTCATTTTTTAACATCTCCTTTATTGTGATATCATATTAGCACATTAGCGCACTAAAGTCAAGCCTTTTTTGAAAAAATATTCACAACCCTTAAAATGTTCTCGCAAACGCTGAAATGAATGTCAAAATCGGCAAAATCAAAACGATAAATTCGCTCGGGGTTGTTTTGGTAAGCGGGACGGGGGTCGTTTTTTAGAATTTCGATAAGAATTTCTCTTTTTTCTTGCGGTACTATATTAAGTAACGAATCGTCCGCTTCAACCTCAAGGGAGTATTTTGAAGTTTCCTCTGTGTATCCACCTTTAGCGTCTTCAATACTGTCGGCAAAAGGAATATAAGGTTTAATATCAAATATTGGCGTTTCATTTACAAGGTCGGCACCTGTTACATATAATATGGGACCATTTTGTGTATCGTTTTCAATTTTTATAAGTTTCACAGCCGAAAGTCCCAACGGATTTGGTCGGTTGGGTGAACGCGTTGCAAAAACTCCCATACGCTTATTACCGCCAAGCCGAGGGGGACGGACAGTGGGAGCCCAATTTTCTTTTTGCTCATTTAATGAAAAATGCCATATAAGCCATAAATGCGAAAAACCTGTTAATCCGCGTACGGAATTTATGTCGCGGTATTTCTTAGTGAATATAATTTTTGAAACCAAAGTATCGGCAATGCCGCTTTGACGCGGTACGCCGAATTTGTGTTTATAATCATTATATATGTATGCAATAGGTTCAATAATTGTGGGCATATAATCACCTCAAAAATAGTATAGCATATTAAAAGGGCGACTTCAAATAAAAATAAGATTGTGAAAGTAATATCAAAAATTGACAACATTCGCCAAACAATATATAATTTATCGTATATGTTGTATTGAGGTGGTATTTTTAATGAAGCACTTAAAAGGCACTCATGTGCCGCATAGAAAAAATACAGGTTTATCACCTGTAATAATGAGTACTCCCAAAACAGTAACCATTCCAACGGTAATGCATATCGGCGCGCCCGCAAAGGTTTTGGTAAAGGCGGGGGACCATGTTGATGTCGGAACGCTAATAGCAGAGCAAAACGGATTTGTTTCGTCACCTGTATATTCAAGCGTGTCGGGAACCGTTACCGCTATAGAAGATATATTGCTCTCAAGCGGAAAAACCGCACCCGCCGTAAAAATTGAAACAGACGGACTTTCTACCGTAGCGGATACTGTTAAAGCCCCGAAAGTCGATAGTAAAGAAGATTTAATTGAGGCTATTAAACAGAGCGGTATTGTCGGTCTCGGTGGCGCGGGTTTCCCAACTTATGTTAAGTTTTCGCTTAAAGAGTCACAGAAGATTTCTTACCTTGTAATAAACGGCGCCGAATGTGAGCCTTACATAACAAGCGATTCTGTAACAATGGTGCAATATGCTGATGATATTGCTTATGCCATAGAAATGCTTGATAAGTACTTTGATTTTGATAAAGTGGTAATTGGTATTGAGAAGAATAAACCTGATGCCATAAATAATATGAAGGCAATCTCGGCAGAAAATGCGAAGGTTAAAGTCGAAGTTTTGCCAACACTTTATCCGCAGGGCGCAGAAAAGGTACTTGTTTATCACACAACCGGTAAACAGATTGGCGATGGCAAACTTCCGATAGATGCTAACTGTGTTGTTTGTAATGTAACAACGGTTGCGGCAATCGGTAAATATCTTAAAACGGGTATGCCACTTGTTGAAAAGTGTGTAACGGTTGACGGCGTTATAAAAGAACCGCAAAATGTAATAGTACCGATTGGTACCGCTATTTCGGATGTGTTTGAGTTTTGTGGCGGTTTTTCTGAAGAGCCTAAAAAGGTTTTATTCGGCGGACCAATGATGGGTATTACTGCACCGGATTTGAATGCGCCGATTATCAAAAACACCAACGCAATTTTGGCATTTGGTAAAAAATTAGCCAAGACATCAACCCCGTCTGCCTGTATAAGATGCGGTGCCTGTGCAAATCACTGTCCGTTTGGAATAAACCCAACGATTATAGCCAAGGCGCTCAAAGCGGGAGATATAGATACTCTTAAAGAGTGCGGAACAACACTATGTATGGAATGTGGTTGTTGTTCGTTTGTCTGCCCCGCAAAGCGACCGATTGTTCAAAATAACCGACTTGCTAAACAGACTTTACGCTTAGCAAAGGAAAAGGAGGCATAAAAATAATGGATTCAAAACTTTACATATCCTCGTCACCGCATATACGCGGCGCGGTTTCGACCGTTTCTATTATGCGTGATGTGCTGATAGCATTATTACCTGCAACTGTTGCGGGTTGCCTAATTTTCGGACTGAAATCTTTGGCCGTTATCGCGGTTTGCCTTGTCTTCTCGGTTGGAGCAGAGTTTGTTTTCAACCTCTTTGTTAAAAAAGAGCAGACAATAGGTGATTTAAGCGCCGCCGTAACAGGACTTATACTTGCGCTTAATCTTCCCGCCAATGTTCCGCTGTGGCAGGCGGCTGTCGGTTCTATATTTGCTATTGTTGTAGTAAAGTGCATTTTCGGTGGCATTGGTTGCAATGTTGTAAACCCCGCTATCACGGCAAGAGTGTTTATGCTTATCGCTTTTTCTGGAATGGCAAAATCCGCTTTCCCCATTGCCGATACTGTATCTTCTGCAACTCCTTTAGCACAACTTGAGGCAAACAGTGTGCCGCAGATAAAAGATTTACTGCTTGGTACTACAGGCGGTACAATCGGCGAAACCTGTGCAGTTGCATTGTTAATAGGTGCGGCATATTTACTTATACGCCGCGTAATATCCTGGCATATACCTGTAGCATTTATCGGTACTGTATTCGTATTCAGTTTCCTTATAGCCGATTTTGATGTTATGAAAGCGGTTTATTATGTGCTTTCGGGCGGACTTATTCTTGGTGCTTTCTTTATGGCAACCGATTATGTTACATCGCCAATGACCAAACTCGGAAAAATCATCTTTGGTGTGGGCGCAGGTCTTATAACTGTGCTAATCCGTTTTTACGGTATATATCCCGAAGGTGTATCATTTGCAATACTATTTATGAACATTGTAAATCCGTATATTGAAAAGTTGACACAAAGAAAACTGTTTGGGGGTAAAGAGTAATGAAAAGCCAAATAAAAACAGTTGTTTCTTTGACGGTTATTTGTGCCGTAGTAGCAATTTTACTTGCCGTTACAAACTATATAACCGCACCAATAATCAAACAAAACGAAGACGCACAGGTTAATAAGACTTTAAGCGTTGTCCTTCCGTCAGGCGAGGGTTTTGAAGTGGTGGATATTTCTAAATACGAACTGCCAAAAACCATTACAGAAGTGTATAGCGAAAAGAACGGCGGATATGTTTTTAAGATGTTAACATCGGGTTACGGCTCTGATTTTGTGCTTATGTGCGGTATTGATGCAAACGGCGCTGTTACAGGTGCTACCTGTATTTCAAGTAACGAAACACTTGGCGCAGAAAAAGAGTATGGAAAAACACTAGTTGGCGCAACGGGTGAAACTATTGACGGTGTTGCTACTGTTTCGGGCGCTACCCGTACAACCGATGCTTATAAAAACGCTGTTTCTGATGCGCTCAATGCTAAAATCATTTTAGGCGGCGGCAGCGTTGATTTGCGTGATGAGGCGCAAATTCTTGCCGATAATCTGAATACGGCATTTCCCGCAGGTGAGGGTGAATTCGAACCCGTATTTATAACAGAAGACCTTGTCGGTGTAACAGAAGTTTATAAAGCCACTAACGGTGCAGGTTATGTGCTTGTATCAGGTGAAACCTTTATAGCAACCACAGCCGATGGCACAGTTGTTTCAGATGTATCAGATGATGTTAAGGCGACAATGGGGGAAAACGCTAAAAAACTTATATCCTCTAAACTTACACAGATTGATATATCCGGATATGCCGATATGCCCACGCAGATTGAAGAGGCTTACAAGACCGATTCGGGCAATTATGTATTCCACCTTAAAGCCGCTGGTTTTGGCATAAACGGTGACGCTTGGTACAATCCGTCCGGCGAATATATTAAGATTAAAGTATCCGCTACTAAAGACGGCAAAATCATAGCCTGTGAAACACTTTCCCAAAAGGAAACAGACGGAATAGGCTCTGCCTGTGCGGATAAAAAGTTCTATTCACAGTTTAACGGAAAAGAACAAAATAACTATAAAGACATCGATGCTATAAGCGGTGCAACCGTTACAACTAACGGTTATAAAACTGCAATTTCAAAGGTGTTTGATGCTATAAACATTTTGAAAGGAGTGTCTTAATATGAAAAAGAACGGTAATATGTCAATTCTTCTTAAAGGACTACTCCTTGAAAACCCTGTATTTGTTTTAATACTCGGTACTTGTCCCACACTCGCAACTTCTACAACAGTAATCGGAGCAATCGGAATGGGACTTGCCGCTACCGCGGTGCTTATCTGCTCAAATGCGGTAATTTCGCTGCTTCGCAAGGTAATTCCCGCAAGCGCGCGTATTCCTTGTTATATCGTTATAATAGCGGGATTTGTTACCATTGTGCAGATGTTTATACACGCCTATTTACCCGCGCTTTACGATATGCTTGGTGTTTACCTTGCGCTCATTACGGTTAACTGCATCATTTTGGGTAGAGCCGAAATGTTTGCGGGTAAAAATACCGTGGGCAAATCCGCACTTGATGGCGTAGGAATGGGACTTGGATTTACACTTGCCCTTTTAATGATGGCAACCGTGCGAGAGGTTTTGGGTGCGGGTTCGTTTGCGGGTATAGCAATACCTTTCCTTTCGGATTATAAAATTGAAATACTCACAAAGGCACCGGGCGGATTTATGGTTTACGGCATAATGATTGCGCTTGTTTATAAACTCACACACGGCAAAGCCCCGAGAAAGAGCGAGTTTTCCTGTGCCGACTGTCCGTCTGCTGCATTTTGCGGAAAGACCGCTTGTATTACAGCAAAGGAGGAAAATTAAATGGATACTTTTAAGAGTTTAATCGTAATTTTAATGTCCTCTGTTTTGGTTAACAACTATGTATTAAGCCGTTTCCTTGGAATTTGTCCATTTTTAGGAGTTTCCAAAAAACTTAATCAAGCGGTTGGTATGGGTATCGCGGTTACACTCGTAATGGTGGTTGCAACGGCGGTTACCTGGCCTATTCAGCATTATATTCTTAATGCATTTTCTCTTGAATATATGCAGACTATTGTATTTATTCTCGTAATTGCGTCACTCGTACAGTTGACCGAAATGATGCTTAAAAAATACATTCCTGCATTACATAAAAGCCTTGGCGTTTATCTTCCGCTTATAACCACAAACTGCGCTGTTTTGGGCGTGACTATTGATAATATAAGCGAACATAACTTTAATTTCATAGAATCGTTTGTAAATTCATTGGGTTGCGGCCTTGGATTTTTACTTGCAATGGTACTGTTTTCAGGCGTTCGCTCAAGAATTAACGATAGCGAAATCCCACAAAGTTTCAAAGGTTTACCCGCAACACTTATTGCGGCTTCATTCGTATCACTCGCATTTTTTGGGTTTGCGGGTGTTGTTGATAAACTATTTGCATAAGGGGGAGCGATTATGACAAGTATTTTAATTGCGTTTGCAGTCGTCGCCGTAATCGGCCTCATATGCGCTGTTTTATTAGCCCTTGCGGCACATTTTCTTTCGGTGCCCGAAGATGAAAATGTACAAAAAATCCGTGAATGTCTGCCTGGCGCCAACTGCGGTGCCTGTGGATTTGCGGGTTGTGATGATTATGCCAAAGCGGTTGCGGCAGGTGATGCGGTAACAAACCTGTGTATACCCGGCGCCGATGCCGTTGCGGCAGAAATTGCCGATATTATGGGAACAAAGGCTTTGGATGTTGTGGAAATGATAGCAAGTGTGCGTTGTAACGGCACTTGTAACGCAACAGACACTTTTGCAGAGTATGACGGTATTCGTTCCTGTGCCGCAATGGCTATGGTTTACGGCGGACCTAATATCTGTAAATATGGCTGTCTTGGCTGCGGCGACTGTGCGGCTGTTTGTCCTAATCGCGCTGTTTGCATCGTTGACGGAGTTGCGCGTATAAATGCTAAAAAGTGTATAGGTTGCGGACTTTGTGCCAAAAATTGTCCTAAGGGAATAATAGAGATTATTCCGCAAATCAGCGCAGTTGCTGTTGCGTGTAGCAATCTCGAAAAGGGTGCAGTTGCACGAAAGAAATGTAAAAACGCCTGTATCGGTTGCAAAAAGTGCGAACTAGGTTGTGAACAAAAGGCGATTACCGTTCAAAACAATGTTGCGGTAATTGACTATGATAAATGCAACGGATGCAATAAATGTGCGGAAAACTGTCCCACAAAATGCATTAAAATTTTGGTAGGTTAAATGAATATAAAAAAGGCTCTATTAAACCACAAAAACGATATTATACTCGCGGCTTCTATTCTTTTGTTATCTGCAATATGTTTTATGGTGTTTTTTTTGACGATGAAAGACGGAAAATATGTTTCGGTCACGGTTGACGGGGAACAGGTGTATAAACATAGCCTAACAGAAGATGAACAAACCGTAATTCTGGGAGCAAACAGTAGCAGTGAACAAAATGTTCTTGTAATAGAAGATGGAAAAGCATATGTTATGAGCGCAAACTGTCCCGATAAGATTTGTGTTTCACACAGAAAAATCTCTAAAACAGGGGAGACTATCGTTTGTCTGCCGCATAAGGTTGTCGTTTCGGTAGTGGAAGAGTAGTTGATTTATGAAAAAAATTCACAAAATTACTTTTATAAGTATTTTTACCGCTTTTGCAATGGTGCTTTCCTATGTGGAAATGATGTTGCCACCGATTATTACGGCGGTACCCGGAATTAAGGTCGGTTTACCGAATATTATTATAATATTTGTACTCTATAAACTTTCCTTAAAATATGCCGCTTTTATATCATTTTTGCGTGTTTTTGCTGTTGCGCTGCTTTTTGGTAATGTACTAACGCTTTCCTATAGTTTGGCGGGTGCAGTATTTAGTTTGCTTGTTATGTGGCTTCTAAAAAAAACATCGCTGTTTTCTATGGTCGGCGTCAGCATTGCGGGTGGTGTTACGCATAATTTGGCACAAATCGTTGTCGCAATGATTATAATGCAAACCAAAGAAATTGGGTATTATATGGCTGTTTTAGCGGTAAGCGGAGTCCTTTCGGGTATCGTAATCGGCTTAATTGGTGCCTTGTTGATTAAGTATACACAAAAAATAAAAATTTAATAATGTAATATCCTGTTGACAACGCCTTATATGTATAGTATAATCTCTTTGACAAAAAAATAACAAATTCTGGGAGATGACAAAAATGAAAAAAGTATTAAGCATTGTTTTAGCAGCAGTTCTTCTTTTATCCGTGGCATCACTTGCGGGTTGCGGCGCAAAGGAAACACTTAAGTTTGGCTTGGGCGTTCACGCATATTCATCCGGTATTGCAAGTGCCGATGCGGATACAAACGGTAAGGGCGAGATTGTAACAACTGCCGCCGCAGTTCTTTTGGACAAAGACGGTAAAATTGTTAAATGTGCAATCGACACAATGTCTAACGAGATTGCCTTCACTTCAGAGGGTAAATTTGTTGTCGCATCCGAATTTAAGACAAAATATGAAAAAGGCGCAGATTACGGTATGGTAGCATACGCAGGCGCTAAAAAAGAGTGGTTTGAGCAGGTAGATGCTTTCAAAACTCTTGTTGTAGGCAAAACTCTTGCCGATGTTAAGGCGTTGGTTGCCGAGGGTAACAAGGGAACCGATGAGGTTGTTAACGCCGGTTGTACAATTATGATTAGTGATTTTGTACTTGCGCTTGAGAAAGCAATCAACGCAGCGGCAGAATCAGATGCTACCGCAGACGATACTGTAAAGGTTGCACTCGTTTCTACACAAACAGGTTCTAAAGACGCAACAGCAGATGCCGCAGGTGTAAATGAGGTTGATACAACAGTTGCAGCAGCCGCGGTGAATAAAGACGGTAAAACCGTTGCACTGCTTACCGATGCTCTTCAGGGCAAGGTTGCATTCGATACTAAAGGTGTTACAGAGGATGCCGCCGGCGCTATCAAAACCAAGAAAGATGCGGGCGCAAACTATGGTATGTCACAGTACGGTCAGGACCTCAATGGTGACGGCGCTGTAAAAGAGTGGTTTGAACAGGCAGATGCATTTAATGCGGCTTGTGTAGGTAAAACCGCTACCGAAATCAAAGCGTTGGCTGCCGATACAGGATATGGAACAGACACTTTGCAGTCTGCAGGTTGTACCATCAATATTGCCGATATGGTTAAAGCCGCAGTAAACGCTGCTACAATTGGTTAATCAGTAAACTTTAAGAGGTGTCTTAAAAGACGCCTCTTATTTTTTTGAAAATAGCACATAATAATAAAAACGATAGGAAAAATTTTAATGAGAAAATATATTTGTTTTGTTTTGTGCATTATTATTTGCATATCACTTTGCGGTTGTAAAAGCGAGAAATATACAGATTATTCTTTCGATTTTTTCGATACCGTTACAACGATAGTCGGATATGAAAATAATAAAGAAACTTTTGACAAACGCTGTGAAGAGATTAAAAGTCAATTGTCAGAGTATCATAAACTCTATAACATATATAATGTTTATGACGGAATTTCAAATCTCGCCGTTTGCAACCAAACAAAAAACGGAACACACGAAACGGTCAAGGTCGACGCGAAAATCATAGATATGCTAAAGTTCGCAAAGGATATGTATAAAAAAACAAACGGTAAACTTAATGTCGCCTTTGGAAGTGTTCTTAATATTTGGCATCAGCACAGAGAAGAGGGAATGAATAATCCCGAAAGTGCTACTTTGCCAAAGATGGAAGAACTGCAAAAAGCCGCAGAACATACTAATATAGAAAATGTTGTAATTGATGAAGAAAACAGTACAGTTTTTCTTCGCGATAATCAAATGCGCCTTGATGTTGGCGCCGTAGCAAAGGGCTATGCCGTTGAGCAGGTAGCGCTTTGGATGGAGAGCAAAGGGTATAACGGTTATATTCTTAATGTTGGCGGTAATGTGCGTTGCGTAGGTAAACGCGCTGATGGAGGAAAATGGAAAGTCGGTATCGAAAGTCCATATGCTGACAATGTTGAAATTCCATATATAGAATATTTATCAATAGATAATATGTCACTCGTTACAAGTGGCTCCTATCAGCGTTTTTATGTGGTTAATGGCAATAGTTATCACCATATAATAGACCCCGTAACTTTAATGCCCGCAGAAAACTTTTTGTCTGTTTCGGTACTTTGTAAAAGTTCTGCACTCGCGGACGCGCTTTCAACTGCACTGTTTACATTGGATTACAAGCAAGGCCTTGAAATTATAGAAAACACAGCAGGGGCAGAGGCAATGTGGCTGCTAAAAAATGGCGAACAACTCTATTCGTCTGGATTTAAGAATTACTGCGTGAAGGAATAAGTGAACTTATGAGAAAAACAAAAATTATATGTACAATCGGTCCGTCTTGTTCGGATAAAAAAACTCTGAAGGAAATGTGTCTTGCGGGTATGAATGTTGCCCGTCTTAACTTTTCACATGGCACACACGAAGACTATCTTGAAAAGATAAAACTCATTAAAGAGGTAAGAGAAGAACTAAAGGTTCCGTTAGCAATAATGCTTGATACTAAGGGTCCCGAATATCGTATAAAAACATTTGAAAATGGTAAAATCACCCTAAACGAAGGCGATGAATTCACATTAACTGCCGATGAAATAGTTGGTGATAATACGCGTGTTTCGGTTAATTATAAAGGCCTTCCGGCAGAACTTTCTAAAGGCGATATTATTTTATTAAATGACGGAATGTTAAAACTCTCGGTTGAGGGTGTAGAAGATAACGATATCAAATGCCGCGTTTTAATTGGCGGTGAACTTACTAACCGCAAGAGTATGAGTTTTCCGGACAAGCATCTGCATCAAATATATTTGAGTGAACAGGATAAAAGCGATATACTTTTTGGTATACAGAATGATGTTGATTTTATTGCTTGTTCTTTTGTATCCTGTAAGCAGGATATGGTTGATGTTAAAGAGTTTTTATTGCAAAAAGGTGCAGACGATATTGACCTCATAGCCAAAATAGAAAATAGGTCAGGCGTTGATAATATTGAAGAAATCTGCGAAGAGTGTACTGGTATTATGATTGGCAGAGGCGATATGGGTGTAGAGATTCCGTATGAAGAACTCCCCGCAATACAGAAACGCCTTATTACAAAGTGTCGTCTTTTAGGAAAACGCGTTATAACCGCAACCGAAATGCTTGAATCAATGATTTATAATCCGCGTCCTACAAGGGCGGAGATTTCCGATGTTGCCAATGCGGTTTATGACGGTACAAGTGCTATAATGCTCTCGGGTGAAACGGCAGCGGGTAAATACCCTGTAGAAACCGTAAAAGCAATGTCGAAAATCGCAGAGCATACCGAGGAAAATATACATTACAAAAAACGCTTTTTTAATAATTCCTTCAAAATCAAAGATACCGTTGATGCCGTTTCACACGCTACCTGCGCAATGGCTATGGATATAGATGCTAAAGCAATTGTTGTTTGCAGTCTTTCGGGTAAAACGGCGCGTATGGTTTCGCGTTTCCGCCCACCAATGAATGTAATAGGACTTACAACAAATGAAAAAACATATCGCAAACTTGCTATGTCTTGGGGTGTTTTGCCCAAAATGTGTGATAGGTTTGATTCGACTGATGTTTTGTTCTATACCGCCAAAAACAAGGCAATAAATGAGTTTTCGCTTCAAAGCGGCGACCACATTGTAATAACGGGCGGCATGACCAACGGCGTTTCAGGAAACACAAATACAATAAAGGTAGAGAATGTGTAAAAGAAAAAAGAACGAAGCCAAAGCTTCGTTCTTTTTGGTGTTTAGAACTTAATGACACGAATAAAGTGTGCCTAAAAACCGTAGTCTTTTGATTATTCTTCTCTATTGCTGATAGTACAATTCTGTATTTTAACTTTTCCATTTTTGGTTTCACAATTATGAATAGTCGAATTATTTATTTTAGTACTAAAGGAAGCAAGACCTAAATTCTGAAGATTCATATCAGTAATGGTTACGCCCCTACAACTTTGCATACCAATGCCCTGAATTGAGCAATTCGAAAAACTGATATTTTCTTTATTTTTTAATTCTATACCAGCGATAAACTTCTCCAGTTTTTCAATTCTTTCCTCTAACGATTTTATGTATTCCATATTATCCATATAATCACCTCGTGGGTGCATTATATGCTTGTGTCAAATTAGGAACAAATTAGTTTTCGGCTCCCTCTGACGAGGGAGCTGTCAGCGAAGCTGACTGAGGGAGAGAAAGCTACCCCTCCGTCAAAACTAAAGTTTTGCCACCTCCCTCGTCAGAGGGAGGCTTGGTTGTCAGCAAACATCGTAACTTGTGGCAGTCATTTCCACAAGTTTAATTTTCCGCATAACAACAAGCAATTTCTTTAATTTAATATAACATTTTTTATTGTTTTTTTCAAGTTATATATGAGAATAGAGTTATCCCAAAACCACGAGATAACTCTATTTTTGATGGTATGACAAAAATCATACCGATACATTGAAAATCATACCACAAAAAATGTAGTTGAAAACTTTGTTTTTATGCACAAATATCACCGAAAGTATGACGGTTATTCCTGCCTTGCCTACTTAACAATGAAATATACAGAATATCAAGAAGCAGGATAAGTACTATTTATAAATAATATTTCCTTGGCATTCAACATTACCTTCTATTGTCTTGCACTCTACACTACCTCCACAATTAACATCCCCTTTAATGTTATCACCGCAAGCAACATTATCTCCACAGTTTACAGCACCGTTTATTTCGCCTGCACAGGAAATATTATTGCCGCAATGAACACCACCGCCGATTGAACCGCCGCAAGAAATATTATTACCGGCATTTACATTACCGTTTATATCACCTTTACAAGAAATATTGTTTTTACACTCTTTTATATCGCCATTAATTTCATTGCATTCAATTTGTCCTGTTGCTATAACATCGCCATTAATACTTGCATCACAGCAAATATTTCCAAAGACCGCAACCTTAAAATATTGCCTTGTAGTTTCATTGCAGTTTTTAGGAAAAGTTATATCTATTGTTTTATCTATGTCATCGACCGACATGATTTTTTTACCTTTAGCGACTACAACACGAAAAGTATCATCATCAGGGAATTCGGTACATAAATCATAATTATATACGGTAGGTTTTGGCTCTTTCCCAAACAACTGATCAATACTAACATCAAATATATCAGCAAGCTTTGGTATTAAACTAATATCCGGACAACACTGAGCCGACTCCCATTTAGATACCGACTGATTAGTTACACCTAACCTTTGAGCAAGTTCCTCTTGTGTTAAACCTTGCTTTTTTCTATAAAAACAAATATTATCATTCAACTTCAAATTATCCATAATTACACTCCTTTATATTTCTTGTAGCTACATTTACATTTTAAGGGTTACGAGGTTGCAAATCAATAACGCAGTTATTGGAATTTTCCAACTTTAAGTTGGATTTTTAAGTTAATAACACCACGTAACATAGGCAATAAAATAATTTTGTCCCTATTGTAGCGCAAGCATAGCATAAAAGCGGCGATAAATCAATGCGAAGCATTGTATATCATCAAAACTTTAGTTTTGTATATCATCAACGGTGTAACCGTTGCATATCCTCGTTCCGAAGAACGAGGATTTTTTGGTGGAGACAACTGGACTTGAACCGGTGACCCCTTGCATGTCAAGCAAGTACTCTAACCAACTGAGCTATGCCTCCATATTGCCTTAATATAATATATCATTTATATGGGTTTGTCAATGTAAAAAATTATACATTGCTCGGCAATACTGTGTTAATACCTGCCAAATGCTCACGCATATCGGCAACAAGGTCATAAAAGCCGTTTGTTTCATCATAGCAAACGGTTGTAATTGAGGCGTTAGATGCCCAATCGACATCTTTCAGATTGACGGATTCTATTCCTCTGAAGTACCCTGTGAGAGCGCGGATTGGTGTAGCGTGGGTTGCTATAACGATAGTACTGTCCTTGTGATGTTTTACAATTTCCAAAACTGCTTTTACACAGCGCTCATAAAGGTGTTTTACGGTTTCGCCCTCGTCAGGACGCGCATTACCAATATCATTTCGCCATATATCATAACTTTCTGGGAACTCTATAACAAGGTCGTCAAATTTTCGGCCTTCCCAAGCACCCGCAAAAATTTCCATAAACGCTTCGTTTTTAAGAATGGGAACACCAAGCGTGTTTGCTATTATGTTGCCGGTTTCAAACGCGCGGGAGAGAGGACTCGCATATACCAATGAAACATTTTCGTTTGATTTTATGTGTTTGGCGGCTGCTGCGGCTTGGGCTCTGCCTCGGTCGGTTAGCGGAACATCTGATTGACCTGTGTAAACGCGCTTATAGTTTGCTTCGCTTTCGCCGTGCCTTACAAATATCAATTTTGTCATAAAATCACCTCCGGAAAACTGTGATAATTATATCATCGTACCAATTTTTAGTCAATTGCAATTTTTGTCGATTTTGGGGGTGACAAGACGAAAAATATGTGTTATTATTTATATGTAATTTAGTTCTTTTTATTTTAGGGGAAGTAATATTAATGCTAAAAAGAGTCTTATTGTTTATTCTGTGTCTTGTGTTAACAGTTGCATCAACTGCGGCAATTTCGCTTGAAGATGAAACGATGAAAGAAAACACACACATCAGTATAAAGGGCGAAGAAACAGTCGTGCTTGAGGTTATGGCACCGTATGAAGAACAGGGTGCCCACGCCGAAAAAGGCAGCGATATCATTGGTTATACCCCTGTGGAATATGTTGTAACCCAAAATGTTGATACTTCACTTTTGGGCGAATATCAGGTGCTTTATCAAGCGAAGGGCGATGATGATGCTAAAACCTACCGCACTGTTAAGGTGGTGGATACACAGCCGCCCGTAATATCTGCACCCGATGAAATAAATGTTTTTATTGGCTCAACTGTATTTAATGTCAAATACACCGCTACCGATAATTATGACGGTGATATTACGGCTAATGTCAAGAAAACCGATGGAGAGGATACCGTTACTTTAACGGTTAAGGATTCTTCGGGAAATACTGCTAAAAAGGTCGTAAAGGTTAATTTTTGTGCCGATGTTACACCGCCCGTTATAAGTCTTGGCGGATTTTCGGATATGTGTGTTAAACTTGGTGGTGCATTTTCAGACCCTGGTTATACCGCAACCGATAATAAAGACGGCAATGTAACCTCGTCTGTTACGGTTTCGGGAACTGTGGATACATCAAAGGTCGGCACTTATGAAATAACATATTCCGCTACAGATGCGGCTAATAACACAGGCACCGTTAAGCGTAGAGTTTATGTTTATGATAATGTTCAGGCTGCCCAAGGTGAAAATCCCGAAGGTTCCGTAATATATCTTACATTCGATGACGGCCCCGGAAGATATACACAGCAACTATTAAATACACTTGATTCTTATGGCGTAAAGGCAACATTTTTCGTTACAAATCAGTTTTCAAAATATCAGTATTTAATCGGTGTAGCGCATAAAGCGGGACATTCGGTAGGTGTTCACACCTATTCGCACCAGTGGTCTATATACCGAAGTAAAGAAGCGTATTTTGACGATTTCTGGAAAATGAATGAAATCATTAAAAACCAAACAGGACAGTACACCAAAATCTTCCGTTTCCCGGGTGGCACAAATAATCAGGTTAGCCGCAGTCAATGTAAGGGAATAATGACCTTGCTTTCAACCGAAATGCCAAAAGCGGGTTATTTTGGTTACGATTGGACTGTTGGCAGTCTTGACACACAACTATCATCACCCGCTGCGGTCGCTTCACAGGTTAAAAAATCGCTCAAGCCCGGCAAACGCAACATCGTTCTCTTGCACGATATTAAAGGTCATACCGTTAATGCGATACCCGAGATTATAAGATATGGTATAACAAACGGCTATAAGTTTGCTACTATCAACGAAAGCACGCCGACATATTATTTCAAACCTGCAAACTAATAAAACGCTACAGGAGTTTATCATCCTGTAGCGTTTTTAATTGCTTCGGGGTCCTCAAATATTGCAATAGGTGGTGGATTGTTTGTAAGAATTGCGAATATAACCGAAAGTAAAATAAAAATTGAAAATCCGATTATATTTGAATAACGGCCACACAAAACCCTGTTTTTTTGAAAAATATTTGATAATATAAATGTCGAAATCACGCCAATATAAAAAAGTGCAATATTAAAAGCATCAATGCTTTTGCCGACAATTCCCGTTACGGTGTAATAAAGTGTGATTATAATCATCATACCGAATAAAACACCAAGAAGTCTTGAAATCCAAAAACATTTTTTACAGTCCGCACAGAATATAAACTGTATTATACTCACTAAAAATGTTGGAAAAAACAAAAGTTTTTGATGTTCCCAAATGCTCTCGTTAACAGCGGAAAAAAGGCCAACAAAATAGTTTTGCCCTGTAAAATCGTATGAAAAATGCAAAAGTGTTCCCAAAATTGAAACGACTATTATATTTATAACAGTAATCCGTTTACTCATAAAAATTCCCCCAAATAAAATATATGCCTTTAACATATAATTTATTTAAGGAAAAATTAACAGATAGGACATCAAAGATTACAAAATACGACATAAGTGACAAGTATAATAGTTATCACAAGGAGATGATTTTTTGCACAAAAAATCTATTATGGCGTGTATAACCGCACAACCGCATTGTTTGGAAATCGTAAATTCGGCATTAAAACTTTCAAAACAGTTAGAAGTGCCGCTTAGCGTTGTAACAGCGCTGCCTGTAAAAGATAGCGCAGAGGGCAGAGCCACCGCACTGAAATGTCTTAAGAAAATATCAGAAGAATGTGGTGTTAACATTACAATAATATATAGTGATAATCCGCCTCTGAGCCTCGCAAACGAGGCGATAGAGCGTAAACCCATACATATATTTATAGGCGAAGATAGCGGATTTTTGAAGAGTTTTCGCCGAATCTATAATGCGTCACCCATAAGTATAGTCGCCTCAGGTGTGATTTGTACCATTCCTGCCGAATATGAAATTACGCAAAAAATAGTGGGATAAAAAACCGAGATGCATAGGCATCTCGGTTTTTGTTTATTTTTTCTGTGATTTTGCCTGATGGTTTTTCCAAATAACCCATAGCGGTCCCGAAACGCACATTGAAGAGTAGCATCCCGAAACAATACCAACAGCCATCGGAATAGCGAAGGTGCGGAGTGTGGAAAGACCAAAGAATTCTGAAACCACAATAATGGTTACAATTGCCAGGAATGTGGTCGTGGTTGTGAAGATGTTTCTTCTCATTGTGGTAGAGATACTTGCATCAACAACCGATCCAATTTCTTCTGAGGGGTAAAGTTTTCTGTTTTCTCTGATGCGGTCATAAATAACGATTGTGTCGTTAAGCGAATAACCGAGAATGGTGAGAATAACGGCCATAAAGTTTGTGTCAATTTGCAGATGGAAAATGATGCAAACCGCAAATGCCGAAACAATATCAAGCACGAGTGCGACAAGCGCTGTAATAGCGGCAGATACACCGCCGATTTTTCTAAAGCGGATACCAACATAAATTATAACAAGTACTGCGGCAATGCCAACAGCAAACAAACTCTTGGCAAAGAAACTTCCTGCAACGCTTGGGCTGACTGTGGTTGAGTCGCCAAGTTTAACTTTGTTATCCTTGAAATTTTTGGCAAGAGCACTTGTTGTGGTCTGTTGCGCTTCGGTAGAAAGTGATTCGTCAGCAACGAGCGAAACAACAAGTTTTGTAGAGTCACCTGTGATTGCCTGACTTTGTGAAACGGTAACATCTTTTTTAAGTGCATCTTCAATTGCTTTTTCTGCATCTGTCGTGCTGATTTCGCCTTCGTAAGTGTAGGTGAATCGGCTGCCGCCCTTGAAGTTGATGTCAAGGTTTACTCCGCCGTGAACGAACAGAAAAACAAAGGCCAGAACCAAAACGGCAGCATAGATTATAAGTGGAATTTTAACATTTTTTGTGAAATTAAATTTAGTACTAAGCATTTTTGGCACCTCCGTAAAGCTGCGGTTTGCGCATGAATTTAAGGCGAGAAATGCTCTTAAGCATAAGGCGTGATGCTACAACACCCATAATGAGATTGAATACAACGCCCATAAGCAATGTGTATCCGAAAGAGTAAATAGAGCCTGTTATTGAAGAACTGAAGAGTGACATAACAGGGGAGAAGATTTTAGCCATAAGACTGTCGGGTGTACCAAAAGCGCCCATAAGAACGAGAGAAACAATAACAACGGTAACATTTCCGTCAATAATAGCACTCAAACTGTTCTTAAAACCTGTGGCAATAGCGCCGTCAATGGTTTTGCCGTTTTTGAATTCATCAATAATACGCTCGGATGCAATAACATTACAGTCAACGCCGATACCGATTGAAAGAATCATACCCGCAATACCCGGGATGGTGAGTGTGAAACTTGAAGCGCCGCCAAAGAAACCTGAAACAGCGGCAATCATACCTGCAACCTGACCGAGCAACGAAATCGAAGCAATAACGCCCGGAATTCTGTATCTTACAATCATAATAATACAGATAATTGCAAAAGCAATTGCACCGGCAATAAGCATAACGCGCAAAGCCTCGTTACCGAGTGTGGGGGTTATAATTTGAAGTTTTGAGTCGTCAACAGTAAGAGCGAAGGGGAGAGAACCGGCATTAATTTTGTTAGCAAGTTCGGTTGCTTCATCGGCGCCGCCAATACCCTGAATGATAGCGTTGCCGTCTGTAATCGCCTGATTAACGGTCGGCGCAGAAATCATAACATCGTCCATCCAGATAGAAATGGTTTGTCCAACAAGACGGGCGGTTGCCTCGGCAAACTTGGATTTACCGGCATCGGTGAGTTCAAGAGCAACAACATATTCGTTCTCGTAAACGCTGGGTGTTGCGGTCTTGATGTCGGCAGCACCTTTAAGAACAACCTTGTCCTGCGTCTGTCCTTCGCAGAAGGTAAGCATTGCGGTTTCGCCAAGTTCAGCAACGGCGGTAGTAGCGTCAAAATCGCTTTCACCTGCTTGCCACGGGAAACGGACAATAACCTGATGCTTTACATCGTCAGTGTAAACCTCATAGTCGGTGATGTTGTTGTTAACAAGTCGGGTTTCAATAATTTCCTTTGCGGCATCCATATCTTCGTCAGTGATAGAGTCAACTTCGACATCGGGTGTGAAAACAGCCTCTACACCGCCGCGGATATCAATACCCCAACGAATATCACTTGCACCCTTTATGTAGGTGTTTTTTGTGTCGCCGTAATAATCATAGACTCCAAAAAAGGCGCAATATGTAAGTGCGAGAATAAGCGCCAAGACTATGAAAAATGTAGGCTTAGATACTTTTTTCATTGGAAAATCCTCCGGTCATATAAACTTACAAAATACATTATATAATTTTTACGCGTTAAAGTCAATAAAACAATTACGCTTTTTGATAAAAAACAGCATAAAACTTCTACAGGTTGTGATATTTTTCTTGACATACAATAGATATGGTAATAAAATAAATGTGATATGGTATCATATTATGATTTGGCGAATCATTTGTTTTACCACTTCACGGGCGGAAAAACGCAGCCCTTTACAAATCAGCGTTTTTAATATAGGAGGTGCATTTTATGCCGGAGATATTACCTTATCTCATTGGTGCTGTGGTCGCCGTTGTCGCGGCTGTTGTCTTCTTTTTTGTTGGCTCAGCCCACCGCCGCAAGACCGCAGAATCAACCATTGGCTCCGCAGAGGATGAGGCGCGCAGAATCTTAAGCGATGCTATGAAAAATGCCGAAGCCAAAAAGCGTGAGCTTATAATTGAAGCGAAGGATGAAATCCATCAACTTCGCACCGAAACCGATAAAGACCTACGCGAACGCCGTAATGAAGTTCAGCGTCAGGAGCACAGGCTTCAGCAAAAGGAAGAAACCCTTGACCGCAAGTTAGATAATTTAGAGGTTAAGGAAGAAAATATTGCCAAGCGTGCAAAAGAGGTTGAGGCTAAATTAGAAGAAACTGAAAAGGTCAAGAAAAGCCAACTTGAAATGCTTGAACGCATATCGGGCTTTTCCATTGAACAGGCCAAAGAGCATTTGCTTTCTATGTTGGATGGCGAACTCTCACACGAAAAAGCAGTCAAAATTCTTGACTATGAGCAACGCCTTAAAGACGAGGCTGACCAAAAAGCGCGTGATTTGATATCTCACGCAATTCAGCGTTGTGCCGCTGACCACTCGTCAGAGGTTACCGTTTCGGTTGTTGCGCTACCAAACGATGAAATGAAAGGCCGTATCATCGGACGCGAAGGAAGAAACATTCGTGCGCTTGAAACCGCAACGGGCGTTGACCTTATTATTGATGATACTCCCGAAACTATTACGCTTTCGAGTTTTGACCCCGTAAGACGCGAAATTGCCCGTCTTTCCCTTGAAAAACTCATTCTTGACGGAAGAATTCATCCCGCAAGAATTGAAGAAACCGTTGCTAAAGCAACTGCAGAAGTTGAGCGCACCATAAAGCAAGAGGGTGAACGCGCAATGCTTGATGCGGGTGTTCACAATCTGCATCCCGAACTTGTTAAACTGCTCGGCCGTTTGCGCTATCGTACAAGTTATGGTCAGAATGTTCTTAACCACTCGCTTGAGGTTTGCCACCTTGCAGGTTTGATGGCGGCAGAACTCGGTGAAGATGTATCACTTGCCAAACGCGCAGGTCTTCTGCATGATATTGGTAAAGCACTCGACCACGAGCAAGAGGGTTCTCACATTCAACTCGGTGTCGAAGTTGCTAAGAAATGCAAAGAAAGTGAAACCGTTGTTCACGCCATCCATGCGCATCACGGCGAGGTTGAGGCTAAAACGGTTATTGCTTGCCTTGTTCAAGCGGCAGATGCTATTTCTGCTGCCCGTCCCGGCGCACGTCGTGAGAACATCGAAAGTTATATCAAACGTCTTGAAAAACTTGAGGAAATCGCCAATTCCTTCAGCGGTGTTGAAACTTCGTTTGCAATTCAGGCAGGACGTGAAATCCGCGTTGTTGTTAAACCCAATATGGTTAACGACGACCAGATGGTACTTATGGCGCACGAAATTGCACAGAGCATCGAAAAAGAACTTGAATATCCGGGACAGATTAAGGTTAATCTCATCCGTGAAAACCGTGCAATTGACTATGCAAAATAATTAAAAAGGGCAAGGCACTTGCTATCTATAGTTGGTGCCTTGCAGTTTTATATTCTAACGCACCATACAAAAAAGGAGAAAAAAATGGGTTCTAAGGTTTTTGAAATCATTGAAAGAGAAGAAAAAAGACAGGCAACTAATGTTGAACTTATCGCGTCTGAAAACTTTGTAAGTGAGGATATAATGCGCGCCGTTGGTTCGTGCCTTACTAATAAATATACAGAGGGTTATCCTGGTAACCGTTATTACGGCGGATGCGAGAATTTTGACGAACTTGAAAACTATTGCCGCGACAAATGGAAAGAAGTTTTTGGAACAGATTATCATGTAAATGTTCAGCCTCACGCAGGTTCACAGGCAAACTATGCGGGATATATGAGCGTTATTAAAGCGGGTGACACCGTTCTTGCTATGAATCTTGATAACGGCGGACATCTTACACACGGCTCAAGTGTTAACTTCTCTGGCAAACTTTATAATATGAATTTCTATGGCGTTGATGACAACGGCTTTATTGATTATGAGGATATGAAGAAAAAACTTTACGAGTGTAAACCGCGCGTACTTGTTGCGGGTGCATCGGCATATTCCCGTATTATAAAATTTGACCTCATTCGTGAAATGATTGACGAGTATAATAAGACTGCTGATGATATCTGCTATGTGATGGTTGATATGGCGCATATTGCTGGTCTTGTTGCCGGTGGTGTTCATCCCACACCTTTTGGATACGCAGATATTATCACAACAACCACCCATAAAACCCTTCGCGGTCCCCGCGGTGGTATGATTTTCTGCAAACCCGAACTTGCAAGAAAAGTCGATAGCGCAATCTTCCCGGGAAGTCAGGGCGGTTCTTTGATGCATGTTATCGCTGGTAAGGCTATTGCCGCCGAAGAGGCTGCATCACCTGAATTTAAGGCTTATGCTGCTAAGGTTGTTGCCAACACAAAAGCAATGTGCCAAAGATTTATTGAACTTGGCTACAGCATTGTAACAGGCGGTACGGACAACCATCTTTTCCTTATTGACCTTTCAAAAACTTTCCCCGAAATCACGGGCAAAATGGTACAGGAAAAACTTGATGAGTTTGGAATTACCACTAATAAAAACTGTGTTCCTAACGAAAAACGCAGCCCGAAAGAAACAAGCGGTCTCCGTCTCGGTTGTGCCGCTATGACAACAAAGGGTTGGGAAGCCGCTCAGTTTATTGAGTGTGCCGACCGTATTGATAAAATCATACGCACTGAACTTTGTAAATAATTAAAAACGGACAGGTTTTCTGTCCGTTTTTATTATATAAAGAGTTTGGATATAAGATTTATAAAAATACAACATATCATCCCGCAAAGTGTGGGTATTATTGCGGCAAGGGCGGTCCATTTAAGACTGCCCGTTTCTTTTTTTATCGTCAAAAGCGTGGTAGAACAGGGCCAGTGCATAAGTGAAAACAGAATGAAACAAAGTGCCGTTACCGCCGTCCATCCATTTTGTGTTAAAAGTTCGCGTAAAACGGAAGTGTTTTCAAGGTTTATAAGAGAAGACTGCGCTGTATATGCCATTATGATTATTGGAACAACAATTTCGTTTGCGGGAAATCCTAAAATAAAGGCTATAAGAATTATACCGTCAAGTCCTAGAAGTTTGCCAAACGGGTCTAAAAATGCGGCACAAATATTAAGCAAACTTTCACCGCCGTAGGTGATGTTTGCCATACACCAGATAATAATTCCTGCAGGTGCCGCAACCGAAACCGCACGGCCGAGTACAAAAAGTGTGCGGTCGAAAATAGAGCGTATGATAATTTTGAAAATCTGTGGCTTCCTGTATGAAGGCATCTCTAATGTAAACGAGGATGGGACACCTTTTAACAGGGTGGCAGATAAAATTTTTGTAATAACGAGAGTCATTATTATACTAAAAGTGATAAATAGGGTAAGTATCGCCGCTGAGAAAGCAGAGGAAAAAACACCACCCGATACGCCAATAAAAAACATTGTGATAATAGAAATTATCGCGGGGAAACGGCCGTTACAAGGCACAAAACTGTTGGTTAGAATTGCAAGTAACCGTTCGCGCGGTGAATCAATAATTCGGCATCCAACCACACCCGCTGCATTGCAACCAAATCCCATACACATAGAAAGTGCCTGTTTGCCACAAGCCTTGCATTTTCTGAACGGTTTATCAAGGTTATATGCAATTCTCGGTAAATAACCTACATCCTCAAGCAGAGTAAAAAGCGGAAAAAATATCGCCATTGGTGGTAGCATAACTGCCGTAACCCACGCTAATACGCGGTACATACCTTCGGTTGCGGCGCACGAAATTACTTTTGGCAATCCAATAGCATCAAGCCAACCATATAATGTATCTTCTAATCCAAATAAGAAATTTGAAAGAATGGCAGACGGGTAGTTTGCTCCAACAATCGTAATAAAGAAAATAAGTGCTAAAAAGAGAAGCATTGTTGGATAACCAAACATACGGCTCGTCAGAATTTTGTCTGCGGTGCGGTCGAGTTTACTGTAATCGTTTTTTGGCGCAATAACGCAATCCTTGCAAATTTCTTCGGCTGAAAGCACAACCTTGGTGGCAATTTCATCCTTGATTTTTTCGCCATCAAAGCCATTATCTGTCAGTTGCATTTTAGCGTTTTCAAGAGCAATTTTGATATTATCATCATAGAGAAAATCTTCACCCAAATTTGCTTTTATTTCAGAAATTAAGGATTTATCGGGTGATATAAGTCTAAGTGATAACCATCTGCAAAGCGTCTTATCATTAATTTTTTTATGTAACGCTTCGCTAATAATATCAATTGCGTTTTCAATCTCATCACAATATTTTACAATGTATGGTTTTTGGTTTTTTGAGGTTAATATAGCATCTAGAACAGTGTCGGCAGATTGTTTTTTTCGCGCTGTAATTCCAACTACCTTTACACCGAGCCTTTTTTCTAAAAGTGGTAAATCAAGTTGGATTTTCTTGCGTTTCGCCTCATCAAGCAGATTAACACAAACAATAACGCGTTTGGAAATTTCCATAATCTGCAATACAAGATTTAAGTTTCTTTCAAGGCAGGTAGCGTCACAAACAACAACCACAGCATCAGGATTGCCAAAACACAAAAAATTTCTTGCAACTTCCTCTTCGGCAGAGTGTGCCATCAAAGAATATGTGCCCGGTATATCCACAAAAACAAAATTTTTACCATCTTTTTTGCAATTTCCCTGTGCGTTGCTTACGGTTTTACCGGGCCAGTTGCCAGTGTGCTGATTCATACCTGTTAGATTGTTAAAAAGCGTACTTTTTCCAACATTTGGGTTACCCGCCAGTGCAATAACCAAATCGTTATCATTTTGTTTTTTTATAGAAAGGGAAGAGCAGACGGCGTTTTTACCGACCGAGTTATGAGTCAGCCCCATCTTTATCACCGTCCGTTCGCCACATTATGATGTTTTTACTGTCTTCTCGGCGAATGGCAATAACGGCACCGCGAATTAAGTATGCCGCAGGGTCACCGAGCGGACTTTTTCCTACACACTCAATTTGAGTATTGTTAATAAGACCAATATCAAGTAACCTTCTGCGCATGCTGCCGGTTGTCAAGATTTTTTTAACACGCGCCTTTTGTCCGGGCTTTATATCACATAAAAGAAGTTCTCTTTGCATAACAGTCACCTTTGCATATATTCTTCTATTCATATGTTATTCTCGTTTGTGCAAGGGTGTTACTAAAGCAAAAGCACCGCTAATTTTTAGCGGTGCTTTAATTAAACCAAATAATTAGTTAAATCAAATATTTTGTTGTTTTTATAGTAAACACGCGGTACTCTGCGCGGTATCCCGCAAACGATTTCATAGTTGATGGTGCCGCATATATTAGCAATCTCATCAACAGATAAATCCTTGCCAAAAAGTATAACCTCGTCATCAGCCTTGACATTTTCAATATGGCTGACATCTACTACTATTTGGTCCATGCAAACTCTGCCTAAAATCTTGGCGCGTTTGCCGCCGATAAGCACTTCGCCCTTGTTGGAAAGAGCGCGGGGATATCCGTCAGCGTAACCAATACAAAGTGTTGCAACGGTCATATCTTTTTTTGCTTTGTAAGTTCTGCCGTAACTAACAACATCGCCCTTTTTAATCGTTTTAACCTGAGAGACGAGTGTTTTAAGCGTCATAACAGGTGCAAAATCAAGCGTCATTTTCAAATCAGCATCGGGTTTAAGTCCATAAAGCATAATACCAAGGCGAGTCATATCAAGGTGCATATCTTTTTCGAGCATAATACCCGCAGAATTACAACAGTGTTTGTGCTTGAAAGTATAGCCGCTTTGTTCTAAAAAGTTGCAAACTGACATAAACCTGTCAAATTGAGTTCTAGTGAATTTTCCGCTTTTGTCACCGCTGCGGTCGGCAACGGCAAAATGCGTGTAAACTCCATCAAAATGCAGATTTTCCAGTGCTAAACATTCAAGCAAATCGTTTCTCTCACCCTCGCGCCAACTAAAACCAATTCTTGACATGCCACTGTCAATTTTCAGGTGGCAGTTGTAGGTGCATTTAGCCTTCTTGGCGCACAGAGATAGTTCACGCGCATATGAAAGCGAGTGGACTGTCTGAATAAGGTCATATTGATTGAGAATGTAAGAATACGCAGGGGAGGTGTAACCTAAAATTAGAATGGGTTTTTCAATACCCGCTGTGCGTAGTTCAATCGCTTCTTCAACATCAGCAACAGCAAAAATCTTGGCATATCTTTTTGGAAGCGCTTTTGCAACCTCAACTGCACCGTGACCGTATGCATTCGCTTTTATAACGGCAACAATGTCGCCGCCTGTAAAATTTCTCGCAGTATTAAAGTTATGTAGGAGGGCATCAAGGTCAATCTCTGCCCAGGTTCTTTTTAGGAAAGATTTCATAAATATCACCGTAAATCTGTTTATACATTAAACAGGAATTCTACGACATCGCCGTCTTTCATAACATATTCTTTGCCTTCGGTTCTTACAAGACCTTTTACCTTGGCATTGGCAAGAGAACCACATTCCGTAAGACTGTCAAAATCAATAACCTGTGCGCGAATAAATCCGCGTTCAAAATCCGTGTGGATTTTACCTGCGGCTTGCGGCGCTTTGAAACCGTCCTTGATAGTCCAGGCGCGCACCTCTTTTTCACCTGCCGTCAGGAAAGAAATTAAACCTAAAAGGTGGTAACTTTTTTGAATCAGTCGGTCAAGTCCCGAACTTTCAAGTCCGAGTTCATCCAAGAACATCATTTTTTCTTCTTGAGACATTTCTGCAATGTCTGCCTCGGTCTGAGCACAAATCGGTAAAACTTCAGAACCCTCCGCCGCCGCAATTGCTGCAACTTTTTTAAGATTTTCGTTTGTTTCAACACCGCCTAAAAAATCCTCTTCACTCATATTAGCGGCGTAAATAATGGGTTTTGAGGTCAAAAGGTTAATGGTCGCAAGAACAGCCGCATCATCTTCGTCAAGTTCTATGCTACGGGCGCAGTTGCCACCGTCTAAATGTGCGTAAAGTCTTCTAAGGAAATCAAGTTCACTTTGTAGGGTTTTGTCGCCCTTGAGTTCTTTTGTAGTTTTGGCGATTCTGCGCTCCAAAACTTCCATATCCGAAAAGATAAGTTCTGTATTGATTGTTTCAATATCGCGTGCGGGGTCAATATTTCCGTCAACATGAACGATGTTATCGTTACTAAAACAGCGCACAACATGAACAATAGCGTCAACCTCGCGTATGTTTGCAAGGAATTTATTTCCAAGTCCCTCACCCTTAGAAGCGCCTTTTACAAGACCTGCAATATCAACAAATTCAATAATTGCGGGTACGATAGGCGGTACTTTGGTGCCAACGGTATACATCTCGGCAAGGCGGTCAAGACGCTTGTCAGGCACCGATACAACACCAACATTAGGGTCAATAGTGCAGAAAGGATAGTTAGCGGATTCTGCACCGGCATTGGTAATAGCATTAAAAAGTGTGGACTTGCCAACATTTGGCAAACCAACGATACCAAGTTTCATTAAAATTCCTCCGAAAGATTCATTATCCATTCAATTATACGGCTAAAGTTGACAATTTACAAGTAAAATAAAAAAAATTTGAAAAAGACTTTATTTTATACTTATCTTATTGTATAATAAAACCAATAATATGTATTAGAGGTGAGTGCTGTGGCAACAAAATTTACCGTCACATTGGCAAACATTATCAAAGAGTTTTCGCTTGAAAATTTGTATTGTCCTGATAAACCTGAAAATCTTTTGATTGACTGTAACGAAACGAACCGTCCGGGACTTCAGTTTTGTGGTTATTATGAGTATTATGATTGCAAACGAATTCAGGTTCTTGGCAGAAGCGAAATCAGTTACCTTTATGGACTTGAAGATACAGAATATAAAAAGGCTGTTGATAAATTTTTTGAAACAAAACCTGTTGCCGTTATTATAACCCGCGCAATTGAGGTGCGTGACGAAGTTATGAAAGCCGCAGAAAAATATGCTGTGCCGTTACTGCGCACCGCAGATTCCACATCGGGATTTTTGTCTGCTTTAATCGCGTATTTGAATGTTCAACTTGCCCCTCGTGTTGTGCGCCACGGCGTTTTGGTCGAGGTTTACGGCGAAGGTATTTTGCTACTCGGAGAAAGCGGAGTTGGTAAAAGTGAAACCGCAATTGAACTTGTAAAACGCGGCCACCGTCTTATCGCGGACGATGCGGTTGAAATCAGACGCGTGTCTTCAAAATCGCTTGTCGGAAGTTCACCTGAAAACATTCGTCATTTTATCGAACTTCGCGGCATAGGCATTATAAATGCGAGTCGTATTTTTGGTGCCGGTGCTGTTAAACTTACCGAAAAAATTGACCTTGTGGTTAATATTGAGCCTTGGAATCAAAATAAGGTATATGACAGGATGGGACTTGACGACCAAACGACCGAAATTTTAGGTCTTACCGTTCCTTCAATAACCGTTCCTGTAAAACCCGGCCGTAATCTCGCAGTTATTATTGAGGTTGCCGCTATGAACAACCGTCAGAAGAAACTCGGTTACAATGCGGCACACGACTTGCTTGAAAGACTCGGAATGAGCGATTCGGGCGATGCAAGTGACACATCAGCATATTCTGGAAAGTAGAGGAATTTTTATGTATACATTGGGAATTGATTTAGGCGGAACAAACATCGCAGTTGGCGTTGTTAACGAAAATTATGAAATAGTCGGTCGCGGAAAAATTAAAACAAACGCAGACCGTCCTGCAGAAGAAATAATTGCCGATATGGCAAAGGCGTGTTTTTTGGCGCTTGAGAATGCGGGACTTACACTTGATGATGTTGAGTCTATAGGAATTGGCGCACCGGGTAGCATTGACCCCGTTAACGGATATGTGCTATATACAAACAACATTCCGTTTGTCGATTTGCCGCTTGTGGATATTTTGAAGTCATATCTTGGTAGAGATATTAAATGCTATATTGAAAACGATGCTAATGCCGCCGCTTTTGGTGAGTATCTTGCGGGAGCGGGTAAAGGCACTAATGATTTTGTAATTGTAACGCTTGGTACGGGAGTTGGTTGCGGCGTTGTTATTGGCGGAAAACTTTTCACAGGCACTAACTACGCGGGTACCGAGGCGGGCCATACAGTTATAATTTATGACGGCGAAGACTGCACCTGCGGAAGAAAGGGTTGTTGGGAAGCATACGCTTCGGCTACCGCACTTATAAATCAAACAAAGAAAGCAATGCTTGAAAATAAAGATAGCAAAATGTGGGAAATGGTTGGCGGTAATATTGAAAAAGTCAACGGACTTACCGCTTTTGATGGTATGCGTGGGGGAGATGCCGCCGCTAAAACAGTTGTTGATAACTATATCAACTATGTTGCCTGTGGTGTTACAAATCTTGTCAACATATTCCAACCCGATGTTTTGTCAATCGGTGGCGGCGTATCGCACGAGGGCGACAATATTATTATTCCTATTCGTGAGTTTGTTGAGCGTGAACGCTACTCTAAAAATGTTCAAAAACAGACCGAAATCAGCACAGCACTTCTCGGCAACGATGCGGGAATTATCGGTGCCGCTTGTCTTTATAAAAACTATTAATTTGGAGGAAATATGGATATAACGGCTTTGGTTTCTTCGTTTGATGAATTGAAAATAGAATATTTGTGCGATTGTCCTATGTCGTTATATACCTCATTCAAAATCGGCGGCCCTGCCGATGTTTTGGTAAAACCTCGCAGCACAGAGCAACTCAAAACGGCACTGAATCTTTGCAAAAAACATTGTGTGCCCGTTTTTGTGCTTGGCAAAGGTTCTAATCTGCTTATATCTGATGACGGAATAGATGGCGCCGTAATCAATATTTCGTCAGGTTTTGATGATATAAAACTTGTTGATGATAAAACCGTAGAATGTGGCGCAGGTGCATCACTTTCTTCTCTTTGCAATTTCTGTTTAGAACACGGACTTTCGGGACTTGAGTTTGCATATGGAATTCCGGGCAGCGTGGGCGGCGCGGTTTATATGAATGCGGGTGCCTACGGCGGTGAAATTAAAAATGTTATAACTTCTGCTTCTTATCTTTCGGCAGATGGTGAAGAATGTGTTTTGTCGGCGGAAAAACTTGAACTTTCATACAGAAAAAGCCGTTTTTGCGGCAAAAACGATATAATCTTGTCTGCTAAATTCAGATTGGTACCCGATAACGCCGATAATATACGCAAAAGAATGAATGATTTTATTGGTAGACGCAAGGATAAACAACCGTTGTCTTTCCCGAGTGCGGGTAGTACCTTTAAGCGCCCCGAAGGATATTATGCGGGTGCGCTTATAGAGGAAAGCGGACTAAAGGGATTTTCGGTCGGCGGAGCACAGGTCAGCGAAAAACACGCAGGTTTCGTTATAAATAAAGGCGGTGCGACCTGTAAGGATGTTACCGATTTGATGGCACATATTACTAAAACTGTTAAAGATAAATTTGGCGTAACGCTTGAGGCGGAAATTATTAAAACGGGGAGGTAAATACTGTTGGAACTGCTTATAGTTACGGGTATGTCCGGTGCGGGAAAATCACAGGTTGTAAATGTCTTGGAAGATATCGGTTATTACTGTGTTGATAATATTCCGCCACAACTTATTACCTCGTTTGTAAATGTGATGTCGGGTAATGCCGAGATTAAAAAAGCGGCTGTCGTTATCGATGCGCGTGTTGGTAAAAATGTTGTCGATATACCACCCGTTTTAGAAAAAATGAAAACAAGCGGGATGGAGTATAAGATCGTTTTCCTTGACTGTGCAGACGATGTTTTGGTGCGCAGATACAAGGAAACCCGCAGAAAACATCCACTATATACGGGTAAGTGTTCGCTTATTGATGCTGTAAAATCGGAGCGTAAACTCTTAACCCCCGTAAGACAGATTGCCGATTTTATTTTGGATACAACACAAATTTCTGTTCGCCAACTTAAAGAACAGGTTAATATGCTTTTTGTCGGTAACTCGCACGATGGTATGCTCATTCGTTGTATGTCTTTCGGTTTTAAGCACGGACCTGCAACCGAAGCCGACTTAATGTTTGATGTTCGTTGTCTTCCAAACCCATACTACATAGATGAACTTCGTGAAAAAACGGGACTTGATTGCGAAATTAAGGATTTTGTGCTTAAGAGCGAGGAGTCGCTTGAATTCAAAAAGAGGTTACTTTCCTTTATTGATTACGCCGTTCCGCTTTATTGCAGTGAAGGTAAAAGCCAACTTGTAATTGCTGTTGGTTGTACGGGTGGAAAACATCGCTCGGTTGTTTTTGCGGAACTTATAAACAAATATTTGAGTGAGAAAGATTATAACACAAGTGTAATCCATCGCGATATTACAAAATAAAGGTGATATAAATGTCGTTTTCACACGATGTGAAAAATGAATTATGCCAAGGAAGACCTGCCCTTTGTTGTAAGTATGCCGAATGTTACGGTATGCTGCTTTTTGGCAGGTCTTTTCAAAAGGATGATATTTCTTTTTTAACCGCCTCAAAAGATGTAGCACTGCATCTTGCTGAACTAATTAAATCGTGTTTTGATATAACGGTTTTATTATCTGAAGGCGGCGTTAAAAAACCAACATATTTGCTCTCTGTCACAGGGGAAATGGATATTAAGAGAATTTTGTTAAAATACGAACGCTACGGCACAAACGCGTTTTTGGGGATTAATTACGATATACTTAAAAAAGAGTGTTGTGTTGAGGCGTTTTTACGCGGTGTGTTTTTAAGTTGCGGCAGTGTGTCAGACCCAAATAAAAGTTTCCACGCTGAGTTTGCAATAAAAAACAGTGCGCTGTCGGGTGATTTGTTTACAATTCTCACAGAACGCGGCTTATCACCCCGCTATACCGAAAGACAGGGTAAAAGCGTAATCTATTTCAAAAATGGTGCTGATATAGAGGACCTTCTCACCGCAATTGGCGCCACAATGCATTCGCTTGAAATAATGAATGTTCAGATTCTTAAGGATATAAGAAATAAAACTAACCGAATAAAAAACTGTGATAACGGCAATATTTCGCGTAACATTGAAGCATCCCTCGCGCAGTGTGCCGCAATCGAAAAACTAAAATCGGCGGACAAGTTATCAACGCTTCCGCCCGAACTTTATGAGGTTGCCGTCTTGCGTCTTGAACATCCAAACCATTCGCTTTCGGAACTTTGTAAACTGATGAACAATAAAATTACCCGTTCGGGAATGAATCACAGAATTAAAAAACTTTTAGAACTTGCAGAAAGGTAGGTGAAAAATATGGGTTTTGTCCATCTTCATGTTCATACAGAATATAGCCTTTTAGATGGTGCCTGTCGTATAGGCACTTTGCTTGATGCCGCAAAGGATTTGGGGCAAAACGCCATTGCAATCACCGACCACGGCGTTATGTACGGCGCGGTAAATTTTTATAAAGAGGCAAAAAAACGCGGAATTAAGGCCATTATCGGCTGTGAAGTTTATGTAGCCCCGCGCACTCGTTTTGATAAGGTCAGGGGACTTGATAGCGAATATAATCATCTTGTACTCCTTTGTAAAAATGAGATAGGTTATAAAAATCTTATAAAACTTGTATCAGCAGGTTTTACTGATGGTTTTTATTCTAAACCGAGAATTGATAAAGATTTGCTTAAGGAACATAGCGAAGGTCTTATTGCGCTTTCTGCATGTCTTGCGGGTGAAATACCGCGTCTTTTGTTGCGTGGTGAATACGATAGGGCGAGAGAAACTGCACTTTTTTACAATTCGGTTTTCGGGAGCGGAAATTATTATATTGAAATTCAAGACCACGGAATTATAGAACAAAAACAGATTTTGCCATATCTTCTTAAACTCAGCAACGAGACGGGTATACCGCTTGTTGCAACCAACGATGTGCATTATGTCCTAAAAGATGATTGGAAAATGCAAAAGGTGCTGACCTGTATACAAACAGGCAGCAAAATAACTGATGAAAATATTTTAGAATTTAAGACTAACGAATTTTATCTTAAGAGCGAAGAAGAGATGTCGGCGCTTTTTTCTTCGTATAAAGACGCACTTATCAACACAGAAAAAATTGCCGATATGTGCAATTTTGATTTCGAGTTTGGTCATATTAAACTGCCGTTTTTTGATATCGGCGAACAAGACCATTTTGAATTCTTTAGAAATAAATGCTATCAAGGTCTTTATAAACTTTATGGAAACAATCCCGAAACGGCCGTTGTGGACAGGCTTGAATACGAACTGAAAACTATTAATAAGATGGGATATGTTGATTATTATCTCATAGTGCAGGATTTTGTAAACTACGCTAAATCAAAGGGAATCCCCGTAGGACCAGGCAGAGGCTCTGGTGCGGGAAGTCTTGCAGCATACTGTATTGGAATTACGGGTATAGACCCAATAAAATACAATCTTCTTTTTGAGCGTTTTCTTAATCCTGAACGCGTGTCAATGCCCGATTTGGATATAGATTTTTGCTATGTTCGCAGACCGGAGGTTATTGACTATGTTACAGAAAAATACGGTACAGATAGGGTGGCGCAGATTGTAACCTTTGGTACTCTTGCCGCCCGTGCCGCAGTGCGCGATGTTGGTCGTGCAATGGATATGCCTTATGCGGTTTGTGATAAAATTTCTAAACTCATACCAACCGCAATTGGTATGACCATTGAACGCGCAATAGAGGCTGTGCCCGAACTTAAAAACTTAATACAAACAGATGAGAAAATCAAAGAACTTGTTTCTATTGCAAAAAGCATAGAGGGTATGCCGCGCCACGCATCAACCCACGCAGCAGGTGTTGTTATTTCGGATAGAGCCGTGTCCGACTATGTGCCCCTTGCTACAAATGATGATATTGTGGTAACACAGTATACAATGACCGCACTTGAGGAACTAGGGCTTCTCAAGATGGATTTTTTGGGACTGCGAAACCTAACGGTTATTGACGATGCAGAACGCGAAATACGCAAAAAAGAGCCTGATTTTGATATAGAAAAAATACCTATGGCTGATAGTGATACGATGAAAATGCTGTCAGAAGGACATACTGACGGCGTGTTTCAGTATGAATCTGCGGGTGTTCGAAATGTTCTGCGTCAGTTAAAACCCGAAAAACTTGAGGATTTGATTGCGGTTGTATCGCTTTACCGTCCGGGACCGATGGATTCTATCCCCAAATATGTAGAAAACCGCCACAGTCCCGAAAAAATTTCCTATCCCACACCGCTGCTCAAACCGATTTTAGATGTTACCTACGGCTGTATAGTGTATCAGGAACAGGTAATGCAAATTTTCAGAAATATTGCAGGATATTCGCTTGGTAGGGCGGATATTGTTCGCCGCGCAATGTCAAAAAAGAAACACGATGTTATGCAGAAAGAGCGTAAAGCGTTTGTGTATGGCGAAACTGACGGAGAAGGAAATGTTTTGTGCGAAGGTGCAGTTGCCCGTGGTATGAACGAATTGGACGCTCAAAAACTTTTTGATGATATGTCGGCTTTCAGTTCCTATGCGTTTAATAAATCTCATGCTGCCGCATATGCCGTTGTGGCATACCGCACGGCATATCTTAAACGCCATTATCCAAAGGAGTATATGGCGGCGCTTTTAACAAGCGTTTTGGATTCTGCGGGAAAAATATATGAATATACGGGCGAATGTGCTCGTTTAGGCATAAATGTTCTGCCGCCTCATGTTAACGAAAGTCGCAGCGCGTTCAGCGCACAAAAAGACGGTATTCGATTTGGTTTGCTTGCCATAAAAAATCTTGGCAGAGGCCTAATAGATAGATTGATTGAGGAGAGGGAAAAGAATGGACCTTTTACCTCAATGTATGATTTTTGTCTACGGGCTGATGGGCGTGATATGAATCGCCGTGCGCTTGAGGGGCTTATAAAAAGCGGAGCCTTGGACGGCCTTGAACAAAACAGGCGCTTTATGTTGCAAAACATAGATAAAGTGCTTGACGATGTTGGAAATTATAGGCGCTTTACGGGCGGTGGTCAGATGAATTTGTTCGGTGAGACTATCGAAACCGCGCCTATTGTTTCTGATGTGTACTGTGAAGAACTGTCGCAAAAGGAACTTTTACAGATGGAAAAAGAGGTAACAGGACTTTACCTTTCGGGCCACCCGATGAACAATTACGAAAAATATGTCAGGTATATTCGTTCACCCAGGATTAACAATATTCAAAACGAAGAATATAATGACGGTGACCGACTGACCCTTGTCGCGCTTATATCTTCCTTAAAAGTTAAAACCACAAAAAACAATTCACAAATAGCCAATGTGGTGTTAGAGGATAGTACAGGCACGATTGACTGCGTAATTTTTGGAAAAGTGTATAACGAATATAAACCGCTTTTCAAAGAGGGTGAGGTTGTAAAAATTATTGCCCGTGTGTCAGAAAGGGAAGATAGACCGATAGAACTGCTTTGTGAACGGGTGGAACAGGTTACGGCGGCGGAAATTTCTGCTGCTGAGAATGCTGTTCCCAAGAAACTTTATATTCAGGTAGACAGCGTATATAATCCTGTGATGTCTTCTGTAAAACAGATTTTATTAGAAAAACGAAATCATAGCGATGCAGATATCCCTGTTTATATTTTTACAAAAAATGATAGAAAAACACTTGCATCCCCCAAAAATATGTGGGTGCCCCAGGAAAATATCGGGGTTGTTTTCGAAAAACTTGTGAGGATTTTAGGTGAAAAGAATATCAAAATCACTTATTAGTGTGTCATTTTTAATGATATTTTTCAAAATATTATAATTTTGGCAAAAATTGTTGAAATTAACGAAAAAATGGTTTATAATACTTTTGTTTTGTCGAAATGACGGATTTTTTATGGAGTGATTGTTTATGAGTATGAAAAAAATTGCCGTATTAACTAGTGGCGGTGACGCACCCGGAATGAACGCTGCAGTTCGTGCCGTTGTAAGAACCGCACTGTATAGAGGAATGGAAGTAGTTGGCATTCTTAACGGATATAACGGACTTTTTGACGGTCAGGTTGTTGAGATGGGTGCCCGTTCTGTTTCGGATATAATTCAGCGCGGCGGCACCATTTTGGGAACCGCAAGAAGCGAAAAATTCAGAACACCCGAAGGTGTCAAGGAAGCGGCAGAAAACTGTAAAAAAATGGGAATTGACGGTATCGTTGTAATCGGCGGTGACGGTTCGTTCCGCGGTGCTCGTGACCTTTCGCTTAATGGTATACCCTGTATCGGCGTTCCTGCTACAATTGATAATGATATAACTTCAACCGAATACACAATCGGTTTTGATACCGCAATGAACACCGCTTGTGAATTAGCAGATAAACTTCGTGATACCTCACAGTCGCATTGCCGTTGTTCTATTATCGAGGTTATGGGCAGACACGCAGGTCATTTGGCACTTCAGGTTGGTACTGCAGTCGGCGCAACATCTATCATCGTGCCCGAGGTTGAGTATGATTTCAAGCGCGATGTTCTTGACCGCGTAGTTTATGCACAAGAGAACGGAAAACAGCACTTCCTTATCATTTTCTCGGAACTTATTTGCGATGTAAACGAGGTTGCTAAGCAGTTACAGGCAGAAACAGGTATTGATACCCGTGCAACCGTCCTAGGACATGTTCAGCGCGGCGGTTCACCAACAGTTCGTGACAGAGTTATGGCAACCAAGTTTGGTTTTGCCGCAGTTGAACTTCTTAAAGAGGGTATTGGTAACCGAGTTGTTGCCTTTAAGGACGGCGAGATTGTAAATTATGACATTTACGAAGCACTTAATATGACAAAATCGGTTGACGCCGATGACCTTTATATTGCGCACAGAATTTCAATATAGTTATTGACATTTTGAGTTTGCGGTGTTAAAATAATTAAAACAAAAACCTGTGATTAAGAGTAGTAGTCTTAAACCGACCTTAAAGAGAGTTGCTGACGGTGGAAATGCAATAGCGGAAGTTTTTGATGAATGGACTTATGAGGGCGGCCGAAAGTGCAAAAGCATAAGTAGTAACCGACGGGATGTACCCGTTATAGTACAACTCATATTTTGTATGAGATTGAGTGGGTGTTTTTACACCAATTTGGGTGGTACCGCAGGTATATTATTCCTGTCCCTTGAATCACAAGGGACAGGTTTTATTTTTTATTTAAGGTGATTATTTTATGAAAATTCTTTCTAAACGATGGCGACTTTTATAGTTAAAACATAAACATATTTTAAGGAGAAAAAATTATGAATAAATATAAAGATTTTGACAACTATTTGAAAGAATTTCCGACAGAGGACGGCTATTTTGGTGAGTTTGGCGGTGCTTTTTTACCGCCCGAACTTGAACCCGCTTTTAAGGAAGCAAACGATTCTTATGAGGCAATCTGCCATTCGGCACAGTTTATAAACGAACTGCGCAGAATTCGTAAAGAATTCCAAGGCCGCCCCACACCCGTATATCATTGCGAACGCTTATCAAAACTTTTTGGCAATTGCCAGATTTACTTAAAGCGCGAAGACCTCAATCATACCGGCGCTCATAAACTTAATCACTGTATGGGCGAGGGTTTACTTGCTAAATATATGGGCAAAAAGAAACTCATAGCCGAAACGGGCGCAGGTCAACACGGTGTTGCTCTTGCTACTGCTGCAGCGTATTTCGGTATGGAATGTGATATCTATATGGGCGAGGTTGATATTGAAAAACAACACCCCAATGTTATCAGAATGAAGATGCTCGGTGCTAATGTTATTCCCGTAACTCACGGTCTTAAAACTCTCAAAGAGGCAGTTGACGCAGCGTTTGACGCATATATGAAGGAATATAAGGATGCTATTTACTGTATAGGCTCAGTTCTCGGACCTCATCCGTTCCCCCTTATGGTAAGAGATTTCCAGAGAATAGTAGGCGATGAAGCTAAGGAACAGTTTGTCGGCATGACAGGACTTCTTCCCGATGCAGTATGCGCAGCAGTCGGCGGCGGTTCAAACAGTATCGGTATGTTTGAAGCCTTCCTTAATGGACCCGTTGATATTTTTGGTGTTGAGCCTTTAGGCAGAAGCGAGAATATCGGCGATCACGCTGCAAGTATGAAATACGGCTCAAAGGGCACTCTCCACGGCTTTGAAAGTATTCTTCT
>JAZSRO010000058.1:0-1619 GCA_045538515.1 Acutalibacteraceae bacterium | reverse complement strand
ATATTTATCTTTGCGCTGATACCTTTAATTTTTATAAGGTTGCGATGATGTATTTTGTAAATCTAACTGAGAACGGGTTCCGCGACAAAGTCCTTCTTGCCGGTTTTACAAAAGAATTCTTTGGAAGCGAACAGGTATTAGAATGGATCGAGGAGCAGAACGCCACCGAGATCACTCACAACTTTACGCTTGAGCCGGGTGTTTGGATGGCACCGGTTGTACTCAAAAATAAAGACGGGTTGACTATGCTCGGCCGCCGAATTCATTTTGACCGCATGCTTAATTTTTATGTTACCGATATGTTCGAAGGGCTTGCCGCCGGACACTACTCTTGGCAATGCGGGATCTGTCATAAGTTTTTCTTTATGACAACCGCCCACAACCAACTTTATTGCAGTACCGTCAATCCGGAGTACGGTGTGCCCTGCGCCTATGTTGCAAAAAACAAATTAAACGTGCCCAAGCAAAAGAAGAAGGACGGCTTTGGTCACGACATTTGGCAGAAGAGATATAACTCCCTGCGCAATGAAAAAAGCAAAACAAAGAACGGTCTGCCGTCTGCAAAATATGATATTGATGTTTGTGATAAGGCAATTGAACTTGCCAAGCGACATTATGAAAATGCACAGATCCACTTTGATTACGCACAAAATCAGTACGAGCAGGACATGATTTTAGTTAATCTGATTGCCGAGGCAAAAACGGCACTCGGTAAAAAATAACGGAATTTATTTCTTGGAAAGGAGGTACGAGTGTGAACGCAGAATATATCAAAGCTGCAAACAAACTGCTTTGCGGTATCACGGACAAACGGTTGCGCGAGCCTGAAATATGGAACGATATTCTTTCTTCTGTTCGGTCGGGTAGACTTCAGCTTTGGGAGATAAACGACGAGATTTTGCGTATAAAATATTTCTGCAAAGAAAAAATCGAACTCGCATCTACCTTTACCGAGACTGATAAAAGCGATGTGCGGTTCGATGAACTGAACGAATATTTTATCGCCGCTCTTGAGAGCTGTGACAAAGGATATTTTGAAGCATTTATCAAGGCTTACGAGCCTGCCCTTGAAATTTCCTCCAACCGTTTTGTTATGCATTACGGTCTGAGCGAGGACGATGCCGAGGATATCAAGCAAATCTTTTTGGAGACTCTGTGGTTTGCTTTCCTTGGCTACGATGCCGACGATCCCATTCCGCTATTGCAGTATGTAAAAATGGCGGTGCCGCAGAAGCGGCTCGAATATATTCGCACGGTGAAAAATGCCTGCTCTGTTCCTACCGAAAACGGCTATAATGAGTTGCGGAAGGTTATGAGTATTTATAATAATAACCTTGACCTTTCTACCAATGAGCGTATCTCTCTTATCGTAAAAGAAACAGGCTTTGACGAATCAAAAGTCACCGAGCTTGTTTCTATCGGCAAGGCTACCGAGTATCCCATCGGCATCGTACCGACAGAGGATGACGAGGAAGAGCTTGACGGTGCGATCTCGGACGAGCTTATCGAAGATCCGTCGGTGTCCCTGTTCCAAGAGGCTTGGCGCAGTATCTGCGGTGATTATTTCCGTACCGCTGCCGATAAAATTTCACCTAAAGATAAACAGATATTATCGCTCT
>JAZSRO010000061.1:0-33272 GCA_045538515.1 Acutalibacteraceae bacterium | reverse complement strand
TTGCCGATTTAAGGATTCCCCTTAAGTCGGCAAACGCATATTTGTACAAAACACGAATATATTAGTAATATGCCTCAAAGCTTATGTCGGTTAAGCACGCGGCTGTTAACTAACTATATGCCTCAATAGCTCAGTCGGTAGTGCACGCGGATGTTAACCGCGGTGTCACAGGATCGAGCCCTGTTTGAGGCGCCAAAATTCTCTTTACAGTGGTAAAGAGAATTTTTTATTAAAAAAGATATAATATTTTGGAGATGAAAAAAGTTGGATCAGTTATTTGTGCTAGCAATTTTCGCAGGAGCTATTTTTGCACTTGTTTTTGCGGTTGTTACAGCAGGCAAAGTAATGCGTTATTCTGAAGGTTCAGACTTGATGAAGAAAATTTCCTTATCGATTAGAAAAGGTGCCAACGCATATCTTAAGCGCCAGTATAAAATTGTGTTAATCTTTTTTGGCGTGATGTTTGTTGTACTTAGCATAATGGCTTTTTTGAAGTTCCTTACGCCTTATGTGCCGTTTGCATTTGTTACCGGCGGTTTTTTCTCGGCTTTGTCTGGTTTTATTGGAATGAAAATTGCTACTTATGCTAATGCCAGGACAGCAAACGCTTGCCAAAACAGCTTAAACAGTGGCCTTAGAGTTGCTTTTTCCGCCGGAAGTGTCATGGGTTTGTCTGTTGTAGGACTAGGATTATTGGATATAGCAGTATGGTTTTTTCTGTTACGCTTTGTGTTTAACCTTGATAGCGAAGCAATCACAAGCGCTATGTTAACCTTTGGTATGGGCGCTTCCTCCATGGCACTTTTTGCTAGAGTCGGCGGTGGTGTATTCACAAAAGCAGCTGATGTGGGCGCCGACCTTGTGGGTAAGGTTGAAGCGGGTATTCCTGAGGATGACCCTCGTAACCCTGCTGTTATTGCAGATAATGTCGGTGATAATGTTGGCGATGTTGCCGGTATGGGCGCTGACCTTTACGAGTCTTATGTTGGTTCAATTATTTCTGCCGCTGCGTTGGGCGTTGCAGCTCTTCACTCAATAGAAGCGTTGGCACTACCGATGCTGTTGTCTGCTATCGGTGTTGTTTGTTCTATACTGGGTACTTTCCTTGTAAGAACAAAAGAAGACGCTTCTCAAAAACAACTTCTCGGCGCGCTGTCGCGTGGCACAAATTTCTCGGCTATTCTTATTGCTATAGTATCTTTACCGGTCGTATATTTTGTTTTAGGCAAGGATCATTGGAGTGTGTATTTTGCGATTTTTGCAGGCCTAGTAGCAGGTGTGCTAATAGGTCAGGCAACTGAATATTTTACATCCGACTGTTATAAACCTACCAAAAATCTTGCAGCTTCCTCTGAAACGGGCACAGCAACTGTAATTATTAGTGGTTTGTCTGTTGGTATGCTTTCTACATTTTTCCCGATTATAATAATAGCTGTGTGTGTGCTTGTTGCCTACTTTGTGGCAGGCGGTGGAAATGATGCATCTATGGGACTTTACGGCATATCGCTAGCTGCAGTGGGTATGCTATCTACACTTGGTATTACACTTGCTACAGATGCTTACGGTCCGGTTGCAGATAATGCAGGCGGTATCGCTCAAATGGCAGGATTGGATGAAAAGGTAAGAGAAAGAACCGATGCGCTTGATTCTCTTGGTAACACAACCGCAGCAACCGGTAAAGGTTTTGCCATTGGCTCTGCAGCGCTTACAGCGTTGGCGCTGATAGCCTCTTATATTGATAAAGTAAAAAATATTGAGGGCGGTGCTGAAAAAATTGCCAACCTTAATATTACAAACCCCACCGTTTTGGTTGGTTTGTTCATTGGCGCATGCTTGCCGTTTGTGTTTGCGGCTCTTACAATGAATTCGGTTGGCCGTGCAGCACAGAGTGTTGTTATTGAGGTTCGCAGGCAGTTTAGAGAAATTAAAGGTCTTATAGATGGTAAAGCAGAGGCAGATTATGCAAGCTGTGTTGACCTGTGTACAAAGGCAAGCCTTCGTGAAATGGTGCTTCCCACAGTTGTTGCAGTAATTGTACCGATTGTTGTTGGTATAGTTCTTGGTAGCACAGGTGTTGTTGGTATGCTTGCGGGTGCTACTGCTTCCGGATTTTTGATGGCCATATTTATGTCAAATTCGGGCGGCGCTTGGGATAATGCTAAAAAATACATAGAAAGCGGCACATATGGCGGCAAAGGCTCAGAAAATCATAAGGCGACTGTAGTAGGCGATACAGTTGGTGATCCTTTTAAGGATACAGCAGGTCCGGCGATAAACATTCTTATCAAATTACTTTCGATGGTTTCAATTGTGTTTGCTGCTTTGGTGACTTATTGTTCAATTTTGTAATTCTTGCGACTTTGGTTTTCAGGCACATTTTATTCGTGTCATTAAGTTCAAAACACCCAGAAAAAACTCTTGTTCGAAAGAACAAGAGTTTTTTTATCCATTGCGAAAGCAATGGTATATCATCACGCGTTAGCGTGTATATCATCAACACGGCTTTGCCGTGTTGTATCTCATCACACCTTTAGGTGTGTATTAAAAACACTTTCGCAATGATGATATACAAAACTTCGTTTTGATGATATGCAATTCCTTGCGGAATTGATGATATACAACGGCAAGCCGTTGATTTATTGTTGCTTATTAATATTGCAATCTTTCCTTTACTTCATTGGTTTATTATAACTTTCGATACTCTACCACATACCATTTTTCAAATGGAACATAATCTGTTTTTGAAAATCCTCTTTCGGTAACTAGAGAATCTAATTGTTCAAAATCGGCATACAGTCGTACTTGCCGCATCAGGTCAAGCGCTGCACTATTGTCAATGTCATATTTTTCAAAGATGGTACGACGGCGTAGCCATGCGTTGTGGCGGGAGACCAATACAAGCTTACCGCCTGCTTTAAGAACACGGGTTGCTTCATCAAGAATCGTGCTTATTTCTCGGCATTCATCCAGTCCAAAATGCGAGCACACCACATCAAACGTATCGTTAGCAAACGGCAAATGCCAAAGAGAAGCACACATACCAAGTGCATTCTTATGGTAAAAGCGACCGATGACATCGGCGTTTTTAGCACAGACAAAGTCAATATCCACACCGACATAGTACGTCTCACTTGTCATTGAACGTACGATTGCATTTGTACCCACACCGGCACCGACTGTCATTTCCATAATAAGATGTGGTTTATTTGTGACTGCACACACCTTATCAGCATAACACGGCAAATGTTGCGATGCCCAACTGATGCGGGCTTTCTCCGCAATAGCGACACGTTCGGCACCGTTTTTATCCGTAGCGAAGCGATATGATTTCAGCAGATCTCTGCTAGTTAATTCGTTGATTAGTTTGTGGCGACCATTGATCCATTGCGGTTTGCCAAGAAGTGTATAACGTTCAAATCGCTTAATAAAGTCCTCTTTTGTCGGAATAGTGTGGCGATAAAAAGCATCCAACTCTTGACACCATTGTTCATACTCAAAAGGATTTTCACAATCATATTTTCGATCAAGATCGCTAATAAACTGTGCAAATATCTCGTAATCCTCCCAATACAAAATATCATCCCACTCATTACCGATCATTGAGTACACCTCCTACGTGATACCTTTAATCAAAGTATATCAAACACGCTTTCAAAGAACAAGTCTTGTTCTTTTTGGCAAGATATGATATAATAGATACGAAGAAAAATGAGTATACATAGAAGAAATATATCGTTTTCAGGCACATTTCATTCGTGCCATTAAGTTCAAACCACCCAAATTAGAAAAGACCACCCAAAGCGGTGGTCTTTTTTAATTTTGTTGGTTCTATTAAATACAGGGCTCGAAGTAGGAGCGGTAGTGAATGCCAGTCCGGTGGACTGTCAGAGCCGCGAATGACCGAAGCCGCGACCGCGCGGCTAGACTCGAGCCCTGTTTGAGGCGCCAAAAATAACAGATACTCTTCTGAGTATCTGTTATTTTTTTGTTCTCTTCAGATTAGATTTGAGTGAATTTGCGACCGTTCGTTTCGGCAGACGAATCGGCTGTTAACTGCATTTTCCCCGACCGCGTACGGTGTACGATGAAGGGAGGGGGAAATGGCGCCGCGGTCGAAAGTTGCCATCGCTCCAAGATGGTAGCAACTTTCGGGCACCGCAAGAGTGCGAGGAGTTGGTTCGAGTCCGCAAGTTTGAATATTATTACAAAAAACAAAAGCCGTGATTTTCACGGCTTATTTTTGTATATTAGGGTTATCGGTTCTTTCCAAAAGATAATCTATAGAAACATTAAAATAGTCTGCGATTTTTATTAGTTCGGTAATGCCAGGCTCTCGTTCTCCAGTTTCGTATCGACTGATGGTATTTTGATTTGTGTTTAAATCAACTGCCATTTTGAGTTGGGAAATGCCTTTCGTTTTTCTAATTTCTCTGAGTCTCATAAAATCACTCCTTGACATTATTATCCCATATTGGTATAATAAAAATATCCCAATTTGGTATACGGAGGCAGTTAAATATGAAGAAGTTTTTAATCGGTGTAATTGTATTAATAGTTGGTATTGCAGTTTTTGCAAATATTGGCGATGATGGGGAAATACCGCGCGATAATATCTCGACCAGTTCACAGGTTGTGGAAAGTCAAAATACAGAGGAACCTCAAAATGTAGAAGATGGATTTTATTGTGTAGGTGACTATGGCATTAAAATAAACGAGATGAAAATAGTTGAAGATAGTATTAGTAAATGTGTAATAGTTACGTATGAATTCAAAAACATTTCGAAAAATCCTCAGTCTTTTAATTTTGCTTTTTCTGCACATGCATATCAAAATGGTGTTGAATTGGACAAACCTAGTTTGTGGCATATAGATGTTCTTGATGATTTTAATGATAATGCTGGAACAAATATAAAGGATGGCGCATCAATAGAAATAGATGAGGCTTATAGATTGATAGATGATACCTCTGAAGTTGAAATTGAGGTTGGAAATACCATATTAGGCTTGGCGGGAGAAGAACCGTTGACACAAACGTTTTCAATTGTGCAATAATAAAAATCTTTCGGTTTTCAGGCACATTTCATTCGTGTCATTAAGTTCAAACTACCCAAAAACGGCAGATACCCTTTAGGGTGTCTGCTGTTTTTTGTTTTCTTCTTTCATTGGCTCTCACCTTGTGCCACCGTGTTTCCACAGGTGCATTACGGCTCGCTGCGCTCTCCAACATCTGTTTGTCGCTTCGTGACATACAAGCGAATAATTTTTGTGTTAGTGTATGCGAACAGAAAAATCTTTTGAATATTTAATAAAAAACAAAAAATATTTCGAATTGGGTGGAAGGCATTTACATTTTTGTCGTAATTTGTATAATAGTAACGAGGTGGTAATATGGATATTATCGATTACAGTATACTTGCATGTTTGAAGGAAAATTCGCGTGAAAACGCCACCGCTATAGGAGCAAAAATTAATCTTTCTACTTCAGCGGTTATAGAGCGAATAAAAAAGATGGAAAGCACAGGTTTAATAGAGCAATACACCACCATTATAAACCAAAGTGCGCTTGGACGCGAAACAACGGCTTTTATAAGCGTCAGCCTTGAACACCCGAGATTTAACGAAGAATTTATACGCCTTGTAAAAGAAAACTCGTCTATTGCGGAGTGTCATTATATTGCAGGCGATTTTGATTTTATCTTAAAGGTTATCACCAAAAACGGAAAAACACTTGAGAGTGTTCTGCATTTTATTAAATCTATAAACGGTATATCATTGACGCGTACATACGTTGTTCTTTCGACCAACAAGTGTGAAGTAAGTCTTTTGCCGGATAAGGAAGTCTAAGAGGCGTAATATATGGAAATTATTTATAAAATAAACGGTGCCGTCAACGATGTTGTGTGGGGACCGGTTATGTTGACCTTGCTTATATGCGTAGGTTTAATAATAACATTAAAAACCGGATTTTTACAGTTTAGAAAATTCGGTTATATGCTAAAAAATACGATTTTCGGTTTAGGCTCTAAAGACCAGCGCGCAAAAGATAACGCAGGCGTAAGTCCTTTTCAAGCGGTGGCAACCGCTATGGCGGGTACAATCGGAACGGGAAGCATTGCGGGATTAGCAACGGCGATTGTGTCGGGCGGACCTGGCGCTGTGTTTTGGATGTGGATAAGCGCATTACTTGGTATGGTGACCAAATATTCCGAAATAGTGCTATCGCTCAATTTCAGAGAAAAGAACCAAAAAGGCGAATGGGTCGGCGGACCTATGTATTACATTAAAAACGGTCTTGGTGTTAAGTGGCTCGCGGCGATTTTTGCGATTTTTGCAATGATAGCGTGTTTAGGAACGGGAAACGCAACACAGTCTAATTCAATCGCAGTAGCACTTGAAAGCACAGTTGGTATAAAACCGTGGATTACGGGCCTTGTATTGACCGTTCTTGCCGCTGCAGTTATCTTGGGCGGAATGCGAAGAATAGCGTCTGTTAATGAAAAATTGGTGCCGTTTATGGCAGTTTTTTATGTTTTGGCATCATTAATAGCGCTGATTATAAATGCCGATAAAATTCCAAGTGCATTTGCACTGATTTTCAAGGAAGCGTTTAATTTTAAGGCAGCAGCAGGTGGAACTGCGGGATACGGAATTATGCTTGCGATGCACTACGGATTTTCACGCGGAGTTTTTTCAAACGAAGCGGGACTTGGTAGTGCGCCGATTGCACACGCCGCATCAAGCACAAAAGACCCCGTAAAACAGGGCCTTTGGGGAATGTTTGAGGTTTTTTTCACCACTATAATCATTTGTACATTTTCTGCCTTAATAATTTTGACGACAGGAATTTGGGATGACGGGAAACTGTCCGGTTCGGCACTTAGCATAGCGTCTTTTAACAGTGTTTTACCAGGCGTTGGCGGTTTTGTAATAACCTTGGCAACGATATTTTTTGCTTTGTCCACTATATTAGGCTGGGCGTATTATGGTGAGGTTTGTATTGGTTTTTTAACCAAGAACTCAAAAGTTGTTGTTATGATTTACCGTGTTATATATGTAGTATTCGTGTTTGTAGGCGCGGTTGGAAGTCTTGATTTGATTTGGAGTATTTCCGAGACGATGAATGGACTTATGGCGATACCAAACCTTATTGGTATTGTTTGTCTTATTAAGGTAGTAATAAACGCAACTAAAAAACATTTTTCTAATAACTAAAAAAAGCCGTGAATTTCACGGCTTTTTTCTATTATCCTACATTTTCACCATCGTGCTGTCGTTTTCACGTGCGTCTATGTTTTCGCTGAAAATCGTATCAAAAAGCATACTTGCAAAAAGTTCGTGCATTTCGCGGGTGGGGTGGTTTATGCGGTTGGCAAGAAGTAATGTAGTATCTTGTGTTTCGGAGAGTTTTTTCCACTCTGAGTAGCAGTCGCAAACGGTAACACCCATATTTTTAGCAAGTTCACAAGCCGCCGCCATATATTTATCCATTCTACCACTTGTCTGCATATCGGCAGTCTTTTTGGCGTACTCGCGAAAATCAGGCGGAGTATCTTCGGCAACATTGGTGTTGAGCATATTTGGCGTCATAAAAATTACATCGGTACCCGCGGATGTCAGTTTTTCAAATATTGTCCTCATTGAAGACAGATATGTATTAAGCGAATCATTAACATCGTTAAGACCAAAGCAAACAATAACAAGGTCGGGGTTGTGGCAAAGCACCTGTGATTCGATTCGGTCGAGCGAACAGGAGGCGGTAATTCCGCCGATACCTGCGTTAATCACATTAACAGGCACATAGTTGCGCACATTGTTGATTTTTTGGCGGAGTCTGTTCCAATAAACCGTTTCATAGTTAATTTCTCCAGAAGCCACAGCACCATGTGTAACGCTGTCGCCAAATGCAACGATATTGATTGGTCCGTGCTCAACAAGTCCTTTATAATCCAAATTTATTTTATCTTTAATTCTCATAAAATCACCTTTGTATCCGCTTTTAAGCAGATTTTAGCACAAAGTATATTTCGTGTCAACAATTTTGAAGTGTCAACAGACAAAAGGTAACCGCCAATCTTCGCTATTGCTTTTTTCTCCAAAAACAGCCTAAAACCGTCAAAAATACTATTTTTTTAGTCAAAAATGTTATTGCATTTTTGAAAATCTGTTTTATAATAAAACAAACAAATAGTGGAGATGGTGGAAAAGCGGTTGTTGTTTGTGAGGGTGAGAAAGAAATAATTAATGCCGATTTCAAGAACGGCTGGGGCACATACGCCAACAGCTGCTCAATCTACACAAACGAAACACCGCGTGATGTAACATTAACCGTAACACCTGACCTTGAAGACGGCAAGGCTTTCACACTTGTCGCAGTTTTGGTGGCACATTAAAAAAGAAAATACCGTCTTTAAGACGATGAAATTCATAAAAGGAGATGCTGAAAATGACATTTGAACAGTATATTGAGGGTATGTCCGTTCGTGAGATGGTTTCGCATTTTATATGCCCCGCCATTCGTTCGACACCAATTCCCACAGCCGACCCGCGTGAATATTTTGATGTAATATTCGCAGACCCCACATTCAAACCCGCATCGGTATTTTTCTTCCCCAGTGAAAAGGAAGATATTATTGCGATGCACAAAAAACTCACAGAATACTTGGGTAGCGCACCGCTCGGCGCTATGGATATGGAGGTTGCGCCAAGTTGCATTACGGGCGCTGTGTCTGCGTCGGGTACTGCTGCAATGGGCATTGCCGCCGCGGGTTCGCTTGAGGATGCATATACCTGTGGCGAATCCTGTGCAAAAGAGGGCCTTGCCGCGGGAATGAGTTGGGCATACGGTCCCGTTTCCGACCTTAATATAAATCCCAAAAATCCCATCATAAACGTTCGCTCTTGGGGTGACGATGCCGATAAGGCTGGTGATTTCGTTTCGTCATTCGTAAAAGGTATGCAGGAAAACGGAATGATTGCAACTGCAAAACACTTCCCAGGTGACGGCGTGGACGACCGCGACCAACATATCTGCACAACCGCCAATACTCTCTCGAAAGACGAGTGGATGGCAACCTTCGGCAAAAACTGGAAAAGACTAATAGATGAGGGACTTCGTGCAATAATGCCTGGTCATATTGGTCTTCCCGCATTCGAAAAGGATGGAAAAATTGTCCCCGCAACCATCAGTTATACACTTTTAACCGAACTCCTTCGCGGTGAACTCGGTTTCGACGGACTAATCGTCAGCGACGGTATGAATATGGGCGGTCTTACACCCTACGTAACCCAAGAAGAGGGTATCATTAAAATGGTACAGGCAGGTTGCGACCTTTTACTGTTTGCAAACTTCTGGGCTGATATATCCTTTACTTTGGACGTGCTTGAAAAGGCTGTTAACGATGGCGTAATTACAATAGAGCGCGTAAAAGAAACCATCTACCGTTTGTGGAAAGAAAAAGAGCGCCTCGGTTTGTTGGGCGACGGCGAAAACATGCTCTATCGCGAAACAAGTGAAGAAGACAAGGCTCGTTTCAGAGAAACCGCTAAACGAATTGCAGAAAATTCAATTCATATTTATAAAAACGAACTTGGCGTTCTTCCGCTTGACGAAAAGAAAATCAAAAAGGTTATAAGCGTAGACGTTACAAACAGCGGAGGCCCCGTAAAGAATAAACTTGATGAATATTTGAAAGAAAAAGGCGTTGAAATAGTAAAATACGGTGAATATACAGAAAACGGACTTGTACGTGAAGCAATGTTGCCGCAGGCAGATTTGATTATTCTCAATTTCTTCTACGGTTCAGAGTGGTGCACAAACCATATAGCACCTTGCGGTACAATGGTGCGTTGCCTTTACGAGTATATTTTCAAAACAAATATGCCCGTTTTGATGATTTGCAACGGCAGTCCTTATATACCGTACACCTTCCCCTATGCAAAAACGGTTGTAAATACCTTTGCACCAAAGGGCAACGACCCCGAAACCCTTTATAACGTTATCTTTGGCAAGAAAGAAGCAAAAGGCGTTTGCCCTGTTAAACTTCCGTAAAACAAAAAAACTCTCGTTCCATTGGAACGAGAGTTTTTTACTATTAGAAATTAAACAGTTTTTCTTTCAGTTCATCGGTAAGCGGTCCGCCATAGGGACAAAGTTGATATGCCTCTGCAAAGCGAACGCGGCTGCCTTTTTCTTCACCGTAGCGTTTAATAAGTTCTTTTCTGAAGCGTGCGGCGGTCTTGGCAAAGCGAACAGAATATCCGCGCGGTGCCGCTAAAACATCTTCATCTGTTGTGTCGGCGGTGACATTCATTCCCTTGAGCCACTCAAAGCGCTCTTTTTCGTCTTCGGGAACTTCTTGGTGCTCTGTGTAGGGCAACCATTCGTAAACCTGGGAAGTGTTTAAGTGTGCGATTTGAAGTTTGAGGTCGTTTTCTGCATCCATATCAAGTACGATGTCAGCACGGAATTCGGGGTCAAGGAACTTGTCCTCATAATACATAATAACCGGCATATCACGCATAGCGGGTACATCGGGGCACTCGTGCGGTACGGTCAAAAGATAAGAGGCATCCTGTACAAGAAGACCTGCGGCACGGTGGTCGGCGTGGTAGTCGTTTGTGCGGTGAGAGAAGACAATGTCGGGCGCAAACTCGCGTATGTAGCGGATAAGTCTGCGGCGGGTAGGAAGGTCGGCAACAAGGGTGCAGTCATCGGAATCTGTCCAAATATCATAGGTGATACCGAGAAGTTTCGCAACCGCAGCCGATTCGCCGGCACGGCGACGAGAGGTTTCTTCGGGGGTCATAATGTGGTGACCGCCACAACCGTTTGTGAGGGACAAAAAGCGTACCTCATATCCCATTTGTACATACTTGTGTGCAAGACCGCCGCAACGGAATTCGTTATCGTCCTGATGGGCGCCTATCATTAAAATTTTCATAAAACACCATTCCTTTTTCTTGGTTTTACAAATTATATCATAGACTAAGCGCTATTTCAATGCGATTTTTATGCAAAACACTCTCAAAAAGCACGATTGTTCTTGACGGTGATGCGGTGAAATAATATAATTGAAATATAAATTGTGGAGGAATAAAAATGATACATTCGATTTTGCTTATAGGTCAGTCCAATATGGGTGGACGCGGATTTAAGGAAGAGGTTCCGTGGATTGAAAACGATAAAATTTTGGTAAACAGAAACGGCCGTTGGCGTCCAATGTATTGTCCCGTCAACCCCGACCGTGTTACGTCGGGCATAAATCTATCCGAAAGTTTTGCTGATTTATATTCAAAAGAACACGATGTTGAGGTCGGCATTATTCCCTGCGCAGACGGCGGAACGTGCCTTGACCAATGGTGTGTGGGCGGATTGCTTTTTGACCACGCCTGTTATATGGCGGAACTTGCCTCCCGCACTTCTACCATCGCGGCGGTGCTTTGGCATCAAGGTGAATCAGATTGCTCCGATGAGCGGTGGCCGCTTTACGAAGAAAAACTATCGGTAATTATGGAAACCTTACGCAAGAAACTCGGCCTTCACGACGTGCCGTTTTTACTCGGTGGTCTTGGCGATTTCCTTGCCGATTATGAGGGCTCACCTGTGTTCAAAAATAATTATGAAAAAATCAACGCATCGCTCAAACATTATGCTGACACTCACGAAATGACAGGCTTTGTATCAGCCAAAGGACTTGGCAGCAACCCCGATAATATGCATTTTAGTGCAAAGTCACTTCGTGAATTTGGTGTGCGTTATTATAAGGAATTTTTGAAACATGAAGATAAAAATAAGGTCTTTTTGGAAAAAGCAACACCCGATGCCGCCATACGCAACGAAATAGAAAGTCTGTAAATAAAATCCTCTTTCTCATATTTGCCGAAAAACCGGTAAAGATATGAAAGAAAGGGGATTTTTATATGATAGAACAAGATACAATAAAACTTCTGCGCGAATGTGATGCGGGTATTAAAATGGGGGTATCGTCAATTGATGATGTGCTTTCGTATGTGGATTCCAAAAAAATGAAGGAATATTTAAGTAAATGCCGTGACGAGCACGATGAACTCGACAGAGAACTTCAAAAACTTCTCGATGAATATGGAGATGACGGTAAAGAGCCTAACCCCATAGCCAAGGGAATGTCTTGGCTTAAAACCAATATAAAACTCGTTATGAACGAATCGGATAATACTATAGCGGCGCTTATGACCGATGGTTGTGATATGGGTGTTAAATCGCTCAGCAAATATCTTAACGAGTATGCCGCCGCAGACGAAAAATCTAAAGATATTTGCAAAAAACTAATAAAACTCGAGGACGAACTTTCCACCAATATGCGCGAATTTTTATAAAAGCAGGATAACCCTGCTTTTTTTCTTGCGCAATTGAGGAAAATAGTGTAAAATAACTATATAAAACTAAAGGGGGACCTACTATGCCAACATTACATATAATGAAACACGCTACCAAACGCAACAATCTTTATCTGCGCGTTGCAATGGGACACTTTGCAACGAGTAACTGTCACAGTAACTATTATATAGATGTTGTTGCGCAAAAAACGCGTCTTTCGGAAGCGCGTGCCGTTGCAGAGGAACTTCGTTCATATTACTATGCTGACACAATAGTGGATACAATTCTCTGTCTTGACGGAACAGAGGTTATCGGTGCCTGTCTTGCAGATAGCCTTTCAAAAGCCGATTTTATGAATATGAATGCGCATAAATCAATCTATGTTGTAACCCCCGAAACAACGGGCGGAAGCCAGTTGCTTTTTAGAGATAATATCGTTCCGATGATAGCGGGTAAACATGTTATGATTTTGGCGGTTTCGGTTGCATCGGGCAAAACGGTTGAGGCCGCAATTGACGCTGTAAATTATTACGGCGGAACAGTATCGGGTATTTCGGCAATCTTCTCAACCGCAAAAGAATGTCGCGGACTGCCTGTTCGCTCGGTATTTGACCCCAACGATTTGGACGGATACGCTTGTTACCCCGCACACGAATGTCCACTTTGTAAAGCGGGTAAGAAGATTGATGCACTTGTAAACAGTCACGGCTTTTCAAAACTTTAATAAGAAGAAAAACGCAGTGCGTTTTGTACGCACTGCGTTTTCTTTTTATAAAGAAAGGTATATGTTTTTAGTCTATTTTTCGTTTGTGCCGCATTTTCCGCTGCAACTTTTGCAGTAGGGACAACCGATACATTTTTGTCCTTTTCTTTTTGCGCGGACAACATAAAATATAACGGCGCCTATGATGCACAAAAGCACAAGAATAATTATAAAATCAATAGGTTTCATAAGTTATTAATCTAAGGCGACAGCCTTTTCCTTTTCAGCAGATTTGAGAGCATACTCTGCGCGTAGTTTTTTATTAGTGTTATTAATCATTAAAACGATTACGGTAACAAACACTATTACGGCAATAAGTCCGCTAACCGCGCCGCCAACATTGAGTTTTGATGCATCCACAATAAGTGTGCCTATCGTATAAACCAGATAACCGACTGTAAAGCCTGTGCCAAGTTGGAGTGCGATTCCGCCAAATAGCCATTTTGGGCTCTTCATTTCGGCGTTCATAGCGCCGATAGCGGCAAAGCAGGGAGGAGTAAAGAGGTTGAACATAAGATACGCAAGTGCCGCGGCTTTTGTAAGCCCCATAATTGCGGCAACCTCACCTGCACCGCCCACAAGTGCGAGTTCGTCCATATTAATAAAGTTAGTAATCGAGAAGCAAACCGCCAATGTTCCGACAACATTTTCTTTTGCAATAAATCCTGTAACAGCGGCTGCCGCCAACTGCCAACTTAAAATACCGACAACTGGCACTAAAAGATATGCAAAAGGTACCGCGATAGAAGCGAGAATAGAGGAATCTGCCGTTTCGGCTAACTGGAATTTCCAGTTGAACGATTGCATAATTTGAACAGCGGTGTTGCAAAGAAGAATGATAGTTGCGGCTTTTACTATGTAAGACCAACCGCGACTGCACATTGATTTGAAAGCGCCCCACAGTGACGGGAGTTTATATTCAGGAAGTTCAATAATAAAGAAGGATTTTCTCGCCTTGTGTCCTGTAATTTTGTTAACAAGCAACGCACCGAGGAATATAAGAACGATACCCGAAAGATACATAACGGTGCTAACCCAACCCGCATTGTCGAAGAAAACACCCGCAAAAAGCGAAATAACGGGAATTTTTGCGCCACAGGGCATAAAGGGCGAAAGCATTGCGGTTGCGCGGCGTTCGCGTTCGTTGCGGATGGTGCGACTTGCCATAATTCCGGGAACGGCACAACCGATTGTAATAACAAACGGGATAACCGATTTACCCGAAAGACCAACCTTTTTGAATATGGGGTCGAGCACAACGGCGACGCGTGACATATATCCGCAGTCTTCCAATATAGCGATGAGGAAATACATAACCATAACAAGCGGCAAAAATCCGATAACGGCAATTACACCGCCGATTACACCGTCAACAAGCAGCGCAGAAAGCAGGGGACTTGCATCTGAGAGCAACTCGCCAACCCAACCTTGAAATGCTTCAAGCCACGCTACGAGCAAATCGGCGATTGGTGTTCCAACCCAAACCTGTGAAATTTGGAACACAAGGAACATTATGACGGCGAAAATCGGAATACCGAGCCATTTGTTAGTGATTACAGCGTCAATCTTATCGCCGAAATTTATATCCTTGGTAAGAACTTTACGGGTTTCTACCTGTGCTACTATATCATTAACGAAAGCAAAACGAGCACGGTCGGCAGCAACAACTGCCTTTTTATCGGTTAAATCAACATCGCCTTGAATATAAGGTGCGGATTGATTTGTGCCATACGCGTCAACGGCAGCCTCAATAACGGCTTTAAGTCCATCGTGCGATGTGGAAACGGTGTTAACAACTGTGCATCCAAGTTTTTTGCTTAGTGCCTCGGTGTCAATGATAGTTTCTTTTTTCTCGTTAATATCGCTCTTGTTTAAGGCAACAACCAAAGGAATTCCGAGTTCTAAAAGTTGAGTTGTGAAGAAAAGACTGCGACTTAGGTTTGTGGCATCTACAATGTTGATAATAACATCGGGATTTTCTTTTTTAACATAAGCGCTTGTGATGCTTTCCTCGCTTGTGAATGGTGACATAGAATATGCACCGGGAAGGTCAACCGCCAACAGACTTGCGTCGCCGTTATAATAGGACTTCTTAATTGTATGTTCTTTTTTTTCTACAGTAACACCGGCCCAGTTACCGACCTTTTCGTTTCTGCCTGTGAGAGCATTGAACATCGTAGTCTTGCCCGAGTTCGGGTTGCCTGTCAAAGCGATTTTCATTTGGTTTCCTCCTATAATTTATCCTAATGTATTATCTGTTGCTTTAAGTGCGGTTAGCGGCGGCTAACTCGCATCCAAAAAACAAGCGGCGTATAGCCGTCTGTTGTTTAAGCGATTTCAATTGCCTCTGCCAATTGGTTGTCAATATTATATCTGGCATCTTTAATAGAAACAACGCAACTGTTTTTAATGCGGGAAACAACAGTAATCTTTTCTCCGCTGTAACAACCCAGAGAGAAAAGAAAATCCTCAAGTTCCTCGTCACCTGTTGCGATATTAACAATAGTATATTCAGTGCCTGTCTGGGCATCAACCAAGTTCATAAAATCACCAGAATACCAACAAAATAATTACAGTTAGCCTCTGCTAACCATCAACATTATATCACTAAAATCGCTTTTGTCAAGGCTTTTTTCCAAATAATAGGTAATTTTTATAGAAACAGAACGAAAACTAATATATTTGTAAATAAAGTTTGACTAAACTTAACAAATGTATTATAATAGTTGGTGTATGACACTGTTTGAAGGGAGTTGCGGTTTTGGATTTGAGTTTTTTGCGCGGAAAAGCGCGTCACAGAATACTTATGCTTTTCGACCTGTTTATTTTCGCGTTTGTAAATCTTGCGTGTTATCTGCTTTTTAAGTTTGATTCTTTCGATTCTCCTATTGATGACTCAACCTACTATTATTTGGCGAATGCACTGCTTCTTGCCGTATTTATGTTTCCGCTTCGCCACTGGGTTTTTGGAATATACCGTAATATATGGCGTTATGCGGGTACATCGGCATATTTCCGTTTTGTGCTGTCCGACCTTATAGCCGCCGCCGCATCAATGCTTATAAGTAGGGTAATCACCCAATTTGTTTCGTATTTTTACATAAGTATTTGGTATAGCATAACAATAACCGCACTTACAACCCTTGCATCTCTTACCGCGAGATTTGCATACAGGATGATTTATAAATACCTTAACATAAACAATCCAAACTATATCCAAAAGGTTAAGGTTAGGATCCCCGTTGCAATCATCGGTGCCGGACAACTCGGCGCTTACCTCGCAAGTGAACTCAACAACTCACCAAAATCAAAATATAAACCCGTTTGTTTTTTTGATATTGACAATACAAAGATAAAAAACACTATAGCAAATCTTCCTGTTTATGATGCCAACGATGCAGAAAAGGTTATAAACGATAAAGAAATAGGCGAGGTTATTCTTGCCATAAACAACATAGACAGTGAACATATTGACTATTTGTGGAATCGTTATACCGCGCTGGGATGCAGCGTTAAAATATACGATGCACCGCTTAGCGACAGCGATAAAAGCGGCAACCTTAAAATCCGTAATTTTGAGATTGAGGATTTGCTTTTCAGAAAACCGCTTACAATCGGTGGCACCGATTCCGCCAATTATTATGAGGGTAAAACCGTGCTCATAACGGGCGGCGGCGGCTCAATTGGCAGCGAACTTTGCCGTCAAACTGCAAGATTAAACCCCAAAAAAATCATAATTTTTGATATTTATGAAAACAACGCGTACGAGATTGAACAATCAATGCGAAATCTGTATGAAGGCAGACTTGATTTGGTTGTTGAAATCGGCTCGGTGCGCGATAAGAAAAGGCTTGAAAGTGTTTTCCAAAAATATCGTCCCGATGTTGTTTTCCACGCAGCCGCGCACAAACATGTTCCTCTTATGGAACATAGTGCCTGTGAAGCGGTTAAGAACAATGTCTTCGGTACGCTCAATGCGGCTGATTTGGCAGAAAAATACGGCGTTTCTAAATTTATTTTGATTTCTACCGATAAGGCCGTTAACCCAACGAATATAATGGGCGCTTCTAAACGCCTGTGCGAAATGATTGTACAGTCTCGCAGTGCTTCAGAAACTTCGTTTTCGGCGGTGCGTTTTGGCAATGTGCTTGGCTCTAACGGCTCGGTAATACCCCTGTTCCGCGAACAGATTGCACACGGCGGTCCTGTTACAATTACGGACAAGCGTATAATCCGTTATTTTATGACCATATCGGAAGCGAGTCAACTTGTAATGCAGACAGGTGCTATGGCAAAACAGGGCGAACTTTTTGTGCTTGATATGGGAAAACCCATAAAGATTTATGACCTTGCTCTCAATATGATACGCCTTTCGGGCTATGAGCCTGAGCGGGATATTGAAATAAAAGAAATCGGTCTGCGCCCGGGCGAAAAACTTTATGAGGAATTACTTATGAAGTCGGATACTCTTTATAAAACCAAAAACGATATGATTTTCATCGAAAAGGATAAACCCCACACCCGCAAGGATGTAGATGATAAATTATCGGTTTTGCGAAAGGCGCTTGATGATGACTGTGCAGAAATTGACTCTTCTGTAATTAAAAAGGCTATGCTAAAGGTTGTTGAAACCTACAAAGAGCCGAGTGAGTTTAATGAATGTGCTCAGGATTCCGAAGAGATGAAACTTGCCTTAACAAAATAATTATAAAGCCACGATGGTTTCATCGTGGCTTTCTTTGAAAAGTGTGATATGAATGAATAGATGGCTTAAAAAGAATACGCATACTCTAAAGGGCAAAACGGTTGTGTTGACGGGTAGTACAGGCGGAATAGGTATACACCTTTGCGAATATTTAGCCCACCTTGGCGCAAGGCTGATATTGCTTGACCGCAACCAAAACAAAGCGACCGCCTTAAAAGAAAAATTATTAAAAAAATATTCGAAAACAAGCATTATATTATATGAAATGGATTTAGAGGATGAAAAATCCGTATTTTCGGTTTGTGAAAAACTAAAGACAGAGAATATAGACTTTTTCATTCATAATGCGGGTGCGTACAGCATATCTCGCCACAAATGTAAAAGCGGGTTTGATAATGTCTATCAAATAAATTTTCTGTCACCTTATTATATAATTAAAACACTGTTGCCGCAACTTAAAAAAAGCGGCGGTAGGGTAGTAGCTGTTTCTAGCATAGCACATAACTATTCAAAATCGTGTGAAGAAAACCCCGATTTTTCTGATGTTTCCGCAGCAAGTAAGGTGTACGGTAACGCAAAACGCTATTTAACATTTGCGCTTTTCGAACTGTTCCTAAATGAAAAAGATGCAACACTTTCGGTCGTCCACCCCGGTATCACCTTTACAAATATAACGGCGCACTATCCAAAACTCATTTTTGCGATTATAAAGCACCCAATGAAAATAATATTTATGAAACCAAAGAAGGCAGCGCTTTCAATACTTGCGGGTGTGTTTACTCCCTGTGGCTATCACGAATGGCTCGGTCCTGCGCTTTTTGATATATGGGGTTATCCAAAACGCAAAAGGCTTAAAACCTGTAGCGTAGAGGAAAGCAAAGAAATTGCAAAAACAGCAGAAAAGGTGCTAATCGACTACGAAAAAGTCGTAAAGTCTTGACAAATTTATCGTTTGTTATATAATAAAATTACAGTTTAATATTTGTTATTGGGCGTCTTTTTACAAGACTTAATAAGGAACGAGGTTAGAATCCTCGGCGAACTCGTCGCCGTAATGACTACTACCGCGCCAATATGCCACTGTGAAAATGGGAAGGCGGCAGCGGACATGTGTCAGAGCCGGAAGACTTACCCTGTAACATTCGGTGCAAAAAGTCACGAGTTCTTGACTATACCGCAAAAACCTACACTTTGTGTGGGTGGTTTTTCGTTGTCTTCTTGTGCCGATATTATTCTGAATTTCGGTATAAGGAGATTTTTTTATGAAAAAACAAACAAAACTCACAATCGCGTTAGGTTCGGTACTCGCCTTGCTTTTGGCGGCGGTGGCGGTGGTTTTAATATTCTTCCCGCCAACAACCCAAACAGGCAGTAAAAACATTACATTTACTGTCGTCTATGAGGACAAAACAGAAAAAGAATATAAAATTTCAACCGATGCAGAGTATCTTGCAGATGCCGTACTCGAAAAAGGGCTCATAAGTGAAGAAGAGCACAAAACAGGCTATTATCTTACGATAGACGGCGTAACAACCAACTATGATGAAAATCAGTCCTGGTGGTGTATAAAGCAGGACGGTGAGATGACAAATTACGGTATGAACGAATTGCCAATAAAGGACGGCGATGAATTTGAGGCGGTTTACACAATCGGATAAAAAGCGCATAAATTTATACGAACTAGTTTTTCTTTCTGTAATGGCGGCGCTTATGGTGGTGTCACAGGTGGTGCTTTCGGCACTTCCAAATATAGAACTTGTAACACTGCTTGTAATATTGACAGCACACCGTTTCGGCGTTCGCGCTATGTACCCTGTGTATGTGTTTGTCATAGCCGAGGGACTCATATACGGGATTCATATGTGGTGGTTTTCTTATCTGTACATATGGGCAATCTTGGTGTTTGCGGTTTGCCTGTTACGAAAAAACAGCAACGCGATTGTTTATACAATCATCGCTGCTGTTTATGGTCTGTTGTTCGGCACCTTTTCAAGTTTGCCGTATTTCATAACGGGCGGACTGTCGGCAGGTGTCGCATATATTATAAGCGGACTTACATTTGATTTATTGCATTTTATAGGCAACACAGTGTCCGTAGCGCTATTATTTGCACCGCTTAATAAAGTTCTTGATAAATACAAAATCGGTAGCGAATTTACTGTGCGGTAAAATCACTGTCAAATGTTATAACGCAACAAAAGGTGGGGTCGATTTTTTTAGCGGCTTCACCTATTTGTTTTTGTAGTTCTTCGTGGGATAAATTAAGATTAGAGGGCACAACAACATCAAAAATAAGGTTGGTGCGTTCGTCACCTTTTGGCGTCATACGGAAATCGTGTATTGTAAGACCTTCACCTAAACCCGCAACCGCTAGGGCAATCTGTGAGCGTGTATGCATAACATATTCGTTCTCAACATCAATGGGGTCCATATGGATTACAAGAATAATGCCGAGTTTTTCCTCAACGAGTTTTTCACAAAGGTCCATCTGCTCGTGACAGTGCACGATATCATTATTATAAGAAACCTCAACATGAACAGAGGCAAACTGGCGGCCTGGGCCGTAGTTGTGAACAATCAAATCGTGGGTGCCCAAAAATCCGTCAAACGACATTATAATTTTATGTATCTCGTCTAACAGTTCACGCGGTGCGGGTTGCCCCAAAATTTCGTCAAGCGTTTGTTTGCCTGAACAAAAACCTGAATAAAGGATAAACACAGCAACACCGATACCCATAACGGCATCAAGGTTAAAGGGAAGCGTTATAAACATTCCCAAAACAACCGATACCAAAATTACCGAAGACGCAATAACATCGTTAATGCTGTCCTGTGCCGTTGCAAGTAAGGTCTGCGAGTTTATAGTTTTACCCGCTTTGCGACCGAGCAAGAACATAAAAAGTTTAACGGCGACCGATACGAGCAATACGGCAGCTGAATATATAGAATATTTTGGCGCGGCATCTCCGCTTGTCAATGCAGTGATGGAACTTGTAAGTAGTTCAACGCCCACAAACATTATAAGCACCGCAACAATAAAAGCGGACATATATTCCATTCTGCCGTGACCAAACGGGTGGTCGCGGTCGGCGGGTTTGTTTGCAAGTTTGAAACCTACCATAGATATAATCGAAGAGCCCATATCAGATAGATTATTAAGACCGTCCGCTACAACCGAAATGCTTGAAAACAGACTGCCGACAATTATTTTTACGGTGCATAACAGGAGATTACAGATAATTCCTACAATTCCGCAAAAGACACCGTAACCCTCGCGCACCGATGGATTTTCTACATCGGTGTGGTTTTTTACAAAAGTACGAAACAGTAAATTCCACATACTAACATTTACTTCCTTTAGAGCCTTTTGCGCCTGAAAGGTCGTGTACGCCTGAGAGAATATTGGATTCAAATGTAAAACTAAGCGACTCGCGTGTGCGGTGTCTCTTGAAAGCAAGAGCGATAGCGCGGTCTAAAAGGTCCGAATATTTAACACCGGTTGCTTCCCACAAATAGAAAGCGAGGGAGCCGGGGATTGTATTGATTTCGTTAGCGTAAACGCGGTCGCCGTCTTCGGTGTCTAAAATAAAGTCGATTCTCGCAATACCGCATCCGCCAAGCGTTTTGAATATATTTTTAGAAAGTGTGCGGATTTCCGTTGCCTTTTCTTCGCTTATCTCTGCGGGGAGTTTGCGCGAGAGCGAGGTCATGCCCTTGCTGCCGCCCGTCTTTTTGCCGCCACCGAGATATTTGTCCTCAAACGAGAGAATATCATCGTGCATAATCGGTTCTTCGCAAACCGATGCTTCACATTCGTCATAGTCGCCCAGTACAGAGCAGTTAATTTCGCGCAGTCCCGTAACGGCGCGTTCAACCAAAATTTTGTCGGCAAACTGGGAAGCCGTATCAATAGCCGAAAGGAGTTCTTCTTTTGTTGTCGCCTTGCTTATGCCAACGCTTGAACCAAGGTTGGCGGGTTTAACAATTGAGGGTAAACCGATTTCGTTTTCGATTTTTTTAATAATGCCGTCTTTATTATGAAAATACTCTTTAGAATAAAAACGAACGCATGGCAAAACGGGAAGCCCCGCCGATGCGAGTACATCCTTAAAAACTGCTTTATCCATACCAACGGCGGATGAGATAATGTCACATCCGACATAGGGTAGACGCAAAAATTCAAAAAAGCCTTCTATAGTTCCGTCTTCACAGTTGGTGCCGTGCACAATGGGGAACGCAACATCAATCTGTACGGGCTTTTTCTTTATAATGCCGTCTGAAAAGTTCATTATGACGCGTCCGTTCTGGCGCGAAAATGTAACCTTCTTCACTTTCTTCATAAGTGCGGGAAGGTTTTTATATTCTTCAATGTCAAAAAGTATTTCACCCGTTACGGTTTCACCGTCTTTGGTGACATAAACGGGTATAATATTATACTTTTCGCGGTTTATGCTGTGCATAGCCTGAACGGCGGAAATGATAGAAACCTCATGCTCAACAGAGCAACAACCAAAAAATACGGCAAGATTGATTTGCATACAAAAGCCTCCAAAAATTACTTTAGATAGTTATCGGGTAGGTCGTTTTCAAAAAGAGTAACAGTGTTTTCGTCTGTCATACCTCTTAAAAGTTCCATAGCCTCAGAAAATGACGAAACGGTGAATAGTTTGGATTCGTCAAACTTTGCATCCATAGCCGCGTTGCGAAGCGGTACAGAACGCTCTTTTCCAACAAGGATAATTATATCGCATTTTTCTGCCGCCGCAAGACCTAAATCATAATTATATTTATATTCGTCTTTTCCAAGTTCAACAAGACCGGGCGTGACAACGATTTTTTTGCGGTTTTCAAAACTTGCAAGAACATTTATAGCCTCAATAGAGCCTTCGGGATTAGCGTTATATGCGTCATCAATAAGCAGAGAGCCGTTTATAAAACTCTTAAGTTCAAGTCTGTGTTCTGTGGGCGCAAGGCGTGAAGCCGCATATTCAATTTCACTGTTTGAAAGTCCAAGCCGTTTTGCAACCGCAACACCGGCTGTAATATTAAGCACATTGTGTTTGCCTAAAAGTTTTGTAATAACAGGAATACATTCATCACCGCACATAACATTAAACGATGCGCCAAAACTGCCGTAGGAAATAGAGTCGGCATAAACATCACAGTCGGGTGTGGTGCCGTAGGATGTGTGATTATACTTTTTTGCGCGGCTTCTTATAATCTCGTTATCAAAATTCAAGAATACTTCGTTTGCCGCATCTGCCAGTTCGAATTTTGTGTCGGCAACGGTTTCTATGTTGCCAAATGTTTCAAGGTGCTGCGGTCCGACCGATGTAATAACCGCAATCTGCGGATTGGCAATATCACATATTTCTTTGATGTCGCCGCGCTTTTTTGCGCCCATCTCGCACACAAAAACATCGGTCTCGTGACGAAGATGTTCGCGTACTGTGCGTACAACCCCCATAGGAGTATTGAAACTGCCGGGTGTTGCAACAACATTAAATCCTTCATCAAGAATACGCTTTAATATGAATTTTGTGCTTGTTTTGCCAAAACTACCTGTAATGCCTAAAACGGTGAGAGACGGATTGCTTCTAAGGATTTTTTTAGCATCCTTAATATAATGCTTTGAAACCGCCTTTTCAATGGGCGAGGTTATAAGTAAAACAATAAGTGTTAAAAGCGATGGCGCAAATGTGAAAAGACATAACACCGCAAAAGAAATAAATCCGTAAAGTCCCTTGAATAAAAATGCCAAAACAGCGGGGATAAAAGATAAAATTCCTGCAGCAAAAAACATACGCTTAACACGCGCCGTAACCACAAGCGGCTTTATTGCGGTGCGGTTTTTCTTACACGCCCTGGCGGCATATATGTATGCCGCTAATACTGTTGCAATTAAAAATGCCGTACCCGCTATTATAAACGCGGCAGAAACCGTCTTGCTCGGCTCTATAAAACGCACAATAAGACGGTAGACTTCTATTCTGAAGAAGATGAATGCACCAGATACAAGTGAAAGGATAAAGAAAATAACATTGGAAAAAACAAATTTAGTGTTTTCTTTAAGCCAACCGAAATAGCGGGATGCAAAGTATGAGTTAAGTTGAAGCATCTGCAGTTGGCGTTTAATGCCAACCGTTGCAATCAAACAAATTATGGCAAGGTAAACCGCCTTTGCAATAGAATAATAAGGCATAAATCAAACCCCCAGAAAACTTTTAATAATTGCGTGTGCAAGGTTTGGGTTTTCAATAAAAGACCAATGTCCCGCATTTTTAATCACGCAAAGTCCGCAATCTTTAATAAGACTTTCAATAATTTTCGCATCAGAGAGCGGTGTTGCCGTATCGTTTTCACCCCAGATAAGTAGGGTAGAAGCCGTAATTGACGGCAAACAGTCGCGTATGTCCTCATTAACAAGGCTGACAAGTGTCTGTCTTAGTACGGGCGGCGCCGCATTATAATCGGCAGAGCCGAAGTGGCCTCGCGCTTTTTCCAGTAATGCATCGGTCTTGCCACCCCAAATTTTAAGCGAAAGGGTGTTTTTAATAACCTTAAAACTTTTGGCGCGTAATTTTTGTTTTACGCTTTTTTTGGGAATAAGCCCCGCAGAGTCAAGCAAAATAATCTTCCGTGGCTCTACAATGTGGTCGGCAGCCATTTTAAGTGTTACGCGTCCGCCGTGTGAATGACCGAACATAATGGGATTTTCAAGTGACAGCGCATCAATGAATTTTTTTGTGAAAGCGGTGTAATCCGAAAGGGTCCAAGGCGCAGTCATAATATCACTGTCGCCGCAACCCGGAAAATCGAGCGCAACACAGCGGAAGCGGTGTTTAAGCGTATTTATTATACCCCGATAAGCCGCACACGATGAACCCCATCCGTGCAGCATGAGAAGAACATCGCCTTCGCCCTCGTCAATATAATGGATATTAAGTCCGTCAATATTAACCGTCAAAAAATCACCGCCTTATATTTATTCTAATATTATACCAAATATTATGCAATAATAGAAGACAAATTTTCAAAAAAATGCGGTTTTTTTATTTTTAATAAAAGTTTTCTAAAAAAATGTGAAAAAACTCTTGACAAATAAAAGTTTTGTGGTAAACTATGCTTTAGTAGTATAAAGCGTTAAAACATTAAAGGCTTAAAACAGGAGGAACTACTTATGAAAAAGATATTGGCAATAGTGTTATGTCTTGCTCTGTGTGCTGTCGGATTTGTAGGATGCGGCGCAAAGGAAGACGGTAAATACACCATCGGTATATGCCAACTTGTTACACACGATGCGCTTGATGCAGCAACCAAAGGATTTAAGGATGCTGTTATCGCAGGCCTCGGTGAAGAAAATGTCACATTTGATGAGCAGAACGCAGGTAACGAAACTGCAATGTGCAAAACCATAACAGATAACTTTGCAACTAAGAATGTTGATTTGATTATGGCAAACGCAACCCCCGCGCTTCAGGCGGCTGTTAAATCAACCAAAAACATTCCGATTCTCGGTACATCCGTAACCGAGTATGGCGTAGCACTTGAGATTGATAACTTTAGCGGCACAGTTGGCGGCAATGTATCGGGAACATCCGACTTAGCCCCCCTTGATAAACAGGCAGAAATGCTTCTTTCAATCGTGCCCGATGCTAAGAATGTAGGCCTTTTATACTGTGCACAAGAGGCAAACTCTGTATATCAGGTAACCAAGGTTAAAGAGGCGCTTGAAGGTAAGGGAATTACCTGTAAAACATACACATTCACAGATACAAACGATGTATCGCTTATTGCTAAAAAAGCATCTGCCGAAAATGATGCACTTTACATCCCCACAGATAACACAGCGGCATCCTGTGCAGACGCTATTTATAAGTCTATGACACCCAAAAAACCGGCAATCGTTGGTGAAGCGGGTATCTGCAAAGGCTGCGGCGTTGCAACACTTTCAATAGACTATTATGACCTTGGCTATGCCACAGGTGAAATGGCAGTTAAGATTCTTAAAGGCGAAGCCAAAGTTTCTGATATGGCAATTGAATACACACCTGAAGAGAAACTTACAAAGATGTACAATGAAGATATCTGCAAAGAGGTTGGCATTGATGTTGAAGCTCTCAAGGCCGCAGGTTATGTAGCAATTGAAAAATAATTAAAGTTTATTAAAAATATTTACGGCAAGGCAAAAACGGTGGAAAAATACACCGTTTTTTGCCCTGTCGAATTTCGTTTATTTGGAGGAAAAATATGCTTTATCTCGCATCCTTGCCCCCAGCAATAGCCCAAGGCATAATTTGGGGCATAATGGCAATCGGCGTGTATATCACATACCGCATATTAGATGTAGCCGACCTTACGGTTGATGGCTCAATCTGTACTGGTATGGCGGTTTGCACCGTTTTAATCGTAAAATTCAATATGCCGGTTTGGGTTGGTCTTGTCGCCGCAGTAGTGGCGGGAATGCTTGCAGGTCTTGTAACGGGAATATTCCATACCTTTTTTGGTATCCCCGCAATTCTTTCGGGTATTTTAACGCAACTGATACTTTGGTCTGTCAACCTTAAAATTATGGGTGGCACATCCAATGTCGGCTATCCTTTCGGTGTTGAATATTTTATTTCAACCGAAAAACTTTCTATGACATTCCTCTATTTTGCCATAATACTTGTGCTTTTAATCGGCCTGTTTTATTGGTTCTTCGGCACCACTCTCGGTGCATCGGTAAGGGCAACGGGCTGTAATATAAATATGAGTCGTGCACAGGGAATAAACACCGATTTCATCAAGGTATTAGGTCTTGTAATTTCCAACGCGGTTGTAGCATTTTCGGGTGCGCTGCTTTCACTCTTCCTCGGCTTTTCGGATGCCAATGCGGGTAAAGGCGCAATCGTTATAGGTCTTGCCGCCGTTATAATAGGCGAGGCGCTGTTTTCAAAACTCACCCGTTATAACTTTGCGCTTAAACTTCTTGCCGTAGTTATGGGCGGCGTGATTTACTATATGGTATATCAGACCATAATTTTCTTAGGACTCGATACCAATTATCTCAAGATGCTTTCGGCACTCTTGGTTGCACTTTTCTTGGCGGTACCGTATTGGAAGAAAAAGTATTTCAAAAAGACCGCTAAAAAAGAAAAGGAGGTGGCAGAGAATGCTTGAAATTAAAAACGTAACAAAGATATTCAATGCCGCCACAATTAACGAAAAAGTAGCCTTGAACGGCGTGTCACTTACATTGCAGGATGGCGATTTTGTAACCGTAATCGGCGGTAACGGCGCGGGTAAATCCACGCTTCTCAATGCCGTTGCAGGAACATACCCCGTTGATGACGGTAATATAGTAATTGACGGTGTTGACGTTACCAAAATGCCCGAGCATAAAAGGGCAAAGTTTGTCGGCCGCGTCTTCCAAGACCCAATGACAGGCACCGCCGCAGATATGTGGATTGAGGAAAATCTATCCCTTGCAAAGTATAGAGGTAAACGCCGCGGACTTGGATGGTCAATAAAATCTTCTGACCGCGCAGAGTTCAAAGAACTGCTTAAAACCCTTGATTTAGGACTTGAAAACCGCCTTTCCACCAAAATGGGACTTTTATCAGGCGGACAACGCCAGACCGTAACGCTTTTGATGGCAACAATGCAAAAACCGCAACTGCTGCTACTTGATGAGCACACAGCCGCGCTTGACCCCAAAACCGCCGATAAGGTTTTAACGCTCACAAAGGAAATTGTGGAAAAGGATAAACTCACAACCCTTATGATAACCCACAATATGAAGGACGCGCTCCGCCTCGGCAACCGCATTATTATGATGCACGAGGGCAAGATTATCTTTGAAGCATCGGGCGAAGAAAAGAGTAAACTTACGGTTAATGACCTGCTTGAAAAATTCAGTCAGGCAAGTAAAGGAACCTTTGCAAACGACCGAATGCTCTTATCGTAAAACAAAAAGGACAGAGAATTTTCTCTGTCCTTTTTTATCTGCACAAGATAAACTCTAATATAAACACTACAGCACAACACGAAACGGCAACCCACATAAGTCCGGCACCAAAATATGCGGCAACAATGCCGATAAGCAGTGCCGCCACACCTGCCCACACATTTTGCGTGACATCAATAATCGCGGGGAAGGTCATAACCGCCAATGTGACATACGGCACATAATAAAGAAACGATTTTATAAACTTATTGTTTATCGGTTTGCGGATAAGGGTTAGCGGCGCTACGCGTATAAGATAGGTAACACCCGCCATTATAAGTATGTAGATATATTTATTGTTCATTTTCTGCCTCCTCTTTAACGGGGAACAGAAGTGCCGCCGCCGATGCGATGATTACGGTTAAGATAATGGTGCGAGTGCCTTCGGATATGCCCGAAAATACGGGAACTCTTGCAAACAGGAAACTAAGCGCAAAACAAACGGGCACCAAAACCGCAATAACGCGCTTTTCCCTTACGGGCGGAATTATAACTGCTAAAAACATTCCGTAAAGTGCAACGCTTAATGCGCTCACAACGCGTAAAGGCAATAGATTTCCCATAATAATACCAAGCACAGTGCCACACGCCCAAAACGGAATAGAGGATACCATTGCGCCATAGGTGTAATACGGGTCGAGCACACCCGGACGCGCAATTGTGATGCCGAAAATCTCATCTGTAATGTCAAATCCGACTAGCATACGGTGGAAAAGTGGTGTACTTTCGTGAAATTTTTGACTCAAGGCGCAACCCATGAGGAGATAACGCGCATTGGCAACAAGTGTCATAAAAAACGCTTCTAAATATCCCGCGTTTGCGGCGATGACGGTGAAAATAGCGTATTCACCCGCAGATGCGTTGGTAAGCAAACTTGCAAGAAAACCTTGAAAAGCCGAAAGTCCTGCACTTTTTGCAGCAATTCCAAGCGAAAAAGAAACCGCCAAATACCCAAGACCTATCGGCAATCCGTCACGAAGTCCCGAAAAGAAAACGCCGCGTTTGCCGCGCGGCGAAAATGATATTTTATTTTTAGAAGTCATAAAAACCTCCTAAAAAATCTTAGTCTTTTTAATAATCTGTGAAAGCGGAAGTCCGAGTCCGTAAACTACTACCGCCTGTCCTAACGCCACATATAAAAATGTGGCAAAAAATCCTGCATCATCGGTAAAAATAGAAATCTGTGCGCCCACAAAAAGCGCGTTTACAAGTACGGGCGGCAAAAGCGAAAGGATTTTACTTTTGCTTCGTAAAAGATATGTACCCACCGATGCTAAAAGCGTTGCGGCGGTTCCAAAAAGCATATCTAAAAGTCCCAGAGTGCTTCCAATGTTGGAAATAAGGCACCCGATAGTAAGTCCGTAAATTGCGGTCGGTGTGAAAAGCGGCAAAACGCAGAGCGCCTCTGAAATACGAAATTGCACAGCGCCGTATGCCAAACCGAAAGCCGCTGATAGATAGGTCAAAACGGCATAAAGCGCGGCTATGAGCGCCGCTACTACCAGGTCTTTTACAGACATTCTTTTATTCATTTTAATTCTCCTTAGTTTTGATTAGCGTCAGGATGGTTACGAACTGACGGTCATATTATTGACAGTGTGAACAAGTACCGTTTTCGCCGTGTTCACAGGTTTTGATTTCGCCAACTATGGGTGTCGGGTCAATACCCTGACGGGTGTAATAGTCGGCAACAGCGGCTTTAATAGCCTGTTCCGCCAAAACAGAGCAGTGAATCTTGTGTGCGGGTAATCCACCCAATGCTTCAACTACCGCTTTATTCGAAAGGCTAAGCGCTTCTTCAATAGTGTGTCCCTTTACCATGTCGGTAGCAATAGAACTTGTAGCAATGGCAGAACCGCAACCGAATGTCTTGAATTTAACATCGGTAATGACGCCGTCCTCTACCTTAATATACATACGCATAATATCACCGCACTTGGGGTTGCCAACCTCACCAATGCCGTTTGCATCAGCGAGTTCACCCATATTGTGCGGGTTATAAAAATGCTCCATAACTTGTTCAGTGTACATTATTTTTCATTCTCCTTTATACTGTCCCAAAGCGGTGACATAGCGCGAAGACGCGAGATAATATCGGGCAGAACCGACATAATATATTCTGCATCCTCCATCGTGTTGCCGTCACCAAACGAAAGCCGTAGTGAGCCGTGTGCAATCTCGTGCGGAAGACCAATGCTCAAAAGCACGTGGCTCGGGTCCAAAGAGCCCGATGTACATGCCGAGCCGCTTGATGCCTGTATGCCGTTATAATCAAGCATAAGCAAAAGCGATTCACCCTCGATGCCTTCAAAGCACATATTAACATTACCCGAGAGTCTGTTTTCTATATCACCGTTGAGGCGGGAACGCTCGATTTTAAGTGCGTTTTCTATGATGTAATCACGAATTTTTCTGTTGTTTTGGTTGCGGCTGTCCATTGTTTTAACCGCCTCTTCGATAGCAACACCCATACCTACTACACCCGCGGTGTTTTCGGTACCTGCGCGGCGGCCGAACTCCTGTGCACCACCGTTTATGAGTGTGTGTACAACAGTGCCGCGGCGAAGATAAAGTGCGCCAACGCCCTTCGGTCCGTGGAATTTGTGTGCCGACATTGAAAGCATATCAATGTTTTGCTCTTTGACATCAATCGGAACATTGCCAACCGCCTGTACGGCATCTGTGTGGAACGGAATACCGTATTTTCGGCAAATAGCGCCGATTTCTTTTATAGGCTGAATTGTGCCGATTTCATTGTTGGCATACATAATCGTAACAAGACCTGTGTCTTCGCGGATTGCCTTTTCAACATCTGAGGGTTTTATAACACCATTTTCGTTGACATCAACATAGGTTACCTCAAATCCATCGCGTTCAAGCGAAGCAAGAGTATGAAGAACCGCGTGGTGCTCAAACTTGCTTGTTATAATATGTTTTTTGCCCTGCTTTTGCATAGCCTTGGCTGTGCCTTTAATAGCCCAGTTATCCGCTTCGCTTCCGCCGCTTGTGAAATAAATTTCACGCGCCGTGGCACCTATTGCATCGGCAATCTGTTTTCTGGCAGCATCAACGGCGGCACGCGCTTTACCTCCCATAGAATAGAGGCTACTCGCGTTGCCGAACTCATCGGTAAGATATGGCATCATCGCATCAAGCGCGGTTTTGCTTAATTTGGTTGTCGCCGAATTATCGGCATATACAAATCTTTTCATTTACACTTGTCCTTATAAAAAACTAACACCAATCATTTTACACTTTTTCCCTGCGTTTTTCAACATATTTTAATCTTTTTTGAAAAAATTTGTTTCTTTTACAGCAAGTCGGTCGCATCTTTCGTTTTCTTCGTGTCCGTTGTGACCTTTTATCCAGTTGATTTCAACCTCGTGTGTTGAGAGAAGTGTAAGTAGTTCTTCCCATAAATCAGGGTTGAGTGCAGGTTTGCCGTCCGCTTTTCGCCAACCGCGCAAACGCCAGTTTTCTGCCCAGCCTTTAGTAACACCGTCGCATACGTATTTCGAATCGGTGCAGAGCAAAACTTTGCAGGGTGTTTTAAGCGCTTTTAGTCCATTTATAACGGCTGTAAGTTCCATTCGGTTGTTTGTAGTGTTTTCCTCACCGCCCGAGAGTTCTTTTTCAATACCGTTATAACGCAAAATAGCACCCCAACCACCAGGGCCGGGGTTGCCCGAACAGGCGCCGTCTGTAAAAAGTTCAACAGTTTTCATATCACTCATATCGGCACCTTAATACTTTCTAAAATTGCCCACAACCTTGCCCAAAATCTCGGGGTTTTCGGGGTATATGGGACTGTAATCGGGGTTTTCGGGCATTAAAATAACCTGTCCGTCTTTTAGAAGAAGGCGTTTAACCGTTGCCTCTTCACCGTCAAGCGCTACAACAATATCACCTGAGCGTGACTGTAAATCGCGGTCGGCAATTATAATATCGCCGTCTAAAATTCCCGCATCGCGCATACTGAGTCCAACAACGCGCAGCGCGAAAAGACTTTTACTGTCTTTTGTGGGGTAGGGGATATAATCTTCAATCTCCTCAACCGCCAAAATCGGTTGTCCCGCCGTAATTCTGCCAACAACAGGAACGAATGATGAATCGCTCGCCGCCGTTATGCGTATAGCGCGTGAGTTGTGCGGGTCGCGCGTTATAAGCCCCTGTTCTTCCAAACTTTCCAAAACCGCGTGAACGGTAGAGGTTGATTTAATTCCTGTTGCGCGGCAAATCTCACGCACCGTTGGCGGTAAACCGCCCGACAGTTCGCGCACAAGAAAATTATATACATCAACTTGTTTTTGATTTCGCGGTGAATTTTTCATAGAGTACCCCCGAACAAATATTCGTCTGAGTACAGTATAACATTTATTTGTTATCTTTGCAAGAGCTCTTACTAAATAATCTTGAAACTCCCATAAAGACTAAAACACCGCCCAGAATTTTGGATAAAAATTCACTGGGGATAAACCGCAAAAGGTACCCGCCAAGCAGGGAACCCACAATGCCGAGCGGCGCCATTATAAGAACTTTTTTCCACGCAATTTTGCGGCGAAAGCCATAAATAATCACTGCCACAGCGGCGGTTGGCACGAAAACTATCAGGTTTATGCCTTGCGAGGTGAGTTGTGCCACACCCGCAAATAAAGATAGGTAAATCAGCAGTACCGTTCCGCCACCGAGGCCCATTCCTGCCGCAATACCCGCTAAAAATCCCCAAATAATAGTAGCAATATTCATCTAAGAAAAAGTCGCACCCCCGCGTACAGCATAAACAGCGCAAATATTTTTTTAAGTAACGCTGTTGGAATTTTGAAAAGCAAAAAGGTTCCCACTATGGCTCCGATAACGGATGGAATGAGATAGGGAAGAGCATCAGATAAGGTCACATGTCCCGCGCCGATGTATGAGAGCGAACTCACAATACTTATCGGCAATAATACAGCAATAGCGGTAGAGTGTGAGTCTTTTTGCGAAAGACCGCTCGATTTTAATAGAGGAACCGCCACAAGTCCGCCACCCGCGCCCACCGTTCCGTTTATAATTCCAACTAAAATGCCAAAAAATGCAGTCAGTATTTTTTTCAAAAATATCACCCAAAATAGTATGTGTATAAAAATAAAAAATAACACGGGAGAAACCGCCCGTGTCATTTTTGCTGAATGTGATTCATTATTTTTTTATGCGTTCAAACTTTGCATTTTTAATTCGTGGTGAATTAAGTGTTAACGTGTCACCGTTAATAGTAAAATTTTGCTGAGTAGAATTTACAGAACCATCCTCTGAAATATAATCAATATAAAGGGTATCGTCTTGTATTTTATATTCTATATCATTTATTATTTTTATTTCTTTGGAGTCCTGATTTTCAGGGATTATTACTTCACAAACTCCTGTTCCATCTTCATTGAATGTAATGATATTATATTGGTCATATAACGTGCCGTCACCGCCG
>JAZSRO010000055.1:0-16223 GCA_045538515.1 Acutalibacteraceae bacterium | reverse complement strand
AAGGATTTGACTCCGTGGAAGCTCAAACTGAAATGGGCAGCGGTTGGGGCGATATTGCCGTCGATGCTTTGTATCTTGCAGCTGATATTACGATGATAGGAGAAACGGACAATAATGAGAAACACAAATCGAAATTTGTCCGTGTACGCAAACGCGGACAAAAGAAACAACAAAATAATAACGACAGCAATGAAATGCAGTTAAAAATGTAAAGGAGTGATACCGTCATAGTCCAATGAGTTCCGTGATGCCTTATGAAAAAAGGTGGATGGGATATTCCGGATTATGAATTAGAAGCAATAATAAAATGTTTCTTGCCCGATATTCAAGAGTTTTTCGCCACAGAAGAAGGCAAAGAATACCGAGAAGAATACAAGTCAGGCAAGGAACAAAACACACCACCACAAGCCGATAAGACGGCTTAAAACAAACGCAAGGGCAGAGAGTAAAAACTCTCTGCCCTTACAGATTTATTTGCTTGAAATAAAGTCATTTATAATTGTATATAGGCTTTTATGGGTATATTCGCTAATCGCTACTTTAACATTAGAGTAAACTTCTTCAAATCCTAAAACCATGTATGGAAGTATATTTTTATTTGGAGAAATTATTAGTATTTTTTTCCCTTTTGATAATGCATAACCCAACTCAATGAGAGCACTACTTACTACCTTTTGGGGATACAATAATATAAAATCTTCTGATTTTTGGATGTGTTCAAAGTCTTTAATTACTGAGTTTGCAGGAGAATCATATTCCGAAATATCCTGTATATTAGTAATCTCACAAAAAATATTTAGATTTTTATCGTGTTCTTTTACACAAGTAATAACATCTTTTATGAGGTTTTTATATTTCGCATAATCCTCTTCCGTTGAAAACCCTGCAATAGGAGTGGCTATAAATACATTTTTAATCTTCATTTAAAAACCTCTTATTCCAGATCAAAAAGCGCATACCCGTTAGAAACTATACGTTTCTCAATTTCCGAAAAGTCTCGATATTGAAAGATTTTAATATTACTTAGCATATTAGCTTCCCTCAACATAAAAGGAAGTTTATTCTTGTTTTTTGTAAATATTACGATCTTTTTTGTAAGAGCAATTGCGTAACCAATTTCAGTTAAGATGCTTGATGCTACATTTTGGGGATAAATTGCAAGCAAGCATTCAGCGGATTTAAGCTTCTTGAAATTGGAGTTTATTGCTATACTCTCGCCTTCAAATTCTGACTTTGATTCAATTGATTCCCCTGGGTAAATAACCTTGCTAAAATCAAGAGTTGTCATTCTCTCGCACAGTGATAGTATATTACTACGCAAAGCTTTATATTCATCGTCGTTTCTACTACTGTTCATTGGAGAACTAATAAAAACGCTTCTCTTAGTAACCGTGCGAATGGTTTTGGGATATATGTATGATGAGCCAAAAACAACTAACTCTTTGAGTTCGTCTAAGTTTTTCGTTATTTTATCATTAAACTTCGAAAATGATTCATTAACAACGGTTAATAACTGACTGTTTGTCATCTTTTTAAATTTGCAGAATTTTTTAATGTCAAGAATCATTTTTTCAAAACCATCTTTTGAAAATTTTATATGATTGTAATGAGATAGCGGAGATTTTTCTTCTATGTCAACTTCAAAGAGAATTGGTATAACTCTCTTATCTTCATGGTTTATAGCCATTGCTCCAGATTCAAACAGTACCCACGGTGCAGAAGTGTTTTCTTTTGTAAGAACAATTATTGCACAGGAACTGTTTGTTAGATGATTTTTAATAATACGAAACCATTCTGTGCCGGATTCAATATCTTTTTCTGACATAAAGACAGAAAAATCTTCATTACCAAATATTTCCTCGAGTGTTGTTTTAAGATGTGATGCAATAATTTTACTATGCTTACCTGACCAACTTATAAATAACTCTTGCATATTCATCCCCCTCCCAAAGAATGGAAAATTATTCAAATTTATATATACATTATAACAAGTAATCTCTTATTATGCAACACGAAATAAAATTTAATCCTATAATATAACAAAAAGCGTTTATATTTTTAATGTGCATAATAAAAACATAATTAAATTTCACTTTTTCACTTTCTAATAAATAAGAAATACCATAAAATCAACTATTGTTTTTTGCTATTAAAATTAGGATACTCTTTAAAAACAATAAATCCGAACCCATCTCCAATAATGAGAAGGTTCGGATTTATACCGTTTGGTGCGGGTAGCAGGACTTGAACCTGTACCGAGTTGCCCCGACTAGAACCTGAATCTAGCGCGTCTGCCGATTCCGCCATACCCGCATATTAAACTATAAACACGAAAGGTGATTTTCAATGAGATGCGTTATCTCTGCCGCGCTCCGCGATACTCTTACGGTGCCCAAAATTTTCGCGGCAACAAGTGCCTAAAAATTTTGACCGTTACGCCTTTTGCGCTTTCGCTTTTCTCATCCGCAGGATGCGCTCGGCGCAAAAGCTGCCGATTCCGCCATACCCGCATATTTACTAAGTAATAAGTAATAGTGAAGAGTGAAAAAGTGTGTTTGTCACCCAAATCAACGCTAAATATTATATCAGTAGCGCACCTTATTGTCAATAAAAAAATCCGGAAATTGAATATTATCATTCTCCGGATTTGATTATTTGCATAAATATCAGTCAATATTTTTTATGTAGCAACGGCGGCGCTTATGCTGGTCTTTTTCAAAAGATTTCCACTGTGAAAGCACCTTGGCGTTTGATTCAAGCATTGGTCCTGTTTCGGCATACACGATACCGTTGCGATTGCAACTCTTAAGTAACTCATCAAGCACCATTGCATTAACGCCGGTTTTTTGTAAATCGGGACGAACAGCAATAAGGAACATGTCAACAGCGTTATTATGCGTTAGCGCCCAAAGCATACGGAGAAAACCAAGCGGAAACATTCTGCCGTTGCTCTTTTTTACCGCCTCAGCCATTGACGGTGCACTAATACCAAATGCAACAAGTTCATCTTTTTCGTCAACAACAAAACACGCGTATTTAGGATTTATAAGCGGTATAAACTTATTTGCATATTTTTCAATCTGCTTATCGGTAAGGTCGACCGTTCCGTAAAGCGGTGCATAACAAATATTAGCAAGTTCAAAGACCGATTTAACATACTTATAAAACTGAAAACGATGTTTAACCTTTACAACATGCAGATTGTTTCTCTGTTTACATCTTTCTGCAATACGAGCAAAAAGTTTTGCGGAATCGCTTTCATTATCGGGCACGAAAACCTTATATTCAATCCAATCGGTGTCTTTCAGATAACCCAAACGGGCAAGATGCTCATTATAATAAGGTTCGTTATAGTATGTGATAAACATATTGCGTTTATCAAAGCCTTCAACAAGCATACCTTCCCTATCCATATCGGTGAAGCCTAAAGGACCGTGCACCTGATTACAACCCTTTTCTTTAGCCCAATTTTCGACAGTTTGGAAGAGTGCCGCTGACACCTCATCATCATCAATAAAATCGACCTGTGAAAAACGCATACGAGAGGTTTTCCACTTTTCATTAGCCTTATGACTCAAAATCGCGCCGATACGGCCGACAATTTTTCCGTCTTTATACGCCAAAAAACAACGGGCTTCACAATATTCAAAAGCGGGATTTTTTTCTTTGTCCCAATCGGCGATATCATCACCATAAAACGCGGGAACAAAACATTTATTATCTTTATATAGTTTGTTTGGAAAATCGACAAACTTACGCAAATCGCGTTTTGTCAACACTTCCTTAACTTCTACCATGCCTCATCACCCATCCACATTTTATAACAAAAAACGACACTTGTCAATTAAACTTATATTATAAATTTATATGCGATTAACAATTTGTTCATACTCTTATGGTAAAATATTACATTAAACTGGAGGTATTGCAATGTTAACTCTTAAAAACATTACCAAAACTTACATTACCGGAGATTCAAAAGTTGAGGCGCTTAAAGGTCTTACTCTTGATTTTAGAGAGAATGAATTTGTTTCCATTCTCGGTCAGTCGGGTTGCGGTAAAACCACCTTACTTAACATAATCGGAGGACTTGACCGTTACACAAGCGGCGACCTGATTATTAACGGGGTTTCCACAAAAAAATACAAGGATTCCGATTGGGACACCTATAGAAATCACTCGGTTGGATTTGTATTTCAAAGTTACAATCTTATCCCCCATCAGACCGTTCTTTCCAATGTTGAACTCGCACTTACATTATCGGGTGTTGGCAAAAGAGAAAGACGCGAACGCGCCGTCAAGGCTTTATGCGATGTGGGATTACAAGACCAAATAAATAAAAAGCCAAATCAACTATCGGGCGGACAAATGCAACGCGTCGCTATTGCCCGTGCACTTGTTAATGACCCGAAGATTTTACTTGCCGATGAACCGACAGGTGCTCTTGACTCGGAAACCAGTCTTCAGGTCATGGAAATACTCAAGAAAATTTCCTCTGATAAGTTGATTATTATGGTAACCCATAACCCCGAACTTGCTGAAAAATATTCCAGCAGAATTATTAAGTTGCTTGACGGTGTTATGATTGACGATTCTAATCCTTACACCGCAGATGAAACTAAAAAAGATGCTAAACCTAAAAAAGAAAAGCGTCCGACAATGTCGTTTTTCACCGCACTTTCACTTAGCCTTAAAAACCTTATGACCAAAAAGGCAAGAACATTTTTAACCGCCTTTGCAGGAAGCATCGGTATTATTGGTATTGCGCTTGTATTGTCACTTTCCAACGGAATTTCGCAATATATCAGCGATGTACAGGAAGAAACTCTTTCGAGTTATCCTCTGACCATTCAAGAAGCAACGGTTGATATGGATTCAATGTTAAATTCTATGGTTGAAAGCCAAGAAAAAGAAAAAGACCACGACCGCGACAAAATTTATTCAAACGATGTTATGAGTTCTATGATTAGCAGTATGTCGGGCGATGTTAAAATCAATAACCTTAAGAAATTCAAGGAATTTCTTGAAGTTAAGGAAAATGTGCTAAAACAACTTGTCACAGATGTTCAATACGGCTATTCGACCGTTATGAATGTATATAAATCCGACACAAAAGATGCACTTGTGCAGGTTAACCCAAACACGCTTATGAGCGAACTTGGCGGTATGAACACAACTGGCACTACACCGATGCAGACAATGGCATCTGCCTCTTTCAGCGTTTGGCGCGAAATGATTGGCAGTGATGCTTTCTTAGAAAAACAGTACGATGTAGTTTATGGTGCTATGCCGAAAAAGTATAACGAAATCGTACTTATTGTTGACAAAAACAATGAAATTACCGATGTAACCCTTTATTCTCTCGGTCTTAAGGACCAAGACGAATTAAGACAAATGATGAAAGACATTGCAAACGGCAAAAAGGTTGAATCTAAGAGCGTTAGTTTTGAATATGAAGATATCCTAAAACAAAATTACAAACTTCTTGTAAACACCGATTATTTTGTAAAAGAAGGTGATTTGTGGACCGATAAAAGTCAGGATGAAGACTTTATAAAGGAAAAACTTGAAAACGCTATAACCCTTAAAATCGTTGGAATTATCCGCCCGTCTGAAAATTCCACATATTCCGCCGAAGCAGGTGCTATCGGTTACACAAAAGCACTTACCAAGGAACTGATTTCTCGAATCGATGACAGTGCGATTGTTAAAGAGCAACTTGAAAGTCCTGAGGTTGATATTCTTACCGGCATCCGCTTTGATGCACCCAAGAAAGAACCGACAATGGACGATATTATGGCGTATGCCTCTACCCTGCCCTCCGAACAGCAACAAACGCTTAGCAGTACAGTTATGCAGATGAAACAAGCAGGTATGAGTGATGCGGATATTGTATCAAAACTTTCTTCAATGCTCCCCGCTTCCACCACCGATAATACCTATTCGGGCAATTTGCAAAAATTCGGACTTGCTGACCTCCATAAACCTTCTACTATCAATTTGTACGCCAAAGATTTTGCATCAAAAGATGAGATTGAAAATCTCATTAAAGAATACAACGAAACGGTCAGCGAAGAGGACACAATTCAATACACCGATTATGTTGGTATGCTTATGTCTTCAATCACCACAATTATTAATATCATAAGTTATATTTTGATTGCTTTCGTTGCCATCTCTCTTGTTGTATCCTCTATAATGATTGGAATAATCACCTATATTTCTGTTTTAGAACGCACGAAAGAAATTGGTATACTTCGTTCAATCGGCGCTTCAAAACGCGATATTTCGCGTGTATTTAATGCAGAAACTCTGATTGAGGGATTTGTTGCCGGACTTTTAGGCATTTTGGTAACGCTGCTGCTTTCGATACCGATTAACGCTATTATAAATTCACTTACAAATATCAAAGCCGTTGCCATTTTACCGCCTGTTGCCGCAATTATTCTGGTATTAATCAGTATGTTCTTAACCTATATTGCAGGTTTAATTCCCGCAAAAATCGCATCTAAAAAAGACCCTGTTGTTGCTTTACGAAGCGAATAAAAAAATATTAAAAGGCCGAAGAGCGCAAAACTCTTCGGTCTTATTTTTTGTTTATTCTGAATTTAATTTCGGTATAAATCATATAGCCCAAAAGCAACAAAAGGAGAAAAACTGCCGCGTAAAAAACAAATTTCCCAGACTTTTCTTCCTCGGCCTTCTTAATTGTTGAAGATACATCTCCGTAAACTGCTGCACTTTCGGTTTCGCTGCTTGTCAATATTGCCTCTTTACTGCTCGAAGGTGTTTTTGGTTTTGAAGACGGATTACTGCTTGAAGGCTCTACCGTTGATTGAGTTACCGACTCTGTGTAAAAAACAGGAGCAGAAGAATGTTCACTGACAGAGTTAACCGTCATTTCTTCTTTTGAAGACGGTCCATCATGAGCGCTGTGCTTCAGGTAATAATACGAATTAATAACATCTCCGGCACCCAATGCACAAACATAATGTTCCTTTTCAAGAACTTTACCTGCTACGCTTAAAACTCCGCTAAAAACACAATTTTCTATTCTACCGCTTATATTTTTAGCGACAATACCGCTTAAAAACACACCCTCATTTTCCGTAGTAACACTACTGTTTTCAAATTTCAAATCTTTGATAACTCCACCGTTACCCAGAAAGCCTACAAAAGCAAGATAAGGAAAATCATTGCTATCTATTTTAAGGTTATAAATTGTATAGCCGTTTCCATCTAAGACGCCCTTAAAAGCATTTTCGCGTTCTGTAAACATCATAGAATGTGAAGAGTCTAAATAAATATCGTTTGTCAAAACATACACGGCTTCGGAGTCATTTTCTAAAGAAAAAAGTTCCGATTCATTTGATATGTAATGTATGGAAGCGGCAGATACAGGAAAGACTATATTAGAAATCAATACGAAAATCAAACTGCAAGTCCATAGCACTCTCACTCTATACACCACATCACCCCTTAAGAAAAAATACACTGCTATTATACGACCTTTTGCTACAAAATTCAACAATAATACAACTTTAGGATAGATTTATATGCTTAAAACAAAACTTGCCGGAATAAATATACCAAAATATAAAAACACCAAGGGTGAAAGGCCGATTAATATCGCACCCGTAAAATGTGTTTACCTACCCACAAAACAACATATTGGAAAACCCGCGATACCCGTTGTAAAGACGGGTGACCGCGTTTTAAGAGGGCAACTTGTTGCAGAGGCGGACAGTGATTTCAGTTCGCCGATATATTCAAGCGTGTCAGGCACAGTACTAAAGAGCGAAAAAAGTATTTTAAGCGATGGCAAAATGTGCGATGTTTTAGTGATAGAATCCGATGGCAAAGACCTGATGGCAGAAAATCTTACACCGCCCCGAATCAACTGTTATGAAGATTTTATTGATGCCGTTCGTAATAGCGGATGCGTGGGGCTTGGCGGTTCGGGTTTTCCTACCGCGATAAAACTTGATGTTAAAGATAAGGAAAATATTGATACAATAATTATAAACGGTGCAGAGTGTGAACCATATATAACAAGCGACACTATGACAATGATTTATGAGCACGATGCAATTTTTGATGGCATTGAACTTATTAAGAAATTTCTCCCTGTGAAAAACATTATTTTCGGCATTGAAAAGCACAACAAAGCCGCCCTAAAGCAAATTAAAATTAAGGCAAATGGATTTCCTTATGTTTCGGTGAAAGAACTCTCCCCGTTATATCCTCAGGGCGGAGAAAAAATTATCACCTATAACCTGACAGGCAGAATTGTACCAGAGGGTAAATATCCAAAAGATGTTGGCGTTGTTGTAATCAACTGCACAACAATTGCCACTGTTGCAAAATATATCAAAACGGGTATACCGCTTATAGATAAATGCATTACGGTTGACGGCAGTGCGGTATCTAAGCCATGTAATCTTTATGTGCCGCTCGGTACACCCATTAAAGATGTACTTGATTTTTGTGGTATAAAGACGGAACCGAGGAAAATCATTTTCGGCGGTGTAATGATGGGTATAACCGCACCCGACCTATCAGCCCCCATAACAAAAAGTTGTAACGCTTTAATAGCACAGGATAAAAACGAAGCAAAACCATTAATGACAACAAGTTGCATAAGATGCGGAAAATGCATATATTCTTGTCCCGTAAGACTTAATCCTGTTGCCATCAGCAAGGCATATAAAATGCGCGATTTATCGGCAACACAGGCAACACATGTAAACATTTGTATGGAATGTGGATGTTGTTCCTATGTTTGTCCGACAAGGCAACCTCTTGTTGAACACAATAAACTCGCAAAAGTTTTTCTATATGAAGGAGAAAACAGATGAAAAATCTTGCTGTTTCGGTTTCACCGCATATCCACACCAGTAAAACTACGCGGGGTATTATGCTCGATGTAATAATCGCTCTCGTTCCCGCTTTAATTGCATCCTTTATATTCTTTGGACTAAGAGCGTTGCTCTTGGTGTCTGTCAGCATAGTTTTCAGTGTTTTGTCCGAATGGATTTTTTCTCTTATAACGAAGCGAGAGTGTGACATTAGCGACTTATCAGCGGTAGTAACAGGATTAATCCTCGGCCTTAATGTAACGGCAAATTTGCCGTTATGGCAGATGGTTTTCGGCGCTATTTTTGCAACAGTTTTTGTAAAAATGCTCTTTGGCGGTATTGGTCAAAACTTTGCTAACCCCGCTATTGTTGCAAGAATAATAATGCTTCTATCATTCGGCAGCACAATGACATCGTATGCTTTTCCCATAGATTCGGTATCAATGGCGACTCCCCTCGCTCTTATGAAAAGCGGTGCACATCACAAACTGCCCGAAACGATGGACTTATTCATTGGCAAATGCGGCGGTTGTTTAGGAGAAACAAGTGCTCTCGCGCTAATAATTGGCGCAATATATTTATATATTCGTAAAGTGATAAGTCTACACACTCCCCTGTCATTTATTGGTACAGTTTTTGTCTTGTCATATCTTTTAGGCAGACCGCCCGTAAGCGAAATTCTGTCAGGCGGACTGATTTTCGGCGCAATCTATATGGCAACAGACTATTCCAGTTCGCCCACTAAAAAATCGGGTAAAATCATTTTCGGTGTAGGCTGTGGTATTTTAACAATGTTAATACGCAACTACGGAACATATCCTGAGGGCGTTTCTTTTGCAATCTTATTTATGAATATTCTGACAGTTTATATCGAAAAAATCACGCTTGTAAAACCACTTGGAGTTAGGAGGAAGCAGATTGAAAAAACCGTATCTTAAAAGTGTTATTGTTTTATTTGCGGTCTGTTTTCTTGTTGCAGCCATCTTAACCGCTGTAAATTACCTTACAGCACCCGTTATACTTGATGCAAAATTAGAGGCAGAAACGGCTTCACTAAAAAATGTTCTACCAAATACCAAAGGTTTTGAGAGAGCAGAAATAAAGGAAGGCTTACCCGAAGGCGTTAGCGGTGTATATATTGACAAAGGCGGCGCGGGATATGCCGTTACCCTCTACACCGCATCACAGTACAGTAAAGACAATATGCAAATATCTGTAGGCATCGGCACAGATGGAATAATTAAAGGCGTGGAAATTACTGCATATTACGAATCAAAAGATTTCGGAGCCGATTATCCCAAAAGTTTTATAGGCAAGGATAAGAATTTATCGGATATTGATACCTTTTCGGGTGTTACTTATTCCTCAAAAGCATTTATATCAGCAATTAACAACGCTTTTTCGGCAATAGAACTTATAAATGAGTGATAAAATGACTAAAAAAAGTATAATAATTAACGGAATATTACGCGAAAATCCGGTTTTTGTATTGGTTTTGGGCTGTTGTCCGACACTTGCTGTAACAGATTATATGACAAGGGCGCTTTCAATGGGTTTGGCGGCGATGGCGGTGCTTATTTGCTCTAACACCGTAATATCCGCTTTGCGAAAAATCATTCCACACACCGTTCGCATACCTTGCTACATTGTAATAATTGCGGGATTTGTAACCATCGTACAGATGGTTATGGAAGCATATTTCCCCACCCTTTTTGATGCTCTCGGCACCTATCTTGCGCTGATTGTTGTAAATTGCATTATTTTAGGCCGTGCCGAAATGTTCGCAAAGGACAATACCGTTTTTAATTCTGCGCTTGACGGCGCGTCAATGGGGCTTGGATTTACTCTGGCATTGCTTTCGATGGCAACCGTGCGCGAGATATTGGGTAATGGCAGTTGGTTTTCAATAAAAATTCCTTTTTTAAGCAATTATACTATACCTTTTTTTACACAGGCAGCGGGTGGGTTTTTTGTTTTTGGATGTCTTATTGCCGCCGTTTCCTACCTTACCAAAAGAAAGGTTCGTAAAACTGGATGCAAAAGTTGCCCCTCTTTCTCTGTATGCAACAAAGGAGAAATAAAAGATGCTTAAAAATTTATTCTATATAATTCTGACAAGCGTATTTGTAAATAACTATGTTCTCACAAAATTTTTGGGTGTTTGCCCGTTTTTAGGCGTTTCTAAAAAACTCAAAGAGGCAACGGGAATGGGTTTTGCTGTTACCTTTGTTATGATGATAGCAACGGCAGTCACCTGGCCGATTGAATATTATATTTTAGAGGTTTATGAACTTCAGTTTTTGCAGACAATCGTCTTTATTCTTGTCATCGCTACGCTTGTTCAGTTTGTGGAAATTGTGCTTAAAAGATTTATACCCGCACTACACGGTGCACTTGGTGTATATTTACCGCTAATCACTACCAACTGTGCAGTCTTAGGTGTTACTATAAACAATATTAAGGACGAATATGATTTTCTTGAGGCGGTTGTAAGTGCACTCGGCTGCGGACTTGGATTTTTACTCGCTATCGTTTTATTCGCCGGGGTAAGAACGCGGCTTGAGGGCGAAAAAATCCCCACCTGTTTTAAGGGGTTACCCATAACTCTTATCGCAGCGGGATATGTGGCCTTAGCATTTTCGGGTTTCTCTGGTGTAATTGAAAATATTTTCGGGTGATGATATGCAAAATTTTTTGATTTCTGTGGCACTCGTGTCACTAATAGGACTATTATGTGGAGTGATACTCGCTGTAGCATCAAAGGCTTTTTCGGTCAAACGCGATGAAAAGGCAGAAAAAATCAGAAACTGTCTGCCTGGGGTTAACTGTGGCGCTTGTGGGTTTGCAGGATGCGACAGTTATGCTGAGGCGCTCATTAACAAGGAAGGCACAAAAACAAATCTCTGTATACCCGGTGCCGACGCCGTTTCACAAAATTTAGCAAAAATTCTTGGCATTGACTTTGAAAAAATGGACAAATATAAGGCGTTTATTGAATGTAACGGAAACTGTGATGTAACAGAAAAGCGATTTGATTACACAGGTATTGCTACATGTGCCGCCGCAAGTTTATTATACGGCGGCGATGGTGTTTGCAGTTATGGGTGTATAGGCTTTGGTGACTGTGCTAAGGTTTGCCCAACAGACAGTATTATCATAAAAAACAAAATTGCACATATAAATCCCGAAACTTGTATAGCCTGTGGAATGTGCATAAAGCGTTGTCCTAAAGGAATTATTGCATTCCGTACAGATAGCAAACCTGTTTTCGTGGCTTGTAGTAACAAAGACACAGGTGCAATAGCAAGAAAAAAGTGCAAAAACGCCTGTATCGCCTGTAAAAAGTGTGAGAAAATTTGTCCTACAAACGCTATAACGGTTGAAAATAATTTATCACGCATTGATTATAGCAAATGCATTTACTGTAAAAAATGTGCCGAAGTTTGTCCAACAGGAACTATTCTTGTTAATGATGAAAATGATTTTGTAACATAAAAAGAGGATGGCATTGCCATCCTCTTTTCTTATTTTCCTGAGTTTTCTATTGCCTTAACTGCCGAACGCGTCATACCGTCTATCGCGATTGTACAACCCGCAGATAAATATTCGTCATCAGGCTTGACACCTTTTACACCCGTTACATCAAGTCCTATAACATAATCCGAATAGGCATCCGCTTGTTCGTACCACTCTTTCTTTATAGGCGAATGTTCTTTCATACCGTAATCGTTACCCATTTCGCGCTTGGTAAGAACCTTTTCAATATCGTCATCATCAAACTCTATCTCAGGTTCTACCGCATCGGTTACCATTGAAATAACCTTACCTGATTTATCTGTTACAGCGGCAGAAATGCTAATATCAAACTGAACTTTTTCCCCATCTTTACTATCTTCTGATAGAACGGTATCAATTCCAAGTCCTAAATTATAAGATGCGGCTTTGAATTTTTTGGCTTTAGGGTCGTCACATCCCTCAATAACGGCGGCAATAAACTCACTAATATCAACAGTACAACCCGATGCAATTATATCTTCAGAGGCTATTTTTTTACCATCCTTTTCGGTAGTTTTAATCTTTAATACCTCATTTGCCGTCATGCCGATTACATAATCCGCAAAAAAGTTCGCCTGTTCATACCACTCTTTCTTTATCGGCGAATATTCTTTCATACCATATTCGTCACCTAATTCCTGTTTGGTGCGAAAATTTGTATTTTGCTTGTCAATCACACCATCAGTAACATTTACGGCATTTTCTAAAGCATCAATTTTACAGGCAACTATTTTGCCGTTTCCATCCGTTACAACAGCGGCAACGGTTGCTTCAAACTGTGCTTTTCCATCCGATAACGGCCTTTCGTTTCCGACAAACCCAAGCCCTAGTTTATAATCTGTTGCACTTTCACTCTTTCCACAACTACATAAACCAATAAATATCAAACACACAAAAAATAATGAATATATTTTTTTCATAATCAATCTCCTATAATAAAATTATAGTATTATTTTTACATATAATAAATTTAATATACGAAGATTTATTTTTGTGAAAAATTGTTTTTTCAGCATATATTTACCTATAATAATAAGAATTTATCAGCAGAAGATAATATTGCAAACGCAAAACAGAAAAGAATAAGGAGTGAAAAACACAATGGCTAAAAATGTAGTACCTGAGGCTAAAGAAGCTCTCAACCGTTTTAAGATGGAGGCTGCTAACGAGGTTGGTGTACCCCGCCCATCTTAAAACGGTTGAGTTTTATTACATATTTATTAAATTTTGTTGATTTCGTTCATTTCACCCACGAACTTGTAAAATATCCGTATCTCTTGCTGAAACTCGGAGTTTCTGTGACTTGCTTTAACCTTACCCTCGGGCAGAATTTTAGGACCAACCTCAATTCTATCAACGAAAGTAAGCAAGGTATCACGATCAAGCGTGTCGATATGGGTATGCTGTCTTGTGAGTTCAAAGAACATTTTGTAATTATCGCTTTTACTTTTCTTAATTGCATCCTCGCTAAGTTCGAATAATTCTCGCTTGATCTGGACTGACTCCTTTTGTAAATCATCGACCATTGAACTTAATCGATCATCATCAAGTTTTCCCTCGGCATTGTCTACGTAAAGTTTTGGAATTATCTTATCAATTATAGAAAGTCTACCCTCTAACTTTTCTCTACGGACTTTTCGTGCATTTTCAGCGCTATCTGAATTTTCTTCTTGCATAATATGACCGACAATTGCATCAATTTGGCTCTCTGTCAGAGAAATTAAAGAATTCAAATCTTCCGTTATAAGTTCAATAAGGTCAGCATAGCGTATTCTTGTACCCTTGCAAGGCTCGTTTATATCCTTGCGCTTGTTGATACAGGAAAGATACCAATACTTTTCTCGCTCGCCCTTGTAAACCGTTCCGCAAGAACACAAAGCGTGTCCGCAAAGTGCACAGTAAGCAACACCCGAAAAAATGCTTTTTCTAACATGGTCATACTGCTGAAAATTGCGAGTGCCCTTACCCATATTATCATGTGCTTTTTGAAAGATTTCTTCGCTCACCAATGCTTCGTGGGTATTCTCAGTCACTGCCCATCTTTCCTGTGGGATAGCAACCTTCTTTTTTGACTTTGCACTTGCTTTTTTGGTTTTACCAAGAACTGTATGACCGAGGTAAACTTCGTTCTTTAAGATGCGCTTAACCGTTGTATAGTTCCAAAGGTCCGAAGCTCTTGCCGCACCTTCTTCGCTAAATTCATCACGATAAAGCACTCGGTATTTAAGTGGTGGAATAACTCCGTCATTATTCAAATCCTGTGCTATTTTTCTTGATGAATCACCGTTTGCAGCAGCATTAAAAATTCTCTGCACAACAGGTGAAGTAACTTCATCGGGTACAAGTTGATTTTTATTGCGGTTCGCCTTTTTATATCCATAAGGTGGACAAGCGCAATACAAACCGTCTTGTCTTTTGGTTCTTAGAACATCCTTAACCTTTCGTGAACCGTCACGCAGATACACCTCGTTCATAGCAAACTGGAACGGTGCCATTACATTATCATCTTCACTGTCGAAGTTGTCAGCAATGGCGATATATCTCACATTGTGCTCAGGGAAAAACTGCTCAGCATAGTAACTCGACTCACGCATATCACGGCCAAGACGTGATAGGTCCTTAGTAATTACCGTATTAGCTAATCCCCTATCAAGTTCGCGCATCATTTCCTGAAAACCCGGTCGGTCAAAGTTTCCGCCCGAATAACCGTCGTCAACAAATTCGCGAACAAGGTTGATACCGTTCTGCTCACAGTATTTTGTTACAATCATACGTTGATTGGTAATACTCGATGATTCACTTTTCTGTGCTTCTTCTCGTGATAATCTAAAATAAGCAAAAGCAATTTTATTTTGTTCGACTCTCATAGTCCCTCCTTCGACTGAATCGAACCACTAAAATTATTATACATCATTGTTCCGTTGCTTTCAAGCGACGGAACATTATTTTTTATATCTTTTACTCGCTGCTCAATAAGCATAGCGGTAGTTATATTCTCCGCAAACACTCTGCTGATGATATATCTCGTGTTCTCAATATCTCTATAATCTTTCACTCGAACTCCTCCTTTCTCTATTTTTGCCAACGTAGTTAAAATTAAACATAATTATGACTCCTTTAATGTCTTTTCCGAAAACATTTGCGGTTAAAACCTAAAGGAGTTTATTTTTTAGTTTCAAGAAAACATTAAGTATATTAAAATAGAGATAAAGGAAGGTGGTTATTTTGATTGTTCTTTAACTTTAAAACAAAAAATATAAAGAAAGAGGAAAAATTTATGAACAAAGTTATTTCAGACAAAATTAAAACAAATATTATTGAGCAGGTGGTTTTTGGAGATGATGTAAGAGATGTGGCAGAAAAATACCAAGTTTCGAAAACAAGCATCTATCGTTGGTTGAACGATTATAAATACAAGCAAAAATATAATACGGACAATCTGTTAACGCTCACTCAAATGAAAAGGAATATGGATCGTGCAAACCAAAAACTGCATATTTTAAGTAGTGCCCCGTGCGGTACGAATTCGCCACTACTCCCCCGCTACAAATACATAGAAAAGATTGAAGACATATATGGTCTTAATCTTTGCTGCGAAGCGATGAACGTTAATAAGAGCTCGTATCTCAACTATAAGCTTCGCGGTAAACGTGGTGATACGGTATATGCTAAACGGCAAGAAGAAGCAAAACCGCTGATTGAAGAAATATTTTATGAAAGCCGTCGCACCTACGGTGTAAACCGCATTTACTCTGTTTTAAAAAGCAGAGGTTATGATTACGGTGTAAAATTAATAAGGAAAGTTATGCA
>JAZSRO010000045.1:0-13646 GCA_045538515.1 Acutalibacteraceae bacterium | reverse complement strand
AAGCTTGGTGAAAGATATAACCATAGCGGTGATGATGGCAAAGAGGACCCACCTGTACCCATTCCGAACACAGAAGTTAAGCTCTTTTACGCCGAAAGTACTTACGGTTAACCGTCGGGAGGATAGGTAATCGCCGCTTTTATTGCCCCTTAGCTCAGTCGGTAGAGCAACGGACTGTTAATCCGTGTGTCGTCAGTTCGAGCCTGACAGGGGCAGCCATCTTGCACTTACAAAAAAGCTGTCAGTGCATAAAAAGGCGAGATTTATTCAATCTCGTCTTTTTTTATTCATTAAAAACTGCATAAAACACTACAAAATAGAATATTTATTCACTCAAAAAGTTGGACAAAAATGTTACGATTTAGAGCTGTCATTTCAGAACCTGCAAGACTCGAACTGAAACGGCAACTTTTTTAAGCGAATTTTTTAATGGTTGTCTGGTATTGTAATAGTATGAACAAGACTTCTTATTTTATATTTAAGATTAAAAATTTAATGAAACACGCTTTTCTAAAAACTTTTAAAAATGAGTCAAAAACCTCTTAACTATTCAAAATCGAACACTTGATAAATCTTAATTCTATTTATTTTGACTGAAATATTGAAGTTCTTTTGCATCAGGTGTTTTATAATTATTGTTCGAATGAGGGCGTTTAGAATTATAAAATATAATATAATTCTCTAAAGTTTCTCTAAATTCCTTTTCAGTTTTATATCTAGTTCGGTATAATGCTTCTCTTTTTAAACTTGAGAAAAACGATTCAATAACAGCATTATCATAAGGCGTTGCACTTTGTGAAAAGGAGTGGTCAATAATTTTAAGAGATTTGATATATGAGGCAAAAGTTTTTGATTGATAATTGCTACCTTGGTCTGAATGAAAAATTAAATTGTCTTTTGGAGCGCGTAGTTCATATGCGGCTTTTAAAGTTTCTTTTATTAAATACGTGCAATTGTTTCTACTTACGCGATGCTGAACGCGCATTATGCGCCTACAAAAAAGCTGTCAGTGCATAAAAAGACGAGATTTATTCAATCTCGTCCTTTTTTATACGCTTTTTATGAATAAATTGTACAAAAAAACAAAAAAACAATAAAATTTGATTTTCTACAAAGAAGTATTGTAAAAAGAATTGACTTATAGTTATAATTATGATATTATAATAATGATGTTATCATTGTAATAACAAAAGAAGACGGAAGGACGGAATGAAATATGAAAGAATGCGGTTGTCAACGTTGCGGCGGGGAATTATTGCAAAGAGGAGATTTTTACGTATGTAAGCATTGCCACAAGACGTTTACGGACGTAACAGTGGAAAAAACGTACGCGCAGTTGGAGGCGTCGTTGCGGAATACGTTAGGCGAAACAATCCAAGAGGAGCTTATAAAACGGGAAGCGGAGAAATTCAGACCGCTTCTTGGTCAACTTTGGGAAAAAACACAAGCGAAATATACGGATAGCGACGCAATTGTGCGCATATGCCAACAAATCAAAAATATATATCCCGAGAATTTTCTTGCGAACTTTTATGAGGTAGCAAATAGCGGAACGGTGGAAGAGATCGCGGATTTTTTGAATGGAATAGACGAAAAAGAATACGCGGCTTACGTAGACGACGTGGTTGAGTTCATGATAAAATCGTTGGAAATGGGATACGTAGCGCCGTTGAATTATTTGATAGAGCGAGCGTATAAAAATACGAATATGCCAGCATTTGAGCGTTACTCCACGAAGGTAGAAGAGGAAGCGAGCAGGTTGGATGCAGGAACGTATAACACGGAAATTCCAAGAGAGGTATTCGTTGCATATTCAAGCAAAGATATGCAGGAAGTAATCAAGTTGGTGGAGCGGATAGAAGCGCAGGGTGTAAGGTGCTTTTTTGCGATGCGAAATTTACGTCACGGTAGAGGGGCAAAGGCAAATTATGAACGGGAAATAGAAAAAGCAATCGATAACTGCAAAACGATCATTTTCGTTTCTTCGAAAAATTCTCGGCGTTTAGATTGTGATGCGTTGAATATAGAGCTTCCATACGTAAAGAAAAAAGACGTAGAAAATACGCCGCCGGGACTCAAGCGCGATTATACGAAAATTCCGCAAAGATATAAAAAATTAAGAATAGAATATCGCTTGGATAATGAAAAAACGCCGATGGCAGACGTATCGTTGCGTGAATTTTTTGCGGGCTTGGAATACCGCAAATCCTTGGATGACGTGTTGGATCTATTGGCAATGTATCTAACGGATGGGGATGCTTTAGTAGAGGAGGACGTCGTTTTAGAGAAAGAACGAAAATCGTCGTTTACAAAAGAGGACATAAAACAATATTTAGCGGAGTTGGACCGCGAAAAGCAGGAAGAAGCGGCTCGGAAGAAAGCGGAAGAAGAAGCGCGCCAAGCTGCGTTAAAATTGCAAGCAGAAGCGTGGTGCCAAACAGGTGAAAACTATTATTACGGCAAAAATGGTGTACAACAAAGCTTTGAAGAAGCGGTAAAATGGTTAAAAAAAGCAGCTGAACAAGGGCATGCAGGTGCGCAAGTTATGTTGGGCTGGTGTTATCAAAGAGGTCAAGGTGTAGAGCAAAGCTACACGGAAGCATTCAAATGCTTTAAGAAAGCGGCCGAACAAGGGAATGCAAAAGCGCAAAATTGTTTGGCTCGCTGCTACGAGAAAGGTCAAGGTGTAGAGCAAAGCTACACGAAAGCAGTCGAATGGTATAAAAAAGCTGCCGAGCAAGGGGATGCACATGGGCAATATTGTTTGGCTCGCTGCTACGAGAAAGGTCAAGGTGTAGAGCAAAGCTACACGGAAGCAGTAAAATGGTATAAAAAAGCCGCTGAGCAAGGGGATACATATGGGCAATATTATTTAGGTCAGTGCTATCAAAGAGGTGAAGGTGTACCACAAAGCTACACGGAAGCGGTCAAATGGTATAAAAAAGCTGCCGAGCAAGGGAATATGTGGGCACAATGTGATTTGGGTGAATGTTATGAGAAAGGTCAAGGTGTAGTGCAAAGCAACACAGAAGCGGCCAAATGGTATCAAAAAGCCGCCGAACAAAGACATCCATGGGCGCAAAGTGCTTATGAAAAACTATTGAAAAAGTTGAAGAAAGAAAAAGAAGTCGAAGTGGAAGCGTGGTATCAAAAGGGGGAAAACTATTATTACGGCGAGAACGGTGTACAACAAAACCATACGGAAGCAGTAAAATGGTATCAAAAAGCCGCCGAGCAAGGGCATGCGCGTGCGCAATACCTTTTGGGGATCTGTTACTGGCATGGCTATGGTGTAGAGAAGAGCCTTGAGGAATCGGTAAAATGGTATCAAAAAGCGGCCGAGGGAGGGGATGAAGATGCGCAATACGAGTTGGGTCGTTGCTATGCGTATGGCTGGGTTGTACAACAAAACCATACAGAAGCACTCAAATGGTATCAAAAAGCCGCCGAACAAGGGAATAGCTTTGCACAAGAAGAATATGACTGCTTAAAAAATATAGGCACTACTTATTGCTATGATATTGTTGACGAAGACTATGAAATAGAAATGCCTGTTAAAAAAAGGAGAGGGCTTTTCGGATGGTTGAAAAAGCATTAAAGGAAAGGATATTAAGCAAATCGCCGAGCAGTGAGAGAACGATTGCATAAAAAACAAGAGAGGTAAGAAAGATGGAATACCAAAAATTTAGTTGCTCTAAATGCGACGCACCTTTACGTAAAACGGAAGAAGGAGTGGCTCGGGAAAGTGCGGAAGAGTGGTATAAAGTAGGACATAACTATTTATATGGTAAAAACGGCGTGAAACAAAGTTATATGGAAGCCGTTAAATGCTATCAAAAAGCCGGCGAGCAAGGGCATGCAGATGCTCAATACGATTTGGGCTGGTGCTACGAGTACGGCGTAGGTGTAGAACAAAACTATACGGAGGCGGTCAAATGGTATCAAAAAGCCGCCGAACAAGGATATAAGTTTGCGCAATTCAGTTTGGCTTACTGCTATGAAAAAGGCTACGGTGTAGAGCAAAGTTACACAGAAGCAATGAAATGGTATAAAAAAGCGGATGAGCAAGGGGATGATCGGGCGCAAAAGGAATATGACCGCTTAAAAGTTTTGGGGCATTAAGAAGACGACGGGTTTGAGGATTACGAGCATATCTTTTAGGAGAAAACGAAAAAGCGGGTTTTTTTCGGGTGGCTCAAAAAACATTAAAGGAAAGGATATTAAGCAAATCGCCGAGCCGTGAGAGAACGGTTTTACAAAAACAAGAGAGGTAAGAAGGATGGAATACCAAAAATTTAGTTGTCCAAAATGCGGTGCGCCTTTACGTAAAACGGAAGAAGGCGTTTGTAGCTGTGTGCATTGCCATACACAATGGGGGGACAAAACGCTTTTACGCGCACACGAAACGCTAGTGGCGTCGTTGTCGAAGGTGCGAGGCGAAGTGAGCGCGGCGTTATTAGAGCAACGCATAGCGGATTGCAATAAATTTTTGACGCAAATTTGGGAAGCGAGAAGACCTTTGGAAGAAAACAAGCCCATAACACAGATAACGCATTTAAAAAAGAATGCGCAAAAAATAATGGATTTGAGCACAGAGGGGAGCTTTATATACAATCGGGCTAAATTTTATCGTTTGGCAACGGAAAAGGAATGGGACGAGCTGAATAAGTTTATGGACGGATTGTGCTTAAAAGAAGAAGAAAAATGGGTAGTGAAAGAATTCATTCAATACCTGATCAATACGGATAGCTCAAAATGGGTGTTGGGAGCTATGTTATTGGTAGAGCACACGTTCGCGGAGAACGATCCGGAAAGAGACCGTCATCGTAGGGCAATAAAAGAAGCGGAAATAGTGGTTGATGCGGCAACGTTTGACGCAAATATAGACAGGGACGTGTTTATAGCGTATTCCTCGAAAGACATAGACGTAGCATTAAAGTTGTTGAACAAACTAGAAGAAAACGGGATAGAATGCTTTTTTGGCGCACGGAATTTATCGAACGTGGGTGCACAATATGAGGAAAACATTTATACGGCGTTGGAAAACTGCAAGGTGTTCGTGTTTATTTCTTCGCGCAATTCAAGAACTACCAACTGTGATGCGTATAAACTAGAATTGAAGCACGTTTGGAAAATGGACGAAGAGCGCAACGGAGTCATGGGGGATTACGAACGGTTAGCGTGTAAGTATAAAAAACCAAGAGTAGAATGGTTGTTGGACGCGCATTCTTCGACGTCGAGATACGATAAAGAGGTGGAGAAGTTTTTCAACGGATTTACTCGCCATGCGGATATAGAAGAGGTAGTAAATTCCGTAATAGAATTAAAGGATACTGTAACGTACACAATGCCGCAGGCGGTGTTGAAGGCAACGCAAAAGACGGAAGAAATTGTTGAAGCGAAGGCGCGCGAAGAAGCGGCGGCTCGGAAGAAAGCGGAAGAAACAGCTCGAAAGAGAGCGCAGGAAGAAGAAGCAGCTCGCAGACGCGCGGAAGAAGAAGAGGCACGGAAGAGAGCGGAAGAATGGTTCCAAAAGGGTAAAAACTATTATCGTGGCGAAAACGGTGTAGAGGAGAGCGACACGGAAGCAGTCAAATGGTGGAAAAAAGCCGCCGAGCAGGGAAATGCGGAGGCGCAATTTATGTTGGGTTGTTGCTACAAGAACGGTGAAGGTGTAGAGCAAAACGACACGGAAGCAGCCAAATGGTGGAAAAAAGCCGCCGAGCAAGGGGATGAAGTGGCGCAATTTATGTTGGGTTGTTGCTACAAGAACGGTGAAGGTGTACAACAAAGCGACACGGAAGCAGAAAAATGGTATAAACAAGCCTGGCAAACAGTAGCGGAAGATGAGTATCGCATAGGCGAGGGGTTTTTTAATATAAAAAATTATAAAGGAGCCGTTAAATGCTATCAAAAAGCTGCCGAGCAAGGGCATGCAAATGCACAATGCGCGCTAGGTGAGTGCTATGAGTGCGGCGTGGGCGTAGAACAAAGCGATACGGAAGCATTAAAATGGTATAAAAAAGCTGCCGAGCAGGGGAATGAAGTTGCAAAAGAAAAGCATGAGCAACTATTGAAAAAAAACGCAGAACAAAAAGAAACAACAAAGTTTTATTATTGTCCAAGATGCGGTGGAGGATTAGAAAAACAGGAGGACGGAAGCTATCGTTGTCCGCATTGCCTTTGGCAGTCTAAGGAAACAACAAGGTTCGATTTTTTTCTTGCGACGTTGAACGAAGAAGAAAGAGAGGAATTTATAGAGGTATTTATTCTGAAACAAAAAGGAAACTTGAGCCCGATTCCCGATTACCAAGTGGGTGGGAACAATAAGTCCTTTTTCCAAAAACTATTTGTACATTTAGGCGAACACCGCAAAAAAATTTCCGATAATTTGCTCGCAAAAATGTATCAGTATGCCATTCATCATGCCACATAAAAAAAATACAAAAAAATATTGTAAAAAGGCTTGACTTTTTGTTTTTTATATGTTATTATTGGTTTATAAAAGCAAAGTGGAGAGTATAACAAAAAAATAAAACAGGAGATAAAGAATGGAAGAAATGAGAACGGGGACATTGGAAAAACCACAAGTGACGTTAGCTGGGCGATTGAAAACGCTACGAATGGAATTTGGCTTAACACAAGCGGAGTTGGCGGCAAAATTAGGTTTGTCGCAACAAACGTACAGTAACTTTGAAAAAGGAAACGGCAGATTGGACGTAGGCGTCTTAAAAAAAGTTTGTGATCTATACGGAGTTTCGTCTGATTACATTTTAGGGCTTGACGAAAACAGGGAACGTGCGACGGTTGTGCAAGGAAAAACAGAGCTAAAAATGGTCCGTGTGTTATCGGAGAAAAAATAGATAAATGCTTGGAGGAAAAACAATGATAAAATGCAAAAAATGCGGTTTTGAAAACGCGGATTCGGCTAAGTTTTGTACGGCGTGTCGCCGTCCGTTATCGGTTGCGACGAATGACGGCGCAGACGAAAAGGTTACGGGGCAAGCACGGACCAAGCTTTTGAGAGATATGACGGATGAGGAAATATTCAAAAAGGCAATGGCGTGCAAGGCTAGTGGCAATACGCAACAAGAAGAGGAAGCGAAATCCTTGCTTGCCGAGCTTGCAGTCCGTGGAAATGCGGAAGGCAGGTACGAGCTTGCGGATTTGTATTTAACAGGAAAAAGACCTGACCGTGAAAGAGGTTTATGGCTCTTGCGGCTTGGGGCTAAAGAGGGGCATGAGATGAGCCGCCGCCGTTTGGAATTGGAAATGGGCGGAAAGACAGAAAATTTGGTTGAGTCCGAGGTGGAAATTAGCGGAGCGCCCAAATCCGATTTTAAAGAATTGGTAAAGCAAGCAATGCCGTTTGTGCTCGCAATCCACGTAACGTGGGTTAATCCCTTGAAAAATCAAATGGCGCAAACGGCGGGAAGTGGATATATCATCAAAGGCGGTCGCGTTGTTACCAATCAACACGTACTTGATTGCAATGTTGCAGGCTTCTTCCCTGTGCGTGTTACGGCGAATTTTGAGCCGGAAATCGATCCCATTCCGTATGAATTGGAGCTGTTGGACGTGTCCGAAGATGCCGATATTGCCATATTAAAATTTAAAGGATTGGCGGAGAAGAAGTTTGCTGCGAGGGGCAATTTGCAGTTCCGCGAAGACGACTTGGATTACGGCGAGGATGTTTATACCATTGGCAATCCCTTGAATTTGGGGATTAGTGTCAATAGCGGTAAGGTGGCTTGTCCGCATAGAAAGATGCAATATGGTTGTTGGTCGGATGTTGTGCAATTGGATTTTACTATCAACCACGGCAATAGTGGTGGGGCGTTATTGGATATGAATAATAAAATTGCAGGAATGACTACGTTCGGGCCGAGTGACAGTCGAGGAGGGACGGATATGTGCATTCCCGCCAAGTCGATTATGAGCTATTTGAAACGTTTTTCCGAATGTGATGAAGGAGAAAAGAAATGAGAAAAAACACGGGTAACATTATTGTAGGATTAGAAAAGGAACAAGATTTTTGTACGATCGACGTTGATCTTTTGGAGTATGAAAGCAGTGCGCGATTTGTCGTTGAAAAAGGATGTGTTGCCAAAGTGCTCATCGGAAAATACGAGACGCAACTTCGTTCGAGTGAGGCTCCTAGCATACAAACGGTTTTGGATATAAACAATATCAAAAAGAAATTCATGCAAAAATACCTGCCCTGTCAAATTATTGTTTGTAAAGAAAAAATTACTGGATTTTGGGGTGTTTCGGGAATACCTTATTGTGATCAAAACGGGGTAACCGGAACGTGTGGATATTATGGAAGTATTACATATCTTTTGCGTGATGCGGCGAAAGCTAAACAAGAGCTTGACGGTTTATCCGAAGAAGAGATCGGCGTCAATATCGTGGAAGCCTTTAACCGTAAACATTTAGAACGTATTTTGAAGAAAGAATTGGAAAAATACCAATGGGACAAGAACGAAGAAAGATTGTGTGATGCGGTAAAGGTGGCGTATCAAAAACAATGCACTGCGTTGCAAATGTCAATAGACATCGCGGATATTTCCTTTGATAATTTGGATGAACCTGCGCTGAGTGAAGAATATCATCAAAACATAGCGGATAAAAGGGAGCAGGAAGAGAGGCGCCAAGAGGAAAGAAACCGTTTGGAAAAGGAAAAAGTGGAAAAACAAGAGAAAGAGCAAAAGCAACAGACGTCTTGGACGTGTTCTAGATGTAAAACGGTTTGGCAAAACGACGGCAATTATTGCTTGAAATGTGGAACGGAACGTAAGTAAAAAGGAGAAAAGATATGTTTAATAAATTGCGTTATTTGAGACATGCAGATAGTTGGAGAGAACAAATCGTGCTTAAGCTTCACGAGTTTGAGGCGGAAATGTTGAATAGTCAAATATTTTTGGATCAAAGCAAAGAAGGATTAAAAGTGGCAAACGTTGTTAAGTTGTTGAATAGTACGAAAGCGGATGCCTTAGAAGAAGTGTTAAGCGGAGTTGGAGATTTGTGTCGCGCGATTTCTATCCCTGGGATAACGGCGGAAACTATTGAAAAGCTTTATGATAAAATGGCGGACGACGTATGCGAAAACCAAAACTTTAACAAGACGAGTAAATTGTTGGACCAAGGATTACTGTACGCGGAACGGCATCGGATAGAAATGCGCATAGGGGTATTGCAAAAAGAAATGGCCCGTGGCGGAAATAACGCGCGTAGTGCCATGGAGCAAAAAAACGACTTGCAACGCCTTTACAACAGACTTAATGGTTTGGATCGGTTGATTATGATGAGCGGAGCTTCCGTTAATCGAAACGAAGCGAAGGAAATGTATGAGCGTAACGTTACGGAGCTTCGTAAATTGGGCTCGAAAATAAGAGTAAAGAAGATCACCAATAAAATGGAAGCGGAAGAAATTTTACGTATAAACGCTATTCTTGACCAAGAGATAAAGAAAATTATGAGAATGGATGCCGCTCTCAACCAGATGTATGCGCCTATTCCTAATTATGAAAATATATACGGAAACGGTATGGTGAATAATGCGCCTGTCGGCGGTCAAAACGTTGATGCGGCGGTTACGAGTGAACAAAGCGAATTCGACGTAAGCTTGGATAATATTGCAGAAACCAAAGCGGAATATAAGAAAAAAGAATCGATATGCGCTAGAGAAATCAATCGAGAAACGGAAAATTTAAAAAAGATCGGGGATGACTTGCTTGCCAGTTTGCAAGCTTATAAAAAAGCGGAAGGGGATCCAATTGAACAAAATAGATTGACGCTTTTGATTAAAGAATTGGATCGGAAGCGTAAAAGCTCTGAGAATAACGTTAAATATTGGACGCAATGTAAAACGAAAATCAGCGATTGTTTGGAAGGTCTTGAACGTTTAGAAACAATGAAGCGGGCGGAAGTAGTTGGCGAAGGTGTTTCTATCGATAACTTCAAAGAGATTGCCGCGCAAATTAATGAACAAACTAAGAAGTCTAATGAGGATTTGCGTGAGATGGAAATGGCTCGGAATCTTTCGTATGCGGAGGAAATCGACACAGGGTTAAGTGAAGAGCCGGTCTCAGAAACAACGGAAGCAAAGGCGGACGAACAGATTCAAAGATTGCTTAAGGAATATAACATACAATAATAAAAACGGCAAGCGAAGGTGTTATTAAAACCCTCGCTTGGGGAGAATGTCTTATTATGAGGAGGACACTATGGCGTTTAATGAATACGAATACGTAACAAGCTCCGCAAAAGTAGAGCAAGAAAGGGGCGAGAGGTCTGAGACGAAAGGATATTATAAGGATGCCGTGAGAAGCTATAAGAATGCAGTCAAGCAGCTTCAAAGGGCAATGGATTTAAAACCAGAGGAGGGAGGCGTTATCACTACTCGCTTGAACGAATTGACAAAAAAAATTAATGTTCTTGAAAATATGACCGAGAACACGGTTTCCGTGCAAAACGTTCCGAAAACGAAGCCTACCGACAATAAAACGACAAATAAAACCACCAACAATCCGAGTGAATACGAGGGGTATGATTTAAATATCGTTATGCCCAATAAAAACGTGAGTTTTGATGATATTATTGGGTTGAAAAGCGCTAAAAACGCTATTCACGATTTATTAATTTATCCCTTGCAAAACCCTGAGGCTTTTCACAAATACCAACTTAGTGCGGGAGGATGTATTTTATTAGAGGGACCTCCGGGTACAGGCAAAACGACATTTGCGAAAGCAACGGCTTGTGAGATTAATTTACCTTTTGTAGAGGTTTCCTGTCCTACGCTTGTAGATAAATATATTGGCGAATCGGCGAAAAAAGTAAAGAATTTATTTGACGAGTTGCGCCGTTTCGTAAAAAACGAAAAGAAACCCCTGGTTGTGTTTTTTGATGAGTTTGATGCAATCGCTAAAGTTAGGTCGGCGGAAAATAAAACGGCTCAAGAAGTTGTACCTGCATTGATTAGAGAGATTTCAGGCTTTGATACGGATAATGATAACATTATCATTCTTGCGGCAACAAACTTGAAATCGCAGTTAGACGAAGCGGTGCAAAGTCGGTTTACAAAAAGCATCAATATCCCTTTACCAGATAAAAAATCCAGGGAAGAAATGTTTAAGGCAAAATTGATTAGTTTCGCGGCATTTACTGATGAGGATTTGAAGCAAATAAACCTTTCTAAGCTTTCCGAAGAAAGCTCCTATATGAGCGGTCGGGATATTCAATATATAATTGAATCATTTTGCCGCTTGCTAGCGAAAAGGGACGCGGGCATAGAACCTCTTAACGGCACGTATATGCAAATACTGACCAAATTGATCAGGGATCGAAAAAGGGGAGTGGAATAAAAAATGGTAAGCTTCGTTTTATGGAGCCATCCTTGTAAGCATTTTGAAAATTGGGCTAGCAAACGGTATCAAGCGTATTGTTCGGAACAGGAATCCCAAAGATTATGAATGAAGAAGTAATTTATTGTAAATGACAGCTTTTTTGTAAGTGTAAGCCAAGTGTATGGGTCTATAAGTATTTTGCTTATAGACCTATATTTTTTTGTTTTTGCGCTAAAATCGGCGTTTTACTGCAAAAATCAAGACCTACAAGAGCATTTCCACGCTTTTATAGGTCTTTTTTGATGTATTTTTTTAGAAAAACGCCACGACAGATTTTGTCCCACACACTTTAAGTCAATGTATGGTAAAACTCTCCCACACCTGGATTTGAACCTTGGAAATATTGTTAAAGGTATTAAAAGGGATTGAAATTTTTGAAAATATATGATATAATAATTATGCTACACATTTTTAATAACCCAAAATTGGGGCATACTGTTGGTAAAAACGTATGCTCTCGCCTGGTTTTGGGGAAATGTGTAGCAACATTGAGAGGTGCGTTTTTCGTGCGCTCTCTATGGGCGCACTTTTTTGTTGTAAAGGAGAAAAATCATGAAAAAAGTCATAGCATTTGTTTTATGTGTTTTATTAAGTTTGTTTTGTTGTACGGCTTGTGATGGGAGCAATAGTAATGATACCCTTAATACCATTGAAAAAAAGTTAAATTCAAGGTTGGAGATTACAGTTAAAGATAAAATGGCTCTATCTTATATAAATTCAAGATTTGGAGATTCTAAATATGAATATCAGGAGCGTTATTTTATTTATATTAAGATTGAAGTAAAAAATATTTCAGGTGCTACCATAGAATTTGGGACAGCTGATAGCGACTATTATGCTAAATTAGATATAGGTCGTGCAGTAGATCAGCCCGTTTATTTTCAAGAAGCAACAGAAGCAAACCAACGAATTCCATATTGGACTAGCCCAGATAATGGAGGTGCAAATTGGGATAAAATACTTTGGTTTTATGCTTCTTCGGATTTAGTATCTATACAAGCGGGTAAAACGAAAGAGTTTTATTTGGCGTTTTTAAATTCTACAACTAACAAAAATTATAATTTAAATTTAAATATTTATGAGAATACTAGCGTCTTTTTTTCAGATGATGTAGCAAAAACAATTAATTTAGGCATATTAGAGATTGTTGAATAATAAGAACAACAAATTGAACAGATGTTAGGATGAAAAAAGAAATAAGCGTAATAAAAAAATGAAGAACCTAAAAAGGTGGGAATATGGGATTTACTATAAGAGAACAAGCAACAATTAACGATAATTTTAAGGAACTTATACGTGGTGGCAATTATGAAAAATTAATCGAGCAGCTAATGAATGACTCGCAAAAAATTTTTCCTAATAAATATAAGCATCTTAAAAATCAATCAAAAGGCGAATGTGATTTTATAGATTTATCGACTAATCAAAAATACGATGCTAAATTGCTATTTTCGGAAAAAGACGGAAAACTCGTGGGAAGCAGAAATTCTGATTTTGGCGAGTGGATGCAAATCAAATTAGATGAAGTCGCTGAGTTTAGTGAATATATCGAAAAAAGAGAGCGATTCGATATTGAAAATTTGACTATATATAAAGTTTTTAGAGATCGATTAGCTACGGTTGCACTCGATGAAGATCCTATTATTTTTATTCCGTATCCTGTTGTTTTAGATGGAGAGGGTTTAGACATATTGCATTTTTGTGGTGATTTATTATCAGCAATTTTTACTGAATTGAAGAAAAAGAATTTAGTAAAAGAACGGAAATTATATGTGATATATCCATGTGTAGAAAATGCGATTGTAATTAGATGTTTGAATAATGGTCAGAGAGAATTTTTTTCTGATCACGAATTAAGAAAGTATATTGCATATGATGTCAGTTTAGTTTCCGACGAGCAAGATTAAGAATAGTTTAAAAATACTTTTTGTCCCACACACTATACCTAAAAACGAGATTTTGTCCCACACATACATCTTGCACTCATAAAAAAGCTGACGTGCATAAAAAGGACGAGATTGAATAAATCTCGTCCTTTTTATTCGTTAATTTCCGCATAAAATGGTTTACAACAGAATAAGTATACAATTAAAAGTTGGACAAAAATGTTACAATTTAGAGCTGTCATTTCAGAACCTGCAAGACTTGAACTGAAACGGCAACTTTTTTAAGCAAATTTTTTAATGGTTGGCGGGTATTGTAATAGTATGAACAAGACTTCTTATTTTATATTTAAGA
>JAZSRO010000109.1:0-54786 GCA_045538515.1 Acutalibacteraceae bacterium | reverse complement strand
AATGAAGTTCTCGCATCATACGGCATTTCTTCGATTGGAGCGGCTGAAAAGATTACTAAAGTCGCAGGTCTTGACATCTATAATCAGGATAAGAAAATTCAGCCGATTTGCTTCGAGAACGCTTGCTGGGCTTACATAGTTGGTTGCGCTATCGCAATCAAGAAGGGTTGCACCCGCGCTGCTGACGCTGCTGCTGCTATCGGCGAAGGCTTACAGGCTTTCTGCATCCCCGGTTCTGTTGCCGACCAGAGAAAAGTTGGTCTTGGCCACGGTAACCTCGGCAAAATGCTGCTTGAAGAAGAGACCGAATGTTTTGCTTTCCTCGCAGGTCACGAATCTTTCGCTGCCGCAGAAGGCGCTATCGGTATTGCTGAAAAAGCAAACAAGGTTCGTAAAAAACCGCTTCGCGTAATTCTTAACGGTCTTGGCAAAGACGCCGCTCAGATTATTTCCCGTATCAACGGCTTTACCTATGTTGAAACCGAGATGGATTACTACACAGGCGAGGTTAAAGAAATCTACCGCAAGGCTTATTCAACAGGTCTTCGCGCAAAGGTTAACTGTTACGGTGCAAACGATGTTCGTGAGGGCGTTGCCATTATGCACAAAGAGGGCGTTGACGTTTCCATCACAGGTAACTCCACCAACCCCACCCGCTTCCAGCACCCCGTTGCAGGTACTTATAAGAAGGAATGCACCGAACAGGGCAAAAACTATTTCTCTGTTGCTTCGGGCGGCGGTACAGGCCGTACTCTCCACCCCGACAATATGGCTGCAGGTCCTGCTTCCTACGGTATGACCGACACAATGGGCCGTATGCACTCAGACGCTCAGTTCGCAGGCAGTTCTTCTGTTCCTGCCCACGTTGAGATGATGGGTCTTATCGGTATGGGTAACAACCCGATGGTTGGCGCTACCGTTGCTTGTGCAGTTGCTATTGAAGAGGCACTTAACAAATAATCTGCGATTATTTGTAATTAAATTTGCCTGACGGCAAATGAAATTCATATAATGAATTAAATGCTAACGCATAAAATGCACCGCACCCAAAAGGGTACGGTGCATTATTTAGGCAAATTTTATTTCATGCAACAAAGGTTGCATTTCATGAAGAATTCATTTCATGCGCATAGCGCATTTCATTAAAAGGAGAACAAGCATGTCTGATAATTTTTTAGTGGATTTTTCTATTGAATTTGCAGTAAAAATCGTTAAATTAACAGAACAAATTCAAGGCAAAAGTGTTTTGAAAAACCAAATTCTTAAAAGCGGAACAAGTATAGGCGCTAATATTCACGAAGCAAATTATGCGCAGAGCAAGGCTGATTTTGTTTCAAAACTTCAAATCGCATTAAAAGAATGTTATGAAACTGAATATTGGCTTAAACTTTTTTCAAAAACTGATATTATTGATAAAAACAAATATTCCGAATTAAAAAATGAATGTGGTAAAATCAGACGGGTTTTAATTTCTTCTATAAATACAACAAAAGAAAAGTATCGTTTGTAAATATATAAAGAACAACCATTTACAAATATCTTTCACTACCCAAAAACTAAAAGGAAGCGGCACTTAACTGTCCTTCCTTTTATTTATTTTACCACTTTCGTGTTCATGTGTAATATTAAAACGTTTTTAGCATTATTTATGTTTTCTTTTTTTGGATTTTATGTTATATTGTAGACGCAAAAACACAAGGAGAAGCTATGATATGAATAAATACGCAGAACAAGCATTGCTTGAATATAACAGCGAAGAATGTTCGCCCCGTCCCGGCGGTATTGACGGAAGGCCGTTTTGGAACGTTAAATCCACACAGTTTATGTATGCGCCCGTTCTGGAATTTTCAAAAGGACCCGACGGATGCTCGTATCTTTATACCGTAACCGATAAAGACGGTAAAGCCTATTCGTTAAAAAGTAACGTAAACTTTATTTCTCTTGCGCCTGTTTGGGGTGACGTTTCTGCAGGATTTATTGAAATTAAAGCAGAGGCGACCGACGGCAACGGTAACGTTTTAGAACTTGTGGGAGAGCGAAAAATTTATAAATCTGCCCCCTTCCCCGGTCGACAAGCGTATGAAGGCAAGGCGCGTTCATACCGCGAATGTGCACTCAAGGCTTTTCGTTTTGTTTATGAAGACCCTATGGTGCAATATTGGCTTAAGTATGGCGTTCCCGAGCCCGATTATGCCCATAACGCATATCCGTCAAAAACGATTTCGAGTTTAATTAAAGCGATGGTTTATTATGCAAAACTCGAACCGAGCAATGCTCGAAATGCCATAAAACTTGCAAAAAATGCCGCAGATTATCTGCTTTCCATCACTCCGACCGATGGCCCTCTTGCTTATCTTCCGCCAACGTATTCTTTCGACGGTCTTAATGCAGAATCGGTAAACCGTGTTGCCCCCGCCGCAGAAAAAAGTCTTGGCACCACTATGATGATATATCCGCTTTCTGCAGGACTTGGCTTTTTAACACTCTTTGACGCTACGGGTGACAAAAAATATTATGACGCTGCACTCCGAATCGCCGAATTCTATAAAAACAACGTGTTACCCTGCGGAAGTTGGTATCTGCTTTATGATTGTAACACGGGTAAACCGCTATCCGAAAACATTTGCGTTGATTTTAAGTTCACTGAGTTTTTCCGCGCACTTTACGAAAAAACAAATGATGAATGTTGGCACGATTTGGAAGTAGGAATGTTTGACTATATAGTTAAAACTCGTTTAGATACATTTAATTGGGAAGGTCAGTTTGAGGACGTAAACGTTTCTTGCAACTACACAAATCTAACCCATTTTACAACCGACGCTATGATAAATTACATAGCAAACCATTTGTCCCCCGACAAAAAAATGGTTGCCACCGCCAAAGAACTTATGCGATACGTTGAAGACCAATTTGTTTTGTGGGGCGAATATCCTATGTGGGAATGGCGCCCAAACAAACCGCACTTCACCCCCGCGGGACTTGAACAGTATTTCTGTTATGACCCTATCTGTTCAAGCACCTCTACGATAATGACCACCTTTACAAGTATGTACCGTCTCACAGATGACCGCCTGTATCTTGAAAAGGCGCTGACACTTGCCGATATGATTACAAGAATGCAGGTTGAAAAAGACGGCAAAATTCCGACCTTTTGGATTGGCGAAAATTGTGAATACGGTCATGAAAACTTCTGGATTAACTGTCAAATCGGCACCGCATTTTCTATGATGCAACTTGCCGAATTTACCGAAGCAGAAGGAATAGAATAAGAAAAAGGATGCACTACTGTGCATCCTTTTTAAGTACCATAATCCGTACTTTGAAAGTTGTATATTATTCTTGCGATAGATAAACAGGTGAGACACCGTAGCGCATAACAAGCGCGAGTTTTTGCACCGCGCGGTGCAGATTTCGCGATATTGTAGATTTGTTTACACCGCGCTGCTTTGCCATCTCGCTGACGCTCAAATTATCAAAATAAAATCCTTTAACCGCATCGCGCTGACTTTCGGTTAATTCTTCCTCTATCGCCTTGTGAAGCAATTTTTTAAGATGTCCTATGTATTTTTCGTTGTCGCCGCGGCTTTCAAACTGCGCTCTCGCGGCGCGTTCACCGAAAACTTCAAGGCTGAATGTAAGTCTATTCATTGGCGCCACCATAGTAATTTACAAGATGTTCGCCCGTCACCCGCAGTGATGCCGCATCGGCATAGAGCGATAAAAGGCGCCTGCGCAATCTCAGTTGTTGTTTGCGCGTAAGTTCTTTTTCGGTTTTCTTGAGCGCTTTTATGTAAGCCTTTATTTCTTCATACTGTCTTAAATATTCATATCCTAATTCTTTCAACGACATAAAATTCACCTTTCTACACAAAGCGTGTGATTTGATTGATAAATATACCCGACTACACAATGAGTGTGTCGGTTGACATCTTCACAATGCCACATATCGTGTGATATTGTCAAGCATAAATAAGCGTTTTTCACACATTTGGTGTGTTTCAACATTTGTTGCTGTAGAACTTTGTCGGTTTTGATAACAATTAAATACCTTGACAAAACTACACGATTTGTGTTATAATCTCTCGGGGTGATAGTATGGATGGTTTTGCCAGACGAATAAAGGAATTAAGATTAAATAAAGGTTACACACAAGCAGAACTCGGCACAATGCTTGGTATATCACCAAGTGCTATAGGTATGTATGAACAAGGGCGCCGAGAACCCGACAGTCATATAATAATGGAACTTTCACGAATCTTCTCTGTTTCCGCCGACTATTTGCTTTCGGGCGAGAATCAGGGACCAAAAGAGGTTGAAGATGCGCTTGATAATATGCGCGAGAGCCTTAAATCAACGGGTGGTCTTATGTTCAAGGGCACCCTGCTTGATGAGAACGATACCGAAAAGTTGTTTGACGCTATGCTGCTTGCTGCTAATATTATGTTAAAAAGGAGAGCGACAGATGATAAGGAGGATAACGGAACTTGCTGAAAAATTAAAGCAAGAATACGGCACAAATAACCCGAGCGAACTTTGCCGTTGCCTCGGCATAACGCTTTTGCGAGCCGACCTACCGCGCCGCATAAACGGGTTTTATATGGAAACTGCCGGTAAACAGGCAGTGGTTATAAGTTCTGCGATAAAAGAGCCGCTTGACAGTGCCTGTACCGCGCACGAATTAGGTCACGCGCTTTTACATAAGGGTGTAAACACAGTTTTTCTGACCGATAGCACCAATTTTGTAACAGGCAGATACGAACGCGAGGCAGATTTGTTTGCCGCCGCGCTACTTATAGATATTGAAGACACAAGACAAAACTGCGGCAGTATTGAAGAGATTGCAAAAATGACGGGTGTGCCCTCTTACGCGGTTGAGCAATATATGTCTTTGTGCGTAAATTATTGTTGACATAATGCGTAAATTTTGATATAATGCTAACTTGATAGGCTATGTTGAGTAATAGCCTCATTTCGCCTTAAAGGATAAAGGAGGGTAAAAAAATGAAAAGAACTTATCAACCCAAAAAACTTCATCGTAAGAAAGAGCACGGCTTCTTAAAGAGAATGGCTACAGCCAACGGTCGTAAGGTACTTGCCCGTCGCAGAGCAAAGGGCAGAAAGCAGTTAACTTACTAATACACTATAAGTACTGCAAAGTCGGTGATTCCGATGGAAAAAATCATTAAACTAAAACTAAACAAAGAATTCAGAAGGGCATACGGCAGGGGCAAGAGTTTTGTTCATCCGGGTGTTGTAACCTATGTTGTGAAAAACCGTTTAGGTGTGGTGCGCGTGGGTATAACAACGGGCAAAAAAATCGGCGGCGCCGTTTCCCGAAATCGAGCGCGGCGTGTAATACTTGCCGCGTTTTCAGACTGTCTGCCGCACATTCGCGGCGGGTATGACATTGTATTTGTTGGAAGAGTTCGCACCCCCGCACTAAAAAGCCACTATATAAAAGCGGGGATAGAGGCGCATCTTAGAAGCGCAGGAATTTGGGTAGGCGAAGATGAAACATCTGCTTATTAAACTCGTAGAAGTTTACAGAAAATATATATCGCCGCTCAAAACTCGTGGCTGTTGCCGTTTTATTCCAACCTGTTCGGAATACGCAATTGAAGCACTAACGGTGCACGGTGCACTTAAAGGAACGGCACTTACTTTTTGGCGGATTTTAAGATGTAATCCGCTTTGCAAGGGCGGGTACGACCCTGTACCGCCCCGCAAAACAGAAGGAGAAACTAATGGAAAAGTTATATGATATAATTAGCATTCCTATGGGATATATACTTAGTTTCCTGTCGGGGCTTGTTGGAAACAACTTTGCCGCCGCAGTGTTTTTGTTTACCGTAATCGCTAACCTTGCTATGATACCGCTTACCATGAAATCACAAAAATCTTCGGTACAGCAAATGCGTATCAGACCTAAACTTGACGAAATCAAGAAGCGTTGTGGCGATGACAAGCAAAGATACACACAGGAAATGCAGGAACTTTATCAGAAAGAGAATGTTTCTATGTCTGGCGGATGTTTGCCGCTTATTTTGAGAATGCTGTTTATGATGGGAATTTACTATGCCGTTGTTAACCCGCTCCGTTATATCTGTGGCGTTGACGCCGCAACGATTGACGCGGCTATGAAAGGCATTGAAGGCGTAAAACTGGTTCGTCCCATTGAACTCATACCGTATATCCAAAACGGTATGGTTGAAACCATCAAACCCGAAATACTTGACAATATCAACTTTAACTTTTTCGGTATAGACCTCACACAGCAACCGCATTTTTCACTTGATTTTTCGAAAGCAGAACTTATTTGGATAATTCCGTTTATGTCTTTTGCGGCACAGATGTTGTCTTCAATTGTGTCACTTAAAATTCAGAAAATTCAAAACCCCGATGCACCTAATATGTCGGGAATGATGCTCACACTGCCCTTAATTTCTCTGTTCATCGGCTTCGGTTTCCCCGGAGCGCTGGGCTTTTATTGGGCATGCTCTGCAATTATCGGCGGTGCGATACAGACAATTATATCGCTCAAATTCGGTCCGAATGTAATGATTGCAAAAGAACAAACAAAGGAAGTTTATACGCGTTTCAAAAAAGAACAAAACCGTAAGGAATCGGCTCAAATAGATTAGGAGGAGCACACGTGATTAAAGAAGCAATAGGCGTGGGCGAAACTTTGGAAGAAGCAACAGAAAAAGCCAAAGCAGAACTCAACGTTTCGTTTGAAGATGAAGTACAGTTTGAAGTACTTGCAAATCCCAAAAAGAAAACATTAGGACTTTTCGGCGGTTCTCCCGCAAAGGTTAGGGTTTTTGTTGAAATGCCCGACCCCGCACCCAAAAAACGCGAAAAGCCCACCCGTAAGAAAGATAACAACAAGTCAGCAAAAAAGGCAGAAGCCGCACCTAAAAAGGCTATGGTATCACCCGTAGCAGACGCTGTTCCTGCCGAAAAAATTGATGCAAATACACCCGCCGGACGCGCAGTTGCATATCTTAAAACCATACTTGCAAAACTTGATTTAGAAGAAACAGAAATCTCGGTTATCCCGTCGGATAACGGTGCACGCATCATCTTAACAGGTGAAAACCTTGGCATTGTAATCGGTCGCCGCGGTGAAACGCTTGATGCTTTGCAGTATCTTGTATCCCTTGCCGCAAACACAGGTGACGGATTCTTCCGTGTATCGCTTGATACAGGCAACTACCGCGAGAAGCGCGAACAGACCTTAAAAGGTCTTGCACACCGTATGTCCAAACAGGTTCTTCGCACAGGTCGCAGTCGTACACTCGAACCGATGAATCCGTATGAACGCCGCATTATTCATACCGAAGTTCAAGGTATTGAGGGTGTTGAATCGCACTCGGTTGGCGAAGGTTCAGGTCGCCGCGTTGTAATTTCACAGGTTGGCGGCAGCCGCCGTGATGACCGCAGAGGCGGCAGAAGAAACGACTCTCATAAAGTTGTATCCCCCGCACCTGACCGCGCACCGAAATCTGATGCTGCAGACCTTCCGCTTTACGGAAAAATAGACTAAACACTATAAAAAGCCTGTCGATGACAGGCTTTTTATTTTTTGTTTCTTAACATTCTAAAATAAATAAAAAATGTTGAAATTAAAACTTTTTGTAGTATAATTGATTTGGTGATGTAAAATGGCACTCGAAATTTTGGACGTTAAAATTCTTTCTTGCGGTGACACAATTAAATCAGGTGACGACAATCTTTTTTTATACTGTATGTGTGATAACGCAGAAATAAAAACCACATACACAGAGTTTTTATTTTTGCTGGGTGACGCTGCGATTTTTAATGAAAACATATCGGTAACAACAGGGAAAAGTGTTTTAGCGGTACGTTTTTGCGGCGCTGATTTCCCCTTGCCCCATTCTAAAGTTTTGGGGCTTTTCAGTTCAAAGAGTATTGCAGAAAAACTGCTTTTTGAAATGAGCGAAAGACAAAATCTTTATCTGCAAAACGCCAATGCGCTTTTAATGCAACTGTTAATAGCATTTGTCCGCTCGGAAAAAACCAAAGGCGCAAACGAAAAGGCGCAAAAAATATTAACATATATAAGCGAACACTACCGCGAGGAACTTACAAACAGCGCTTTGGGCGAGTTTTTTGGGTTGCACCCAAACTATATAAGCCGCATTGTAAACGAACAAACGGGATTATCGCTTCACAAATATGTACTTAAACTGCGCATTGACGAGGCAGTGCGTCTACTTGAAAATACAAACCTTTCGGCACGAGAAATATCTGCGGAGGTTGGTTTTTGTGATTACAATCATTTTTTGCGTTACTTCAAGCAAATAACAAAACGCACAACAAAATCCATAAGGGGATAAAAAGTGTGATTTTTTCGGTTGCAGTCTGCGCAAAAATGTGATAAAATCTATGTATATTGGTGTTTGGGGGGACAAGCATGTTAAAAAAGGGGTTTAACAACCAACTTTATGTCGATAAACAACGCGAAAATATTTTGAAAAGAATCGCCCGTTTTGACGGAAAGTTGTATCTTGAATTCGGCGGCAAACTTTTTGACGATTTTCACGCTTCGCGCGTCCTTCCCGGATTTGAGCCTGATGCGAAAATCAAAATGCTTTGCACTTTGCGGGAACATGTTGAAATTATTTTCTGCATAAGCGCAGAAAACATCGAAAAAAGCAAAATCCGTGCCGACCTTGGCATAAGTTACGATATGGACTTGCTCAGACAAATTGACCTTGTTAAAAGCATGAACATTGAGGTCAACAGCATTGTCATAACCTGTTACAGCGGACAACACGCCGCTAACCAGTTTATGCAGGTTCTTGATGCACGCGGAATAAAATACTATGTTCACAAGCCCATTCCGGGTTATCCCCACAATGTTGACTATATTGTAAGCGATAACGGCTACGGCTCCAACCCCTATGTTGAAACAAGCAAACCGCTTGTTGTTGTGACCGCACCCGGCCCCGGCAGTGGAAAACTTGCAACCTGTCTTTCACAGGTTTATCACGAATCAAAACGCGGCGTAACCGCAGGTTACGGCAAGTATGAGACCTTTCCTATTTGGAATTTGCCGCTTAAACACCCTGTTAACCTCGCGTATGAGGCGGCAACCGCCGATTTACAAGATGTTAATATGATTGACCCGTTCCACCTTGAACAGTATGGCGAGACAACGGTAAACTACAACCGCGATGTTGAGGCTTTCCCCATTGTTCACCGCATTTTGACAAAAATTACGGGCAACGATAAATTTTACTGCAGTCCGACCGATATGGGCGTTAATATGGCAGGTTACGGAATTTTTGACGAAGAGGCTTGTTGTGAAGCCAGCCGCCAAGAAATTTTGCGCCGTTATTTCCGCGCCGCATCCGACCACAAACAAGGTAAGGAAAGCGCTGAAACCGTTGAAAAAATCCGCAGTATAATGGAACAACTTGACATAACCGCCGAAGAGCGCCCTGTGGTGCTACCCGCAAGACGCAAGAGCGCCGCGTGTCAGAATGTTCCCGCCGCCGCTATACAACTTCCCGATGGCAGAATTATAACCGGCAAGGCAACCGCGCTTATGAGTGCTTCTAGTGGCGCTATGCTCAATAGCATTAAGGTTTTAGCCGATATTCCTAAATCGACGCTTCTTATGAGTCCCGCGGTTTTAGAGCCGCTGCTCACCCTTAAAAATGAACTGCTCGGCGGCAGCCAGACGAGCAACAGTGTGCTCAAGGCAGACGATGTACTTTCGGCACTTTACATCTGTGCCGTTACTGACCCCACCGTAAAACGCGCGGTAGAGCAGTTGCCCAAACTGCGCGGATGCGAAATCCATTCCACACATATATTAAACTCGGGCGATGAATCAATTCTTCGTAAAATGCGAATGAACATTACAACCGACCCGCACTTTACCAGCGAAAAACTTTATAACGTATAGAAAAAAGGTTCCTAAAATTAGGAACCTTTTTTGTTACCCATTTAGTTCTTCGAGCCGTTCTGCCGCCGTTTCCCATTCGCTCATCGCGACTGACAGTTCGGTTTGCAATGAATCAAGTTCTTTTTGCGCCTCGGCTAATTTAAGGTAATCACTAGCAATTTCAGGCGTTTGCATCTCATCTTCCAAGCCACCAATTTTAAGTTCAAGTAAAGCGATTTTTTCCTCCGCTTTAGCAATGGCGCGTTCACAGCGCGAACGCTCTTTGGCGGGGGTTGTAAAGTTCTTTTTCTGTTTGGGAGCGGACGCTTTGACTTCCTCGGTTGTTTCGTTTTTGTCGGCACTCGCCGCCTCATATTGTTCATAGCCGTATTCGTAAAATTCGCAACCGCCATCCTTCAGCACAAGCAGTTTCTCACTAAGTTTTTTCACAAAATAACGGTCGTGCGATACAAAAATAAGTGTGCCTTCAAATCCGCTTAAAATTTCTTCAAGCGTTTCTTTTCCGATTATGTCCATATGGTTGGTCGGCTCGTCTAAAATAAGCACATTAGGTTGTTCGCGAAACAGTTTGCAAAGGGATTGTCGCACACGCTCTCCGCCCGAAAGCATTGATAGCGTCTTGAAAACATCTTCGCCCGAAAACAAAAACGCACCAAGACGGCTTCTTGCCTCAAAATCGGTCATATTGGGGAACGCCGACAAATAATTTTGAAGTACCGTTTCGCTGCCTGTCAGTTCGGCTAACTGTTGGTCGAAATACCCGACCTTTGTAGCACCGCCAAAATAATAGTCGCCACTTAGTTTAGGCACCATACCCACAAGCGTTTTAAGCAGTGTGGATTTGCCAAGTCCGTTTCCGCCTATGATGCCGATACGTTCGCCACGCCGCACATCAAAACTAACTTTGGATAGCGGTTTATCATAACCGATTACAAGGTCCTTAACCGTAAGCACATCTCGTGCCGAGCGGAGACTGGGCGAAAGCGCCGCGTGGAAAGTGCGTTTGTCATCTTTTTCAGGGGCTTCAATGCGCTCCATTCTTTCAAGTTGCTTGATTTTAGACTGCGCCATTGCTGCCTTGGTTGCTTTGTATCTAAAACGCTCCACAAGATTTTCGAGATGCTCAATTTCGCGCCTCTGTGCCGCATATTCTTTAGCCCTTTGCTCTCTTTGCAACTTTTTCTGTACAACAAATTCGCTGTAATTTCCGTTATAGCGTGTGCATCTGCCGCGTTCAATTTCGTAAATTGTATTTACTGTGCGGTCAAGAAACATTCGGTCGTGCGATACCACTACAAATGCCTTTTTATAGTTTTTAAGATACTCTTCGAGCCAGGCGACCGCATCTAAATCAAGATGGTTGGTCGGCTCGTCAAGCAAAAGTAAATCGGGTTTTGAAAGCAGCAATTTCAAAAAAGCAATTTTTGTGCGCTGTCCGCCCGAAAAGTCGGATAACGGTTTTAATTTGTCCTCATCGGTAAACCCGAAACTGCGTATGGCGGCGTCATATTCCTTTTCAAAATAGAATCCACCCGCATTTGTAAACTGGTCAAGCAGTGTGGTATATTCCAAAATCGCGTCAGCGTTCTCGCCTTGTTCCATAATGCCTGTGAGTTCGTCAAGCCGCGCTTTCATTGAAAGAATTTCGGTGTAAGCCGAGCGCACCTCATCAACCATCAAAACAGAGTTATCAGAAAACGCCATTTGGTTTTGCATTTTGATAACGGGATGTCCCGAAACTACAAAACGGTTATCGACAGGGCTGTCGGTAGGGGCTAATTGCAGTTCCCCGGCAAGTAACCGCAAAAGTGTTGTTTTACCACAACCGTTTCTGCCCACAACGCCTATACGGCTATCGCTATTTATTTCAAAGTCTATATCCCGCAAAATCGGCTCACCCGATAAATCGACTGTGCCGCCTTTGATGTTAATTTGCATAGAAAATCGTTCCTTTTAGAAAAGCCAGATATCGTCTTTTTTGCGAGATGCCGAAAAGTTTTCGTCTTCGGGTGTATCAACCGTCTGTGGCGCATCAGAGCAAAGTGTTTCTACCGCGTTGTCTATATCACCGTCAAAAACAAAAGATGGAACGGAAACCGAACCGTTTGCTTTATCCATAAACAGAACGCTGTCAACACACAAAAATTGCGACAAAAGCACTGTGGCATCTGAGCACATAGACACAACCGATTTAACCCCGCGCTTTTCAAGTTCGCGGCAGAGATTGCGGATTATACGCACATCACTGAAATCATCTGTTATAATACCAACCGTTTTGGGTGCACCTATGCGCTTTTTGCGCTTTAATACCTTATCGTAATATCCTGTTTCACGCGCAACTTTAAGTATTTTTTCTTTAGCGTCAGGACTGATTTCGCTACTGTCCGAAAGCGCTTTGGAAACCGTAGAAATAGCATAACCTGTTAATTTACTAAGTTCTGTTACTGTCATAATATCAACTCCCATTTATATCATACAAGAACACAAATGACTTGTCAAGGATTTTGCGAAAAATTTTCGAAAAAAGAAAAGCGGTGCCAAGCACCGCTTTAATCTTTTATTTTTCAAGTGTAACAACCGCGCCGTTTCCAATACCCGCGGCGTTTGCATCGTCTGTATCGACATGCATCTCAAGACAGAATTTATCGCTGACGCGAACCTGTACATCATAGAATGTTGTACGGCGTTCACCGTTTACATGAACGGTTACATAATCACCGTCAGAGACTCCGAAACGCTGTCCGTCTGCTATGCCCATATGGATGTGACGGTTGGCAATAATGCAACCCTCTTTAAGCGATACTGTGCCTTTAGGTCCTATTATCACAATTGGCGCGCTGCCCTTTATATCGCCCGATTCACGAACCGGCGCTTTAACCTTAAGCGCGTACGAATCGGTGCGTGAAATTTCAACCTGTGAAGCACTTCTTACAGGGCCCAAAACGCGTACCTTTTCGATAGGACGAAGCGAGGGGCCGACAATTGTAAGTTGTTCTTTACAAGCATACTGACCGGGTTGCGACAAATCCTTGAACGGTGTGAGTTCGTATCCTTTGCCAAAGAGTGTTTCCACATCTTCTTTTGACAGGTGAATATGGCGGTTTGAAACGCCAACAGGAACGCTGTCCCCCGAGGTTTTGTTATATTCAGCAACAACCTTGCCGACAATCTCGGCAACAAAATCTTTATCGTAAGCCATAGTTACACCTCTTATATAATGCGGAAACTATCAGCCATTACACAGCGGCGCTGACGGGTGAAACTACGGGCAGAGGTGATACCCTCGCCTGTGGGACCTGCAATTGTAAAGGTTGTATGTCCCTCTCCGCCGAATCCGATACCTGCGTATGATGGTGCGTTTTTAACAAAAATAGTGGTTTCAACCGCCCTTGCAAAGCGTGAAAGATGGTCGATATTTTTAGAGTGCATATGTGCGGTGTGACGGTTGCCGTGCTCTGCTTTTACTGCAAGGTCAATTGCCTCATCAATATTTCTTACACGAACAATTGGAAGAATGGGCATCATAAGTTCGTGCTGAACAAAATCGTGTGAGAAATCGGTCTCACAGATTATGCAGCGCACCTCTTTGCCAACCTTAACGCCGATTTTTGCAAGTAAAACATCGGCATCACGGCCAACACAATCGCGGTTAACCATAACCTTTTGTTTGCCCGATTTGTCGGTTTTTGTAACAAGAACGATTTTTGCAAGTTCTGCTGCCTGTGCCGCAGTAATTTTATATGCGCCGTTTTGCTGCATACCCGCAATCAGTTCATCTGCGATATCCGAGAATGCGAAAACTTCCTTTTCTGCGATACAGGGAAGGTTGTTATCAAATGTGCAGCCGTCAATAATATCTTTAGCCGCCTTTTTGATATCGGCGGTGTTATCAACAATAACAGGGGGATTACCGGCACCTGCACCGATAGCCTTTTTGCCCGAAGAAAGCACTGCACGAACAACGCCGGGGCCGCCTGTGCAAACAAGAAGACGGATAAGCGGATGCTTGTACATAACGTCTGCAGATTCGAGTGTAGGTTTATCCATAGAAGCAACCAAAATCTCAGGTCCGCCTGCGTTTCTGCTTGCGCGGTTAACAAGGTCAACAGCGTAGTTAGATGTAGCAATAGCGCCCGGGTGGGGGTTGAAAACAACACCGTTACCCGCAGCAATCATACCGATACTGTTACAAATAACCGTCTCACTCGGGTTGGTACTGGGCGTAATAGCGCCAACAACACCAAAAGGCGCCATCTCAATTAGGGTTAAACCGTTGTCGCCTGTTTTGGCGTTTGAAATAATATCCTCTGTGCCAGGAGTTTTATCGGCAACCAGAATATGTTTAAGGCGTTTGTGCTCTACCTTGCCCATCTTGGTTTCGGCAACGCCGATACGAGCCATAATCGGAGCCTCTTCACGAGTTAAGCGGCGAATTTCTGTAATAATCTTTTCGCGCTCCTCAACCTGCATAGCGCGAACCGCCTTGTATCCTTCGTTGGCGGCTTCAATCGCTTTGTTCATATCGCTAAAAATACCGACAAGTTTTCTGCCCTCAAACTGTGTGCTGTCGAAGGCTTTAGCATCAGCCGCAGGCGTGTCATAACTGTTTATAACCCTGCTTACAATTTCGCGTATTTCTTTTTCGGAAAACTGAGCCATAATACAAATGCTTCCTTTCTAGTATATAAGTTCAATACCCTTATCTTTGAAGAACTTAATCCACTTGTCTTCGGGTTTTTGGTCGGTGACTACAATATCAATATCATCAAAACCAAAAACCTTTATAAAGGCAATACGGTCAAATTTAGTAGAATCCATAGCCAAAATGTGTTTATCGGCAGAACGGAAAAGTGCTCGTTTGATTTCGGCATCTTTTTCGTTGGAATCGGTAACGCCCATTTCGGTGTCAATTCCCTTCGCAGAGCAAATTGCCACATCAACATGGAATCCGCTTACCGTCTTTTCCGCCGTGTTTCCAACAAGTGATAATCCGCCGTGTTTGAGCATACCGCCTGTGGAAAAAACATTCCAATCTTCCTTATCATTAAGGTCAAGCAAAAGTTCAATTGACGGAGTTATAAGTGTTATATTATGTTTTGATTTCATACATCTTACAGCAAAAAGTGCCGTAGAACTCGCATCCACCATAATATAATCGCCATCGTTTACCAGTGCCGAAACCTTTTCTGCCATCTTTTGCTTGAGTTCAACATTGGTGCGTTTGCGAACACTTGAAGGTAATTCAACATTAAGACTTTTATTTGCAACGGCGCCGCCGTATGTCTTTTTGGCTATGCCTTCGCTTTCAAGTTTTTCAAGATCGCGGCGAATGGTTTCTTCCGTAACCTCAAACTCATGTGCCAAGTCGGTTACGATAACCTTTCCATCCATATTGAGCCTTGAAATGATTGCGTTGCGTCTTTCAATAGCAAGCATATTTTGTTACTTCCTTTTTATAAAATACTCTGCCACATTTTCGGGTCAGGGTTGGGAATAACAGAGGAATCAAGGAACATACCGTTCTCTCCCGCTTCACTTGCGGCGCGTTCAATCGCGGCGGTAACAGCCGCAACCTCACCTGTCAAAAGAAGATAGGATTTTCCGCACATACCGCGAGCCAAACGCAGTTCGATAAGGTCAACATAAGCGGTCTTAGCGGCAACATCGGCGGCAACAATTGCGGCAGACGAAGAGTATGTTTCCATAACGCCAAGTGCGTGGGGATTATCAATAACGGCGGTGCCGTAAATTGCATCAAAAATTGTGGGGTGCGGATTGCCGAGCACAAAACTGTCGATAAGTGTATCAGGATAGTGTGCCTTTGCGGCGTCAACCGCTGCGCGAACGGAGCTTAAAAGTCCGCTGATAAGCACAAGATATTTACCTGGGCAAACCGTTTTTGCTTCAATAATCTCAACCTCTGCAGTTTTGAGCATTAAATCTGCGGCGGTCATACCGGAAGAAACGGTTTTATATTCAACCATCGCTAAAGCCTTATTCATCGGTCTTCACTCCAATCTTAATAAATTTATCATTAACTGCCAAAACAGTTCCGTTTACGGACGAGTGGATGTTAACACTCAGTCCCTCTGCGGCAACTGCAACTGTGTCTCCGCATTTAACCTCCGCTCCCGGAAGCACAGCCGCTCTTGCGGGTGCGCCTATGTGTTGCGATAACATAATCGTAACGGTCGCGGGTTTTAGCACATCGGGTAACATTGGTGCCGTTTTATTGTATTTTTCAACACCTATTCTTGCCGTCAGGCGTTTTACAGGCACCATACGGTAACTGCGGGCGGGAGATGTCGGTTTATCCTCAGCGGGTAGAGGTTTTAATCCGTTTTTACGCATATCTGCCTTAACAGCAGCAAGTAAAGTACGGGGGGATAATCCCTGTCCGCAGGAATACATCTCACACAGGCCGCAACTGCAGCAATATGCCGCATCTAAATATGGGGTTTCCTGCATTGTGTTTGATGCGTTGCGCATAAACAGCGCCGGGTCAATCGGATGACCTAAAAGGTTTCGGGGGCACAAGTCTGTACAGTATGTACACTGACAACACGCCGCCATAGCCCTCTTAATATCAATCGAGGTGTTTACTTGTTTCTTTTTAACTATGTAGTGGTCAGGCGGTAAAACCAAAACGGCGTTGGTTGTTTTGGTTACAACATCAAATCTGCTACCAAAATTGCCCATCATAGGACCGCCAAGGATAATCTCATAATCCTCGAGTGTGCTTCCACCTGCATAGTCAATCAATTCGCCGATTGTGATACCAATCGGCACGCGCAAGGTCATGGGTTTATTGACCTCTCCCGCCACAGTTACAAACTTATGTGTAACGGGTTTTCCCTGTAACGCGTTATATACATTATAAATTGTTTCAACATTAAATACCGTCACGCCGATAGAAATCGGTAGCGAACCGGCTTTAACGGTTTTTCCGGTTGCCTCTTTAATAAGTACAACCTCATCACCCGCAGGATAAATCTCCGGCAGGCGACAAACTGAAATATTATCAAAGGAGTCAAGTTGTGCTTCCACGGCGGCAAGGGCATTTTTATAAGAACCCTTTACGCCTATGATAACACGCTCTGCCTCCACAGTTTTCGCAATTAAATCAAGTGTGCTTACAATTTCGTAAGCGTTGCGTTCGAGTAGCTGACGGTGGAGTTTAAGTAACGGCTCGCACTCAGCGCAGTTAAGAATTATCGTGTTGCAGCGCTTGTCAAGTTTGGCGTAGGACGGAAATCCTGCACCACCAGCACCAACAACACCGCAATCTTTAACTGTCTTAACTAACTCGTTAAAATTCATAATTATCTAACAACTCCGGACATACCTGTATCGTCATCAACAATACCAACAATAGCGGCATCAACAGGACTCCCAGCCATCGAGCATCCAACTCTTGCTGCGCTACCTGTTGCAACCAAAACAATCTCTCCAATGCCTGCTCCAACATTGTCTATAGCAACAATTTTCTTAGAATCGCTCATACATTCAAGCGGCTCTATAACCATAAACTTGCTGCCAACAAGATTTTCGTTCTTGCGTGTGGAAACCACGCTTCCGATAACTTTTCCTATAATCATTTTTCACCCATCCTATATAATGTGGTAATAAAAGGGGCTCTCATGAGCGGCGGATTTACCGCCGCTCATAAAAAACTTACTTAAGCGAAGGGAGAATCTTCTCAACATCGCCGTGAGGACGCGGAATAACATGTGTTGCGATAATTTCGCCAAGGCGAGAAGCGGTGTTAGAACCAGCCTCTACAGCAGCCTTTACTGCACCAACATCACCGCGAACCATAACAGATACGAGTCCGGAACCGATTTTTTCGGTGCCGATGAGTTCAACATTAGCGGCCTTAACCATAGCGTCTGCTGCCTCGATTGCTGCTACAAGTCCTCTTGTTTCAATCATTCCAAGTGCTTCAAGTGCCATCGTGATTTCCTCCTATTTTAATAGTTTATTTAATAGACGGTAAAATCTTCTCAACATCGCCGTGAGGACGCGGAATAACATGTGTTGCGATGATTTCGCCAAGACGGGAAGCAGAGTTAGAACCAGCCTCAACTGCCGATTTAACTGCGCCAACATCGCCGCGAACCATAACAGATACGAGTCCCGAACCAATCTTCTCGGTTCCGATGAGTTCAACATTTGCAGCCTTAACCATAGCATCTGCTGCTTCGATAGCGGCTACAAGACCTCTTGTTTCAATCATTCCAAGTGCTTCAAGTGACATTTTCTTTACCTCCCTTACAGGTTTAGATGTTTTTACTTCTTCAGCGGCGGGGGCAGCGGTCGCCTTTGCTGCTGTAGTTGTTTTTTTAGTTTCAGCCATTTAAGTTACCCTCTTTTCTTTTTGAGTCGTGCTGCGCTGATACTTACAATGCGTTCGGTTTCTTCGTGTGGGTTAGCAATAACCGCATAGGAACAGGGTTTTATGATTGCCCCCGCAACCGCGTTTTCTACGGCAGCGGTAACGGCAGAAACTGTGCCTTTAACGATTATGGTAACAAGTCTTCCGCCCAACTTTCTCTCCCAAGTAACAAACTCGACATTAGCCGATTTGCACATTATATCAAGACAGTCAACGGCGGCAGTAACACCGGAAACCTCAACCATACCTAACGAATTCATAGGAACTTCTCCTTACGAGATATTTTAGAACTTCGGAAGAATCTTTTCTACATCGTTATGGGGACGCGGAATAACATGTGTTGCAACAAGTTCGCCAAGGCGTGAAGCGCAGTTTGAACCTGCTTCAACAGCAGCCTTTACAGCGCCAACATCGCCGCGTACCATAACCGATACGAGTCCGGAACCGATTTTTTCGGTGCCGATGAGTTCAACCTCTGCTGCCTTTGTCATTGCGTCTGCAGCCTCGATAGCAGCTACAAGACCTCTTGTTTCAATCATTCCAAGTGCTTCTTTCATTTTTGTTTCCTCCTGTTAGTTTTTATCAAAAGCATTTATTTTTAACATATATTCGGTATCGGGTTCAACGCTTGTAAGAACGTGTGTCGTTACAACGCCTGAAACACCGTTTGCCGCGATTTTTGCAGCCTCTACTGCGGCGGTTACATTATCTACCGTACCGCGAAACTTAACTGCAACTATGAGCGGAACAGTAAGTTCGTCCGGATTGCCCGGTTTGTTTTTGTCAAAGGTTTCAACCGTAACATCTGCCGCCTTGCAACCTGCGTCACAAGCAACGAGCGCCGCTACGAGTCCGTAAACCTCTATAATACCGCAAGCCATGCTCATATTTTATTCTCCTACTTGTTAATAACAGCAATTTTAAGTCCCTGCATAGACAGGTTGGTCTTAAATGCTTCGTCAATCTGTTCAAGTGGGAATCGGTGAGTGATAAGGTCGCCCATCGGAAGACCAATGGCCTTTGCGCGCTTCAAGAAATCAAAGGTTGTCGCATAATCGCGGAGGGTATAAACCCAAGAACCAACGGTGGTAATTTCCTTAGAGCAAATATCAAAGTGGGGGTTTATTGTAGCGTCTCCGCCATTGATAAAGAAGCCGAGTTCACAAAGTCCGCCGCCGTTGCGTATGAACTTATAGATGTTTGCGTGTGCAACGGGAGAGCCTGTGCACTGGAATGCAAAATCGGCAAGGTATCCGCCAAAAGCGTCCTTAACACCGTCTGCAAGAGCCTCAACACCCTTATAGTTTTTGAAGTTAACAGAATTATCTGCACCCATTTTCTTTGCAAACTCAAGGCGCTTTTCTTCGCCGTCAACCGCAACAATATTCTCAATTCCCATTGTACGCAAAATAGCAATACAAATAAGACCAATCGGTCCGCAACCCTGTACAACAACGCGACTGTTGAAACGAAGAATTCCCGTTGTCTTAGCGCGTTCAACCGCGTGAATAAGAACGGCGCAGGGTTCTATAAGAATTCTTGAATCAAGGTCAAGGTCGCTAACATTAAATATTGTAGAGCCACCGCGAACAACTATGTAATCAGAGAACCAACCGTTAAGATGAGTATCATCATCGGGAATAAGACCGTAAACATCGGCACCGCCGACATTCTGTTTATTAAGGTCAAACATCGTGATATCGGGGTTATCCTTAAATATCATACAGGTAACAACCTTATCACCGAGTTTAAGCGGTTTACCCGCACTGTCAACCTTTACATTTTTACCCATTTTAACGATTTCGCCTGTACCCTCGTGACCGAGAACAACAGGAATGAGGCCGAATGGGTCGCGCTTATATTCGTGTGCGTCAGTACCGCAAACGCCGCAGCCCTCAACCTTTACGAGCACATCGTCATCGCCGAGTTCGGGGATGGGGAAGTTTTTGAATTCAAACTTCTCAATTCCTGTAAGAACGGCTGTTTTTGCCGTTGCAGGAACAGGTCCCGCAGAGGCGGCAGGTGCAGAAGTGGTATTCATACCCTCTAAAACCTGTCTGACTATCTGCTCGATATTTGCTGAATTAATATCCATAAATATCTCTGCCTTTCCACACAGGACTTAAAAGCCCATTGTGTTAAATATTTCTTTACCGTATTTTGCAAGGGCGGTATCCTGCTCTTCACTGCCACCGCTGACACCAAGGCCACCTATAAGTTTACCTGCCTTGTTGTAGAGCGGTTCGCCGCCGCCGAAAATAACGATTTTTCCGTCATTGGTAAATTGTATACCGTAAAGTGAGCCGCCCGGTTGCGAAAGTTTTTTAAGTTCGGATGTTGACATCTTGAGTGCAACCACGGTATAAGCCTTATTAAAAGCAACATCGTAACTTGCGATATAAGAGTCATCCATACATTCAACAAGCACCGGTCTTGCCGCCTTGTTGGAGATTGCAACAACAGCCTTAACGCCCATTTCCTTTGCTTTTTCCTTAACTTTAGCAGAAAGTTTAAGCGCCGTGTCAAGCGTCATATCGGCATCTGCAATCTGATTTGCAACCGAGGCTACTATGGCATTAAGTGTTTTTTCGTCCACTTTAATTACCTCAAAACTTATTTGCCAAGTTGTTCCATAACACGCTTGGTGATTTCTGCGACGATATCACCATCAGCGCCATGGTTGCCGCAGTTGCCTTTGCAACTTCCGCCGCAACCGTGGCAACTTGCCTGACCGTTCTTAGCGTTGGCGCAAAGGTCAGCGGGGTGCTTACCCTTCATACCAAACTGACGGCGAATTTCGTAAAGGCGCTGAACCTGTGCATCAGAAAGTTCCTTCGGTCCGCCAAGTTGCTTGGATATGTAAAGAAGTTTTGCATAAAACTCAACCGACTCCATCTTGTGATAGGCGTTGAGAAGTGAATCAGAATATGCAAGAGCGCCGTGGTTTTCAAGCAATACAGCATCAAAGTGCTGGAGATACTTAGAAACAGCGTCCGGAATTTCCTCCGTTGAAGGTGTGCCGTACTCTGCAATCGGAACGCATCCGAGAGAGATAACAGCTTCAGGCATAATCGGCTGTGTAAGCGGGATACCTGCAATAGCAAAACCTGTTGCATAAAGCGGGTGTGCGTGAACAACCGAGTTAACATCGGGACGCTCCTTGTAGACGCGCATATGCATCTTGATTTCAGATGAAGGTTTGAAGTTGCCGTTAGCCTGGATAACCTTGCCGTCACGGTCAACCTTGCAGATGTATTCGGGTGTCATAAAGCCCTTGGATACACCTGTGGGTGTGCAGAGGAATTCGTTGTCGTTTAACTTAACGGAGATGTTACCGTCATTCGATGCAACCATTCCCTGATTGTAGATTCGTTTTCCAATGTCGCAAATTTGTTTTTTGATTTCATACTCACTTGCCATTTTGAAAATCTCCTTTTTTTATATTTTACATATATTTACATTATAAATATAACATAAACAAAGCCTAAAGTCAACAAAAAACAAGGAAAAAATGTCTGTTTTTGTTGTTTTTTATCGTTTTTGGGTTGGTTTTTTGAGAAAATCGAGCAATTCTTGTATTCCGTCACCCGAAACACTGTCAACAATAAAGATTTTCTTGCAACCCGAGATTTTAAGCCAACGCACCGCGCGGTCGGGTGAAACCCCGTCACGCAGGGTGACAATGCCGATAACCTCTCTATTTACCATACAGGTAATATTGGGCGGAAAAAGTGAATAGGGCTCATCCGCCGCCTGTAATAGACCAATAACATCAGCCTCATACGCGTAAAGCGCTAAAGCGTTGCCAAGACGCGAGGTTTCAATATATTCCCCCGGCGTGTCTATAAGCCAATCGCCGTAGCCGACATATTGGGTTTTTTTATAAGCGATGTTTTCTCCCCGCAGAGCCTGTGTCAACGTGGTTTTACCCGCACCGCTTCGCCCCATAAGCATAAGTTTTTTCATATCAGGTCTTGGTAATCTCGCAAACCGAGAAACCGAGTTTCTCACGCGCATAATCGACAACGGCGTGTAGCGAAGCCTCAACCTGCGAAACGGTACCCGTTACAATAACGGTGCCGCTAAAGCGGTCTACAAAGCCGAGCACCGCACCCGAAGCCTTTATGCAGATGTCACCCGCTATAATGGCGGTTTCGCTCGGGCTCAGGGTTAAAATACCGATTGCCGAATGGCTGTAATCAACCGCGGGGTCCAAACCGAGTTTTTGATAAAGCACTTCATCGGGATTGGCAACAATATGCGCAAGTGTAATCTGTTTGCCGGGGACAAGTTCTTGAATAATGCGAGTCTTGTCGCCCATATTTTCAAAATTCATCGGTTTAACCTCCTATCTTGGCTATAAGACCGTACGACTGTACGATTTTTGCTAACTGTTCTATTTTTTCGTTTTCGGGGGGCGTAAGATGAGAAAGTGTATATTCTCTGCCGAGTCCCGCGTACTTATCCTGTCCTATGCGGTGGTAGGGGAGAAGATGCATCTCCCGAACGCCCGGCAGTCTACTTGCAAACCGCGCAATAGCACCGATTTCCTCCTCTGTATCGTTAAAGGTGGGGATAACAGGTGTGCGGATTGTAAGGTTTGCGCCGCTTTTTGCAATGCGCTCTGCATTTTCAAGGATAAGTTCGTTTGGCACATTGGTAAATTCCTTATGTTTGATGCTATCCATATGCTTGATATCCATAAGGCAATAATCAAGGTGGGGAAGTAATTTTTCAATCTTTCCGAACGGTGCACAGGCGGTGGTTTCAATAGCGGTGTTTATACCGTTTTGTTTTGCCGCCTCTAAAAGTGCCGCCGCAAAGTCGGCTTGGAAGAGGGCTTCTCCGCCCGACAGGGTGAGTCCGCCGCCGCTTCGCCTGTAATAAATACGGTCGCGCTTAACCGTTTCGATGACCTCTCCTACCGTAACATCGCGGCCAACCGTTTTGGTCTTTCCCGCAAGTGTCATTTCCTCAATTTCGTGCGACTGAGATTCAGGATTGCAACACCAACGGCAACGAAGTGGGCAACCCTTTAAGAAAACTATGGTGCGGATGCCCGGACCGTCATGAACAGAAAAACGCTGAATGTCGAAAATTCTCCCCTTTACACTGAGAATGTCCGCCATTAGAATCCTCCCTGCTCAGTACGGTTAATGATGTCCTCTTGCAGCGAACGTGAAAGTGTTGTAAAGAGCGCACTATAACCCGCAACGCGAACAACGAGCGAACGGTATTTATCGGGGTTCTTCTGAGCATCACGCAAGGTCTCGCGCGAGACAACATTAAACTGCATATGACTGCCTTTCTGGTCGAAGAATCCTCGAACGAGTGAAATGAAACTTTCAATTCCGCTGTCACCCGCGAGTGCAGAGGGGTGGAACTTCATATTATAAAGCGTTCCGTTAGAAGCAATAAAGTGGTCGAGTTTTGAGACCGAGTTTGCCGCCGCAGTCGGTCCGTTTACATCACGGCCTGCCGCGGGAGATACGCCGTCTGCAATCGGTGTGAACGCAAGGCGTCCGTCAGGTGTAGCACCTGTCTGTGCGCCAAGCGGAACATTAGCAGAAACGGGGTAAAGACCTGCCTGATAAACACCGCCGCGTGGGTTTTTATATTTTTCCACAGGCTTTGTGTAGGTATAGGCAATATCACGAGCAAACATATCAATCTCTTTAATGTCGTTTCCGAACTTAGGCAGAGCCTCAATCTCCGAAAGCAAAGCGCTGTAACGGGATTTTTCTTCGGGCGAACATTTACTTGCTTTTACTACATTATATATATTATGTATATCGTCTTCAGTTAACTTCTTGCCCGAATTCACAAGTTCACGCGCAACCTGAGTTGTAAGTTTCTCTGCCATATGACTATCAAGGTCGCGGCCGAAGTTACAGTCAAGCGCTTGCTTCAACTCTGTGAGCGTAAGTTTCTTATCCTCGAACACGAGTTTGCGTACAGCCCACAGTGCGTCTGCCATATTGGCAATACCGAAACCTTGCGGTCCTGTGAAGTTGTATACGGCGCCGCCCTCCTGTGCGCTCATTCCGCGGCCGATACAATCTTCAATCATAGAAGATTCAAACGGAAGCGGACAACGCTCTGCGTGGGCGACATCTATCGCGTTGTCGGCGTTAACCATAAGTTCAATGAAATATTCGGTTTGTTTCTTATAGGCGTCATAGAACTGTTCGAAGGTCTTGAATGACGAAAGTTCGCCGGTTTTAAGACCAACCTGAACGCCCTTGTCAACGCCGTTTGAAAATACCATCTCGAGCGGACGACACATATTGAAGAATGCGGCATCGTGCCAACCGTCTGTCTTGCCCGATTTTTGCGGTTCAACACAGCCTATGATGTTATAATCTCTCGCATCCTCAACCGAAAGTCCGCGGCTCTGAAGCGCGGGGACAATAACCTCATCATTATAGTAAGCGGGGAGACCTACGCCGGTACGGGTGAGTTTTGCCGCTTTAACCAAAAATTCGTGCGGTGTGCCGTTCCATACGCGAACAGAGAACGATGGCTGCGGAAGCAATACATGCATAGTAGCCTCGATACACATAAACGAAAGGTCGTTTGTGGCATCCTTGCCGTCCTTGTCCTGTCCGCCTGCGATAAGGTTTTGGAACATACTGTATCCCGCAAAACCTGCGGCAGATTCGGCGTCACGCACCTTGCTCAAATCGTTGAGTTTAATCCATACACAGTCAATAAGTTCCTGTGCTTCCTCGCGCGTGATTTTACCCGCATCCATATCTCTTTTATAATAAGGATACATATATTGGTCAAATCGTCCGGGCGAAATTGAGTGTCCGCTCGATTCAACCTGTATAAGCATCTGCACAAACCAGAAAGACTGACAAGCCTCATAAAAACTTGTGGCAGGACCTTTCGGCACGCGGGCGCAGTTTTCGGAAATTTTAAGAAGTTCGGCTTTGCGAACAGGGTTTGTTTCTTTTTCCGCCAACTCTTTTGCAAGGGCGCTGTAGCGCTGTGCATAAAGAATTGCCGCCTCGCAACTGATAATAACGGCGTTCAGGAAGTGGTGACGGCGCGAATAATCCGCATCGGTAACCGACAGTTTGGATAAAGCGCGTACCGCCTCGGCCTTTATGCCGTCAAAACCAATTGCCAAAACCTTGCCGTAGTTGACAGTAACATGTCCTACGCCGTTATAATAATAGTTGCCGGGCGTGAATATGTTGTGTTCAACAGCCAGATGCGCCTCGGGCGACATATAAGCCGCCGCAAGTTCGCGGTTGGTCTTGCCTTTCCAGTATTTATAAACCTCACGCAAGGTTGCTTTGGATTCCTCGGATATGCGGAACGGGTCGGCAGCACGGGTTTCGATTGTGTCAAACTCCTCTTCCAACCATTCAAAAGAATATTCGGGGAAGACCTGACAACTGCGCGACTTTTTAGTTGCACTACCAACAACCAACTCATTATCACGAATTGTAATCGGAATGTTTTCAAGTATGTGGTAGAAAGCAAGTGCGCGGCGCAGAATCATCGGCTCTGCCTCGGTCTGTTTATAAGACTCGGTCAGCAGCACTGCGCGGTCAACCTCAATCTCCGGAAAAGTGGCAAAAAGCGCTTCCTTTAATTTATCTATTCTTTCGGATTTCTTTATATCCCCTGTGTAAAATTCACTCATGTGGATACCTCCCGATAATAATCTATACTAATTTTATCCCAAAACCACACAAAAGTCAATAGAAAACAAATAAAAAAACAGAAAAAATAACACAAAACCAAAAATTTTTGATAAATTTATGCCAATTTGTTGTATTTCAATGTTTAGAAAAGAGTCAAAAAACAAAAGGATATTAAATCATTCAAAAAAAGTGTTGACAAATTGGTTTTCATATATTATAATAAATCGGTCCCTGACAAATGGCGGTATAGCTCAGTTGGCTAGAGCATTCGGTTCATACCCGGAGTGTCGTTGGTTCAAGTCCAATTGCCGCTACCAGGCCCGGTGGTCAAGAGGCCTAAGACACCGCCCTTTCACGGCGGTAACACGGGTTCGAATCCCGTCCGGGTCACCAAATGAGAACATTGCACTTTATGTGCGATGTTCTTATTTTTTTGCTCTAAATCAGGGATTCGAACAGGAGGGAGCGAAGAGGTAAGAAAACAGTTCGGTGAACTGTTTTCGCCGACGTGGGCGTGTAGGCGCGTTGCGCCGTAGCGAATCCCGTCCGGGTCACCAAAAAAAGAACTGTAACCTTTCGGTTGCAGTTCTATTTTTATATCTTCTTTCTCTCCCTCGGTGCTATTCCGTACATCTGTTTATACATTTTAGAAAAATAGTTGCTGTCTTCAAAACCGCAAAGTTCCGCAATTTCGGATATTTTGCGCTTTTCGCCGCCCATAAGCAGCGCATCGGCTTTTTTCAGTCTATATATATTAAGGTATTCGCAAAAGCCAAAACCCGTCTCCTTTTTGAATGTGCGTGATAAGTGTGCGGGGCTCACGAAACAATGTTTTGCCGTATCACCGAGGGTTACTGTGCTTTTATGGTTTTCTTGTATATAGTTTACCGCCTTTTCAACAATCGCACTTTGAGTAACTATCGGCGCGTTTTCTCGGCTTTCGCGCACGATTAAAACCAAAAGTTCAGAAATTTTTGCGCGTATGATATCCTCTGTAAAAGCGTCTTGTGTTTTGCTTTCTTTTTCAATCTCTGCAAAAAGGTTTTTTATTTTTCGCTCTGAGCGGTCGGCTTTTGGGAAACAAGGAATCTCGCCCAACACATTTTGCACCGAACTCGGCACAAATGACATATCACAGTTTATAAGTATTCGTGAATGAACCTGTGTTTCGTAATTTGTTCTGTGAATAACGCCGCTTGGAACGATGGCAACATCCCCCGAACAGAGCAGATACGATTTGTTGTCTATAAAATACCAGCAACGCCCACTCGTAAGAAAATAAATCTCGATTGCATTGTGGTAGTGGTTGTCACTTTCGGTATAATCGGCATCGGTTACCGATTCAAATTCGAAAAAAGATTTTTGTGTCATATCGCCGCACTCCTTTGAATTGATTATATTATTTTAGAGCAAAAAAATCAAGAAAAACCGCATATAAATCAAAATAATCAAGGAAAATCTGTGTATTTTTGATTTATTATAGAATCACAAGGAGGCGTTGTTATGAAATACATTGATAACAAGGTTGAAGATATTAAAATTGCTTATGTTGGCGGTGGCTCACGCGGTTGGGCTTGGGGACTTATGAGCGACCTTGCCGCAGCCGAAGATATTTGCGGCAGTGTTGCACTTTATGACATTGACTATAAAGCCGCAGAAGACAATGTTATAATAGGTAATAAGTTCGGAAGTGCCGAAGGGGCAAAATCAAAATGGAACTACTATGCTACAAAAACGCTTGAAGAGGCACTAACCGGTGCAAACTTCGTTGTAATTTCCATTCTTCCCGGTACATTCAAGGAAATGGAAAGCGATGTTCACACCCCCGAAAAGTACGGCATTTATCAGTCGGTTGGCGACACCACGGGTCCCGGCGGAATTATAAGAGCGCTTCGCACAGTGCCTATGATGCAAGAAATTGCGAGGGGCGTTGAAAAATGCTGTCCTGATGCCTGGGTAATAAACTATACCAATCCTATGACCGTTTCGGTAAAAACACTTTACGAAACATTCCCGAAAATCAAGGCTTTTGGTTGCTGTCACGAGGTTTTCGGAACACAGTGGCTTTTGCAGAGCGCACTTAAAGAATACGCAGGAATAGAAAACACCACACGCACAGATATAAATGTTAATGTTGTAGGCGTAAACCATTTTACCTGGCTTACAAAGGCACAATATAAAAATATAGACCTTTTCCCCGTTTTTGAAAAATTGGCTCGTGAAAACTACGAAACAGGCTATGTAAAGGGCAAAGATACAAACTGGATGAACAACTTTTTTGAAAGTTCTGACCGCGTCAAGTTTGATTTGTTTTTGCGTTTTGGCAGTATAGCCGCCGCAGGTGACCGCCACTTAGCCGAGTTCTGCCCGGGAGATTGGTATTTGCAGTCGCCCGAACAAGTGCGCGAATGGGGATTTGGATTAACTCCTGTTTCTTTCCGCATAAACAACCTCGCAGAAAGACAGGAAACAAGCCGCAAACGCGTATGCGGAGAGGAAAAAATTGAACTTTGTCAAACGGGCGAAGAGGGCGTTGAGCAAATCCGCGCACTTTTAGGCCTTCACAAACTTGTCACCAATGTAAACATTGTAAACCGCGGACAGATGCCAAACCTTCCGCTCGGTGCCGTAGTTGAGGGCAACGCCGTTTTTGCAGCAGACAGCGTAACACCTGTTCTGGCGGGAAATGTGCCGACCGAAATACACGCCCTTGTGTCGCGAATAGTAGACGAACAGGAACTCACGGTTAAGGCTGCCATAAACCGCGATTTAGAGGGTGCTTTCAAGGCGTTTGTAAACAATCCGCTTGTAAGACTTAATACCGGTGACGCGCGCAAACTCTTTAACGAAATGGTTGAAAACACCAGAACATATCTTAAGGAATATTAAAATGAAAAATTTAAGCGAAATTTATACCCGCGACAACAAAAGACCTATTAAAATAATGCAGTTTGGAGAGGGCAATTTTCTACGCTCATTCTTTGATTATATGATCGACATCGCCAACGAAAAGGGCGTTTTTTCGGGCGATGTTGCCATTGTAAAGCCTATTTCTTTCGGCAGTCTTGAGGCGTTTTGCGAACAGAATAATCTCTACACAGTTTTAATGCGAGGAAAAGAAAATGGCAAAACGGTAGATAAAAGCCGCGTTATAACCTCGGTACAGAGGGTGCTTGACGCCAAGGAAGACTATGACGCTTGGCTGTCACTCTCACACGAAAGTGATTTGCGTTTTATCGTTTCCAACACGACAGAGGCAGGAATTACGCTTGACAGAAACGATAGTTTTGACGGTCTTCCCGCAACCTATCCAGGCAAACTTACAAAATGGCTTTATGAGCGTTATAAGTTTTTCGGCGGCGCAAATGATGCCGGCGTTATCGTTCTGCCCGTTGAACTGATAGAGGACAACGGTAAAAAATTAAAGCAGTGTGTGCTTTCCCTTTGCGATGTATGGAAACTACCGCAAGATTTTATGGATTGGTTAGAAAACGCCTGTGTTTTCTGCACCACACTTGTCGACCGCATTGTAACAGGTTTTCCAAAAAACGATGCAGAAGAAATTTACAAAACCCTCGGTTACACCGATAAACTTTTGTCGGTGGCCGAACCGTTTGCGCTTTGGGTTATTGAAAGCGAAAAGGATATAAGCGAAGAACTGCCGCTACATAAGGCGGGGCTTCCCGTTATTTTTACCAACAACCAAAAACCCTACCGCGAACGCAAGGTGCGTGTGCTTAACGGCGCACACACCGCGAGTGTTTTGGCCGGATATCTTGCAGGGGAAACCATCGTCCGAGATATGATGCAAGACGAAACTTTAGGCGCATTTGTAAGACGCGTTGTAAAAGACGAAATTGTGCCATGTGTGCCGCTTCCCACAGATGAGGTTATGGCATTTGCCGAATCGGTTTTTGAACGTTTTGAAAATCCGTTTATTGACCACGAACTGCTGTCGATTTCACTCAACTCGGTATCAAAATGGCGTGCAAGGGTGCTGCCAACATTCCGCGATTATGTAAAAAAGGTCGGCAAAAATCCGCCGCTTATTACATTTTCTCTCGCGGCACTTTTGGCGTTTTACTCCTCCGAAGATTTAAGAGAAGACGGATTACACGCCCACCGCGGCAACACAGACTATGTTGTGCGTGACGATGCGGCGGTTTTAAGATTTTTTGCAGAAAACAGTGGAAAATGCCCGAAAGATTTTGTTAACGCAGCACTTTCAAACACCGATTTCTTTGGCGAAGATTTGACAAAATACGAAGGTTTAGCCGATGCTGTAACCGCGCATCTTGCCAATATTAAGCGTGATGCAAAAGCGTCTGTAAGGAGCGTTTTATGAAAACATTTATCATTAACAAAAAAGATAATGTTGCCGTAAGTTTAGAAAACGGCGTAATTCCTGCAGGGCACAAGGCGGCGCTTGTCGATATATCAGAAGGCGAAGATGTTATAAAATACGGCTACCCTATCGGCGTTGCTACGACTAACATAAAGGCGGGAGAACACATTCATTCGCATAATATGCGCTCATCCCTTTCGGGTGTTTCGGAATATGAGTATACTGAACCCGAAACAACGCTTGAACGCAAAACACCGCACACCTTTATGGGTTACAGGCGCGAAGACGGCAGAGTCGGTGTGCGTAATGAAGTGTGGATAATCTCAACTGTTGGTTGTATCAGCGCGACCGCGCTCGAACTCAGAGAACGCGCACAAAAATATAAAACCGACAATATTGACGGCATATATGCTTTCACCCATCCGTACGGTTGTTCGCAACTCGGCAACGATATGGAAACAACGCTTTCGGCACTTTATGCGCTATCTTGCCATCCCAACGCGGCGGCAGTTCTGATTCTTGGTCTGGGTTGCGAAAACGGCAATATAAAAGAATGGCTTAAGCGGTTTCCAAAGTTTGATGCTAAACGGGTTAAGTTTCTCAACTGTCAAGATGTCGAGGACGAACTCGACATGGGCGAAAAAATCGTAAAAGACCTTTGTGCGTACGCCGATAAAGCGAGAAGAACTGTGTGCGATGCAGGCGACCTTGTAATAGGACTTAAATGCGGCGGCTCGGACGGATTTTCGGGCATAACCGCCAACGCTCTTTTAGGCAAACTCACAGACAACCTCGTAGCAGAGGGGGGCAGCGCAATTTTAACAGAGGTGCCCGAAATGTTTGGCGCAGAACAAATTCTTATGAACCGCGCTACTAATGAGAAGGTCTTTTCTAAGACCGTTGACCTTATAAATAATTTCAAAAAATATTTTATGCGATATGGTGAGCCGATTGACGAAAATCCGTCCCCCGGCAACAAGGAAGGCGGCATAACCACACTTGCAGAAAAATCGCTCGGTTGTGTGCAAAAGGGCGGATGCGCACCAGTCGTGGATGTGCTTTCATACACAGAACAGGTAAAAATGGCAGGACTCTCGCTTTTGGAAGCGCCGGGTAACGACCTCGTTGCATCCTGTGCACTTGTCGCCTCGGGCGCACAGATTGTGCTTTTTACCACAGGCAGAGGAACACCTTTCGCCTGTCCCGTTCCCACCGTTAAAATCAGCAGCAATACCGCGCTTTTTGAAAAGAAAAATGCGTGGCTCGATTTTAACGCAGGTGCTCTCCTTGACGGAAAAGATATGGAAGACCTGTCGGAAGAATTCTATGATTTTATACTAAAAATTGCATCGGGAGAAACATCGGCAAAAAGCGAAAAACTTGACAAATCCTCGTTCGCGATTTGGAAAGACGGCGTAACGCTGTAATAAAAAAAGCACTTGGGAAACCCAAGTGCTTTTTCTTTTTACCAATTTACATCGCAGGATAACAAGTTATATCCAAATGCGCTTTCGCCGTTGGCGTAGAACACGCTTTCACATTCATACTCTTCTGCCGATGTGTCGGGATTTACTGTAACGGTTGATAAAACTGTTACGGTGCCGTCACCGTTATATGTGAAACTCTTAACTGTGTGCTTATAAATATCGTATCCGCAAGGGGCGAGGGAATATTTTTCCTCTGCCACATCTTCGGTATTAACGCCGTACATATTATATATAAAACCATCAATCGCCGATTTGCCCTCGGTGCCTTGTCTTGCAAGGGAGAGTGCCGCGCCTTTTATAAGCGTTTCGTCACTCTCAAAATCGGCGCCGAAGCAATAATTGTGCGAGAGCATATTTTCAAAACGGGCAATCTTTACGCCGTCTGTTTGCTGTGATGTTACTTCCGCTACAACAGGGGCGGATTCTTTGGGTGTTTCGGCGGTGTTTGAAACAGGCAAAAAGCCTATGATTATAACCATCAAAAGTTCGACAATTTGCTTGAACATAACACACACCACCTTGTAATAAAATCGTTTTTCGCGGTATTTCACCCACTACATATAGTATATACCTATAATGTACAAAAAGCGATTTCAAATGAGTTACAAAACGGTATCAATTTTGTAATAAAATCTCTTTTTTCGGCTGCTTGTAGAAATTTTTTGCTCAATTTTGTGTGTTTTTTACTGTTTTTGGAGCAAAAACGCCCGTTTTTTGTAATTTCGACAGCAATTTCCACAATAATTATTAAACTCTTATAATATTTTTAGTTGAAAATCTATTAAAACAATGTTATAATCTTTTTATCAAACTTGAAAGGGTTGTTCACATTGAAACAGTACAAGGTAACTAACATTAAAAACATTGCTTTGCTTGGTCACGGCGGAAGCGGTAAGACCACTTTGGCAGACGCAATTTTATATTACGGAAAGGCAACCGACCGCATAGGCAAGAACGCAGACGGCACAACCGTTATGGATTTTGACGCCGAAGAAAAAAAGCGCAAAGTATCTGTCAGCACATCGGTTTATCCTGTGGAAATCGGCGATAATAAAATCAATCTGCTTGATGCCCCCGGTCAGTTTGACTTTGCGGGTGGCGTGAGCGAAGCGCTTACCGCCGCAGATTCGGCGCTAATCGTGCTTTCGGGTAAATCCGGTCTGACGGTCGGCGCACAGAAGGCATACGACAGCGCACGCGCACAGGGTAAACCTGTTGCTTTCTTTATTAACAAACTTGATTCTGTACACGCGCATTTTTACCGCGTTATTTCAATTTTAACGGGTAAATACGGCGGTGTTATCTGTCCTGTTATTATTCCGTTTGTTGAGGGCGAAAAGGTTGTTTGCTACATAAACCTTGTTGACGGCAAGGCTTACACATTTGACGGTATCACCGCAAAAGAGTATCCCTCCGTTCCCGAAAATTCCGACACCGCAAGCATGCGCGACATTATGCTTGAAGCGGTTGCTTCTACAGACGAAGACCTTATGGAAAAATATTTCGGCGGCGAAGAATTTACAGAGGAAGAAATCAAATCGGCGCTTCGCAAAGGTATGTTATCGGGCGATATTTGTCCTGTAATGTGCGGTGTTGGTCAAGACGGCGCGGCAGTTTCGCTTATGTGCGAACTGTTAGGGGAAATCGCCCCCTCTGCTGCTGACATTTCTGTGCCCTGCGGCGAAGAAGAAATCAAACCCACCGAAGATGGTCCTGCAGCCGCAATTGTTTTCAAGACAATTGCCGACCCGTTTGTTGGTAAACTTTCATATTTCAAGGTTGTAAGCGGAAGCATATCGGCGGATTCCAAACTTGTAAACCGCCGCACCGGAAACGAAGAGCGACTTTCTAAGGTTATGTTTATTAAGGCCGGAAAACAGGAAGATGCCGCAAAAATCACAGCGGGTGACATCGGCGCGGTTGCCAAACTTGGTAATGTTATAACGGGCGACACGCTCTGTGATGCCGCATTCAAAAAGACAATATCCGTTGCCGCTTTCCCAATGCCGCAACTTACTATGGCGGTTTATCCCAAAAACAAAGGCGAAGAAGAAAAAATTGCCCAAGGTCTTACAAGACTTATGGAAGAAGACCCGACAATATCCTTTGCCATCAACAATGAAACCAAGGAACAGTTGTTATCCGGTCTCGGCGAACAGCACATCGATGTTATCGTATCAAAACTCGCATCCAAGTTTGGCGTATCGGTTGATTTGCGCACACCGCGTGTTGCATACCGCGAAAAAATCAGAAAACCCGTTAAGGTACAGGGCAGACACAAGAAACAGTCGGGCGGACACGGTCAGTTCGGTGATGTTTGGATTGAGTTTGAACCGTGCGACAGCGAGGAGATGATTTTTGAGGAGAAAATCTTTGGTGGTTCGGTACCCAAAAACTTCTTCCCTGCCGTTGAAAAGGGACTGCGCGAGAGCGTTATGCGCGGTGTTTTGGCGGGTTATCCCGTTGTGGGACTTAAAGCCACGCTTGTTGACGGTTCTTACCACCCCGTTGACTCGTCTGAAATGTCCTTCAAGACCGCCGCTGCAATTGCATATAAAGAGGGTATTCCACAGGCATCCCCCGTTTTGCTTGAGCCGATTGGCACCTTGAAGGTTACGATACCCGAAGACAATATGGGCGATGTAATCGGCGACATCAACAAACGCAGAGGACGCGTTATCGGTATGAATCCTCTAAGCAACAAACTACAAGAGGTTGTGGCGGAGGTTCCGATTGCCGAGATGTCCGATTTCTCTACCGCTATGCGTTCCATAACACAGGGCAGAGCCGAATTCACACTCACATTTGAGCGCTATGAAGAGGTCCCCGCTAACATTTCTGCCAAGATTATTGAAGACGCAAAAGAATAACAAAAGCCAAAATCCGCAGAGGGTTGCCTCTGCGGATTTTTTATGTTGCTGCGTATTTATAACTTAAAGCCGCAACCGTCCATTCTTCTATAACGGTATCGTTTTCTCCCAAGGTTTCTTTATAATCCACCCATTCACAGCCTTCATAACTTGTGTCATAACGCGAAAACGATACCGAGAGCGTAAACTTTTTAAGCGGACGGAATTCTACCCCGTCATTAAAGGTATCCTCTATATGTCTTTTTCTTGTGATTTTTACATCTATGGACTTAAGATTAACGCTAAGAGCGCCGTCCTGTATGGTGCGGTCGCGTTGGTAATGCGTTTCTACCTTTTCAACATTTGCAAGGCGTTTTCCGTCTACCGTAACTACTATCGACCTTGATGTATCGTATCCCATTAGTATGCACCCTCCGTATCTCCGCATATTCTGTCATGCAGATAAATGGTAACGGGCAAAATGGTACACATAAAGGTTGAGTTATAGTGCATTTTCCCCGCTTTGATTTGGGTTATGGTAAGCGAACTTCCCAAAAGCGCATCGACAATATATGTCAAAACATCATAGTTGAGAAAACCACTCGCGGTATGAGGAAGATACACATTTGCAGAAACGGCAACATCGGCAGGAACGGAATAACGGGCATTGCCGTTTTTGTTTCCTGCGTAAATGATGTTTTTTCGCAGGTCGGCATCAAGCGTTTCAAGCCCTACCGTTATCATCGGCACGGCAAGGGGCATATCCATTATCTGCACCTTATAGGTAGAAACCACCTTGACCGACATCTGACTTATTCCGCTAAGCACCGATATCACCTTGTCTAAAATACTATTGATGCCCTTCATATTCGCCATCCCTCACTGTTCTGTAAAGCACCGCCCAAACATAAAACGGTTTGCCGTCACAATATATCATTTGTGCGCGTTTTACGCGGTGCTTGTAACCTTCAAAATAAATTTTTGTCGTTTCCCATTCTTTAGAAAAATCATATTCGGGCGGTCCTATGTACAGAAAACAGCCGTTGTCGCGTCTGCCCATTTCGCCTTTGGGCAAATCAATATACATTTTGTTTTTATACCGCATAAGTTGTATAAAAGCCTTGTAATACTGTGACTTGAACGGCCACTGCAGTTCTATATCCTGTCCGTGTTTTGTAAACAGTTCCGCAATCTTTTTTGTACTGTTCATAGTGACCCTCCGTTATATTGTTTTGAAACAGAAAGCCGAATGTTTAAGACATCCGTCAACCGAAATGAGCGCATCCCGCAGTAGTTCTTTTGCCGATTCTCTTGCGCCGTCCGGCCTGTTTTGAATGTTGACATCGCCCGCCTTGTAAACCGAAACATTATCGCACCCGCGGGAAAGCGTGTAACGGTAAAAAGCAAGACAAGCGGCGGCATATATAAGGCCGTTTTCCCATTTTTCACGGGGGGCGCTTGGCTTTACTCTGCTGAGCAGAGTAAAAACCGCGCTTTCGCACAACGCAGAATATGTAGCGTTGTCCGCCTCTCCCGAAAGAACAGAAAACATATCGGTTACCCTATCTAAAGGCAAAGAGTTTATCATTGCCGTCACCGCCCTTAAACAGAAAGAATTTTAGAGGCGTCTGCGAAGATTTTTGCAAAACCTACTGTAGATGTAACGGCGGCGCGTTCAAGTTGACGGTCGATAAGTTTATCGTAATCAACCGAAACATCGCTTGCAATTACCATCTCAAGTGCGCAGGTTTTATCAAGACCGATAATGGCATTTTCAGGTGCGGCAGAGGATTTAATAAACTCTGCTCCTAAGGGGTGTCCGACCTTGCCTGTACCCTGGAAATTGATGCCTGTAACGGGGTTTTTGAATTCTTCCATCTGCAAGAGTTTTGACATCATATCAGGAGATGCAATCATTGTTGTCAACTGATACGGGTCAAGAGAATTGAGAAGTTTTATAAGGTCGCTATAAGAAAGAACTCCGTCCTCTGCGGCACTGATTACGGTTGCAGCGTTGTTGTTGCCGTCTCCCGCTCTTAAAACCTTGATGGCATCTGAAAGTTGCTGACGAGCAATATAAGCACCGATTTGCTTGAGTGTTACTGTAAACAAATCGAGGCGCTGGAACTTGAGAGCCTCATAAGACGCAACAATCATTCTGCCGCGCTTATTAAGTTTAACAAGGTTTTCCTGTGTGTGAATGTTGGTCTGCGGAATGTATGCGCCCTCGCCGACTATTTTGAGTTCGCGCTCGTCCTCTGTGGGAATGGATGCGATTGTGCGGTAATCAAGACCGTCAATACGGGTTTTGGTTGCAACGATAGAATCGAGCACCTTTGCCTCGTCCATACCCTGTCTTACGGCACGGGACACATATTCGGGGAAGAGAGCCGCCGACTGTGTAGTTGCAAAGAATTTATTAACGCAGTCGCTGCCGCTGCCGCTTACCTTGATATCAAAACGCTTTAACTGTCTGCCGAAAGCGTCTAAATTGGCATCTGCTGTACCCTCGTAATTCTGTGTGGGGTCAAGCGATTCAAGCACTTCGCTAAAAGATTTGCCCGAAACGGCATACATACCCTTTTCAAGATTAATGTTTTCGTAATTCATTGATTTTCCTCCTTAAAAAATGATGCCTGTAATTTTAGTGTCGTAATCGTAATTGATTACATGCACAGGCATACCCGTTGGATTGGCACAAATTCCACCTTCGCTATCTGCCGCTACGGTTATCCATCCGTGCCTAATATCATTGCCGCTGCCCTGCACTTCTATATAACCGCTGACCTGTACGGTAGCATAGCCGTCTCTTGAGGCAATGCCAAAGCCAATAAAAGAACTGCCGGGAGGTGAAGTAATTGCATAACTGTCCGACAAAATAGTCATAGGTTTACCGGCGATATCCTTTTCGTCACATTTTACGGTAATAACCTTTTCATTAAAACCTTTATAATCTAACATAATTTTTTCCTCCAATTAAATCATAAAATCGGTGTTTTCCGATTTAGCGTTTTGCGCTTTGGGTGCCAATTGCACCTGTGCGCTTTTTTCTTTTTTAAGCGCACGGTAAAATTCGTCAAGTTCCGACACGCTCATCTTTTCGGCGACCGACTTGATAGTTTCAGGATTCACTCCCGAAAGCACCTTGTCAATGCCGCCTATTACGGCTGTGCGCTTTTCGGCTATAAAGTTTCTGCCGATGTCCGACAGGGTTTTAAGTTCGTTTATGTATAGCGAAAGCGCTGCCGCTTCGTTGCCCGAAAGTGTGATTTCATCTCCGGCACCGAGTTGTTTTACAATATCAATGTTTGTCAAATTTTTTCTCTCCTTTTTTGCAAAAGACTTGGTTATTCCCGCCCGTCTTTGCGCGGGAACAGCCACGAAAGACCACTCATACGCATCCTGCGGCTGCGAGAGTATTGTGTGGCAAAGAGCGCTGCCATAGGTTTTTCCTTTGCGGTGGACACAACCGTCACGGCGCGATTTTCCGCATATAGAACAGGTGTGTTCGCCCATACTGCAACCGATGCTTACCTCTTTCTTTATACCCGCTTCAATCTCGGCTATGAGGTTTTTATTTTCCTCGGTTTTCAGCATATACGCCCTTGCGCACAGTCTTTTATACTGTCTGCCGTCACGCGTCTGTTCGCCCTCCGGCGTTTCGGTGTAGCAACTAAAGATTCTTGCCTTTTGGTTTTCGCTTTTGGCAGAGTGGTCGCAAATGCCGGTTCTGCCCACAAAAAGTTTAGAAAGTGTAGTTAGCGCCTCATCCGAAAAGCGTTCGAAATCTCTGTCGATATCATTGTCACAGAGAGTTACAGTAAATGCATATATCTCTTCCGCTTTGTGTTCGCGGCGGGTATACTTATTTACAAGTGCGAGTTCGCCTTCACGCAGAGCACCCGATTCGTTTTTGTTGTCCTCTATCACTTTTTATCCCCCGTTTCTTTAATAATTTTTTCTGCCTGTGCATCATAAAGTTTTGCCTGTGCCAGAGAAATTTCGTCCTGAAGGCTTATGTTGTTCCATTCAAGAGAAACATCGCAATAATATCCCTCGCCGCGCAAAAATGTTCGGCAGATTCTAAGAAGCGCGGGTGTTATAAGTGTTCGGTAATATTCAAGTTCGCTTGTTAAGATATCCGCCTGTTGCGAGGACATACGCTCGGTTGTAGACCAGGTAAGCCCAAGCAGAAAAGGCGGCAAGCCCGTTTTGGCAATGATTTGCTCTGTTAAGGTGCGGATTGGCACCTCAATATCAGGCATTATGGTGTCGCCGCCGATTACCTTGATATCCACATCGCCCACCGCAACAAAATCCTTGACGGTGTGCGTATCTCGCATAGCATCCGACCACGCTGACGCTATCTCATCTGCGCGGTTTTCGGATATCCCCGCCTGTGCATCAGAGGGGCGGTATGTTACGGCGAAACGCAGGTTTCCAAGCCTTTCGAAATTTACGCCTATAGTGTTATAGATTTTAAGCAAAACCTCACTAACGAAAGGCAGTCCCCGCAGAAGCGAATTGCCATACACGCTATCCGGCTCGGGCGAGAGTGCCGTTAACAAAATCCGCTCGGGGTACGGTACTTTTTCGCCGTCTTTGTTGCGAATTACGGGGCAGAGTGGATTTTCTTCCACCGAAAGTTCAACATTTTCAAGCGCGGCTGTGTAGAGTGCAGAAAGTTTACCGCTATTATCCAGTATCATCTCATTTACGGCGGTGCCGTAGGTGAGAAGCCTGTCCACCGTACTGCTTATAAAACTTTCTATTCCGCTTGAAACGGGGCCTGTGGGGACAGTTTTCAGGAAATCACAGAGCAGTTTTTCGGCGCACTTATCGTTACAGGAAACCTGAACACCGCCCACAAGTCGCACGATTTTACCGATTGCCGCATCAATAATCGGTATCGCCTCTCGCAGCGCTCTATACATCATAAGTTCTGTGCGCGTCACCCCGCTTGTGCGGTTGACTAAAGAAAATCCGTCATTGCCGCGTGCAGTTTGTACCGCCGCAGTAACCGCACTGCTTTTTTTGCTTCTTTTAGAAATTTTAATGATTATTCCTCCCTTTTTATCTTCTCGCCGCTACGGCAAATACCGACTGTTCGCTACTGTAAACCACCGTTGACACGAAATAACGGATATCGTCCATTGCGTGGTCGTTCTCTTTTACGGGCGTATCGCGGACAGCCGATGTATCCCAACGGTATAGCGAAAACTCGCGCACGGCATCGCTGCAACCTCGGCAAATTTTCACCTTTCCGCATTTAAGCGAATCGGACACGCGGCGAATTCCGTCAAGCACATCGTTTTTTGCGGCAATGCATCTGAACTTTCCGTGCTTGCGGATACAGGTTATAAAGGAGGCGGCTGACGGGTCGCATATTACGGCGCTGATTCTTCTGCCGTTGGCAAGTTTTGTCAATTCTTCGTAATACTCTTCATCGGTTTTCTGCGTTCCCTCTTTGCGAGAAGAATAATAATATTCATCAATTCGGTACCACACGCCGTCACAAAGTCCCCACAGCCCAAAGGATGACGGATTGACGGTGCCGTAATCGCAGGAAATGTAGTATTTTTCAAAATTTTTTGGTGCATCGCAAAGCATTTCTTCCTTAAAAAACGGATAGATAAGCCCCTCTGATGCCACCCATTTTCCAAGAACATATCGCTCATAAAACACGCCAGAATAAAGCGCCGCATAGCGTGAACGCATACTGTCCGATAGTGACGGGTTTTCCGCCATTGTAAAATGCAGATAAAGCGCATTTTTTTGTTTTCTACCCTTTATCCACTCCTTGTAAAACCAGTGCGATGGCGATGAGGGATTGCAGTTGAAGAAAAATTTAGAACCCTCGACCGAGCAACGCGCAAGCGCCTGTTCTACAAATGAGCGCGGCATAAGCACAACCTCGTCAAACAGTACGCCCGAAAGCGTCATTCCCTGTATGAGCGCGGCACTTGATTCGTCTTTACCGCCGAAAAGATAGTACCTGTTTTGTCTGCCGTCACGGCTAATCTCCAATATTCCGCGGCTTAATGTTTCTTTACAGTCAAAGCCGAGCGTTCGCAGCGTTTCGCACATTGGGGTGATTAGATTGCGCCGCAAAGATGTAACCGTCTTGCCGCAGAGAGCAAAATCAGCACCGCTAAAACGGTAAAACGACCAAAAAACAAAGGATAAAAACAAACATAAAGATTTTCCGCTTCGCACGGCTCCGTCACATATAAGCGCATCACACGCGTTATAGGGACTTTCCGAGTGCCAAAATGTCAGCGCTGTCATCTGTTTTTTTGAAAAAGGCTTAAACTCCATCGCGTTCACCCGTAAACGACAAGTTTTTAGCGCCCTCACACAAGGCGCGGTAGAAAGGTTCGGCAGAACTTCCGACAGTTCCCGTTTCGCCTGATATCAATAAATCAAGCGCTTTTATACGGTCAAAAAATTTCATTTCTAAGCCGCCTTTTGTAAATTTGAGTTCGGACACCATAAATAAATCCAAACCTTCGAGTTCTTCTTTTGTCACAGGGGATTCCTTAGTTGCTAAGTACACGGCGTCTGCTATGCTGCCAAACGCTATGCGTCTCAGCCCCTTTTGTGCGCTCGGTTCGGGGATTTGATTTTCCTTTTCAATCTCCCTTTTCACACCCTCTTTGCGAAGAAGTCTTATCGCACTTCTGTCCGCAAAAGCATATCCCGCACGCGCCGCAGCCTCTCTCGGCGAGTGTAAGATTTTGTAATACTGACAAAAAAGAGCCTCTTTTGCTGATAATTTGTTTGCCATAGTAAGCCACCTCCACATATACCCTGTAAAACTACCGTTTGTTGCACAAATTTATGCAACGCCGATGCAACAAACAAAAAAATTTTTATTTTGCACAAACAGACAGCACATTAAACAGAGACCTTTCGCATATATTAATGGTGAATGACAAAAGAAAGGTTGATAACAATGACAAGGTTTTGCCCCGAGGGCTTACTTATGAACGAAAGTGAAAACATACGCGCATATTCCTCCCCCGCTAAACTGGGGGATGCTATGCATAGCGGAACTGTGCTTGAGGGGATTGCAGAGGTGTGCGATGCAGAGCATAATTTATGGGTTAACCTTGGTTGTATGCGCGGTGTAATCCCGCGGGACGAGGGCGCGATAGGAATTGATTGCGGCAAGGTGCGCGATATTGCACTGCTTTCCCGCGTGGGCAAGGCGGTTTGTTTTACCGTTCGCGCCATAAAGGAAGACCGTTTCGGCAAACTTTATGCCGTTCTATCCCGCAAAGACGCACAGGAAAAATGTCAAAACGAATACATAAAAAAACTGCGCCCGGGCACAGTGGCCCCGGCGCGTGTTACACATCTTGAAAGTTTTGGCGCGTTTTGCGATATTGGTTGTGGGATTATCGCTCTGCTTCCTATAAACTCTATATCGGTTTCACGAATTTCTCACCCGCGCGACCGATTTTTTGTAGGGGAAGACATAAAGACCGTTGTTCGAAGCGTTGGTGAAGACGGTAAAATCACCTTGACGCACCGCGAACTTTTGGGCACCTGGGAAGAGAATGCCGCACAGTTTTCACAGGGGGAAACGGTGTCGGGTATTGTAAGGTCGGTCGAATCTTACGGCGTTTTCGTGGAACTTTCCCCCAATCTTGCGGGACTTGCAGAGCCCAAACCGGATGTGTATATCGGTCAAGGCGCAAGTGTATATGTTAAAAGCATCATACCCGACAAGATGAAGGTCAAACTTATTATTATTGACAGTTTTTCGGCAAGTTATTCACAAAACAAAAAATATTTTTTCGAGGACGACTATATGGATTACTGGGAATATTCTCCGAAAGACAGTTATAAAAAAATCGTTACGGATTTCCTTGAAAAAATATAAAATGGTGGTATAATATGCCATAGGTGATGAAAATGGCAGAAGAAAGAAAATGTAACGAACAGGGTTGCACGGGCGACTGCTCATCCTGTTCCAAGGCGGCAAGTCCTGAAATTACAAAAGAACAGGGCAATCCGTATAGCAGTATTAAAAAAACCATCGGTATTGTAAGCGGTAAAGGTGGCGTTGGAAAGTCGCTCGTTACGGGAACTCTTGCAACACTTATGAGAAGACGCGGTAACGAGGTTGGCATTATGGACGCCGATATTACGGGTCCGTCTATTCCTAAGATGTTTGGCGTTAAGTCCCGCGCTTATCAGAACGAACTGGGTTTATTACCCGCCGCAACGCAGAGCGATATCCGCGTTATGTCGGTTAATTTGTTGCTCGAAACAGAGGATTCGCCTGTTGTATGGCGCGGTCCCGTTTTGGCAGGTGTAGTAAAACAGTTTTATAATGATGTTGTCTGGGGCGACCTTGATTATCTCTTTATCGATATGCCCCCCGGAACAGGCGATGTTCCACTGACGGTTTATCAGTCTATTCCGCTTGACGGAATTATAATCGTCACATCCCCGCAGGACCTCGTTTCGCTCATTGTTAAAAAGGCTTATAATATGGCAAAGATGATGAACGTTCCCGTTTTGGGAATTGTGGAAAATATGAGTTATACCGTATGCCCACACTGCAACGAAAAGCATTATATTTTCGGCACAGGAAAGTCGGGCGCGGTGGCAGAAGAACTGTCGGTACCGCTACTCGCTGAAATTCCGATTGACCCGTCACTCGCTTCGCTCTGTGACGAAGGTAAGATTGAACGCTTCCGCGGTGATTTTCTGGACGGTGCCGCAGATGCGCTTGAAAATCTCTAATAAAACCGAAAAGAGACCTCTTTCGAGGTCTCTTTTCTTTTATGAGGGGTTTGAGGAGGGGTCTTATATTAAGACCTTGCAAAAGGAATGCGGTTCCCCTTTTGCACTATTATAATAAAACAAAAAAATTATCAAACTATGAACAGGATTTTACATAAAATTTAATTTTGTTTTTTGAATATAGAACGCCTTATTTGTTAAACATAAACTTGAGGTGTTAAAAATGAAATATCAAAATTACAGAAAAAGGTCGGGCTTTTTTGCGGGCAAAGGCTTTTATATTGTTTTAGCGGCATGTATTGTGGCTGTGGGTGTTGCGGCTTTTTCGGCGGTTAACACCATTTCTTCGGTTGAGGATAAACTCGCTTCTTCAAAACCGGAAAACATCACAAGCAGCACAAAAGATGTAGGACAGACGGTAAGCAATGTTAAAAACGAACAATCGTCTTCCAATGCACAAAGCAGTGAAAAACCTGAGTCTAAAAAGGAAACGCCTGTATCTTCGGCAGCCGATACATCTTCCAAAAAAACAGAAGAATTTTATTTTACGCTACCCATAAAGAACGGCAGCATTGGCAAACTGTTTAGCGATACCGAACTGCAGTACAGCAAGACGCACGGTGACCGCCGTCTGCATTTAGGCGTTGACATTGCAGCAGAAAAGGGCGCAGAGGTCGTATCAGCCGCAAGTGGCAAGGTGCAGAATGTCACAACAGACGCGCTTTGGGGTAAAATGGTGGTAATAGACCACGGTCACGGTATAGTTGCATACTACTGCGGACTTGAAAATCCAACCGTTTCTAAAAACGATACCGTAAAGGCAGGAGTTAAAATCGGAGAACTTGGCACAGTACCCTGTGAGTGTGCCGACAATCCGCATTTGCATATTGCCGTAACGCGAGAGGGAAAATATATTTCTCCGCTCGATATCATCGGCTAACACGCCCTCGTTCGTTTAGGGGCATCATTCTAAAAATGGGTGCAATCAATAGATTGCGCCTATTTTTTTGTTGCTAAATCGGTGGGTTTTTGGTAAAATGGTGATATAAATTCGAAAGGGGATTTTATTATGTGGAAAAAATTCAAAGAATTCGCGTTTAAGGGAAATGTTATTGACATGGCTATCGGTGTTGTTATCGGTTCTGCTTTCAGCAAAATCGTAACCTCGCTTGTTAACGACATCATTACTCCCGTCATCAGTCTTATCACAAAAGGCACCGATTTTTCGGCGCTCGGCATTGCGCTTGGCGAGGGTGAAGACGCCGCCGTTTTTGCATACGGCAGTTTCATCCAGAACATAATCGACTTCTTTATTATCGCTTTCTCTATGTTTATGGTTATGTCTTTAATCGGCAAACTTAAAGACGCTTTTGCCAAGAAACAGGAAGAAATCGAGGAAGCAGCGGAAGCCGCCGACCCGACACCTACAGAACTCGAGATTTTAACCGAAATCAGAGATTACTTAAAAGAAACCAAGAAAGACTAATTTATGAACATTAACGAAACATTAGCAAAAGAATTTTCACTCTCAGGGTGGCAGATTGACAACACAGTAGCACTGATTGATGACGACAAAACAATACCGTTTATCGCCCGTTACCGTAAGGAGCAAACGGGTGCGCTTGACGACCAGATTTTGCGTGAGATTTATGACAGACTAAACTATCTTCGTAATCTCCTAAAGCGCAAAGGGGAGGTTTTGTCTTCTATTGAGGAACAGGGCAAACTGACAGATGAAATCTCCCGCGCGGTTGAGAACGCCACCACACTTGTAGAGGTGGAGGATATTTACCGTCCCTATAAGCAAAAGCGCCGCACACGCGCAAGTGTTGCAAAAGAAAAGGGGCTTGAGCCACTCGCGCTGCTGATATTAGAACAGGCAGAGGACACCGACCCGTCCGCCGCAGCCGAGGAGTTTATAGACGAAGAAAAGGGCGTTGCTTCGGCAGAAGATGCGCTCACCGGTGCCTCGGATATCATTGCCGAAATGGTGTCTGACGATGCCGTTCTTCGCAAACAACTGCGTTTTATTGTTTCGCGTTCGGGAATGATTGTATCCCGCGCTACAGACGAAACCGAAAAAAGCGTTTACGAAAACTACTATGACTACCGCGAAAGTGCAGGAAAAATCGCAGGTCACCGCGTGTTAGCCTTAAACCGCGGTGAGAAAGAAGAAATGCTTAAAATCACGCTTGAACTGCCCGAAATGTTTGGCGAAAAGGCGTGTATTGCGCGTTATGTTAAAAACGACAGCGCGTGTAGTAAACTTGTGTACGACGCATGTGTAGATGGTTTTCGCAGACTTATTATGCCATCTGCCACGCGCGAAACACGCGCGGCATTAACAGATGAGGCTAACGAGGGCGCAATCAAAGTTTTTGCGCAAAATCTGCGTCAACTTTTAATGCAGCCGCCCATCAAAAACAGTACGACTTTAGGTCTTGACCCCGCATACCGCACAGGTTGCAAGATTGCAGTGTGTGACCCGACAGGCAAGGTGCTTGACACCGCCGTTGTCTACCCCACACCGCCACAGTCTAAAACCGAGGAAGCCGAGAAAAAGTTGGTTTCTCTCATCAAAAAACACGGCGTTAACACAATATCTATAGGAAACGGCACCGCATCGCGCGAATCGGAAAGTTTTGTTGCCGATATGCTCTCGCGTCTTGACAGCAAAGTTTCTTATATGGTCGTAAGCGAGGCAGGGGCGAGTGTTTATTCCGCCTCCAAACTTGCCGCCGCAGAGTTCCCGCAGTTTGATGTTTCTCTCAGAAGCGCGGTTTCGATTGCAAGACGCCTTCAGGACCCGCTATCCGAACTTGTTAAAATCGACCCCAAGGCAATCGGCGTTGGACAGTACCAGCACGATATGCCTCAAGCGCGTCTCGGCGAAACACTTGCAGGTGTAGTTGAGGACTGTGTTAACTCGGTCGGCGCCGACCTTAACACCGCATCCGTATCGCTTCTCGAGCATGTTGCGGGTATAAACGCGGCTGTGGCAAAAAATATTGTTGCATACCGCGAAGAAAACGGCGCCTTTACAGACCGCAAACAACTCTTGAAAGTTAAGGGCCTTGGCGCAAAAGCGTACGAACAGTGTGCAGGATTTTTACGCGTTGCAGGCGGCAAAAATCCGCTTGACAACACATCCGTCCACCCCGAAAGTTACGCGGTTGCCGAAAAACTTTTGCTTAAATACGGCGTAACGCTTAAAACCCTTTCCGCACAGGCGGTAGCAAATATTCCTTTCCCCGAAGATGATGCGGCTCTTTCGGCCTTGGCAGAGGAATTAGAGGTTGGTGTTCCCACCCTTAAAGATATTATAAAAGAACTTAAAAAACCCGCCCGTGACCCGCGTGACGAACTTCCTCCCCCGCTCTTGCGTGACGGCAAAGTTATGGAACTTTCCGATTTGTCGGAAGGAATGGTGCTCACAGGTACGGTGCGAAATGTTATTGATTTCGGCTGTTTTGTCGACATCGGCGTACACGAAGACGGACTTGTCCACATATCACAAATCTGTGACCGCTTTATAAAGCATCCGCTTGAGGCTGTTAAGGTCGGAGAGGTTGTTAAGGTCAAGGTACTCTCTGTGGATGTGGCGAGAAAACGCATATCTTTAACAATGAAATTTTAGTTTGAGGAGATTTTTATGAACAGAGGCGATGGAAAAAGACTAAAAAATGTGGATCCGATGTACACCGTTGCATCATTCGTTATGGATAAACGCTATGATGCGATGAATATGATTACACTCGATTTACCGCTTGAACCGATGCAGACCTATCTTAACCGTAAGCGTAAAGAGGATGTAAACATAAGCCACATGGCATTGATTCTTGCGGCGTACATACGCACTATGGCAGAATTCCCTCTGCTTAACCGCTTTATTATGAACAAACGCCCCTACGCCCGTAACGAAATTACGGTTGCTATGGTGGTGCTTAAAGCGGGACAGGCAGACAACGGCACAATGTCTAAGATGTGGTTCCAGCCAAAAGATACTATTTTTGATGTTAATAACACCATCAACAAGTATGTTGAAGAAAACCGCAACGCACCCGAAAACAACGGCACCGAAAAACTTATTAAATTCCTTTTGAGTTTGCCGGGACTTTTAACATTCGGTGTTGCGCTTATAAAATGGCTCGACAGACATAATCTGTTGCCCAAAAAGATTATTGATATGTCGCCTTTTCACAACAGTTTGGTAATATCAAACCTTGCATCTATCCGTACCAATCATATTTATCACCACTGTTATGAGTTCGGCACATCCAGCGTATTTTTCACAATGGGTAACACTCGCGAGGTGCCAAAACGCAAAGGTAAAGAAATTGTGTTTGAAAAATGTATGCCTTTGGGCGTTGTTATGGACGAACGCATTTGTTCGGGCAGTTATTTTGCTATGGCGTTCCGCCGTTTCAAGCATTATTTAACCCACCCCGAACTGCTTGAAGTCCCGCCTGTAGAAGTCTTAAAGGACCCCGATTTATAAAAATTAAATTCAGTTGCATAAAAGTTGCACGTTTTTGTGCAACTTTTTTTGTTTTTATAGGGTATTTATGAGAGGTTTTCTCAATACAAAACAGGAGTTGTAAAAAAATGACATTAGAAAATTTTAATTATCGAACAAACCCGTTGTTTTTGCGCAATCAATTTGATTGCTTTTCGGAAACAAAAATCAAAATCCCTATTATTCCTAAAGCGGAATTTTCAAGCAACGATTTTAACGATTTATTGTTACTCGGATTTGATAGGGCAAGAGCAGAAGATACTGTGATGACCGAAAGAATGGTGCATTTCTTTTTGTATGATTATAAATTTGAATCCGTTTGGAAAGCGCCTGATAAAGTGATAGAAAAATTGCAAAATTATAAAGCAATATTGTCTCCCGATTTTAGCATGTATAGAGAGATGAATCCCACACAACAACTCTACAACGTCTTTAGAAATCGTTGGTGCGGTGCTTATTTTGCAAGCAAAGGTATAAAAGTTATACCTACGATAAGTTGGGGCGACGAAAACACGTTTGATTTTTGTTTTCTTGGGATACCCAAAGGTAGCACCGTAGCAGTTTCTACCTATATGGTATCGGAACACGGAAACCACAAAGACCAAAAAGAGTTTTTCTTAAAAGGTTATAATGAAATGCTAAAAAGAATTGAACCCGAAAGAATAATTTGTTATAATACCCCATTTCCTGAAATGAAGGGAAATATAGTGTTTGTGGATTATGAATTGTCATCTTGGAAATATCAAAGCAACAACTTAAAGCCAACAAAACATATTAAGTACACCAATCGACATTTGCTTTTGCAAGAAGAAAATGATATAATTATAAAACAAGGATACGTACAGTCGGCATTTGAAGAAAAAGGAATGGGAAGCGCCTATGGTGGTGAATGGCAACCTAAAAAGGAAGCAGATAAGCGATTTTTGGGTAATCCCGGAGAAACAAAGACCAGCATTTTAACAAACAAGAGAGAAAAATATGTTGCAAAAACAAGAATCGCGAACGATGGACGCGCAAAATATGAAGTGCATTATACAAACCACTTTTCGCCCGCCAATCACACGAATCCACATATGCACAATATATCTTGGAATAAAGGCTTTCCTTTTTTTGAAAAACCGCAACCTTTTATTTCCAACGAAGAAAAAACAAAGAAAGAAGATGTTATTCTTATGACACACAATATAGAATTTTCTCAATTTGAATCTCTGTCAGAGTTTAAACGCAGTTTAGAATTTGGTGGCGAAATTGAGTTTGAATGGAAAGGGAAAGGCTTCGGCATTTTTAAGTATACAAAAAAGAATGCCGATTCGCCCGAACAAATCTTTATAGGACCTAATGTTGACACGAGAAGAAACTATGCGGAAAAATATCCTGAAAAATACGAAAATACTATCGATGATATTTTAGAGTATGTTATAGACGGAAACAAACTCCGCGACATTGTAACAAAAATAGACGTTTTGTGGAGAAACATATAATTGAAATGGTTTATTGACGCGTTTGAAAATCTTAAAACTATATATGGTTTCAAGCGATGTGTTGAGCTACACAAAGCATAACGATAAAACAGTATTAAAACAAACAAAAGCCTTTACACATTTGTGTAAAGGCTTTTTTATAAATCTTCATCTTGTGCGTTTTCGTATTTTTTATTTCCGAATGCGAAAAACCGCATTATAAGGAATGTAACGGGCGCCCCCGAAGCAGACGCTAAAACGGTTGCCCAAAACGGCGGAAACTCAAGAACGCCGAGCGCAAAAGAAGAAATAGAGGCAAATATTATAAAGTGCGGAATGTATACCGCCATAAACCGCAGATACCCAAAAAAAGATATGCGGTGATGGAAATTAAACCTGGCATTTAAGAGATATCCAACCGAAAGCGACAATATAAATGCTGCATAGGTTGCGATGTGTTCGTTAAACAAAAAGTCGCACAATGAGGCGTAAACCGCCGTACTTAAGGTATTGAATGTACCAATTAAAATGTACACAAGAAAATTCTTGCTAAAAAGTCCGCGCAACAGTTTTTTCACCGCGTCACCTTCTTTCAAAAATATTATACCAAAAAACTATTAAGATTACAAGTTAACAAATTGTTCTTTATTTTTGAACATATATTTGATATAATAATTATTAGTATTTTTATGTGAGGTGTCATAATGGGACTGCTTCAAAAACTTTTCGGCAATTACAGCGAAAAAGAGATTAAAAGAATAATTCCTCTGCAACAGAAAGTGTTACAGTTAGAGGAAGAATATAAAGCCCTTTCAGACGAAGAACTACGCGCAAAGACAGACGAATTCAAAAATCGTCTCAGCACAGGCGAAACCCTTGACGACATTCTGCCCGAGGCGTTTGCCACCTGCCGTGAGGCGAGTGACCGCGTTTTATCAATGCGCCACTTCCCCGTACAGATTCTGGGCGGAATTATCCTCCACCAAGGCAGAATAAGCGAGATGCGCACAGGCGAAGGTAAAACCCTTGTTGCCACCCTTCCCGCATATCTTAACGCGCTACAGGGCAAGGGCGTTCACATTGTTACCGTCAACGATTATCTTGCCAAGCGCGACTCCGAATGGATGGGCAAGGTTTATCGTTTTCTCGGTCTTTCGGTCGGTCTTATTATCCACGGAATGACGGGGGATGAAAAACGAAAGGCTTACGGTGCCGACATCACCTACTGCACCAATAACGAACTCGGTTTTGATTATCTGCGCGATAATATGGTAATTTACAAAGAGCAAAAGGTTTGCCGAGAACATAATTTTGCAATTGTGGACGAGGTTGACTCGATTTTAATTGACGAAGCGCGTACCCCCCTTATAATTTCGGGCAAGGGCGATGAGTCGTCTGACCTTTACCGCAAGGCAGACCGTTTTGCGCGTACCCTTAAAATGCTCAAGGTTGCCGAAACCAACGATAAAGCCACAGACGAGGAACAGCAGTTTGATTGTGACTATGTTGTTGACGAAAAGGCAAAAACTTGCACTCTTACACCTGCTGGTGTTAAAAAAGCAGAAGAATATTTCGGCATTGAAAACCTAAGTGACGCCGAAAACATAACTATTTCCCACCACATAACACAGGCAATCCGCGCACACGGAATTATGCACCGCGATATTGACTATGTGCTTAAAGACGGCGAGGTTATAATTGTTGACGAATTTACGGGACGACTTATGTTCGGTCGCCGTTATAATGAGGGACTTCATCAGGCTATTGAGGCTAAAGAAGGCGTTAAGGTTGCAAGTGAGTCTAAAACCCTGGCAACCATAACCTTCCAAAACCTCTTCCGTCTTTATAACAAACTTTCGGGTATGACGGGTACCGCACAGACCGAGGCGGCTGAATTTTCACAGATTTATAAACTTGATGTTGTAGAAATTCCCACAAATAAACCCGTTGTGCGTATAGACCACAGCGATGTTGTTTATAAAACCGAAAACGCTAAGTTTTCTGCCGTTTGCGACCTGATTGAAGAATGCCACAAAAAAGGTCAGCCTGTACTTGTCGGTACGATTACGATTGAAAAGTCCGAACTTTTGAGCCAAAGACTTAAAAAGCGCGGTATCAAACATAATGTCTTAAACGCCAAGCACCACGAGCGCGAGGCAGAGATTATAGCCCAGGCAGGTAAGTTCGGCGCCGTTACGATAGCCACCAATATGGCGGGACGCGGAACCGATATTATGCTCGGCGGTAACGCGGAATACCTTGCAAAATCCGAACTCAAAAAAGCGGGACTTTCGGATGAGATTATTGCCGAGGCCACAGGTTTTGGCGAAATTTCTGACCCTGACATTCAAAAAGCACGCGAAGACTATGCCGCACTTTACGCAAAATTCCGCGAGGAAAATGCGCCCGAGGCACAAAAGGTGCGCGAAGTCGGCGGTCTTTATATCATCGGCACCGAACGCCACGAATCGCGCCGAATTGACAACCAGTTGCGCGGCCGTGCGGGACGACAAGGCGACCCGGGCGAGACTATGTTCTTTGTTTCTCTCGAAGACGACCTTATGCGCCTGTTCGGCGGAGAACGCGTAAGGGGTGTTATGAACAGTCTTGGAATTGATGAAAATATGCCGATTTCAAGCGGAATGCTTACAAATGTTATTGAATCTTCGCAACAGAAGATTGAATCGCGCAATTTTGCTATACGCAAAAATGTTCTTGACTATGACGATGTTATGAACAAACAGCGCGAACTTATCTACGAACAGCGCAACCGCGTTCTTAACGGCGATGACATTCACGAAACGGTTATGAATATGGTGTATGAAACCATTGACAACACCGTATCACTTTACCTTTCTGACCCCATTCACGACAACTGGAATTTAGCGTCTCTGCGCGAATATTTCCTCGGTTGGCTGACTAGCGGCAACGATTTCCACTATTCGCCCGTAGAACTCGGCAACATAGAAAAAGAGGATATTGCGGCGCTTCTTAAAGACCGCGCAAAAGAGATTTACGAAAAGCGCGAAAAAGAATTCGGCGCTGACACTATTCGCGAGATGGAACGCGTAATGCTGCTTAGAAGCGTTGACCGCAACTGGATGGACCATATTGATAATATGGACGAACTCAAACAGGGTATTGGTCTGCGCGCATACGGTCAACACGACCCCGTTGTTGCATACCGCAACGAAAGTTATGATATGTTCAGCGCTATGACCGATGCAATCCGCGAACAAACCGCCCGTCTTGTTATGACCGTTCGCATTAAAAAGGACGAAGAAATCAAGCGCGAAAAGGTTGCTGAAGAAAGTGACACAGGCGGCGAAGGACGCACTATACGCGGTAAAGGCGTTGTCAGCAAAAACGCACTCTGCCCGTGTGGCAGCGGCAAAAAATACAAACGCTGCTGCGGAAAAGATATTGACTGATAAGAAGTGATTTTTATGAAAAGATTTATAAAAACCTTTATCGCCGCAGTTTTGGCGGCGGTACTGGTTCTTTGCATTATGGGTTGTTCGGGAAGCGGACTTAATCCCACTTTCTCTGATAAAGCACCTAAAACACAAACGGAAGAAAATTAACATAGAGGTAAAAAAATGCCTGATAAAGATTTTTTTGAGGAACGCAGACGCCGTCAACAAGAGTTGATTGCCGTTAAAAAGGCGCGTCAGAATATTGAGCCGTTACCGGCAGAAGAAAACAAAGAAATTGTACCCGTTACGGTATCCGATAAAGCAAAAAACTTTTGGTTTTACAACAAATTTTTTGTGATTTTCGGCGTTTTTCTCGCAATTGTTCTTGCCGTTGTTATAAGACAGTGTGCCACACGCGAAAAATACGATGCACAGGTTGTGCTATTCGCCTACAGCGCCTTTACAGATGAACAGATTTCGGTGCTTGAATATCAACTCGAACAGTATTATGAAGACCTTAACGGCGATGGCAAGACCAACATTCAGATTATTGATTGCGCTTATGCCAAGAGCGAAAACTATAATCCGTATCAAAACACCGTGTCAACCAAACTCACCGCAAACATAGCCTCCAATCCCGAGGCGCTTTTATACATTGTGGATGCCGAATCGGGAAAATATCTTGAAGAGCTTTTTAAGGGCGGATTTTTAGAAGAACAAACCCTGCAAAACGGTGTTGCAAAAACCGTTCCCCTGCCAAAATCTTTCTATACGGCGGTGGAAAAACGAACAAATGGAATGTTCCCTCTGCCCGAAAACCTACAAATCGGCAGAAGAATGGCGGGTGAGGGCACCGTAATCGGCAAGGATAAGAATATTAAAGAAAAGGTTGCCGCGGCAGACAAAGCCCTAGCACAAATTGCCAATGCAAAATAATAAAAGACCGATAAACTCGGTCTTTATGCGCCCGTAGCACAGCTGGATAGTGCAGTAGATTCCGATTCTAAAGGTCGGGGGTTCGAATCCCTTCGGGCGCGCCAGAAAAAAGCATCGACTTTGTCGGTGCTTTTTTCAATGAAATTCGCCTTTCGGCGAGTGAAATAGCTTCGCTATGAAATACGTTACTCGTATGAAATATTTGCTTCGCAAATGTTTAGAGGCGAATTTTATTTCACTTTCTGCTAAAGCAGAAAATTTCATAATTCTCAGGATTATTTCATATTTTCACAAGAAAATATTTCATTCAGATAATATAAAAATCAAAAGACTGCTTCACACAAGTGAGGCAGTCTTTATGCTTTAACCTATTGATGCAATGCCGTTACAGATACATTCGGCAAACTGACGCATCGAGTGTCTGACCAGAAAATCATATATTGATTCGGGGATGGCATCCTGAAGCTTGCTTCTGAAACCCGCTTCAACAAAACCGCCTTTTGCCTGAGGAGCATCACCGTTATCTATCATAATGTCGAATTTTGAAATGCAGATCGGATGCAGACTGCCGAATTTTATATAACTGACGGTTATTTCCGCCGCCGTTCTTCCCACTTCGGGAACTTCACCTTCAAACGGTATTTCAACCTTTTCTCCCGATTTGAGTATGCCCGAACCACCCGTGTCAAAATCAAGCTCAATGCCGTTTGAAACAACCGAAAGAATCTTTATTGAGCAGTCTGTGCCGATGTTTTCAACAACCAACGACGTATCCTTTGAAGTGAGACAGCCTGTTTTGCTGTTGTTGAACTTTGCATGAAGGGTTCGGTAAGCGTGATTTGAATATTCAAATTGAGGATAATCGGGGTCGGAATAAATATCTGTTATTTCGTCTGTAAGAAGAAGCTTTGTAACAAGGGAACGGGTATATTCTTCATAGTAATACTGCCCGTGATACTGTCCGTCAATAAACCAGGTGTTTTCGGGAAGATATGCGGTTGATGCATCAACCTCCATTGAAGGGGAAACG
>JAZSRO010000022.1:0-1882 GCA_045538515.1 Acutalibacteraceae bacterium | reverse complement strand
GATGAATCCGGGAGTACCGGCAAGTGTGGTTTGCCCGTGATCTGTAATCAAACCGATATCACCCAAGACCGCCAGACCATCCACCCACAAGATGTTTTCAGGCTTTATATCCCGATGCATAACGCCCTTGCTGTGCAGGATGTTAAGACAATCAAAGATACTTTCTGTCATGGCTCGGATTTCTTCAACTTGAAGTTTTCCATATTTTTGGAGAATGTTGGCAAGCGTTTTGGGAATATACTCTTTTTCTCCAATCGAATCAGCCGCATCCATAGTGTAATAGAAAAAATCTTCGCCTTTACCAATATGGTAAATCTGTAAAAGATTTGTCCCGCGGCAAATTTGCTGATACTGCTGCAAACCTTTTAATTCCCGTTCAAAATTTTGGCTGAATGCGTGAATTATTTTGAGAGCAACTTTTTGATGCGTAACGCTGTTTTCAGCAAGAAAAACCATCCCATACGCTCCTTTGCCGCAATGAGCAAGAAGCGTATAATCGCCGATTTGACTGCTAACATCATATTTCAAGGTGCAATTCTCCATCATTTTCATTGTGCCGCTGAATAATTTTCTGCAAAATATTCAGGCAACGATTTTTAGCAGCATAAATCTGATTGGGAGTCATTTCGAGAATATCAGCAACCGTATCAACTTTGCGGTTTTGCAACCCGTAAAGTTCAAACGCCATAAATGTTTTTTCATCCACCCGCAACCGCAATTCCGCTTTGGCTTCTTCAAAAACAGCTTTGCGCCACTCTTCCATAAAAAGTTCGTTGAATGGATCGGGATTGTCAGGAAGTTCATAATGCAGGTTTTTCTGTGCGGCACTTTTTCTAATCATATCCACCGCCTGACTGCGGACAATTTGGGCGAAATAGGTGCGGAATTTAACTTCACCTTTGCGGTACACAAAGGTCTCTGCATAATTAAAAAACTTCAGCATCACCTGCTGGATAAGGTCATCACATTCAGTTTCATTGAATTTGAAACCCATCCCAGCGGCACGGATAACGGGAGCGTAGCGGAAATAAAATTCGTTCCACGAAATTTCATCGCCCTGCTGCACTCTTTCCAATAGCGAAGATTGTGTCGTCGGATAATTCATCAAACTATTTCTTCAAGAAAAGTGAAATGTTTTGGGCAGTGGTGGTACAGCCATAGTTTTTTAATTCAGCGGCGATTTCCCTCAAAGTCATTCCTTTAGATTGCCATTCTTTGATCTGTTCTGCGTAAGGGGCAAGTTTACTGCGACCGGGACCATTCTGATAACTTTTGCGGGAACGTTTGGGAACAGTCAGATGTTCTGCAAAAATCTGGGCGGGGCTGGCGTACCACAGTTTGGTTTCTTCCCGTTCCAAAAGTTTATATGCGTTTGAACTGTAAAAAGTCAGTAATGCTTGTTTCACTGCCATGTTGCGGCTCGATCGCAGCATGGTGGTGATTTTTGCCGCTTTGGGTGGGATGAGGTTGTAAAGATTTTTCTGCGTTACTTGCATGATACTTCCTCCGTTGCCGAGTATTCCAAAAACAACAGCGACTTGGCTGTATGGAACAATATCTGATCTGCCAATACATAAGCTTTTAATTTTTTGATAACCGTTTCCCGGTCTGCCAAACCATCTTCCAACATATTCAAGCAGACGTACACCCGGTCATTGGCAACAGGTCCTCTGACAATATCAAATTCGTGGTCAAAGTCAACATCTTTGCGGTTAGCCAGAACAAAATCCAACCACTCTTCATTGGCATTTTCAAAAGTTTTTATACGCAGTTCAGGATGTTCAAAAAGATTATCTGGAACCTCAAATGCGGTTACGATACCGGCAGAGAGTTCTTCCTGTTTTGCCCGGATTTGAGCCCAGCGGCTGGCTTGTTCCAAACT
>JAZSRO010000076.1:0-3334 GCA_045538515.1 Acutalibacteraceae bacterium | reverse complement strand
TAACCTTCTGGTCGTCTTCCTTGTCAATGCTGTAAGCAAGTGCTGCAGCAGTCGGCTCGTTTATAATTCTCTTAACCTCAAGACCAAGTCGGAGGCCAAGCGGTCTTAGGAAGACAAGACCTGATAACAACTCCTTGGCTCACAGAACGACATGGCTACGATCCGACTTTAACCTTCTGGTCGTCTTCCTTGTCAATGCTGTAAGCAAGTGCTGCAGCAGTCGGCTCGTTTATAATTCTCTTAACCTCAAGACCTGCAATCTTACCGGCATCTTTTGTTGCCTGGCGCTGTGCGTCTGTGAAATAAGCGGGAACAGTAATAACAGCCTCGGTTACTGTTGTGCCAAGATACGCCTCAGCATCGCTTTTGAGTTTCTGCAAAGTGATAGCCGAAATTTCTTGCGGTGTGTAATCCTTGCCGTCAATGTTAACGGTGTAGGATGTGCCCATCTCGCGTTTGATAGAACTGATTGTGCGGTCGGGGTTAGTAATAGCCTGACGCTTTGCAATCTGACCTACCATGCGTTCGCCTGTTTTAGAGAATGCAACAACAGACGGTGTAGTTCTTGCACCTTCTGCGTTAGCAATAACAACGGCTTCGCCGCCTTCCATAACAGCAACGCAAGAGTTTGTTGTTCCTAAGTCAATACCAATAATTTTTCCCATAATAATAACCTCCGTATATGAGTTTTAATATATTTTTTTATGTTAGTTAGCCACCTTGACCATAGCGGCGCGTATAACCGTATCGCCAATGCGGTAACCTTTTTGAAAAACTTGTGTAATAGTGTTTTCTTCCAGTTCTTCGTTTTCTTCGTGCATAACCGCCTCGTGTAAGTTGGGGTCGAACTTGTCGCCAACAGCACCTATTTCTGTGAGACCGAGTGTGCCAACAATCTCTTTGAGTTGCTTCACAATCATCATAGCGCCTTTAGCATAGTCAGCACTCTGTGGGTCACATTCTTCTGCCCTGTCAACATTGTCAAACACAGGCAAAAATGCCTTGAGCATGTTAGCCTTGGCGTATTCGGCAGTCATAACCCTTTCGCGCTCTGTGCGCTTTTTGTAGTTATCAAATTCCGCCGCCGTGCGTAAAAACAGGTCTTTCTGTTTTTCAAGTTCTTCCTCTAAAGAGGGAACAACCTCTGCACTTTCGGGCGTAACCTCGGCAGTAGTCTCGGCTTTTTCAACCTTTTCGTTCTTTTTAGCCATTTATATTCCTCCAATCATACCAAAGTATCCTTTATTATCTCACTCATTTTTTCTGCAAAATACTCAAGACTCGGGATTAGTCGGTCGTAAGACATTCTCGTAGGACCGATAACACCAATCTGCCCGAGCGTGTTTTCGCCCGTTCCGTATTTTGCCAAAACAATGGTGGTGGGTTTAAGTTCGTTTATATCGGTGTCGTTTCCAAAAAGTACGCCAACAGGCGACTCGACACTTGAAAACAGAGAAAGCATAAGTTCCTTTTGCGATAAAAGTTCAAAAAGCCTGAAAACTTCACCTTCGTGATTGAAATAGCGGAAAAGTTTTGATTCGCCGCGCAAAATAATCTTGGAACTTTTAGCATCTTCAATAAGTTCAAAAAGAGGGGCTAAAAGCGAAATAATCGAAATATCGTTAGCGAACGTAATCATCTGCTGTAAATATGTTTTAGTAAGAATGGATAACGGCTTGTTTACAATGTGTTTTTCACAAAGAGTTTGCAACTCTTCGGTAATTTGCGGATTAGAGTTCATATCGCACCGCAGGGAAGTGCTTTTAACAATACCGTTTTCGGTCATAAGTACAATCAAAATCGAGCGAGCGCCCAAAGGCATAAAAGCAACGCGTTTAATTTTATCGGATAAATCCGCAACGCGTGATGTGATAACAGGCATACCTGTGAGTTCGGATAAAATCTGACTCGCACTGAGCGCAATGTCATCAACACCGCCTGAAATATTAGATAGCATAGAATCAATAATCAGTTTCATATCGCCCGAAACGGTGTCGCGCTGCATAAGGTCATCAATATAAAGTTTGTATGCCAAAACGGTGGGAATTCGTCCCGCCGAGGTGTGCGGTTGCTCAAGATATCCAAGTTCGCACAAATCGCTCATTTCGTTTCGCAGTGTAGCAGAGGAGAGTGTGAAATCAAGCATATCGCAAAGCGCCTTCGAACCAATAGGCTCACCGTGTTGGGTGTAAGCGCCAATAATCGCCGAAAGAATCGCGCGTTTGCGTTCATTAAGTTCCACAAAATCACCCCCCGGTCACTAATTAGCACTCAAACTCTTTGAGTGCTAATTATACTTTACCACTACTTGCGGGGTATGTCAAGAGTTTTCTGAAATTTTCTTTGACTTTCTTTGACCTTTGTTCTGTCAACTGCAAAAAACATGCCTTCCGATTGTGGTTATAACGGGGCGGCTGCGTATCCATTTGTTTGTTGCTGTGACGGGGTTATAGTAGTAAATGGCGTTGCCGCTGGGGTCCATTCCGTTGAGGGCATCACGAGCCGCGCTGTAACACGAGTCGGCAACAGGCTCATAAAACTGACCGTCATAAAGGCAAGAGAATGCACCGGCTTGATAAACTACGCCGCTGATACTTGCGGGGAACGAGGGGTGTGCAACTCGGTTGAGCACAACTGCGCCAACCGCCACCTGACCAATGTAAGGTTCGCCACGCGCCTCGGCGGATATAAGTCGGGCGAGTAGTTCGTAATCGGCAGAAGAATAACCGTTTCCGGTGGTGGTAGTCGAGCCACTTGTTATCCCAAGCGCCTTTAGTGTTTTGGGCCCTGCTATGCCGTCAGGGGTAAGACCACTGTGCTTTTGAAAATGCTTGAGTACGTGTTCGGTTCGTGTGCCGAAAATACCGTCAACCGTACCAATATAATATCCGCGCTTTATAAGTGCGTTTTGAATTTGTCTGACCTCTTCGCCGCGCGAACCGATTTTTGATAGCGAAAAACACTGCGGCGCTATACATATTATATATATAAGGACGGCGGCGATTATTTTAATTATTTTTTTCATCAAATCAGTCCCTTTGTTTTCTTCTTAAAACAATTATTCCCATCTTGTAAAAATAGATACATTGGGCTAAAAAATGCGCTAAAAATTTTTTTGAAAAAAATTGAAAAAAAGTGTTGACAACGGGGGAAGTATGTGGTATTATAATCGGGCGCCCTAAAGAAAGGGAGAGGCTTGGACCTTGAAAATTAAACAACGATAAGAAATAAAAGGACCCGACAATTCTGAGGAAAAGACTCAGAGTAAAGAGGACAAATTGATGCGTCAGCATTGATGAAATGAGCTATAGAAAATGGCTCTAAGATAGGTATT
>JAZSRO010000029.1:0-2186 GCA_045538515.1 Acutalibacteraceae bacterium | reverse complement strand
CGGTTAAGGGGTTTATTCAAATAGAAAACCAAGAAATCAAAAAGTTATTTGTTGAGCCTGTGCTTCAAGGAAATTGTATCGGCTCTAACCTTTTGATATACGCCATTGAAAATCACAATGCAAAAACTTTATGGGCATTGGAAAAGAACACCCGTGCCATCCGCTTTTATGAGGGACACGGTTTCAGAATAACGGCAGATAAAAAACTTGAAGAAGATACAACAGAATATCTTATTCGATTAGAGAGATAATCAACAAATTCCAATAGGTCGAACAGTTAGGAAAATAAGAATTTGACGGAGTGTATAATGAGCAAAAAATTAACCGAAATGAGTTTGGAAGAACTGTGGCAGTTGTTTCCTATCATTTTAACGAAACATCAAGACCATTGGAAGGAATGGTATTTTGAAGAAGAAAACCTATTGAAAAATATTCTTCCGCAGGTTAAAAAAATAAGCCATATAGGAAGTACGGCAATCCCTGCTATATGGGCAAAACCAATCATTGACATTCTTGTAGAAGTTCCCAAGAAAAGCAACTTGCTTGATTATAAAGATTTGATTACAAACAATGGCTATATTTGTATGTCGCAAAGTGAAAACGGTATGTCCTTTAACAAAGGATATACCGAAAATGGATTTGCCGAGAAAGTATTTCATTTGCATTTAAGATATGCAGGGGATAATGATGAATTGTATTTTAGGGATTATCTTATCGAGTTTCCCGATATAGCAAAAGAGTATGAAAAATTAAAGATTTCTTTATGGAAAGAATACGAGCATAATCGAGATGCTTATACAAACGCAAAGACCGAGTTCGTAAAGAAATATACTGAAAAAGCGAAATCAATTTATGGTAATAGATACTAACAAATTCCAATTTGTCTAGTTGATATATTTTGTGGAAAATTCTCAAAAGTGTAGCACACTATACTTTGCAGGCAAAGTCGTGTGTTTTGCAAAGCAAAAATGAAAAGAGTAGCAATGATTTGCTACTCTTTTAGAATGTTCTAAAAATCCCTATGGGACACGCCCATTTGACTTCGCCTTTTTATATTTTATTATTTAGTTATTCTCAGCAAGAAAATCCTCGCCGCTTGATGCGTTTATAGTCTTGCGTTTTATAAAGTAGAAAACAAGGCCTAAAACCACCCACACACCGAGCATAACGTAACTTTGCCAACTAAAGTTTACACCGCTTAATCCTGGAATAGGTATGAGTTGCAGTACCATAAACGCTATTGAAAACACCGTCCCTAAAATAGCTAAAATTTTAAGTAGCACCGTTCCGTCACCGTCGCGTTTCACCGTCCTATACGTTGATAGGCTTGTAAACATAAAACCTATCGACGCGCCTATTGCACTCATATCCACAAACCAACCGAGTGCTTCCCTGCCTAAAACTGGCCCTGCAAGCGAAACGATCATACAGAAAATAATGGCGTTTTTAGGCGTACCGTACTTTTCGTCAATCTTACCGAACATCGACGGTAAGTACCCTTCTTTGCTCATTGAATACATAAGTCTTGAAGATGCAAGATAGAACCCCATAATTCCTGACAATACTGCGCAGCTTACCGCAACACCTACAAGAACTTTACCGAACGGCCCTAAAAGTTTTTCTGCCGCAACGAGTAGTAGCCAAGGCGTACCTTCGGCGTCTACTATAAGGTCGGGCCAGTTATCAAGCGCCGCCGCCGCAATGGTGTTGTTTGAAATATAAACAAACGCACCGAATACGATTGCTAACACCATTATAAATATAACTTTTTTATACGAGCATTTAAATTCTTCAGCCGCTTGCGGAATAGTATCGAAACCAACGAACGCCCAAGGCGCGATCGCAAAAGTCGCCAAAATACTGCCTGCAATGCCTGAATCGCTTATAGCGTGCTTTGCGTCGTATGCGCCGGCTTCTACTGCCGCCGCTTTATCAAACCCCCATACAGGTGCGGTGTTTTCAAGCGTTGCATAAGGCGACGCTAATGCCGAAACGAACAGAACGAATACAGATACTACTAATAGTACCGCGAGAACAATTTGAACGTAACCCGCTTTTTTAACGCCCAAAATATTCAAAACGCCAAACAGTATTAATATTGACGACGCAACGATAATTTCACCAAGCCACACTTCAAACCCTGCTATTGAATAGTGAAGACACCACTTTAATACAGGTCCGAATAT
>JAZSRO010000054.1:0-2415 GCA_045538515.1 Acutalibacteraceae bacterium | reverse complement strand
GTTGCATACGCGTTACGCACCCGTGCGCCACTCTCATAGCCCCGAAGGGCCATTTACCGTCCGACTTGCATGTATTAGGCCTGCCGCTAGCGTTCATCCTGAGCCAGGATCAAACTCTTCTTTGTAAATTGTATTTCTTTTCTAATGTTTTCTGTCTTGACTCGGATTTATCTTTCAGAATTGATAAGGTTTTTTTTACACTTACCTTTCAGACTTTGCTTGGATCATTCTCTCAAAGAACTGCGCTCAACAACCTCTCTTCTTTTCAACCCCGCGTTCCCGTTGTTTTGCGAGTGCAAAGATACACACTTTTCCTTTCCCTCCAACACTTTTTAAAACTTTTTTTCACTTTTTTTGAATTGTTTTTATTCTGGCTGATTGCCAATGTGTTATATGATGAAAAATATTCAAATTTCTGTAATTCCATTACGTTTTTACGGCTTTTTTCGACTTTTTTGCTCCGTTTTAGGACCAATTTGAATGAAAAAATATCACAAAATCCAAAAACCAGAAGAAAAACAGAACGGTTTTAGCACCGTTTTTTTAAGTCTACAAGACAACAGGACAACAGGTCTACAAGGCAAAGTCCAGCAGAGTCGCATTGAACACAGAGGATAAACGTTTATTGAAGACATTTAACTCCAACAGTAACTTTTAACTATTTATACCTTTTTACACCTTTAAACCTTTACTTTCTTTATCACCTCTAGTAACTTTACTACCTTTTAAACCTTTACTACCTTTATCACCTTTACTTCCTTTATTACCTTTACTACCTTTATACCTTTAAACCTTCCAAACTTTACACCTTATTAATTAATAGCAGCACAGATTTTCCAAGCAGCGCCATTTATAGCAGCAGCCACTCGCGTTAGGGATTGGAGCGGCATCCTTTGCGAGCCATGCTGGGTTTTCATAGCGGGAACGGAAACGAAGATTGTGAGAAGGGATTAGTGGCGGGACGAACACATAGCGAGCAAAGATACAGCGGAAAGCCCCACGGCTCAGCCGGAACGCCAAAAAAAAAGAATTAACAATTAACAGTTAACAATGTACAATTGAAAAGTTGAAAAGCTGAAAAGCTGAGAAGTGGAGAGGTAAAGAAGGAATGAAGTAATGGAGTGATGGAGTGATGGGGTAAAGGTGTAAAGGGTGTAAAGGGTAAAGGGCGTAAAGGTTATGGTGTATAATTGTGGGTTTAGAGTTTACTATACAAACATTTTTTTGTAAATTTGCAATATTAACATTAAAACAACAAAACTATGAATATTGGAGATAGAATACCAGAAGTTTTAGGCATTGACCAAGATGGTAACGAAATAAAAAGCAGCGATTACAGAGGTAGAAAGATTGTTCTTTACAGTTATCCGAAGGCTAACACCAGCGGCTGCACCGCGGAAGCTTGCTCGCTTCAAGCGCATAAGGCTGAGTTGGAAGCAGCGGGTTATTCGATAATCGGCGTAAGCAAAGACAAGAGAGAGCTTCAGAAGAAATTCGCTGAGGCTCAGGGGTTGGAGTTTCCTCTTATAGCTGACACCGACACTACCCTACTCCAACAGTTAGGTTGCTGGGGAGAGAAAGTGGCTTGCGGTCGCAGAACAATAGGGACTCTCAGAACGACATATCTCGTCAACGAGGAAGGAATTATTGAGAAGATTTTTAGTCCGAAAGAGATAAAGACGAAGATTCATGCGGAGCAGATATTGGAATATATCCACGAATAAGCGCGAATTTTCACGAATCTTTTTTTAAACTTGGTGACTCGGGGACTTGGTGACTTGGTGACTTAATCAAGCTCCGCGAATAAGCGCGAATTTTCACGAATCTTTTTTTTAAACTTGGTGACTCGGAGACTTGGTGACTTCGTGACTTGATCAAGCTCCGCGTATCACGAGGATCTGCGCGGATCTTTTTTTCGGTCTCAAAGACTTGGTGACCGGGTGACTTGGTGACTTGGTGACTCGGAGACTTAATCAAGCTCCGCGTATCGCAAGGATCTACGCGGATCTTTTTATTCGGTCTCGGGGACTTGGTGACTTGGTGACTCGGCGACTTAATCAAGCTCCACGTATCGCGAGGATCTGCGCGGATCTTTTTTCGGCAAGTCGAAGTTGCATCTTACATCTTTTAATGAGATTAAGATAGATTAACGTTTTTCTTCAATATCCTATACCCTACTGCCGCCACTATTATCGACATCAACGGGCTTAGGATATTGAAGAGACAATATGGAAGATATGACAAAGTAGCGACATTCAAGACCGTAGAATGCGACATGCCACAGGTGTTCCAAGGAATAAGAGGGCTCGTAACCGTAGCAGAGTCTTCCGCGCTTCTGCTCAAAAGACGAGCTTCGTAACCATTCTTATCATAATAATCCTTGAAAATATTACAAGTAAGAATTATCGAGAGATA
>JAZSRO010000009.1:0-2189 GCA_045538515.1 Acutalibacteraceae bacterium | reverse complement strand
ATTTGAACGAATCAACCAAGTCTGTTGGCAACTTACGAATAAAACCTACCGTATCGCTCAGGAGGAAAGGTAAGTTTTCAATGATAACCTTGCGCACGGTCGTGTCGAGTGTAGCAAACAGTTTGTTTTCGGCAAACACCTCGCTTTTGGCAAGTAGGTTCATCAAGGTCGCTTTGCCATCGTTGGCATATCCCACAAGGGCTACACGAATCAACCTACCACGATTTTTGCGTTGAGTAGCCTTTTGCCTATCTATTTCGGCCAAGCGTTCTTTCAGCAACGACATACGTTTAAGGATGATACGGCGGTCCATTTCCAACTGCGTTTCACCCGGGCCACGAAGACCTACCGAACCTTTACCGCCACCGGCACCCGATCCACCACCTTGTCGTTCCAAGTGCGTCCAAAGGCGTTGCAGGCGCGGAAGCATATATTTATATTGGGCCAATTCCACCTGCGTTTTGGCGTTAGCCGTCTGCGCACGCATGGCAAAGATGTCGAGAATCAACGATGTTCTATCCAAGATTTTAATCTTCAGTTCGCCCTCTATATTGCGTATCTGCTTGGCCGACAACTCATCATCGAAAATCACCATACCGATTTCGCGTTCGGCTTCGGCTTCATCCAAGATATATTGCTTAATCTCTTCAAGTTTTCCTTTTCCTACGTAGGTCACCGAGTTAGGACTATCCAACTTTTGGGTAAAACGCTTCACCACTTGTGCACCGGCTGTTTCGGCCAAGAAAGCCAATTCGTCCAAATACTCATTAGTGCGTCGTTCGTCCTGCGTTTTGGTAACAAGTCCCACAAGCACAGCAGTTTCGGTTTGTACTTCAGAAATTACAAATTCTTTCATTCTTGTTTTTTATTTCTAATCCGCTACTATTTCAACAAAATCAGCTACAAAAATAATCATAGATTATTATCTAACAAAAAAGAAGACCGTTTTCTTTACGATTTACGAACAATTTTCCTTTCAACTGCCGAAGATAAAACAACAACACACAACAAAGAAACCAATTTTCGACTGAGAAAAAACAAAACCACGTCGCTGATTCATAAATCAGCAGCGTTGTTTCGTGAATCAGCGATGCTGTTTCAATAATCAGCACCGCTGATTTAACTATATTCAGTCACTAAATCTTTTCTTTTCGGCATATGAGATTTTTTTTTCGAACGAAGGAAAAGAAAACCACACGCAAATACCACCGTAATATTGTACAAGTTTTTCGCCAAAAAACATACTATTCAAGCCACCACCTACTAGCTTCAGAAAAGCACCATATATACAATAATAAATAGGCATAAATCTATCACATTTTCGCAACATAGCAAGAGGCTCCTGCGAAGAAAGAATAATGTTAAAAAGAATAAATAGTGAATATATATACACACTACAACTGCTTGTAATAGTGCATTTTCGTCTATTCATGATTAAAAAACCACTGCTACAAGTGTTAAAACCATCAATTGAGCGTGTGAATTTACTAATAATAGGAAATCAAAATGTTAAATTCCTCATACACAATGCCAATTATTTAGTTAAATGCGTTGACATTTTGATATATTTGAAAGATTTTTTTGCCATTGCTATTGTCATTTTTAGAAATATTAGTACTTTTGCATTTCATTAGAGTATTGAAACAATTAACGTAAAGTTTAACTTTAAGAGAGAATTTATGAAAAGAAAAATCATGCTGTTATTGGCCTGTCTTTTTGTTGGGATAGGCTTAGCAACTGCCCAAACTCAGACCGTTACAGGTGTTGTAATTTCTGAAGAAGACGGGCAACCAGTAATCGGAGCATCGGTTTTGGTAAAGGACACTCAATTGGGTACTATTACCGGTATCGATGGCGATTTTAAATTAACTAATGTGCCGAGTTCGGCAAAGACTATTGTTATTTCATACATCGGTATGCAAACAGTAGAAGTTGCCATCAAGGAAAACATCAAGGTTTACATGAAGTCAGATAGCGAAATGCTCGACGAAGTAATGGTAGTAGCTTATGGTACTGCTAAGAAGTCTGCATTTACAGGTTCTGCATCAGTTGTAAAGGGCGAAGAATTGGAAAAGCGCCAAGTATCAAACTTGACTAACGCGTTGTCTGGTACCGTATCAGGTGTACAAACAACCAGCTCAAATGGTCAACCAGGTACTTCTGCAACTGTACGCATCCGCGGTATCGGT